>JASJAR010000033.1 GCA_030066905.1 Paracoccaceae bacterium | reverse complement strand
GGGCCAGTGAGGAAGCGGCGAATTTCGCCGGTGACCGGATCGCCCGCCAGCATCTGGTTGTTGCCCATGCCGGCAAAGTCGCCCTCGTTGCCGTCATTGCCGTCGGTCTGGATCCAGATGAGGCCGGTGGTGTCGATCATCATCCCGTCAGGCGAGTTGAAGAGGTTGCCGGCGTTCATGTTGGCCGAGCCGCCATAGACGTCGTCATGCACCGTCGGGTTGCCGACCATGACATAGAGGTCCCAGTTGAAGGTGGTCGCCCCATGGTCGCCGCCCGCGGGGCGCCAGCGCACGATCTGGCCGTAGCGGTTGATGTCGCGCGGGTTCGGCCCGTTGGTGATCATCGGCTCGCCGCCGGCATTGGTGCGCACAGTGCCGTCTTCGTTGATGAGACCGCGCCGCGAGTTGTTGGTGAGGCAGCAATAGGCCTCGGGCGCGGTGGGGTTCACCGCGATCCATTCGGGCCGGTCCATCGTGGTGGCGTTGACGGCCGAGCCCGCCATCCGGGTGAAGACGGCGATTTCCGCTTCCGTCATGCCCGTGGTGCCGGGGGTAAGCGGAACCCACTCGCCCGATTGATCGTCGTTGAACAAGGCCACATAGAGCGAGCCGTCGACCATCAGGCGGGAGGTGTCGCCACCTTCGACGTAAGGCTCGGCGCTCACCCATTTGTACATGTATTCGCCACGCTCGTCGTCGCCCATATAGACGACGAACCGGCCATCGTTGGCGATGGCGTAAGCGGCGTTCTCATGTTTGAACCGGCCCAGGGCGGTGTGCTTGACGGGCGTCGCATCCGGGTTGGCCGGGTCGATCTCGACGATGTAGCCCGCACGGTGCGGCTCGTTGGGGTTCTGCGAGGTGTCCCAGCGCGCGTCCCACTTGTGGTAGTCGTAGCCCCATCCGTCGGCGCCGATGCCGTAGCGGCGGAAGCCGACGCTGACGTCGAGAGGCTTCTGGTCCTCGGCGGTCTCGGTGGAGCCGAAGTAGCCGTTGAAGTTCTCTTCGCAGGTCAGATAGGTGCCCCAGGGCGTGCGGCCCGAACCGCAATTGTTCATGGTGCCGAGCGAGTTCATGCCGGTCGGGTCGGCAGCCGTCTTCAGGAGATCGTGACCGGCGGCCGGGCCGTCGAACGTCATCGGCGTATTGTGGTGAATACGGCGGTTATAGGCGCTGTCGACGACGACCTCCCAGCCGTTTTCCCCTTCGGCGATTTCCAGGATGTTCACGCCCTGGAGATGCTGGAGGATACGCACGTCGTCGAGACCGGTTGGCACGCCGTCCTCGGCATGGGGCAGGTTGACGGGGCGGTTGGTGTATTCGGAGTTCACCACGAGAATCTCGCGACCGTCGATGTTGAAGAGCTCCATCCCGTCGGTGTTCTCGCCGAACACCTTATCGGCCATCTCGACGCTGACGCCCTTGGCGGGGTCCCAGGCCCCTTCGGCCTCGGGCACCAGCGGGTCGCCCCAGCGGACGAGCACGTCCCAGCTGTAGCCTTCGGGGACATGAACGGTGTCGTCGGTGGCGATGCCGATGGCCTCGAACGGAAAGCGCGAGGCGCTCTGGGCCATGGCGGTCGTGCCTTTGAGGAACGACGTGCCCATCACGGCGGCACCGGACCCGAAGGCCAGAACGCCGCCCAAGAAGCCGCGGCGCGAGATGGCGCGGTCGACGACGCGGTCGAAATCCTGAATCTCGGGGCGGGGGAAGTTCAACTCATCCCAATCGTCGGCACTGAGCTTGTTGGTGTCGATGTCTTTCATCGAAGTCTCCCTGAGTGAAAAATCGAGGGCGCCTCTGGGGCTCCTGACCCGGCGCCGCGAGCGCGGGCCTAGCGGCTCAGCATGACAGGTCGGTGACAGTTTCTAGGACAATAGATAACAGCGCCGTCAGCACTGGCTGACCCCAGGTCAACCGGCTGTGAAGCACGTTCAGTATCAGGGAGTTAGAGCCGTGATGGCGGATGATCGCCAAACCTGCGGCGCGGGGTGCGATACCGCGCCGCAGGAGCCCCGCATCAGCCGGGCATCTTGGCGTAGCGCAGATAGGGGAGCTTCTTTTCGAGCGCCCCGTAACGCTCTTCGGCACCCGCATCGTCGAGCGACGTGCGCACGATCACGTCCTGGCCCACTTCCCAATTCGCCGGGGTCGCCACCTCTTCCTTGGCCGTGAGTTGCAGACCGTCGAGCGCACGGAGGACCTCGCCGAAATTCCGCCCCACCGTCATCGGGTAGGTCATCGACAGCTTCAGCTTTTTGTCGGGCCCGATGATGAAGACCGAGCGCACGGTCTGGCTGTCGGCCGGCGTGCGGCCGTCCGGCAGATAGGCGTCGGCAGGCAGCATGTCGAAGGCCTTCGAGACCTTGAGCCCCTCGTCGCCGATGATCGGGAAACCCACGGAGGTCTGGCCCGCCGCCTCGATGTCGCCGATCCACTTCTTGTGGTCCTCGATCCCGTCGACGGAGACGCCGATCACCTTGGTGTTCCGCTTGGCCCATTCCTCGGCGAGCTGGGCCACCGCGCCGAACTCGGTGGTGCAGACCGGGGTGAAGTCTTTCGGATGGCTGAAGATGATCGCCCAGGCGTCGCCGATCCAGTCGTGAAAGCTGATCGGCCCTTCGGTGGTTTCGGCCTCGAAATTGGGGACGGTGTCGTTGATGCGCAAAGCCATTTTGGGCTCCTCGTGTGTTTTTTGGTCAGCGTCCTTCGACGCTCTTTGGCGGCGCTGCTGCGCGGGCGCGATGGGGTCCATCGGGAAACGTCCCAAATTGGGAGAGAATCAAACCCACCTCGCGCAGGGACGATATACGCACGAAGTAAGGCCGGCGCGAAGGTTTCGGGGCGGCGGGAGATACAGGTACAGCCGGCTGCCAGGCCAGGCCTCGAGCGGACGGTCGTTCGTCCGCTCCGATCACAATGCCCCCGCGTCCCGGGCTTGACCCGGGACCCCGATAGGCTTGGCACTCCGGTGGATCGAGGCCCCGGATCGGGTCCGGGCGTGGCGCGCTCTGGCTTTGGAGCGCGAGCCAGACGTCCACTCAAGCCCTAGCTCGACTGCCGGGACCCGATGTCGACCCGCCGCCCCGGGCATATGTGCGTCTTTGCGTAGGTCAGGATGCGTCTTCCGGTAATGCGGCGCAACCATACACATACTACCTTCCCGTCAACGCAACACTTCGGGAGACGACCCATGCTCAACCAGATCAAGGGCCTGCACCATGTCACCTCGCTGGCCTCGAGTGCCGCAGGCAATAACGCCTTTTTCACCGACACGCTGGGCCTTCGGCGGGTGAAGAAGACCGTGAACTTCGACGCGCCGGACGTTTATCACCTCTATTACGGCGACGAGACCGGAACGCCGGGCACCGTAATGACCTACTTTCCGTTCCCCATGGCCGCGCGCGGCCGCCCCGGCGTCGGCGAGGTCGGCACAACCGCGTTCGCCGTGCCGAAGGGCAGTCTCGGCGCCTGGGCCGAACGGCTCACCGCACGCGGGGTGGAGGGGCTCGAAACCGGTAGCCGCTTCGGCGATGACGTCCTCGCCTTCCGCGGCCCCGATGGCGACGGTTTCGCCCTTGTGGAGACCGCCGATGACCCACGCGCTGCCTGGACGGGCGGAGGCATCTCCGAAGAGATGGCGATCCGCGGTTTCCATTCGGCGGCCATGCGCCTCAAGGACGATGCCGCGACAGCCGAGCTTCTGGGCTTTATGGGCTACGAGAAGGTGGGCAGCGACGGTGACGTCACACGCTTCGCGGTGCCCGGCGGCAACGCGGCCAATGTGATCGACCTCGAACGGATCCCGGGCGCGCCCCATGCCGCACAGGGAGCCGGATCGGTCCACCATATCGCCTTTGCCGTCGAGAACCGGGCCCGCCAGCTCGAAGTGCGCGAGGCGCTCCTCGACACCGGCTATCAGGTGACCCCCGTCATCGACCGCGATTACTTCTGGGCGATCTACTTCCGCACGCCCGGCGGGGTGCTCTTCGAGGTTGCGACCAACGAGCCCGGGTTCGACCGCGACGAGGACACCGCGCGTCTCGGCGAGGCGCTGAAGCTGCCCTCGCAGCACGAGCATCTGCGCCAGCGGCTGGAGCGCGCGCTCGAACCCATCGGAGAGGCGGCATGAGCTACCTCGCGAACCGAACCGAGGGGGCGCCCGGCGCGCCCCTCGTCTTCACCTTCCACGGCACCGGCGGCGACGAAACCCAGTTTCACCGCCTCGCGGGGGAGCTGGTGCCGGGGGCCCGGGTGGTCTCGCCGCGCGGCGACGTCTCCGAGCACGGGGCGCTGCGCTACTTCCGGCGCACCGGAGAGGGCCGCTACGACATAGACGATCTCGCGCGACGGACGGCGGCGATGGCCGCCTTCGTCGCCGCCGAGAAGGACGACCGCGAGACGATTGCGCTGGGTTATTCGAACGGCGCGAACATCGCCGCCTCGGTGAGCTTTGAAGCCCCCGAATGCTTCGACCGGATGGTCCTTCTCCACCCGCTGATTCCGTTCGAGCCGGCGCCCCAGCCCGGTCTGGCCAGCCGCAAGGTGCTCATCACCGCCGGGGAGCGGGACCCGATCTGTCCGCCGGACGCGACCCGCCGCCTCGAAACCTATTACCGGGCCCAGGGCGCGGAGGTGACGGTGGCCTGGCATGGCGGCGGCCACGAAATCCGGCAGGAGGAGATCGAAGCCATCGGCGCATTCCTCGCCCGCCAGCCGGCCTGATACGGTCGAACTCGGGCCACCAGGCGGGCCGACACCCCGGCCTCGCCGCGACCGGCGACCGGGAAGCGCTCCCCGCCCGGGGGCTCGACCCGGTGCCTCGACGAACGGCGCGCTCCACGGGATCGACGTCCCCGGGCCAAATCCGCGGCGGGGCGGGAAGCATGAGCGTCGTCCGCGCAGGACCACCGACGTCCCGAGCGCGCGCTCAATCCGCAGCCCCGGCGTCCACACCTAGAACGGCACCCGGACGGAGAAGGTCAGCCCCTTTCCTCCATCCGGATGACGCAGACGCAGGGCTTCGGCGTGGAGCATCAGCCGGGGGTGGTCGCGCGCCGCGCCCGTGGCATAGAACGGGTCGCCTAGGATCGGGTGGCCGATCTCGCGCATATGCACCCGAAGCTGGTGGCTGCGGCCGGTGTGCGGGGTGAGCCGGACCCGGGTCTCGCCGCCGCCGCGCCGCAGCACCCGCCAATCGGTCACTGCCTCCCGGCCGGCCTCGAAGTCGACCTTCTGCATCGGCCGGTTCGGCCAGTCCACGCAGAGCGGCAGATCGACCGTCCCGCGATCCTCGGCCATCTCCCCCGCAACCCGGGCGACATAGGTCTTTCTCACCTGGCGCTTTTCGAACTGGAGCCCCAGATGTCGCTGGGCATGGGGCGTCAGGGCGAAGACCGTCACGCCGGAGGTGTCCCGGTCGAGCCGATGGACGAGAAGCGCCTCGGGAAACGCCGCCTGAACCCTCGCGAGAAGGCAATCGGCCAGCTCCGGCCCCCGGCCCGGCACCGACAGGAGCCCCGGGGGTTTGTTGACCACAAGGATTTCATGATCGGCGTGGACGACGTCGAGCGGGTCCGTCGGCGGCCGGTATTCTGACTGTTCCATCCTTGTCCGTATGTGCGGTTCGGGCCGCGCAGCGCGCCCATGCGCGCGGAACGCGACCGCAGCTTACGCCTTGGTAACGACTTTCCCTTACCGCTCCCAGAGGCAGCAAAGTCGAAGGAGGATGGTATGGATCTCGTTTCCGAAGAGCGGGGCGGCGATCTGGTGGTCCGTGTCGAAGAAGAGCGGATCGATGCGGCAATCGCCGTCCGGTTCAAGGACGAAATGCGGGTCCGTCTCGGCGGGCCGCACCCGCGGGTCATTCTCGACCTGTCGCGGGTGGATTTTCTCGACAGTTCGGGTCTCGGCGCGGTGGTCGCGGTGCTGAAGGAGGTGGGTGCCGACCAGTCCTTCGCCCTGGCCGCGCTGACCGGCAATGTCGAAAAGGTCTTCCGGCTCACGCGGATGGACACCGTCTTCACCATCTTTCCCGACGTCGAAAGCGCCTTCGGCGGGGTCGCCCATGCCTCATGAGGACCTGGTCGATGAGGCGCGAAAACCGTTGATGTCGCGGGATTTTGCGGGAACGCCAGAGGGCGTCCGCGAGGCGCTGGGGGCCATGCGCAGGGGGCTCGACGGGCTGGAGGCGGGCAGCGAGGAGGCGTTCTCGGCCGAACTCGTCGTGGCCGAAGCGCTGAACAACGTGGTCGAGCATGCTCTCGCGGGGGTCGGCGAGCCGAGATTTCGCCTCGGCCTCAGCCATGGCGGACGCGGGATCTATGTCGAGATTTGCGACGGCGGCCGGCCGATGCCCGACGGCAAACCGCCGCTCGGCGCCGCACCGGTCGTTCCGGCCGAGACCGAAGCCCTGCCCGAGGGCGGGTTCGGCTGGTTTCTGATCCGGGAACTGGCAAGAGAGCTGACCTATGAGCGGTGCGGCGGCGAAAACCGGCTGACCTTCCGGCTGGCGATTTGCCAGGGCGAGGTCGCCTGAAACGGGGGGCGTGACAGGTCGGGCTGGCGCGATAGAGCGGTACGGAAGTCGATTGAACCGCAATGAACCCCTATTGGCATTGAGCAGACATCTGGAGACGGCGCTATGGGCCGCGCCATCGACGGGCCGCGGGGCGGCGATCCAACGTCTGAGCGGCGCGCCCTATCGCATGAAACCTGTGGAGCCCTCAGAGCGTTGCGCCAAACCCCAGCCAGATCGCGGGACCGGCGGCGCGGCCCGGCGATGGTGGTCATTGGACCTGCGCCATTCGTTCGCGCACCCCGTAGCGACGCGGCCTTTCGGCCTTGTCACGTGCCAGTCCAATCCCCGGGGTGCCGGGTCAATCACTGGGCGTCCCGCCTTGAACCGCGAGCCGGCAGGACCTTCGGGCCTTCGCCAAAGACGTCCGGGGACTTAATCGAGGGCGCCGATCGAGCGGCGGGCGCGGCCCGTCGAGGTCCCCCGGACCGGGGCCAAGGGCGCGCGCGGCCGATAGGTTGCGACTGCCCCGGCATCCGAGACTGACACCACCCCGGCGCTGCGGCCGGTGGCCAGCCCGAATGCAACAAAGGATCCGCCAGGTTCGCCTGAGGGCGCTCGGTTGCCCCACAGCCACCTCCCGCCGCCACAATTTAACCCTTTTGTCTCCCAACGTTTGCCTTCTGAACCTGTGATTGAAGAAGAGTAAGCTGCACAAGGCTTCCCTCGGCGTCGCGCTTTTACAGCCCCCACCCAGTGCGCGGCGCCGAGGTCTTACCCCCTAGAACAGCGCCGATCCTTCCACTATCCCCCGCTCAGAAAGAGCCTCGGGGGAAGTCGGGATGCGCGATTTTCAGGTTCCAGGCCGCTCGCCGGTGTTTGCCGCCACGGCCATGGCGGCGACCTCGCATCCGCTGGCAACGGCGGTGGCGCTCGAAACGCTGAAGGACGGCGGCAATGCGGTCGATGCGGCGATCGCGGCGGCCGTACTCTTGGGTTTCTGCGAGCCTGCCATGACGGGGCTCGGCGGCGATCTCTTCGCGCTCGTCAAACCCGCAGGCTCCGAGGCTGTCGAGGCGCTCAACGCGTCGGGACCCGCGCCGGCCGGGTTCCACGCCGCGATCCTCCGGGACCGGGGGTGGAACGCCGTTCCACCGGACAGCGCCTGGTCTGTCACCGTTCCAGGCGCGGTGGCGGGGTTCGCCGCACTGGCCGAGCGCCACGGTCGGCTCGGACTGGCGCGCTGCCTCGCCCCGGCCATCGCCTATGCCGAGGACGGCGTGCCCGCCGCGCCACGGGTCGCGCTCGACTGGTCCAACACCGCGGCGCGGCTTCAGGGCGACGCGCGGCGCCACTTTCTTGCCGGCGGCGCCCCGCTTGCAGCCGGCCAGCTCTTCCGGGCACCCGGGCAGGCGGAGGTCCTGCGCCGGATCGCCGCCGAGGGCCCGGACGCCTTCTATACCGGCGAAGTGGCCGAGGACATGGCAGCAAGCCTCGCCCGGCTCGGCGGGCCGCACGACGTCACAGACTTTGCCGGCGTGACGGCCGAGTGGGTCGAGCCGATCTCGGGGCATTACAAGGGCCTCGACCTCATCGAACACCCCCCGAACGGCCAGGGCGCCACCGCGATCCTGATGGCGAACATGCTGAAGCATTTCGACCTTGCCGCGCTCGACCCCTGGGGCGCCGACCGGGCTCATATCGAAGCCGAGGTCGCAAAGCTCGCCTACGATGCGCGCAACCGGTTCATCGCCGACCCCGCCCACACCGAGCGGCTCGATCATCTGCTGTCGCAGGACACCGCGGACGCGCTCGCAGAACTGGTCGACCGCGAACGGGCGGCCCCCGATCCCGCGAAGCTCGCCGAGGAGGTGCACCGGGATACCGTCTATCTCACCGTCGTCGACGCAGACCGGATGGCAGTCTCGCTGATCTACTCGATCTTCGGGACGTTCGGGGCCGGGCTCGCGTCGGAGAAGTTCGGCATCCTGTTTCACAATCGCGGGGCGGGGTTCACGCTGGCCGACGGCCACCCGAACGAAATGGGGCCCGGCAAGCGGCCGATGCATACGATCATCCCGGCGATGCTCGCGCGCGAGGGACGGATCGTGATGCCCTTTGGCGTGATGGGCGGGCCTTATCAGGCGGCCGGCCATGCGCGGTTTCTCACCAACGTCGTCGATTACGGGATCTCGCCGCAGGAGGCGATCGACGGGCCCCGGTCCTTCCCGGCGCCGGAGGGCCTTCAGGTGGAACGCGGATATCGCGACGCCGTGCGGGCCGAGCTTGCCGCGCGCGGGCACAAGGTGATTGCCCCGGAACCGGCCATCGGCGGCGCCCAGGCGATCTTCATCGATCCCGAAACAGGCGTTCTCGAAGGCGCCTCGGACCCCCGCAAGGACGGCTGCGCCCTTGGCTATTGAGGCGTTCAGTTCAACTGGACATGGAGCGGGTAGTGGCCGTCCTCGAACTCGCCGAAAAGCTCGGGCAGATCGGGGTGATCGACGGGCTGGCCCGAATAATCCGCAACGAGGTTCTGCTCGGAGACATAGGCCACGTAATAGGACTGATCGTTCTCGGCAAGAAGGTGGTAGAAGGGCTGGTCTTTCGGCGGCCGGCTGTCCTCGGGAATGGCGGCGTACCACTCCTCAGTGTTCGAGAACATGGCGTCAACGTCGAAGACAACACCGCGGAACGGATGCTTCCGGTGCCGAACGACCTGGCCTAACGAATACTTTGCGCGCGTCTTCAACATGTCACAAACCCCCACAGGCGTTCTAGAGAAGCCTGCCGCGTAAGTCCAATCAACCTCAGGTAAATCCGGGAAACAGACTGTGAACCTCGTCCTGACAGTGCTCGAAATCGTGGCGCCGGTGTTCCTGCTGGCGGCCATCGGCTTCGTCTGGGTACGGCTCGGGCACGAATATTCGATCCGATTCGTCACCCAGCTGACGATGACGCTTTCGGTCCCCTGCCTGATCTTCACCGCCCTGATGAACACCGAGATCGATGCGGACGCGCTTGCCGCGCTGACGCTGGCTTCGGTGGCGGCCTATGTCGTCGTCGGGCTTGCGGCTCTGGCCGTCACGGCCGGGCTTGGATTGTCGCTGCGGACCTATTTCGCCCCGCTCACCTTCGGCAATACCGGCAATCTCGGCCTCCCACTGGCGCTTTTTGCCTTCGGCGAGGCAGGGCTCGATATGGCAGTCGTCGTCTTTGCCGTGATGGCGGTTTTTTCCTTCACGATAGGGGTTTGGGTGGTGGCCGGCGGCGGGTCGCTGTGGAACGTCGTGCGCGAGCCGATGGTGGCGGGGACGCTTCTTGGGGCGCTCTTTCTCTGGCAGGGCTGGGAAACGCCGCGGTTTCTGACCAACACGCTGGAACTCGTCGGACAGGTCGCGATCCCCCTGATGCTGATCACGCTTGGGGTCGCGCTGGCGCGGCTCAAACCGGCGCGGATCGGGCGCGATCTGGGGCTTTGCATCGGCAAGGCTGCGGTCACTGCGGGGCTCGCCTATGGGGTCGGTCTTTGGTTCGGGCTGGCGCCGGTGCCGCTGGCGGTCCTGACCTTACAGGTGGCGACCCCGGTGGCGGTGACCTCCTATCTCCTGGCGGAGAAATACGAGGCCGATGCCGAGGCCGTGGCCGGGCTCGTCGTGGTCTCGACGCTCCTGTCGGTGATCTACCTGCCGCTGCTTCTGGCCTTCGTGATCTGAGCCGGGGGGCGGCGACGACCGGCAGGAAAATCCGTCCCGGGCCTGACCCGGGACGGGGCTTGTTTTGACCGAGGCGGGCAAACGAATGCCGGCTGACTCAGACCGGCAAACGGTTGTTGGGGCCTATAGCCGCCGCCCCACCGCACGGTGTTCCAAGCCTCCGTCAACCTTTCCGGGCGATACCCTCCCCCGCGATGCGCATCGCCAGACGGCCCTCGGGGGTCGCTTCGGTCCGGCAAAAACCGGTCGGGGCGGGTCCCGGTGACAGTGGATCCACTGCTTCATAGGCCCCGACCATTGTTCTCCCGCCAGAACGGCAGACCCAGACCGCCCCCGGAGTTTCCGGGCCGGCGGCAAAGGGCGTTGGCACGGGGCCCCTCGGGGGGGGGGCGGTTGCGGGCGGGCGCGCGGGGGGGGCTGGGCCGAACCCGGCCCCGTCTTTTCTCCTGCCGACCGCGCGCCGAAGGCCGTTCCAATGCGCGGAATTCTGGGTTAACATCCCCAAAACGGAAAACGAATATTCCGGACCGAGGCCTATGAAACGAGTAGCAAGACCCCTTCTTCTTGCCCTGCTTGTCGCATCCTGCGGCAGCTCGGACTTTTCCGCCCCCCGCAATCTCGACGACGCCTGTTCGATCGTGAGCCAGCGGCCGAATTACCTGCGTGCCATGGAAGAGACCGAACGGCGCTGGGGGGTGCCGGTGGCGGTGCAGATGGCGACGATCTATCAGGAATCGAAGTTCATCGGGAACGCGCGCACGCCGCACCGGTATGCTCTGGGCGTGATCCCCATGGGCCGGCAAAGCTCGGCCTACGGCTATTCCCAGGCCCTCGACGGGACCTGGGAGGAATACCAGCGCGAGGAAGGCGGCCGACGCGCAAAGCGCGACAACATCCGCGACGCGACGGACTTCATGGGCTGGTACATGGACGAGACGACCGAGCGGCTGGGCATCCCCAAGACCGATGCCCGAAACCAGTACCTCGCCTACCACGAGGGCCGGACGGGCTATGCGCGCGGCTCCTACCGCTCGAAAAGCTGGCTTCTGCGGGTGGCCGACGAGGTGGCGACCCGGTCGGTCGTCTACGACACCCAGCTTCGGAGCTGCGGCCGGGTCTGACCCCAGCGGCTTCGAAACCGCGTGCTGCGCGGCAGCCGTCAGAACCGCCGCTGTTCTTCCCGGGTGATCGAAAACAGGCTCGCCGGGTAGTCGCGCCCGGTTTCGAACTCGCTGAGGAAGAGCTCGGTGGCAGTGCCGCCGCCGTCGATGGTGCGCCAGCCGACAAGGCGTACCGGAGCGTCGCGGAACTTCAGCTCCACATAGCCGAGTTCGCGGCGGCGCGGGTCCTGGACGACCACGGTGGTCACCCCGTCCTCTTCGTAATGGTCGCGCACGGCGGAGGTCGTCGAGATATCGACTTCGCGAGCGAGGATCAGCGCCAGCGGGGTCTGGTTCAGAGGGTAGCGCTCGGCCTTCGAAAGGTTCGACGCGCCGTCGAAAATCCCGATCTGGCCGCCGGAGGCGAGCACGAGCACGTCGAGCGGGTCGTCGTAATCGAACCGGATGCGGCCGGGACGCTGCATCACGAGCCGCCCCTCGGACCGGCTGCCGTCGTCGTTCACCTGCCGGAAGCGGGCCTCGGCGGTGCGGATCGAGTTGAAGTACCGCGAGATGCGGTCGAGGGAGATGACCTCGGCGGCCGCCGGTTGGACGGCGAGGGACGCCGCGGTGCCGAGAAGGAAGATGCGCCTGTTCATGCCCGTGCCTCCGGCTTTGGTTTCAGCCGATATAGGCAGAGCCCGGCAGGCCCGCCAGCGCTAGGCGATAACAAGGGGCGGATCGGCGGGGGGCGGCGCAGGTGGTTTTGCGCGTCGTCGGCTTCGGCGGTTTTGGCATGGGGCAGGCGTTCGTCCTGCCGGCCGCGATAGGAGGCTGCACCCGTCCCGGGCCCGACCGGGGACCTCGATCGGTCTGGCGCTCGGTGAGATCGAGGCCCCGGACCAAGTCCGGGGCGTGTTTCGAAATGAAAATGCGGGGCGCGGCAAACGTCCGCCCAAGGCCAGGCTGCCCCCGCCGCCTTGCGACGACAAAGCGCCCTAACCCGGCTCCGGCACCAGAATCTCGCGCTTGCCGACGTGGTTCGCGGGGGTCACGAGCCCGTTCTCCTCCATCTGCTCCACCAGCCGGGCGGCCTTGTTGTAGCCGATGGCGAGCTTTCTTTGGATGTAGGAGGTCGAGCATTTCCGGTCGGTGATGACGATCTGGACGGCCTGGTCGTAAAGCGCGTCCTCGCCGTCGGTATTGCCGCCGGTGTTGAGGCCGAGCACCGCGTCGATGTCGCTTTCGGTCCCCTCGTCGGGGCCTTCGACGACGCTGCCGACATAGTCGGGAGGCCCATAGGCCTTGAGGTAATTGACGATCTCCTCGACCTCTTCGTCGGAGACGAAGGGGCCGTGGACGCGGGTGATCTTCGCCCCGCCGGCCATGTAGAGCATGTCGCCCATGCCGAGAAGCTGTTCGGCCCCCTGTTCGCCGAGGATCGTGCGGCTGTCGATCTTGCCGGTGACCTGGAAGGAAATCCGAGTTGGGAAATTGGCCTTGATCGTACCGGTGATGACGTCGACCGACGGGCGTTGCGTCGCCATGATGAGGTGAATGCCGCTCGCGCGCGCCATCTGGGCCAGGCGCTGGATGCAGGCTTCGATCTCCTTGCCGGCGACCATCATGAGGTCGGCCATCTCGTCGACGATGACGACGATGTAGGGCAATGCCTCGGGAGCGAATTCCTCCGATTCGAAGATCGGCTCGCCGGTGTCGTTGTCGAACCCCGTCTGGACGGTGCGGGAGAACATCTCGCCCTTCTTCAGGGCCTCGGCCACCCGGCCGTTATAGCCTTCGATGTTGCGCACACCCATTTTCGACATCTTGCGGTAGCGCTCTTCCATCTCGGCCACGACCCATTTCAGAGCGACGACGGCCTTTTTGGGGTCGGTCACCACCGGCGACAGGAGATGCGGGATACCGTCATAGACGCTGAGTTCGAGCATCTTCGGGTCGATCATGATGAGCCGGCATTCGTCGGGTGTGAGCTTGTAGAGAAGGCTCATGATCATGGTGTTGATCGCGACCGACTTGCCCGACCCGGTGGTCCCGGCGATGAGAAGGTGGGGCATCTTCGCGAGATTGGCGATCACCGGCTCGCCGCCGATATCCTTGCCGAGGGCGAGCGGAAGCCTGTGGTGGCCGTCGCCGTAATCGCGCGCCGAGAGGATCTCCCGCAAGACCACCTTCTCGCGCTTTTCGTTGGGAAGCTCGATACCGATGACCGAGCGGCCCGGCACGGTGGAGACCCGAGCCGAGAGGGCCGACATCGAACGCGCGATATCGTCGGCCAGCCCGATGACGCGGGAGGCTTTGAGCCCCGGGGCCGGTTCGAGCTCGTACATCGTCACCACCGGGCCAGGGCGGACCGAAACGATCTCGCCCTTGACGCCGTAATCGTCGAGCACCGCTTCGAGCATCCTTGCGTTTTCTTCCAGTGCGGCGTCCGAGAGGTGATGGCGTTCGATGCCGCCGGGATCGGACAGAAGACCAAGGGGCGGGAGTTCGAACTCTTGCTGGGTCTCGTCGAAGGCGAACTCGGGCTGGGCCTCGGCCTTGGCGCGCTGGGAGACCTGGGTTCTGGGTTTGGGGTGCTGAACGACCGCCTTCGGCTCGGGCGTGGCGATGCGGGACGACCCGAAGGCCGGTGCGGGCGGCACCACGCCCTCGACGAGTTCGGGTTCGGGCATCGCGTCGGGGATGTCGTCGTCGACCGGGGCAAAGCGGCTCGCACCGGCCAGGATCATCGGCTGGGGCCCTTTCGGGTGGCGCTCGACCGGCGGTTCGGACCGGGCGTTGTGGACCATCGGCTGGCGGACCCGGGCGCGGATCACATCGGCGATGCGCGCCTTGATGCGCTCGTCGTTCTCAGGGTCGGCCTCCGGGGCATCGGTTTCGGGCTCGGGCGCTTTGATCTTCAGAAGGCCCGGGAGCTTTGCCAGAAGGCCGCCTTCGGTTGTCTCGGCCTCGCCCGATACCGGCGGTTCGGCCCGCAGTTTCCGCGGGCGGGACAGCGGCAGGGGCTCGGCCTCGGGCAGGGCGTGATCGACCTCCCGGTCCGGCGCCCTGGCCCAGAGCATCGCCATGCCGCGGCCGACCCCACGGAGCGCGCGCCAGACAAGCGCCAGCAGAACGGCGTAGACCATGATCGAGCTTCGCAAAAGGTATCTGCCGTAGGCGAAGAGCTCCTCCCGCGTGAACCCGGCTACAAAGGCACCGAGCACGAAAAGCCCGGCAAAGAGGACAACGGCCATCGCCTTCAGCCCGGTCCCTGCCGAGACCGGCACGACCCCGAGGATCGCCCCGAGCACCGTGTCGCCGAAGAGACCGCCCATGGAGAACGAATGGGTCCAGCCCGCGACCGGCACGAGTGTGGAACAATAGGCCGAGGCCACCGCAACGACGATGGGCGCGAAGATGAGCCGGCCGGCCCACCGCTCCGAACCCTGATGGAACAGGAAGCGGAGCCCCCAGACGAGGAGGATCGCGGGGATCGCCCAGGACCCCAGCCCGATGATGAAATGGAGCGGCGAGGCGATGGCCGCCCCGACGCGCCCGAGCCAGTTCGCCGCCGGCTCGTCGGTGACCGAAAGCCAGCTCGGATCGTCGGGAGCATAGGACCAGATCAGCGCCGCGGCCGCGAGCCCCAGGGCAAGAAGCGCCATGCCGACAAGCTCTCGCCCGCGCCGCTCGATAACCTCCTGGGTATCGGCATCAAACAGAGGGTCACGGGGTCGTGTCGTCATCGCCATGCTCGGGTTTCCTCACTGGTAGAGACAGTCGCGGATCTTGATGAGCCCGCGTTCGGTTTCGTCTTCGGGCGTGACGAGCGCCACGCGGATATAGGGTTTTCCGGGGTTTCCGGTATCGGCCTCCCGGGCGAAGTATTCTCCCGGCATCACCCGGACACCGGTTTCGGTCCAAAGCTTCACCGTGGCCGCCTCTCCGTCCTCGACGGGGAGCCACAGGAAGAAGCCGGCCTCCGGGGCCCCTGCCCCATCGATGCCGGCGAAGACCTCATCGGCAATGGCGTATTTCGCCTGATAGCGGGCGCGACTGTCTTCGACATGCCGTTCGTCGGACCAGGCCACTTCGGCCCCGCGCTGGAGAGGCAGCGGCAACGGCGCGCCGGCATAGGCGCGGAGGCGGCGGAGATGGGTCATGTTCTCAGGCCCCGTGGCCACGAAACCGGACCGCAGACCGGGCAGGTTCGACCGCTTCGAAAGCGAATGGAAGACCACCACCCGTTCGGGGTCGGCCCCAACTTCGAGTGCCCCCGACGGCGGCGCCGTGCGCCAGATCTCGGAATAGCACTCGTCGGCGAAAACCCTGAAGTCGTGCCGCTCTGCGAGGGCCAGAAGCTCGGCCCAATAGGCATGGCTCGCCACGGCCCCCTGCGGGTTCGACGGCGAGCAGAGATAGGCGACCGTGACCCGGTCGAGAAGATCGGGGGAGAGCGCGGCGTAATCGGGCAGGTAGCCGGTCTCGGCCGTGGCCGGCACATAGACCGGTTCGGCACCCGCGGCGAGGGCTGCGACCGCATAGACCTGATAGAACGGGTTCGGCACGAGGACGGCCGGGCGACGGCCGCGTTTGGCCTCCGGCGAAAGCGCGATGGCGGCGTTGAAGAGCCCTTCGCGGGTGCCGTTCAGCACCATGATCTGGGTGGCGGGGTCCATCGCGGCGCCGTAGCGGCGGGCGATCCAGGCCGCGATGGCCGCCAGAAGCTCCGGCGTCCCTTCGTTCGGCGGGTAGCGCCCGAACTCGCTGGCATGGGCCGCGATGGCATCGGTGACGGCTTGCGGGAAGGCGTGGCGCGGCTCGCCGATGGTCATCTGCACGGGCGCGCCGCCGGGGGTCAGCCCGTCGAGCAACGCGCGAAGACGCGGAAACGCATAATCCGGTAGGTCCGAAAACCGCTCGGGGTAAGTCATCGACTGCCTCTGTCCGGGGTCATGCCGCCCCGTTTTGCCGCACTGTAGCCCGCAAGCCGACGAGCCGTCCAGAATTTCGAGGCGGAATCCGCGCCTTGCCCGGAAGGGCTGTGACTTTTAGGCCAAAGCCGCCGACGCCGCCGCACCGAGGCGCAAGAGGTCGCCTTCGGTGTTCGGCGCGCCCTGGAGGAGAAGACCCACGGAGGGCGCTCCGGTCGGCAGGGTCAGACCGGTAAGCCCGAGGAGGCTGCCCACGCGCGTGTTGCGCAGGGCAAGGAGGTTCGCGCGGGTGTAATCGGCCTCGTTTTCAAGAAGCTGCGCAGTCTTCGGGGGCAGGATCGGGCAGGTCGGCAGCAGCACGGCATCGTACTCGCCCGTAGCGCCGAGATAAGCGGCGCGGAGCCCGCCGAGCCGCTGCCAGCCGGCGACGTACTCCATCGCTGGCATCGTGGCACCGCCGCGAAAGCGTTCGAGGATCGGGGGGAACATGACATCGGGGTCGGCCTCGATGGTCGCGGCCCAGGTGCCGTAGGCTTCGGGTGCGAAAAGGGCCGCGAGCTCGAAGACGGCCTCGACCTCCGGCAGGGTGGAACGGGTGATGCCGGCCCCGGCTGCGGCCAGCCGGTCCACGGCGGCGTCGAATGCCGATGCGACCTCGGGGTCGAGATCGGTGAGCACCGTGCCTTCGAGAACGAGCAGCGAAACGCCCGCAAGCGTCGCCCCGGCCAGATCGGGCGAGGGGCCGCCGAGCGCCTCGAAACCCCGGGCCGCATCTTCGACATTGCGGGCCAGCGGCCCGGCGGTATCGAACCTCGGACATAGCGGCACGATCCCTGCGCTCGGGAAAAGTCCATGGGTCGTCTTCAGTCCCACAAGATCGTTCCAGGCGGCGGGAATGCGCACCGAGCCCGCAGTGTCGGACCCGATGGCCAACGGAGCCAGACCATAGGCCACCGATGCCGCCGCCCCCGAGGACGACCCGCCGGGAAGGGCATCGGGGTCGTGGATATTGGGCGGCGTTGCGGTGACCGGGTTGAGGCCGAGGCCGGAAAACGCCAGCTCGGAGAGATGGGTCTTGCCGATGGAGACCAAACCCCGCTCCGCCGCGCACCGGACCACCGCCGCGTCGACCGCAGGCACGCGCCCCGCAAGAAGCTTCGAGCCGGCTTCGGTGGCGGTGCCGGCTGTGTCGAAAAGGTCCTTCCAGGACAGGGGCACACCGTCGAGGGGCCCCAGACGCGCGCCCTCCTTCGCCCGGGCCCGCGCTTGCTCGGCCTCCGCCCGGGCCCGTTCGGGCATCGTGCGCGCGTAAATCCGGGCGCCATCGGGGTGGGCGGAGATCGCGTCGAGAAAAGCCTCAGCGAGGTCTCGCGGGTCGATCCGCCCCGCCCCGATCTCCCGGCCGAGCTCCGCCGCTCCCATGCTCCGCCAGTCGGCCATCTCGTCTCTCCCGTCGTCCGAACGCCTAGCGACTGGATGCCCTATCGACAACGCTGCGGGGAAGCCCAGATTGCCGCCCATGACATCGGATACGGACGTTCTCATCGCAGGCGGCGGGCTCAATGGCGCGGCGCTGGCCCTCGCACTGGCATCTGGCGGGCTTTCGGTGACGGTCGTCGACCCCGCGCCGGTCAAGGTGCGCAAACGGGCGGGCTTCGACGGGCGGTCCTATGCGCTGGCCCTGGCCTCGAAGCGGGTTCTCGCTGCATTGGGGCTCTGGGAGGCGCTCAAGGCCGACGCCCAGCCCATGCTTGAGATCAAGGTCTCCGACGGGCGCGCCGGCGAGGGCGCCTCGCCGTTCGTGCTCGAATTCGACCATGCCGAGCTCGACGAGGGCCCGATGGGGTACATGGTGGAGGATCGGCACTTGCGCCCCGCCCTTCTCGCCGCGCTCGAAAAGAGCGATGGCATCACCCGCGTCGATGGGCTCTCGGTCACGGACCACAGCGCGGGCGCGGCCGGCGTCGAGGTGACCCTGTCGAACGCGCAAACCCTCACGGCCGCCTGCCTCGTCGCCGCCGACGGGCGCGAAAGCCCCACCCGGTCGCGTACCGGGATTGGGCGGGTCGCCTGGGGCTACGGTCAGACGGCGCTCGTCTGCGCCATCGGCCATACCCGCGACCACGGCGGCATCGCGCACCAGTTCTTCATGCCCGCAGGCCCGCTTGCGGTTCTTCCGCTGAAGGGCCGGCGGTCTTCCATCGTGTGGACCGAGCGGGCCGGCCGGGCCGAGGAGATCAACGCCCTCGACGACACGGGCTATCTCGACGTGCTCCGGCCCCGGTTCGGGTCGTTTCTGGGCGACATCGACCTTGCCGGCGCGCGGTTTACCTACCCGCTGGGGCTGTCTCTCGCACATGCCTTTGTGGCCGACCGCGTGGCGCTGCTCGGCGATGCGGCGCACGCGGTGCACCCGATTGCCGGCCAGGGTCTCAACGCGGGGCTTCGGGATGTGGCCGCACTGGCGGAGGTCCTCGTGGAGGCCCATCGCCGCGGCGAGGATATCGGGCGGAGGGACGTTCTGGAGCGCTACCAGCTCTGGCGGCGGTTCGACGCGACGGCGCTGGCGGTGGCGACCGATGGCTTCAATCGTCTCTTCTCGAACGACAATTCCATACTGCGCCTCGGCCGCGACCTGGGGCTGGGATTGGTCGGCGCCGCGCCCGCCCTGCGCCGCGGCTTCATGCGCGAAGCGGCGGGGCTTACCGGTGCTCTGCCGCGTCTTGCCGAGGGCCGTCCGCTCTGACCGGGGGCGGTCTCGTCGGTTCAAGATCACCGCCCCGGGGGGCCACAAACGGGTAGGGAAAGCCCCGATCACCGCCCCCGAAGGCAGCCGTCAGTCGAGCTTGCGGGCCTCGTCGACGAGCATGATCGGGATGCCGTTGCGGATCGGGTAGGCCAGATGGGCGGCTTTCGAGACCAGCTCCCCCCGCTCCCGGTCAATCGTGAGCGGGGCGCGCGTCTCTGGGCAGACGAGCGCTTCGAGCATCTTGCGGTCCCACTCCGGGCCGCCATCGGTGCTCACTGCATCACCTCTTCGTTCGACCCGCCGCGCAGGGAAAATTCGAGGAGCGTGACCAGGGTTTCGCGCCGGGTCGGCAGCGACGGCGCCTCGAGCAGCGCCTGCTTGTCTTCGGGTTCGAAGGGACAAAGCATCGAGAGCGAGTTGATGAGGAGCTCGTCCTCGGCATCGCCGAGCGAGTCCCAGTCCGTAGAAAGGCCGCGCGCTTCGAAAAACCGGCCCAGCGTCTTCATGAAACCGTCGCGGTCAAAGCCGTTGTCGTGCTCCACCGGCCCCAGATCGTTGGGGAACGGCGACCAGTCCACGTCGCAGCGCCGGTAGGGCGTGAACCCTTCGACCTCCTCGACGATCTTGTAGCGCGAAATGCCCGAAAGCGTGATCATGTACCGACCGTCTTCGGTTTCGGAAAAGCCCGTCAGCCGACCCGCGCAGCCGATCGTCTGAAGCCGGACCTCGTCGGACCCCGGCACATCGCGCGGCTGGACCATTCCGATCAGCCGATGGGAAGTTTTCAGGGTATCGTCGAGCATCGCGAGATAACGCGGTTCGAAAATGTGCAGCGGCAGCCGCGCGCGGGGCAGCAGGAGCGCCCCGGGCAATGGGAAGACGGGAATTGTCTTCGGCAGGTCGGCAGCCGCTAGCATGATGAAGTCACCTAGGCCGGGAACCGTCTCAGGCAAATATCATTGACGACAGTTTGCGGCGCCCCGCCAGCGCAATCGGGTCCTTGGCCGAAAGCGCGTCGAAGATCGTGAAGAGCTGGGCCTTGGCCGCCCCGTCGTTCCAGTCCCGGTCGCGGCGGAAAAGCTCGAGGAGTTCGTCCACCGCGGCCTGGGTTTCGCCGGCCGCATGGAGCGCCTGAGCGAGGTCGAACCGGGCCTGATGGTCGCCGGGGTCGGCCTCCACGGCACTGTGAAGCTCTGCGACGGGCCCCGCACTTTCGGCCTGCCGGGCCAGTTCGATCTGCGCCTTCGCGGCATCGAGTTCCGGGCTGCCGAGAACACCTTCGGGCGCCTGGGCCACAAGAGTCGCCGCCTGGTCGAGCTGGCCGGCGGCAACATGGGCGCGGACGAGGCCACCGTAGGCCGCCGCATTGCCCGGCTCCTCGCCGAGAACGGCCGCGAAGGTCTGTGCAGCATCTGCCGCCGCCCCCTGCGCGAGCATCTCCTCGGCGGCAGCGACCGCCTCGCCGAGACCGCCGTCGCCAGCAAGGGCCGCCACCCGGTCGATGAACGCCTTTACCTCGGAGCCCGGCAGCGCCCCCTGAAACCCGTCCGCCGGCTGACCCTGCCAGAACGCGTAGACCGTGGGGATCGACTGGACCCTGAGCTGCCCCGCAATCATCTGGTTCTCGTCGACATTGACCTTCGCGAGCCGCACCTTGCCCCTGGCGTCCTTCACCGCGCCCTCGATGGCGGGGGTGAGCTGTTTGCAGGGGCCGCACCAGGGCGCCCAGAAATCGACGATGACGGGCACTTCCTGGGAGGCCTCGATCACCTCGGCCATGAAGGTCGCTTCGGTGACGTCCTTGATGAGATCGGCTGCGGCGGGCGCGGGGCTGGTGCCGAGTTCGAGCATCTTCTTTGTCCTCGGGGGTCGTTCGGTCTGAGGTCTATATGAGGGGTCGGCGGGCGAAGGCCAAGGGGGTCGCAAACGACAAGGCCCCGCCGGAGCGGGGCCTGTCGAGAAAGGCGACCCCCGGTGCCGCGGGCTGGGTGGGGGCTGTAAAATCCGCGGCACCGGGGTGAGCGTCTTTCGCTACATTGAAAAGCTCGCCAACAATCGCGGCAGCAGGAGGACCGCGATGCGCCCCCCCCGGGGCGATTTTGCGGCCAAACCAAGGCAGGGCTTGATTTACAAGGGTTTGGACGGCAGGCTCTCGCAATGACGTTCCAGCAGGTCCCGCCGAAACCGACCCCGCTGCCCGACCAGGTGGTCTTCGACAGGACCGAGCTGGGGGTGATTCTGACCGTTTACGGGCGCATGGTGGCCGCCGGCGAATGGCGCGACTACGGGATGTCGTTTCTCAGCGACGTCGCCGTGTTTTCGATCTTCCGCCGCGCCGCGGAACATCCGATCTACCGGATCGAGAAGCGGCCGCGCCTGAGGGCGAAACAGGGTATGTATTCAGTCATCGGGATGGACGGGCAGATCCTCAAGCGCGGGCATGAGTTGAAAACGGTGCTCCGGGTCTTCGACAAAAAGCTCATTCGCGCCGTCGAGAATTGAGGGCTCGGGCGACCGGGGTTCGGGTGTCTGCCACCTGTCTGCTTTCTGTATGGCAGGCGTATGTCATCAAAAACGGTCAGGTATTCGCGCCGCACGGCAACGTCATCGGCCGGGAACGGCGCCGGGCTGAGGCCCGACCCACCGGCACCGGTCAGGGGCGGCGGCGGGAGGTGACCGGACCACCGCCCTGAGCGACGATACGCGCCGTGGCCTCGGCGAGCGGTTCGATGGCCACGGCCATGTGATGGGCGTTGGCGTGGATGATCCTTTCGGCGTCGAGCGCGAGGGCGACATGGCCGCTCCAGAAGATGAGGTCGTTTCGCTGGAGCGGAGCGTCCGGCCGGAGCGCGGTACCGACCCGGGCCTCCTGCTGGTCGCTGTCGCCGGGGCAGGGAATGGCGCAGGCGAGAAGGGCCGCCTGGACGAGGCCCGAGCAATCGATGCCGAAGGCGGTGTTGCCGCCCCAGAGATAGGGGGTGTGGAGGAACAGTTCGGCGACCGCGGCCGGGTCGTCGATCTGTTGTTCGACAGGGGCGATTTGGGAGAGGCGAACGTAGCGTGATTCGGGGATCTCTCCCCTGCGATCGACGCACATGAGCCAGCCTTCGGCGGCGGCCTCTTCCTGGTGGGTGGGATTGGGATGCTGGCGGGCTTCGACCAAAGCGCCGTAGGACAGGATCTCCACCGCAGGCAACTCGGTGTCCTTGACGTTCGTGGATCGCCGAAAGGGGGCCCGCTGCGCGATCACCTTGTGGGTCGGAGCGGCGTTTGCGGCCGAAAGGAAGGCTTTTCTGACCCAACCCACATAGCCGTCGCACTCGCGGATGCCGAAGGCGTGGTTCTTGGCTTCGTCGAGGACGCGGAACGCCTCGCCGTGGTTCAATTGGCGGAGGCGATTGCCGTGTATCGCGTCCCTCAAATCAGTTACGCCATAGGTGACGCGGCGGACCTCGCCCTCGACGAAATCTGCAGCGTCAACCTTACCCCTCAGCGAGACATGGGCCACCCGGCCGTTGAAGGGCGTTTCGCGGGGGTCCATCAGAGCCCCAGAAGCTCCGGCAGCGCCTCGAAGAGCGCTCGTGCCCCCATGCCGACGCCGCCCTTGGGGCGACCGGGGGCGGCGGCGGGGTTCCAGCCGTAGATGTCGAAATGGCAATAGCGGTCGGTCTCGCCGACGAAGCGGCGGAGAAAGAGAGCGGCGGTGATGGCGCCGGCGAGGCCGCCGGCCGGGGCGTTGTCGAGATCGGCGATGCCCGGCTCGATGAGCGCATCGTAGGGGTCCCAGAACGGCAGGCGCCAGACCGGGTCGCGGACGTCGGCCGCGGCGGTGGCGAGGGCGGCGGCGAGCGCGTCATCATCGGTGAAATAGGGGGCGAGATCGGCTCCGACCGCGACGCGCGCGGCGCCGGTGAGCGTGGCCATCGAAACGATGAGATCCGGCGCCTCGTCGGAGGCCAGCGAGAGCGCGTCCGCCAGAACGAGCCGCCCCTCGGCGTCGGTGTTGTTGACCTCGACCGTGAGGCCCTTGCGCGAGGTCAGGATATCGCCCGGGCGGAAGGCATTGCCGGAGACCGCGTTTTCCACCGCCGGGATCAGGACCCTGAGGCGGATCGGCATTTTCGTCGCCATGATCATACCGGCCAGACCGAGCACGGTGGCGGCACCCCCCATGTCCTTCTTCATCAGCCCCATGGACGCGCCGGGTTTGAGGTTGAGCCCGCCGGTGTCGAAACACACACCCTTGCCGACAAGCGTCAGCGCCGGGCCCGTCTCGCCCCAGGTCATGTCGATGAGCCGGGGCTCGCGCGGCGAAGCGCGCCCGACAGTGTGGATCATCGGGAAATTCTCGTCGACGAGCGCGTCGCCACGGATTGCCGTCAGATGCGCACCATGGTCCTTCGCAAGCGCCCGAGCAGCCTTCTCAAGCTCGTCGGGCCCCATGTCGGAAGCCGGGGTGTTGATGAGGTCGCGGGTCAGCGCCTCGCCGGCGGCGATGGCTTCGAGCCTTGCCGCGTCGATGCCCGCAGGCGCGGCGAGGTCGGCCTTCGGTGGGCTCGCTTTGGCGTAGCGGGCATAGCGGTAACCCGCCAGCAGCCAGCCGAGGCCGGCTTCGGTGAGCTCGGCCGCATCGAGGCCGGGCTCGAGACGCCACACGCCTTCGGGGAGTTTGGCGCGCGCCGCGGCGAGGAGGAAGCGGCCGCGCCGCCGCTGCCGCGCGGTTCCGAGACCGGCCGCAGCGGCCACCGGTTCCCCATCGGCTCCGGGCAGGAGCACGACCTGCCCCGATTTGCCCCTAAAGCCGCTCGCCTTCGCGAAGGCCCGGTGGGCCGGATCGAGGGTTTCGACCCAATCCTCGACCGTCTCGGCCGGAACCGCATGGAGCGGGCGGGCGTCGGCATCGGCGGGGGCAAAGGCGAGGGCGGGCATGGGGCGTCTCCGGCTGGCGTCCGCCCGACCCTAGCCGACCGGCGCGCGGCGGCAAGCGGTCAGACCCGGATGTCTTCGGCCCCCCACATCGCCAGCATCGACCATTCGCCGACCCGCTCAAGGCGGGCGACCGTCGCCGCGAGCGCGGGACCGTCGCCCGACCTCGCCAGGGCGGCGACGTCGCAGGCGACATGGGCCAGAAGATGCATTCCCACCTGATCGGCGATCGCAATGAGCGAATGGGCCGCGCGGGACACCCGCCGGCAATCTCCCTCAGCCCAGCCCGTCTCGACGGTCAGCAGGCGGCGCGAGACCTCTTCGAGCGCCCGGTCGACCACCCGTTCCGCCCCCGCCTCGCCAAGGTCGCGGACGAGGATCGCCAACCGATCCCGGTCGATGACGACAGGTTCGGCCTGGACAAGTCTGGCGATGGCGGCCACCGGTTCCTCCGTTTCGATGCGCAACGGGCGTTATGGCGCCAAGGGGTTTGCCGAACGCTTATCGGGGCGGCAAAAATCACTCGAAAACCGGATAAATCGCGCGTAAACACAAAGGAAAAAAAGGGTTCGAGGGATGCACAGGGTCAAGCCGCTACCGAGCTATCTCGTCCAGCGCTACCAGGGCTGGAAAGCCACGACCTATGCAGAGAACAAGGCCTGGTATGCCCGGCTCGCCGACGAGGGCCAGCGGCCCAGGGCGATGATCATCGGCTGCTGCGACAGCCGGATCAATCTCAACGCGATCTTCGGGGCCGATCTCGGTGAGGCGTTCATTCACCGCAACGTCGCCAATCTCGTCCCGCCCCATGAGCCCGACGGGGAACACCATGGCACCTCGGCGGCGGTGGAATATGCCGTCGAAGGGCTCAGGGTGGCCCATATCGTCGTCATCGGGCACACCAATTGCGGCGGGGTGAAGGCCTGTTACGAGATGTGCGCCGGCCGCGCCCCGGAGCTCGAGCGCGAGGAGAGCTATGTCGGGCGCTGGATGGACATTCTCGCCCCCGCCTATCCCGGCCTGCCCGATGGCGACGAACCGGCCCGGGTCGAGGCCTTCGAGCGCGCCGCGGTCATCACCTCGCTGGAAAACCTCATCACCTTCCCGTTCGTCGACCGGGCGATGAACGAGGGGCGGCTGTCGATCCACGGTGCGGTGGCCGACCTCGCCGATGGCGGGCTCGAAGTCTACGACGCCGCCGACAGGGCTTTCGCCGCGATCTGATCCGGGCTAAGCGGCGCGCAGGGCCAAGGGGACCTCCATGGGGCTTTTCGAACTGGCGGCGAGCAACCTGATCTCGCCGATCATCCTGTCGTTCGCGCTGGGGCTCGCGGCGGCGCTCGCCCGGTCGGACCTCTCGGTGCCGGAGGCGGCGGCGAAGGCGATCTCGCTTTATCTTCTCTTCGCGATTGGGTTCAAAGGCGGGGCCGGCGTGGCCGCCCATGGGTTGGACGGAACGCTCATCGGCGCGCTTGCCGCAGGGCTAGTGCTGTCCTTCGCGGTCCCCTTCGTTGCGTTCGGGCTGTTGCGGGTGCTCTCGAAGCTGAGCACGATCGACGCGGCCGCGGTCGCGGGCCATTACGGGTCGATCTCCATCGTCACCTTCGTCGCGGCGACCTCGGTGCTGCAATCCCAGGCCATCGCCTCGGAGGGCTATATGGTTGCCGTGGCCGCGGTGATGGAGGCGCCGGCGATCCTTTCGGCCCTCTGGATCGTGGCGCGGACCGGAAAGGCGGCCGAGATGGATGCGGGGCTCGTCCGCGAGATCCTCCTCAACGGCTCCATCGTGCTCCTGATCGGGTCCTTCGTGATCGGCTGGATCACCGGGGAGGAAGGGCTGGCGCAAATCTCGAGCTTCATCGTCGCACCGTTCCAGGGGGTGCTTTGCCTGTTCCTGCTCGACATGGGGCTTGTGGCGGGACGCGGCCTCAGACAGTCGCGCGGGGCGCTGGGGGTCGGCGCGGTGGCCTTCGGGTGCCTCATGCCGCCCATCGGGGCGGCGATGGGGCTGGCGGCGGGGCTTCTGCTGGGGCTCTCCACCGGCGGGGTGATGCTCCTGATGACGCTGTCGGCCTCGGCAAGCTACATTGCGGTGCCGGCGGCGATGCGGGTGGCGTTGCCCGAGGCGAACCCCTCGGTCTACCTCACGCTGTCGCTCGGGGTGACCTTTCCGTTCAACCTGACCCTCGGGATACCGCTCTATCTCAGTGCGGCCACGCTTGCCACGGGAGGATAAGCCGATGGAGACTCACAAGGCGAAACGGGTCGAGATCATCATCGAACGGCCCATGGTGCGGCGGCTGACCGACGCGCTGACGAAAGCGGGGGTGACGGGATACACGATCCTGCCGGTGTTCGGCGGCTCCGGCCAGTCGGGGGCCTGGACCAGGGAAGGGCAGGTCTCGCCGGCCGGCGGGATGGCGGCCGTGGTCTGCCTCATTCGCCCCGACCGGCTCGACGGGCTTCTCGACGCGGCCTTCGCCGTGGTGGAGACCCATATCGGCGTGGTCTCCATTACGGATGCCGAAGTCCTGCGCGCCGACCGGTTTTAGCAAAGCCTTAACCATGCGGTCCTAACGTCGGGGCCATGCATGACGATTGGGTTGTCCTCCGCCTGCCACCGGATCTTCTGATCTCGCTCCGCGCGCTTGCGCAGGAGGCCGAGACCACACCGGGGCAATATCTTCGAAACTACGTGGCCCGGAAGGCCGGCACCGAACGCCGTCCCGATCCGGTGCCGCGGCCTGCCGCGCGGAACACGGCCGCGCTTCGGGAACTGGTCCAGGACTTGCTGTTCTGCGCAGCCGACTGGGCCGGGCTCCAGCGCGCGCTCGTTGCCGAGGGATTCGCGCTCCGGGTCAAGGGCTACGGGCTGATGGTCCATGCCTGGCCGAGCGACGACGAAATCTGCAAATCGGGCGCGCTCGGGTTCAGCTATGCCGAACTCATCAAGCGGCTCGGGCCCGGCGGGCCGCCGGACCCCCAGCGCCTGATGGCGCCTGCGCCGCCCGCCTTGAGACCCGTCCCCGTCCCCGCCTGAAAACCGCCGTCCCGGCCCCCGGGACGGCAGGTTCAGGCGAGTTGCAGGACCCGGTTGCCCAGAAGCTCCGCGATCTGCACCGCGTTGAGGGCGGCACCTTTGCGGAGATTGTCGGACACGCACCAGAAATTGAGCCCGTTCTCGACGGTCGAATCCTGCCGGAGGCGGCTGACGAATGTCGCGAAATCGCCGACGCATTCGACCGGGGTGACGTAGCCGCCGTCCTCGCGCTTGTCGACGACGAGGATGCCGGGCGACTGGCGCAGGATGTCGCGCGCCTCGTCCTCATCGAGGAACTCCTCGAATTCGACGTTGACCGCCTCGGAATGGCCGACGAAGACCGGCACGCGCACGCAGGTCGCCGTCACCCGGATCTTGGGGTCGATGATCTTCTTCGTTTCGGCCACCATCTTCCACTCTTCCTTGGTGGACCCGTCCTCCATGAACTTGTCGATATGGGGGATGACGTTGAAGGCGATCTGCTTGGTGAACTTCGCCGCGTCGACCTCCTGGCCGGGCACGTAAAGCCCCTTGGTCTGGTCCCAAAGCTCGTCGATGCCGTCCTTGCCGGCCCCGGAGACCGACTGGTAGGTGGACACGACGACCCGCTTGATCCGCGCGCGGTCGTGGAGCGGCTTCAGGGCCACCACCATCTGCGCGGTCGAACAATTGGGGTTGGCGATGATGCCCCGGTTCCGCACGCCTTCGATGGCGTGCGGGTTTACCTCAGGCACGATCAGCGGAATGTCGGGCTCGTAGCGGTAGAGCGACGAATTGTCGATCACGACGCAGCCGGCCTTGGCGGCCTTCGGCCCGTACTCCTTCGTGGCGTCGGCCCCGATGGCGAAAAGCGCGATGTCCCAGCCCGAGAAGTCGAACGTGGCGAGGTCCTTCGTCTTCAGGGTCGTCTCGCCGAAGCTCACTTCCGTGCCGAGCGATTTCCGCGACGCCAGGGCCGCGATCTCATCGACCGGGAACTGGCGCTCGGCCAGAATGTTCAGCATTTCGCGGCCCACGTTGCCCGTGGCGCCGACGACGACGACGCGGTAGCCCATCAGACTTGCTCCCAAAAGGTAACGGCAGCGGCTTAGCGCAAGGACCGGCGGTGAGAAAGAGCGGATTTCGCTCCGGGCGAAAGGCCGTTGCTTCCGCTTCGTTTTTTCTATAACAGCGGTTATATAACAATCGATACGGAATAAAGATGAACCGCGACGTCATCATCACCTGCGCCGTCACGGGGGACGATGCCAAAGTCACCGGCAGCCCCCATTGCCCGGTCACACCCGAAGAGATTGCCGCCAGTGCCATCGACGCTGCGCGCGCCGGTGCGGCGATTGTCCATATCCATGTGCGGGACCCTCAGACGGGGGCCTATTCCGGCGAGACCCGGCTTTACCGCGAGGTCGTGCGGCTCATCCGCGAAAGCGACGTGGACCCGCTCGTCAATCTCACCGCCGGCATGGGCGGCTATATCGAGGTGCATGACGACGGGGTCGGGCGCGGCCTCGCCGAAGGCACCGATTTTGTCTCCCAGGAAGACCGGCTGCGCCATGTCATCGAGCTCTGCGAGGAGGGCGAGTTCGCCCCCGAGATCACGACACTCGATTGCGGCACGCTGAACTTCGGCAACGAAAACCGGCTCTATGCCTCGCCGCCGGCCTATCTGAGGCGCGGGGCCGAGATCGTCCGCGACCTCGGGGTCAAACCCGAGCTCGAAGTCTTCGACACAGGCAACCTCTGGTTTGTCCTCCGGATGATCGAGGAGGGGCACATCGACGCACCGGCGATGATCCAGCTTTGCAGCGGCATCCCCTGGGGCATGCCGCTCGACATCTCAATTCAGGCCAGGCTGGCGGCGATGATGCCCGAAGGCGCCTTCTGGTCGTGCTTCGGAATCGGGCGGATGCAGATGCCGATGGTCGCCGGCGCGGTGCTGATGGGCGGCCATGTCCGCGTCGGGCTGGAAGACAATCTCTATCTCTCGAAGGGCGTCTACGCGACGAATGCTCAACTCGTGGAGAAGGCGCGCGGCATCGTCGAGGCGATGGGCGCCACCGTCCGGGGGCCCGGTTACGCCCGCGAAAGGCTCGGCCTGTGAGCGAGGGCTTTGCCTATGAGACCGCCGTCGCGGCGGAGTGGATCGACTATAACGGGCACATGCGCGACGCCTTCTACGGGCTGGTCTTCTCCTATGCCGTCGACGCCTTTCAGGACGCCGTGGGGCTCGACGCGGCGTACCGGGAGGCATCGGGCTGCACGATCTATCTCGTCGAACAGCATTGCTTCTATCTGGCGGAGGTGAAGGCGGGCGACCGGCTCGACGTGGAGACGCGGGTGATCGGGGCCGATGCCAAGCGGTTCCACCTCTACCAGACGATGCGTTCGGGCGGGACCGACCGCGCGGTCTGCGAGTTCATGGAGCTTCATGTGCGCCAGGCCCCCGAACCCAGAGCGGCCGACATGCCAGCCGAGATCGCCCGGCGGATAATGGCAGCGCGCCTGCCCGAACCCGACATTGCCGGGCTTCGCCACCGCTCGCGCCAGATGGGGCTGAAACGATGAAAACCATCCGAACCCTCGGACTTCTCGGCACCGGCGTGATCGGCGGCGGCTGGGCGGCGCGGGCCTTGCACGCCGGCTTCGATGTCGTTGCGGCCGACCTCAACCCGGCGATGGAGGACTGGCTCCGCGGCGCGGTGGAGACCGCCGCTCCCGCCCTGGGAAGGCTCACCGAAGGCATGGCCCTGCCGCCGCCGGGCCGGCTCTCGTTCACCACCGACCCCGCCGAAATGGCCGTGGCGGCGGACGCGATCCAGGAGAACGTGCCGGAGGTGATGGACGTCAAGCGTGCCGCGCTGTCGCGCGTGGCGGATGTCGCCGGCGAGGACGTCCTCATCCTGTCGAGCACCTCGGGCTTCATGCCGAGCGACCTGCAAGCGGGGCTTGCGCACCCCGAACGGGTGCTCGTGGGACACCCGTTCAACCCGGTCTATCTCTGCCCGCTCGTCGAAGTGGTCGCCGGAAAGGCCACCGCCGAGACGGCGGTCGCCCATGCCTCGGACTTTTACCGGGCGATGGGCATGGAGGTCTTGAGGGTGCGCAAGGAGGTGCCGGGGCATCTGTCGGACCGGCTGCAAGAGGCGATGTGGCGCGAAATCCTCCACAGCCTCAACGACGACATCGCGACCACCGGCGAGCTCGACGCGTCGATCGTCTACGGGCCGGGGCTGCGCTGGGCCTTTATGGGGATGAACCAGATCTACATGATCGCCGGTGGCGAGGGCGGCGCGCGGCACTTCATGGAGCAGTTCGGGCCCTGCCTCGACGAGCCCTGGAGCTATCTCAAGGCCCCCGATCTCAGCCCCGAGATCATCGACCGGTTTGTCGAAGGCACCGCCGCGCAGGCGGGCGGCAAGTCGGTGCGGGACCTCGAAGCGATCCGGGACGAATGCCTCGTCGCGATCCAACAGGTCCTCGCAAGGCATGATATCGGCGCGGGGCGGACGCTCAATGCCTGGGGACGGCTGCTCGATGCCGAAGCTCGTTGACGCCGACGTCGCGCGCGCCGAAATCGCGCGGGCGGCCTGCCGGGCCATCGCCCGGCGGGGCCTTCACAAGGTGCGCATGGTCGACATCGCCGAGGCTGGCGGTGTTACCACGGGCATGATCACCAATTACTTCGACGGCAAGGATGCGATCATTGCCGCCGCGCTCCGGGTCCCGTTCGAGAGCCTGCGGCGGCGGATCGACGAGCGGATCGAGAGCGGAGAGCGGGATCTCGCCGAACTCCTCGATCCCGCGATCCCGGTGACGCAGGACCAGGCGGCAGAAACCGCCGTCTGGGTGAGCTTTTGGGGGCTCGCGGCCACCGACGAGAGCCTGCGGCCGCTCAACGCACGGCTCCATAGCGAGGGGGCCGAGATCTTCGCCGATGCGATCCGGACCGCCTGGCCGGCGACCCGGTCCTGGCCGCGCGCCCGGTTCGAGGACTTGCGCGTGGCGATCACGACCTTCGTCTTCGGGCTGTCGGCCGCCGGGGTGACCAGCCCCGGGGTCTGGACGCCCTACGTCCAGCGCGAGCAGCTTCGCGCCTTTGTCGACCGTTGCACCCCCTATTCGCCGGTGTAGGTCCAGCGGTAGGCGGGCGGGGCGGGACCCTTGTTGCGCCCGCCCTGCTCCTGTTGCTCGGCGGCATGGGCCAGCGCGCCGACGGCGCGGGAGAGACAGAAGAGCCCGCGCGCGAGAGGGGCCGCGAAACCCAGTTCGGCGAAGATCACCGCCGTCGCCCCGTCGATGTTCATCGGAACGGGTTTGCCCTTGCGGCGCCGAAGCTCGGCCTCGATCCCCCTCGCGGCGGCGGCGGCCGACCCCGTGACGAGGCCATCGGCAACGGCGTCGTCGACAAGAGCGAGGAGACGCGGTGCACGGGGGTCGACGGGATGGAAGCGATGCCCGAAGCCGGGCAGATAGGGACCCCGCTCGGCCTGCCAGCGGTCGATGGCCGCGCTCGCCGACAGCCCGCCGGCCACCCAGCCGTAAAGCTCGACGGCCTGTTCTCCGGCTCCGCCATGGACGTCGCCCAGCATGTTCACGGCCGTCGCCATCGCGGCGTTGAGCGGCAGCCCGCAGGTCACCGCCATCCGCGCCGCCGCGATCGACGGCGCCTGCGGTCCGTGATCGACCGCCGCGACGAGGGCGGCCTCGAGGAGGCGCGCAGCACCGGGGTCGGGTCGTTCGCCGCGCAGCATCAGCCAAATCATCTCGGGGAAGGTCAGCTCGCCGATGAGGGTCTCGATGGGGCGGCCGCGGATCGCGATCCGGCCCGGTTCCATGTCGATGATGGCGGTCGACCACCAGTCGGAGACGTCACTCATCGGCCTGTCCTTCGGGCTGGGTGTAGAGAACGCCTTCGGCTTCGAGCGCCGCGATCTCGCGCCGGGTGAGCCCCAACGCCCCGATGAGGCCCGGATTGTCGGCGCCGATGCCGGGCGGTTCGCGGCGAAGCACCGGCGCCCGCCCGCCGATCTCGACCGGCGTCACGGGCAGTCCGGCCATGACGCCGCCCGGCATCGGTGTCTGAAGAAGCCGCCCGCCGGCGGCGAGATGCGGATCCGCCCAGAGGTCTTCGGGCCGCGATATCCGGGCGAAGGGCAGACGTTCGGCCATCGCGCGGGCCTCGATCTCGTCGGCGGTCAGTGCCGCAAGTCGCGCCGCGACCCGCGGCAGAAGCCTCTCGCGCCCCGCAACGCGCCCGTTATTGGTGCCGAGCGTTTCATCCGCGAGAAGATCGCCGCAATCGAAGGCGGGGCAGAACCGCTGCCACTGGGCATCGGAGGTCAGACCGAGAAACACCTGCTGCCCGTCGGCCGTGTCGAACCGGTCGTAGATGCCCCAGGCCGAAACCCGGGCGGGCATCGGCGGGACCGGGGCACCGGTCATCGCCCCGTAGGCAAGATGCTGGCCCATCAGGAAAACCGCCGCCTCGAAGAGCGAGGCGCGCACCAACTGGCCGCGCCCGGTGGTCTCCCGTTCCCTCAGGGCCGCGAGCACCCCGACGACGCCGAAGACCCCGCCCAGCACATCGACGACCGAGGCCCCCGCACGCAGCGGCTGGCCGGGCGGGCCGGTCATGTAGGCAAGGCCCGACATCATCTGCACAACCTCGTCGAGCGCCGGGCGGTCCTCATAAGGCCCCGGCAGAAAGCCCTTCAGCGACAGGTAGACAAGGCGCGGCGCCGCTTCGGCGATCCGGTCGTAACCGAGGCCGAGGCGGTCCATCGTGCCGGGTCCGAAATTCTCGATGAGGACATCGGTCCGTCGCAACAGCCGAAGCACGAGGTCGCGGCCGGCGTCGGACTTCAGATCGACCGCGAAGCTCGCCTTGTTGCGGTTGTAGAACTGAAAATACCCGTTCCCGAAGCCCTTCAGCCGCCGGGTCGGATCACCCCCCGGCGGCTCGATCCGGGTGACCTCCGCGCCGAGATCGGCAAGGACGAGCCCGGCCGTGGGGCCCATCACGGTATGGCCGAAGTCGAGGACCTTAAGGCCGGAGAGAGGAAGCCGATCGTCTGTCATCGCCAGACCGCAGCGTTTCACGTCACAGGCATCGCTGACAAGGGGGGCGCCGCTCCGACGCCCGCGTCGAGGAAGGGGGCGATCTGGTCGGAGTGGCGAGATTCGAACTCACGACCCCTGCCTCCCGAAGGCACTCATAAGTGACTGCTAGTATTAGTTTTTTCTTTATTAACAACAGCTTGAGTATCGCCACAGGTCGCTGTAGATCGCCCGAATCGGCTCCCGACTGTCCCGGAATTGTCCCTAGCGGCGATGGGAGCGCTTATCAGCCCCCTTTCCGCTCTCATCCTGGCCTAACAGTTCCTATACGCGTTTGCGCATAAATGAGCTTCATACGCGATCGCGCATAATCACTCTTAATACGCAAACGCGTATATTGACATATCATACGCAAACGCGTATACTTGATCAAGAAAGGTAGGGCGTGATGAAACAGGAAATTGCGCGATCAGAGAAGCAGCTAGGCGCGATACTGCGCCGGGCCCGCAAGGACAAGGACCTAACGCAAGCTGAGCTCGGCGAGAAGATCAGTCTGCGCCAGGCAACCGTTTCAAAGCTGGAAGACGGCGCGCCGGCCACGCAGCTGCGCACGCTCATGGCTGCGCTATCGGCGCTTGATCTGGAGCTTGTTGTCAGACCGCGCAGCAAGATCAGCAGCTCTAATCTTGAGGATATCTTCTGATGGCCCGCCCGAAACGCATACCGCTCAGTGTCTATCTGGGTGGACGGAAGGTGGGAACGCTCAGGCGGGAAGCGAGCGGTGCCATCAGCTTCGTCTACGATGAGGCGTGGCTCAGCTGGGAGCATACTTTTCCGATCTCCCTGTCCCTGCCGCTCAGGGAAGACCGCTATAGTGGCCACCCGGTGATCGCGGTGTTTGAGAACCTCTTGCCCGACAACAAGGATGTGCGCGAGCGCCTGGCGGCGCGCACCCATGCCGGAGGTATCGATGCCTACAATCTGCTGATGCAGGTCGGACGCGATTGCGTGGGCGCCCTGCAGTTCCTGCCTGAGGGCGAAGAGCCTGCCGATACGGCGGTCATTGATGCGCGCGCGCTGGATGATGAAGGCATCGCGGCCATCCTAGGCGATCTTGGTGTCGCCCCGCTCGGATTGGGTGAAGATGAAGAGTTCCGGATTTCTGTCGCAGGCGCGCAGGAGAAAACAGCGCTGCTGTTCTATGACGGCAAGTGGCATGTACCGCACGGCACGACGCCAACAACGCACATCCTCAAGCCGCCGATCGGCGTACGCGGTGAGATCGATCTTTCTCTTAGTGTTGAGAATGAGCATTTCTGCATGGCGCTGGTCGGCAATCTCGGCCTGCCGGTCGCCCATACGGAGATCGGCCAGTTCGATGAGCGCAAGGCGCTGGTTATCGAACGCTTCGATCGCCGCTGGAGCGCTGACAAGAGACTGATCCGCCTGCCGCAGGAAGATTGCTGCCAGGCGCTTTCAGTGACACCCGGCACAAAATACGAAGCCGATGGCGGCCCCGGCATTCCTGCTGTCATCGACCTGTTCCGGGCGAGCAACGACCCAGCCCGTGATCAGGCTCTCTTGCTCAAGGCCATGATCGTCTATTGGCTACTCGCTGCCACGGACGGTCATGCCAAGAATTACAGCTTGTTTCTGCAGCCACAGGGCCTGTTCGAACTGACACCGCTTTATGATGTGATGTCAGTGCAGCCGCTGATTGATGCCCGACAACTCTCACCGCAAAAGACCAAGATGGCCATGGCGGTTGGTAAGAACCGGCACTACCGCGTAAATGACATTGTGCCCCGCCACTTCGTCTATACCGCAAAGCAGGCCGGCGTCGGTGAGAGCACAGTGAATGCGATCTTTGAAGAGCTCCATGATACAAGCGCTGCGGCGCTGGACGCCACCTGCGCAGCCATGCCCAAGGGCTTCCCCGAAGAGCTCTCAAAAGCGATCACTGAAGGCTACCGCGCACGCCTGCGCCTTCTTGCGATGCCTGTGAGCGCGTGAGTCCCGCTATGAAGATCATCGGAATCGATTTCACGAGCAGCCCGTCACGGCGCAAACCGATCACCGCGCTGCATTGCACCTTAGAAGACGATACCCTCACCGCCGGCAAACTCGAACCCTGGACGGACTTCAGTCAGTTCGAGCAGGCCCTGAATCAACCTGGCCCGTGGGTCGCGGGGATCGACTTTCCCTTCGGTCAGGCACGCCGCTTCATCGAAACCATCGGCTGGCCAGACGACTGGGCCGGCTACGTCAAACATGCCAGCAGCCTGGGCCGCGAGGGCTTCCGCAAGGCGCTCGATGAGTATCGCGCCGATCGCCGTGACGGTGATAAAGAACATCGCCGCGCCACTGACAAAGCTGCCGGTTTGATCAGCCCGCAGAAGCTCTTCGGCGTGCCGGTCGGTCTGATGTTCTTTGAAGGCGCTCCGCGGCTCAGGCAGGCAGGCGTAACTGAACCGCGCCGGGTTTGGCTGAGGCTGATTTGTCTGAGTTACGCGGCCATATCTGATCTTTCCAGAGCCGCGTAGAAGTTTGCTTCGGCCTCGGCTGGCGGAATATTCCCTATGGGTTCGAGAAGTCGGCGATTGTTG
>JASJAR010000032.1 GCA_030066905.1 Paracoccaceae bacterium | reverse complement strand
TCCACCCGGACCTTGCCCGCGAGCGTTTCGAACCGGTCGAGGAGCCCGGCATAGGGGTGGAGCGTCACCGCCGGGCCGAGATGGACCCGCACCGCCTCATCGACGGCGGCATCGGTGAAAAGATCGACCGCCCCCGTGGCGTGAACGAGAGCGAAGGCATGGGCGATGGGGATACGGGGGATGTCGCCGCCCCGGATGTTCAAGAGCCAGGCGATGCTGTCGGGCAGGGTCAGAACGGCCGCCGATTGCCCCGCCCTTTCGAGCGTTTCGGCAACGCCTGCGATCTTTTCGGTCGCCGTCGCCCCGGCGAGCGCGGCGGGGTAGATTGTCAGCGGCGCGGCGGGCCGCGCCGGGCGGTCCTCCCAGATCGCGTCGATGAGATTGTCGCCCGGGAATGGCTCGATCCCCGCCGCTTCGAGGTCGTCGCCGAGGGTCTTTGTCGCCTCGACGGTGTGAAGCCAGGGGTCGAAACCGACCTTCGCCCCCTCTCCGAGGCGCGCTTTCAGCCAGTCGGCGAGCTTTGTTTTCGGCCAGGGGACGGGGGTGAAATGGTCGGTGTCGACCTGATTGCGCGCCTGCACGGTGTAACGCCCGTCGACGAAGAGCGCCGCCTCCTGCGCCGTCACCGCGGCAAACCCGGCCGACCCGGTGAACCCCGTGAGCCAGGCGAGCCGCTCGTCGCAGGGGGCGACGTATTCTCCTTGATGCGCATCCGCCCGGGGGACGAGGACGGCCTCGACCCCAACTTCGGCCATCTTTGCGCGGAGCCGTGCCAGCCGGGGCGGGCCGTCTTCGGGCCGGGTCGTCGCCTCGAAGCTCTGAAAGCTCATGAGGCGCGCTTGAGGCCCATCACCCGGGCGCGGGCGCGGGGGTCGCTGTCGAAAAGGGCGGCGAGCTGCTCGGTCATGGCCCCGGCGAGCTGTTCGACATCCGTGATCGTCACCGCCCGGTCGTAATAGCGCGTCACGTCATGGCCGATGCCGATGGCGATGAGTTCGACCTGTTTGCGCCGTTCGACCATGGCGATCACGTCGCGGAGGTGTTTTTCGAGGTAGTTGGCGGGGTTGACCGAGAGGGTCGAGTCATCGACCGGTGCACCGTCGGAGATGACCATCAGCACCTTGCGGGCTTCGGGCCGACCTGCAATGCGCCGGTGCGCCCATTCGAGGGCTTCGCCGTCGATATTTTCCTTCAAAAGCCCCTCTTTCATCATCAGCCCGAGGTTCTCGCGCGCCCGTCGCCACGGCGCGTCGGCGGATTTGTAGACGATGTGGCGAAGGTCGTTGAGCCGCCCCGGCACCTGCGGCCTGCCGGCATGGAGCCAGGCCTCGCGCGCCTGCCCGCCCTTCCAGGCGCGGGTGGTGAAGCCGAGGATTTCGACCTTCACCTGGCAGCGCTCAAGGGTGCGGGCGAGGACGTCGGCCGAAATCGCGGCGATGGAGATCGGCCGGCCCCGCATCGAGCCCGAATTGTCGAGCAGAAGCGTCACACAGGTGTCGCGGAACTCGGTGTCCTTCTCGACCTTGAACGAGAGCGGCGTGGTGGGGTTCGCCACCACCCGGGCGAGCCGGCCCGCGTCGAGAATGCCTTCCTCCCGGTCGAACTCCCAGGACCGGTTCTGCTGCGCCTGAAGCCGCCGCTGGAGCTTGTTGGCAAGCCGTGAGACCGCGCCCTTCAGGGGTTCGAGCTGCTGGTCGAGATAGGCGCGCAGGCGTTCGAGCTCGGCCTGTTCGGCGAGGTCTTCGGCGCGGATTTCCTCATCGAAATCGGTGGTATAGACCTCGTAGTTCGGGTCGGCCTCCGAAACCGGCGGGGGCGGGGGCGGCTCGAGCGGGGCCTCGCCTTCGGGGAGTTCCGCCTCGTCGCCCATCTCCTGATCGGCAAGATCGTCCATCGAGACCGTGGCCTCGACCGCGTCGTCCTGGGCCTCCTGGCTCTGGTCGGGGGCGGCTTCGGTGTCGTCGGACTGGTCGCTGTCCTCGCCTTGGGTCTCGGGCTCGTCCTCGGGGGCCTCCTCGCCTTCGGCCTCGTCGCTGCCCTCGTCGTCGGGGTCGTCGCCAAGCTGGTCGCCGTAGCCGAGGTCGTCGATCATCTGCCGGGCGAACTTCGCGAAAGCGGCCTGGTCGGCGAGCGTGTCTTCGAGCCCGCCGAGGGTGTCGCCGGCCTGCGCTTCCATGAACCCCCGCCAGAGGTCGAGCACATTGGCCGCCCCCTCCGGCAGATCGCGCCCGGTGGCGAGGTTGCGGATGAGATAGCCCGCCGCGACCGCAAGCGGTGCCTCGGTCGCATCGGTGATCTGGCCGTAACCCTTCCGCAGCGCTTCGGAGGCGATCTTGGCGTCGATATTGCCGGCGGTTCCGGGCATCGTCCGCGCGCCCACCGCCTCGCAGCGGGCGGTTTCCATCGCGTCGTAGAGCTCCCGGGCCATCTGGCCCGAAGGCGCGTAGCGGTTGTAGGTCGCCGGATCGTGGTACTTGTGACGCAGCGCATAGGCATCCGCCGTGCCACGGGCGAGCATCACCTCGTCGCGGGTCATTCTCCTGGTGACCTGGGGCAGACGCATCTGGTCGCCGGAGACGCCGGGCGGGTCGACGGTGTAGCTGACCGACAGCTCCGGATCGTCGGCAAGAACCTTCGTCGCCTCGGCGAGCGCCTTCTTGAACGGGTCGGCCGGATTGTCGGCGGGTGTGCTCATGGGCCGGGTAAACCACCGGCAGGCGGGCGAGACAAGGGTTGCGGTTGAGGCGAAACGGCGAACGCTGTTGTGTGAAACAGGTAACAGTTTTATGACGAACCCGTGTTATGGTGCGCGCCATGACCCGAGGATGTGAGCAGTCAAAGTGGGTCGCGGCGCTGGTTTTCGGCGCGCTTCTCACGGTATCGCCGGCGGTCTCCGCCGAGAGCTATTCTGACACCTGTCAGTATTTCACCGCCCAGGCGTTCAAGGACCGGCGGGCCCATCGCGGCACGACCCTGCCGATGAACCTTGCGCAGGATTGTGTCGACGCGCAGATTTACGCGCGCTCGGATGACGCAGGCGTGCGGGCACGGGCCGAAGCCTATCTGGCGCAGCTTGAGACCTACCGGGAGGTGATGGTGGCGATGCTGGTGGCCCGGGCACGGGCCCGGACCCCGGGCGAGCCGTCCCTGCGGCGCCATGTCCGTCCCGCCGTCCGGCCGGTGAGCGAGGCCGGGGCCTATCTCATCGCGCGACAGATGGGGCTGGTGGACACCCATGAAAGCTGGACGGCCTGGCGGCAATCGCTGGCCTTCGCCGACCCCAGGGTGCGGTTGGAATAGGTCCGCGCTCGGTGAGACGGCGGCCTGCGCCGGGCAGACTGGCCTTCAGCGGGCATTCGTCATATCGGCGGCGATTGGAAGATGCACCCGTCCCGGGCTTGACCCGGGACCTCGATTGGCTTGGCGCTCCGTGCGATCGAGGCCCCGGATCAAGTCCGGAGCGTGTTTCGCGGTGGAACTATGGCGCGTGAACGGAACGTCCGTTCCAGGCCGTCCCGCCCTGATCCACAAACGACAGCAAGTATGCGCAGACCGCGCCGCCCGTTTCAGCCCAGGCTCATCGCGGCCGCACTTTCGGGCAGTTCCTCGTCGAAACAGCGCTGGTAGAACTCCGCCACCGTCTCGCGTTCGAGTTCGTCGCATTTGTTGAGGAAGGTCAGCCGGAAGGCATAGCCCACGTTGCGGAAGATCTCTGCGTTCTGGGCCCAGGCGATCACCGTGCGCGGGCTCATCACGGTCGAGAGATCGCCGGCCATGAAGGCGGTGCGCGTCATGTCGGCGACGGTCACCATGTGGCCGACGGTTTTGCGGCCCTTCTCGGTGTTGTAATGGGGGCATTTGGCCAGGACAATGGCGGCTTCGGCGTCGTGGCTGAGGTAGTTCAGCGTCGCAACGAGCGACCAGCGGTCCATCTGGCCCTGGTTGATCTGCTGGGTGCCGTGGTAGAGCCCCGTCGTGTCCCCGAGGCCAACGGTGTTCGCGGTCGCGAAAAGCCGGAAATAGGGGTGCGGCGTGATGATCTCGTTCTGGTCGAGCAGCGTCAGTTTGCCGTCGGTTTCAAGAACCCGCTGGATGACGAACATCACATCCGCCCGGCCGGCATCGTATTCGTCAAAGACGATGGCGCAGGGGTTCCTGAGGGCCCAGGGCAGGATGCCTTCCTGGAATTCGGTGATCTGGCGGCCGTCGCGGAGCTTGATCGCGTCCTTCCCGATGAGGTCGATCCGGGAGATGTGGCTGTCGAGGTTGACCCGCACGGTCGGCCAGTTGAGCCGGGCGGCCACCTGTTCGATATGGGTCGATTTCCCGGTGCCGTGGTAGCCCTGGATCATCACCCGGCGGTTGTGGGAAAATCCGGCCAGGATCGCCAGCGTCGTGTCGGGGTCGAACTTGTAGGTGGCGTCGAACTCGGGCACCCGTTCGGTGCGCTCGGCGAAGCCCCTGACGGTCATGTCGCTGTCGATCCCGAAGGTCTCGCGCACCGAAACCTCTTCGGTCGGCCGTGCTGCGTTGTCCAAGCTGCCGTCTGCCATGGTGTGCTCCCGTCTGCCGCATGTGACCGCGACGGGCGTGAGGTGCACCATTTGCCCTCAAGGTGCAAGGGGAGGGGTGGGCCGCCGAGGGGGCGGGGCGACCGATTGCGCGCCGCGGCGCGGAGGGGCCAGTGGCGGAGCCTGTGGAGGGGCCCAGGAGCGGCTGCTCGCAACCCATCACCTCTGCGTCATCGCCGGGTTTTTTCGCCGTGGGTGTGATACCCTTGGCCGCGATTGCGGCCCGCCGGATGAACTGGCCGGGAGAGGGCTGGCAGGGCGTTGACGGAGACGGCTATGGAACGACGGACCTTTCTGACCACGGCGCTGGCGGCCAGCCTTGCGGCCACGCGCGGGTTTGCCGGCAGCTTCGAGGTGACGCGGAGCGACGCCGAATGGCGCGCGATGCTGTCTGACATCGAGTACCGGGTGATGCGCCGGGAGGGCACCGAGCCGGCCGGGTCGAGCCCGCTCGACAAGACCTGGGCGGCGGGGACCTACCATTGCCGGGGGTGCGACCTCGCGCTTTATTCTTCGCAGACGAAATTCGACAGCGGCACCGGCTGGCCCTCGTTCTGGGCCGCGCTGCCGAATGCGGTGGGCACCAAGCCCGACCGCAAGCTCCTGCGGGTGCGAACGGAGGTGCATTGCCGCCGCTGCGGCTCCCATCTGGGGCATATCTTCGACGATGGGCCGGCCCCGACGGGCAAGCGGCATTGTCTGAACGGGGTCAGCCTTGTCTTCCGCGCCGCCTGATCGCGCCGGCGCCCCCGGGCGGGGCACTCGGCGACAGGGTTGCCGCCGGTCCGGGGAGACCGCGCGACCTTCACGCCAGGCCGGCCCTGGCGTTTTCGAGCGGCGGTCTTGACCATTTCCGGGGGAGGGGCGGTGACGGGCGGGCTCGCACAGACTTGCGCCCGATGCCCGGTCAGGGCCATCGTTTTGCCGGGATCGATGATTAGCTCGGAACCATGGCCGACCGCAAAGATATCGCCGACCTCGACGGTTTCGTCGCCCGGGTGCGTGCCGGGGACAGCGGCGCCGCGTTGGGGCTGATGCGCGCGGTGCGGACCGGCGAGTTGTCCCGGATCGCCGAAGTCAGGGTCGTCGACGCGCTTTACGACAACCGGCGGGCGTTTCGCAGCAAGCGGCTGCACTTCGCCCTGGCCCTGATGTGTGCACGCACCGGCGCGCGGGCCCGCGGTCGGGCGATCCTGCTGGAGCTGGTGGCGCTCGACTACCCGCCGGCGATGCATTGTCTGGGCTGCGAACTCTTCGAGGCCGGCCGGGCCGAGGCCGGATTGCAGCTTCTGCGGCTGGCCCGGAGTTCCGGCTACCGGCTGGGCGACGCCGCCTACTGGCGCTACCAGGCGAGCATGGCCCGGGGCCCCCGGCGGTTCTGGCTGCTGGTCCGGGCGGCGGTTGCCCGACTGCCCCGCCGCAAGCCGCCGACGCAGCGCGCAGCGGAGCGCGACGTGGCGTTCTGGCTCCCCGAATAGCGCCGGCGCCGAGGGACCGCCGGCCGGCCTTTGCAAGACCGCGCCGCCGGGGTTCGGGCGCGCGCCTGGCCCACAGGCGGCAACCGGCACGATCCCCGCCCGCAGCCGCGCACCCTCGGCGATGCGCCTCCCGGCGCCTCGCCGATTGCTCCGACCGCCGCCGGAGCGGTCAGGCGGCGTGGCCGATGTCCGGCCGTGCGCCGGTGCCGCGGGCCACGTCGAAGCGCCCGATCTTGTCGCGCATCGCGCCCGAGGCGGCGGCGAGCGATTGCGCGTCGGACCGGGTCTGGTCCGCCATCTGGGCGTTTTTCTGCGTGAGCTCGTCGAGCGTGCCGATTGCGGTCTGGATTTCCGAAACGCCCGCCGCCTGATCGCGCGCACCGTTTGCGATGGCCGCCATCGCCTCGGACATCTGACGCACGGTCTCGACCACTTCGGTCAGAGACGCACCGGTGTTTTCGACAAGCCCCACCCCGGTCTCGATCTTCATCGAGCTCTTCTCGATCAGCGACTTGATGTTCTGGCTCGCATCGGCAGAGCGCTGGGCAAGGTCGCGCACCTCGGTTGCGACCACGGCGAAGCCCTTGCCGGCCGAGCCGGCGCGCGCGGCCTCGACCGAGGCGTTGAGGGCAAGCAGGTTGGTCTGGAACGCGATGCCCTCGATGACCGAGACGATTTCCTCGATTTCTCCCGCCGCCGACTTGATGTCCTGCATCGCGGCGACGGCATCGGTGACCTCGCGCCCCGCCAGATCGGCCTTTTTGACCGCGGTGTCCGCATGGGCCCTGGCCGCGCCGGCCTCGTCGGCGCCCTTGGCGACGGATCCCGCGATCTCGCGCATCGCGGCCGTCGTCTCCTCCAGCGAGGCGGCCTGGTGTTCGGCCCGGCGGGCGAGGTTCTCGGAGGCGTCGTTCATCCGCGCCGATTGCCCCTCAACGGTCTCGCTGGCGGCGGTGATCTCCAGAACCAGCGTCGACAGCGCTTCGATGGTGTCGTTCACGCTCGCCTGAAGGTCTGCAAAGGCGCCGGCAAAGGTCCCGCTCATGGTCTCGTTGAACCCGCCCTCGGCCATCCGCCTCAGAACCCGCGAGGTCTCGCCGATCCCGTTATCGACCGAATCGAGAAGACGGTCGATGCTTCGGGCCATGGTCTCCAGTTCCGGCTCGTCGAAATGGCGTTCGATGCGCACCGAGAAGTCGCCGTTGGCCGCAGCTTCCACCACACCGCCGATCGAGGCGCTGAGGTCGGCAATCGTCTTCTGCCGGGCTTCCTCCTGCCGCCGCCGGGCCTCCGCCTCGGCCTCGGTCTGGCGCCGGGCGGCGGCCTCTTCGGCCTCGGCCCGCTCGGCCTCCGCCCTGGCCTCGCGCGCGGCACGGTCCTTGGCGGCCACCGCGTTGTCGCGGAACACCACCAGCGCGCGGGCGATCTCGCCGAGCTCGGTCTGCCGTTCGGTCCCTTCGATCTCGACATCGAGATTGCCTTCGGCCAGTTCGGTGATCCGCCCGACGGTTGCGTCGACATCGCCGGTCACCACGCGACGGATACGCGCGGCCGCGACATAGCCGACGGTGAGGGCAACAGCCGTCAACACCGCAAGAACGGTCAGGGTGATGAAAATGCTGCGTGCGGCCGCCTCGGCGAGGGCGGCGTCGTTAGCCTGGGTCATTTCGACGAGCGCGGTCACCTGGCCGACCAGTTGAGGACCGGCGGAATGGACGCGCTTTGCCGCCGCATCCTGCTCCTGTGAGGCCCCGATGGTCGTGACCATCGCCGCTTCCATTTCCGACACGGCCGCCCTCGCGGTGGCCAGGAATTCTTCGAGCTCCGCGCCGCCGATGCCGGCATCCATCCGGCGCAATGCCTCGGCCGCCAGACCGATCTCGGCGACGGCCGTATCGGCCGCCAAAGGGTCCCTGACCTGGAGGAAGCGTTCGGTTTCGGCCCGGGCCAGAAGGAGCTTTTCCTTCGTGTCGGCCAGTTCCACCACCATCGGCATGTCCTGCATCGCCTGGGCCCAGAACTTGAGCTGCCTCAGAGCCTCAAGGGCGGTGCCGGCGCGCTCGATCATCTGCGCATAGCTTTCGGCGTAGAGCACCTGGTAGCGCACGACTTCGCCGAAGGCGGTCCGCACGGGTTGCACGGCCTCGACGATCGCATTCGCCGTCTCCTTCTTCTCAGGATCGATGTCGTCGGCCGCGAGCCCGCCCGCGATACTCTCGATCCGGTCAATGTTTTCGAACGCCGCGTCGCGCAGGCGCGGCGACCCGTTGAGCCGGTATTCGAGCACATGACCGCGGGTAAAGAGCGTCGCCGCCCGGATGTTCTTGGCGCGAAAGGCGACTTCGGCATTGGACCGATAGTCGCCCAATGCCGCCTGCAACTGAAAGACCGCAACACCGCTGACCGTCCCAACCAGCAACAGCGCCCCGATCAGGATTACGACAATCATGTTGATCTGGCGCGAGATGCTCCAGTTCTGCATACCCGTGGCCTCCGCTTCAAACCAGAGCGGGCATAGGGGCCAGAGATTTCGTGCAAGTTAATGGCCGCTGCCGAAATGCCCGGCATTGTGCCGATAGCGATCAGCCCTGGAAGTGGCGGCTGTCCTTGATCTGGTCCCAGGCCCAGACGACCTCCTGGAGCCGGTCCTCGTCGGCGCGGTTGCCGCCGTTCATATCCGGGTGAAGGTCCTTGACGAGGCTCTTGTACTGCTTGCGGATTTCGGCCTTCGTCCAATGGTCGCGCGCCTCGAGAATCTCGATCGCCTTGCGCTCCTTGGGCGGCAGCTTGCGGGTGCCGGTGACCGACTTGCCGGGGTTCAGCGTCGCGTTCTGTCCCAGGATCTGGTGCGGGTCGTCGACCCCGAGCCGGGCCCAGGCGCGCTGTTCCTCGCCGGGCTTGCCAAACGGTTTCGTCGGCCGGTCCCAGACCCGGTCCTTGTCGACCTGTTCGGCCATCTCCTCCTCGGTCGCACCGTGGAAGAAGTTCCAGCGCAGGTTATATTCGCGCACATGCTCCTTGCAGAACCAGTAGTAATCCTCGAGCGAATCGGGCGATTTCGGCGCCCGGTACTGGCCGGTTTCCTCACAGCCGGGAAAGTCGCATTTCCGGGTCGAGGTCTCGAACGCGCCCGACATGCCGCGGCGGCCCTTCTGGCGCTTCTTCTTGTCCGAAGAGACACGGATATCGAAACCAAAAGGATCGTCGTTCGCCATCTACGTTTGCACCTTTCCGACTCGGACGACCGAGTTTAGGTACTCAATCCCGGGTGTGAAGGGGGGAGGCGCGAAATTGTCGACCGAAGGCGAAGTGGCGCGGGAAATCCGCCAAAGGCTGGAGGCGGCCTTCGTGCCGGCGGAGCTTGAGGTGATCGACGACAGCGAGGCCCATCGGGGCCATGCGGGCTACCGGGAGGGCGGCCAGAGCCATTTCCGCGTAAGGCTCAGGACCCCGGCTTTCGCCGGCCAGACCCGGCTCGCCCGCCACCGGGCGGTGCATGAGGCGTTGGGGCCGGACCTCGTCGGGCGCATCCACGCCCTGGCGCTCGACCTGTCGGAGTGATCAGGCGGCGCGGGCGAAGTTGAGCGGCTGAAAGCCGCCGAGAAGGTCGGTCATGTCGCGGTGAAACGCCTGGGGGTTCGTCGCCGGCGCCCGGCCGAGGCCCAGGGCGCGGGACGGCGTCCGCCGGCGGGGGCGCTGGAACACCATGACCTCGCGCCGCATGGTCAGGCCGACGAACAGCCCTATCGGCGCGGGAAACGGCAGATGGTCGCTCCTGAGGAAGGTCCAGCCCTCGTCGGCCAGTGCGTTGACCGCCTCGGCGAGGCTCATCGCCTTCGGGTCGCGGCGGAAGATCGCCCGGCCGAGGCCCTTGCGCGGGGCGGGGACGATCTTGAACTCGTACTGAGACATCGGTGTTACTCCGTTGGTTCGACCGGATCGTGGTGAACCGGTCTGGCCAAAGGAAGGAGAAACCCTGCCGGAAACGGGATCATTTTCGGGCCCCGTCTCCGGCCTCAGGCCGTCATTCTGCCGCAGTAGCCGGGCCGGTGCCCTGTTTGGCCGGCCCGTCGGCATTGGCCGGCGCCGGGGTGACCCGCCGCCCGCCGCCGCGGACGAATTCGACCACCGCGTCGGACTTCACCCGCCGCGCGCGGACCTTTTCGACGTCGCGGCCGAGATCGACGATGGGTCGCGGGTCGATCAGCGGCCTCGCCTCCCGGCGGAAGACGAGGAAGGTCCGGACGTCCTTGCGGCGGCGGAGAAACCGGCGGCTCTTCACCTCGATGGTCTCGGCGCGGATGTAGTCCCATCCCTCGCGCGCGAGTTCGTTGATCGCCGTGGCCAGCGTTTCGCAGAACGGATCGGCATCTTTGGGCAGATCGCGTGCGCGCATCGCCTGTTCGGGGCACGGCAGTGCCCGGTACTCGTACTTGGTCATTCCCCACTCCAGTACTCTTTAACATCACCCGACCCCCGTGATGCCGAAGGCGGCCGTCGCCGGGCAAGGCGGAAATGCGGCGGAGGTGGGGCAAAAGAGTGATGCCGAACCGGCAACAATCCCCGGTTCAGTCGGTATCGGAGCCTTGCGCGGCCTCGCGCCGGAAACGGGTGACGGGGGGGACCGGACGGCCGAGCACGCGCGGGGCCGTAGCGGCGTCGGTCTCCGGCGCCTCGGCCTCCGGTTCGGGCTCCGGTGCGGCCCGCAGCACCGGCGCAGGCGCGACGGCCGCCGGCTCGGCCAGCGCCCGGCGGTAGACGAGGACCTGACGGTTGACCGTCTTTTTACCAGTGAAACCAGAGCGTTCCTCGACCGGGAACGTCTCGCTGCGAACGAATTCCCAGCCGTCGGCGGCCAGCGTGTTCATGTTCTCCTCAAGGGTCGCGGCAAAGCGCTCCGGCGATCCCTTCACGCCCTTGATCTTGCGCGCCCGTTCCGGGGCCGGGACGATCTTGTAGGTATAGCGCGGCATCGCGGCCCCTCCCGTCTGAACGGCGCGACCATGCCCGAGGGGCGGAGCGAGAGCAAGCGCGGCGACGGGTGCCGGCGGGGCTTTGCCGGGGCGGGGCGGTGTTTCCGGGATGGAAACGGTTCGGTCGGCGGCGGGCTGGCGTTTCCGGTTGCCGCGAGAGCTGGACGAGCCTTGGTGGCGTAGGAGCGCCGCTTCTGACATGAAGCGGACGTTGGGCTGTTGCTCCCGAACTCCAGAACAAAACACGCCCCGGACCTGATCCGGGGCCCCGAGCCCATGGAGCGCGCCGCCGATCGAGGTCCCGGGTCAAGCCCGGGACGGGAGGGTCTTCAGATCGGGGGAGCCGAACGAACGTCTGCAACAGGCCAGAAGCGTTTCAGCCCTTCCGCGCCAGCGAAATCGCGTGACTAGTGCCCCAGCTTCGCCGCCACGATCTCGTTCACGGCCTTGGGGTTCGCCTTCCCGCCCGTCGCCTTCATCACCTGACCGACGAACCAGCCCGCGAGCTTGGGGTTCACCTTGGCCTTTTCCACCTGGGCGGGGTTCGCCGCGATGATCTCGTCGACCGCCGCTTCGATGGCGCCGGTGTCGGTGACCTGTTTCATGCCGCGTGCGGCGACGATCTCCGCGGGGTCGCCGCCGTCTGTGTAGACGATCTCGAAAAGGTCCTTGGCGATCTTTCCCGAGATGTCGCCCTTGGCGATCAGGTCGAGGATCGCGCCGAGCTGGGCCGGGGTGACGGGGGTTTCGGCGATGGAGTGGTCCTCCTTCTTCAACCGCCCGAACAGCTCGTTGATGACCCAGTTCGCCGCCGCCTTGCCGTCGCGGCCTTCTGCGACGGCCTCGAAATAGGCCGCGGCTTCGGTTTCGGCGGTGAGCACCGATGCGTCGTAATCGGTGAGCCCGAAATCCTCCATGAACCGCGCCTTCTTCTGGTCGGGGAGTTCAGGCAGAGACGCCGCGATCTCGTCGACCCACGCCTGCTCGATCTCGAGGGGCAGAAGGTCGGGGTCGGGGAAATAGCGGTAGTCGTGGGCTTCTTCCTTCGAGCGCATCGGGCGGGTCTCGCCCTTGTCGGGGTCGTAGAGCCGGGTTTCCTGGGTGACGCTGCCGCCGTCCTCGAGAATGCCGATCTGGCGCCGCGCCTCGTAGTCGATGGCGGCCTGGATGAAGCGCATCGAGTTCATGTTCTTGATCTCGCAGCGGGTGCCGAGGACCGAATGGTCGCCGGTTTCCTGATAGCGCTCGTAATCGCCCGGGCGGCAGACCGAGACGTTGACGTCCGCCCTGAGGTTGCCGTTCTGCATGTTGCCGTCGCAGGTGCCGAGGTATTGCATGATCTGCCGAAGCTTCGCGACATAGGAGGCGGCCTCCTCGGGCCCCCGGATGTCGGGGCGCGAGACGATCTCCATAAGTGCCACCCCGGTGCGGTTGAGGTCCACAAACGACATGTTGGGGTCCATGTCGTGGATCGACTTCCCCGCATCCTGTTCGAGATGGATCCGCTCGATCCGCACGCGGCGGGCCACGCCGGGGCCCATTTCGACGATCACCTCGCCCTCGCCGACGATGGGGTGATAGAGCTGGGAAATCTGGTAGCCCTGGGGCAGATCGGGATAGAAATAGTTCTTCCGGTCGAAGGCGGAGACGAGATTGATCGCGGCCTTGAGCCCGAGCCCGGTGCGCACCGCCTGGGCGACGCAGAACTCGTTGATGACCGGCAGCATCCCCGGCATCGCGGCATCGACGAAGGCGACGTTCGAATTGGGTTCCGCGCCGAAGGCGGTGGAGGCCCCGGAAAAGAGCTTCGCGTTCGAGGAGACCTGGGCGTGGACTTCGAGGCCGATCACGAGCTCCCAGTCGCTCTTTGCGCCCTGGATCACCTTGGGTTTCGGGGTCTCAAAGGTCAGATCGAGCATCGCCGGGCCTCCTGATCGGGGTCGTTCGGCGTTCTAGGCAAGGCGCGGGCGGCGGGCAAGGGGAGGGGGTTTCGAATTCCCTTCCCGACCGGGTTTCGAAACCGCGCGGGGACCGGTCGGCGCGCTCCTGCCGAGGGGCGAAGGGCGCGCGGGGCGGGCTCGACAGCGCGGGCGCTGATCGGGCATATGCTCTGGCGGGGGTCATGTCTGGAGGCGGTCCATGCAGATATCCCCCTGGGCGGCGGCGGCGCTGGCCCTCATCCTGTCTTCCTGTAGCGGCGAGCGCGAGACCGAGACCGGCGAGGTCGAAGCCGCACGTCTTGAGACCTCGGCCGCGACGACGGCGCTGCCGGCGGCGGCCTGGGACCACAAGCCCCAGGCCGAGCGCTGGACGGGCGCGGTTCTTGCCGCCCTCGACGGGCCCGGCGCGCCGCTCGTCGACGAGGTGCCGGCCGATGCCGATGCCTTCTGTCCCGCTTTTGCCGATGCCTCGCGGGCGGACCGGAAAGCCTTCTGGGTCGGTTTTCTCTCCGCGCTCGCCGAGAAGGAGGGCACCTGGCAGCCCGAGGTCTCCGGCGGCGGCGGGCGCTGGCACGGGCTTTTGCAGATATCGCCTGCGACCGCTGAGGGGTACGGCTGTGCCGCCGACAGCGCCGAGGCGCTGAAATCGGGGCCCGCGAACCTCCGCTGCGCGGTTCGGATCATGGGCACGACCGTCGCGCGCGACGGGGTCATCGCCGAAGGCGGCGGCGGGGTCGCGGCCGATTGGGGGCCGCTCCAGCGGGCAGCGCCGACGGCGGATATCGCCGCCTTTACCCGGTCGCAGGACTATTGCCGGGCGGGGTAGGGGGCGGGCTGGTTTTTGAGGTCGCGTCGGTTCCGGCCCGGGGCGCAGGTTCGTGCTGCGCTCGCCGTGTCCATAGCGAAACCCGCCCCGGACCTGATCCGGGGCCCCCAACCCCGGGGGGCGCCCCGCCGATCGAGGTCCTGGGTCGAGCCCGGGCGCGGTTGGCGTCTTCCGCGTCCGCCAACGCCCTTCGCCGCCGGCCGGAGCTTCCGGGGGCGGTCTGGGGATGCCGTTTGGGCGTTTCCGGGAATGGTCGGGCTTTAGAAACAGTGGATCCACTGTGACCGGGTACCGCTGCGCCCGGATTTTACCCGAACGAAGCGGCCCCTGGGCCTTCCAACGATGCGCATCGCGGGGGAAGGTGTGACACCGAATGGTTGAGGGGGCGTGAGGGCACCGTACGGTGCTCCTCAGAGGGCCGCCGACAATGGCGCGGGCCCCGGCCAAGTCCCGGAGCCGACCCGGGGGCCTCGATCGGCCGGGCGCTCCGTGGGGTCGGGGCCCGGGGGTCGAGCCCGGGGCGTGTTTTGCATGACCTGAGCCCATCCGAGGTCAACCCTAGGGGGCGCGCGCTCAGCCCTCCGGCAGGAGGTTGCGCGCCCAGCGGGGCCGGCGGGTGGCGTCGACGAGGCTGACGTTGGGCCCCCGCCGCCCGCCGAGGCGCAGCGTGGCCCGCCGCAGAAGGGCGATGCCGTCGTCGGATTTCGCCGGCAGCGCGTCGGGTTTCACCGCGGGGCCGATGCGGATGCGGTAGGGCTGGCTGCCCTTGTTGAGGGTCTCGTGAAAGAGCGTGATGTCTCTCAGCGTCGGATGGATGAGATCGAAGAGGTAGAACAGCGCCGAGTTCCGTGCCCGGACGTTAACCGGGATCACCGGCAGGTCGAACTTCCGCGCGATCATCGAGGCCGAGGCCATCCAGGGCCGTTCGAAGAGCCAGAGCCCCCGGCGCTTGGCGAGCCGCCCAGAGGGGAAGATCACCCCGAGGCGGCCCGCGTCGATCGCCGCGCGGGTATAGGCCATGGTCTCGCGGGTTTTCGAATGGCTGCGCTTATGGGCCTGCCATTCCACCGGTGCGATGATTTCGGAGAATTGCGGCAGGATCCGCATGATGTCGGAATTGGCATAGATGAAGAGATCGGGCCTAATCCGCGCCACCGCATGCCACAGCATGATCCCGTCGGCGATCCCGGTGGGGTGGTTGGCCACGATCAGGGCGGGCCCGTAGCGGGGGATGTTCTCGAGCCCCTCGACCCGGACGTCCTGGGCGAGAAGGACCGCAAGCTGGTCCATCACCCGGGGCGCCGGCATGTCGCGGAAATGTTCGGCCAGCGCCACCGTCCGGTCGTAGCCCAGGACAGAGTTCAACAGGGTGCGGGCCGGCTCGGCGATGGCACTGTCGCCGAAGAGCCATGGGGCCCGCTCCTCAATCAGAGGGTCAATCCGATCTCTCATGGGGCGCCTTGCAGCAGAAACACACGACACTTTGGTGACAATAGACCGAAAACGCGCGGGACGCACCCCGTGGTTCCGCAAAGGCGGCGTCTCCTTGCCGGCCCGCCGTCAGGCGGCGAGGATGCGCCCGACGATCTCTGTCATGTCCCGGCTGAGGCCGGGCGCGGCCAGGATGCGGCGAAGCGCGTCGCCGATCATTCCCTGGCGGTCGGCATCGTATCGCCGCCAGGTCTCGAAGACGGTCGCCATCCGCGCCGAGGTCTGCGGGTTCACCGGATCGAGGCGGAGAAGCCAGTCGGCAAAGAAACGGTAGCCCGACCCGTCGGGGGCATGGAACCCCGCCGCATTGCCCGCGAGCCCGCCGAGGACGGCGCGGAACCGGTTGGGGTTCTTCCAGTCGAAGGCGGGGTGTTCGGTGAGCGTTTGGGCGACGGCGGCGGCCCGGCCGGGCGCGGCCAAGAGCGGTTGCAGGGAGAACCATTTGTCGAGCACGAGCCGGTCGTTCTGCCAACGGTCGTAAAAAGCGGTGAGCTCCGGCTCGCCGGCGCCGATGCCCAGAAGGGTTTTCAAGGCGCCGATGCTCTCGGTCATGTTATCGGCCGACGCAAAAAGCGCCTCCGCCGCCGCTCCGCCATCGGTGCGCGCCAGAAGATCGAGGGCCGCGAGCCGCAGCGCCCGGCGCCCCGCGGAAGCCGCGTCGGGCGCATAGGGTCCGGGAACCGCCATCGCCTCAAAGAGCTGGCCCGGAAGGTCGCCGAGGGCCGCGGCCAGTTCGCGCTTGATCCGCCGGCGCGCCTGATGAATTCGCGTCGGGTCCGGCACCGACCCCGCAAGATGGAGCGTTTCGGCGATATCGTCCTCCCGGGGCAGCGCCAGGGCGAGCGCCCGGAACGCCGGATCGAGGGTGTCGTCGCGCAAGGCCCCGGCGATGGCGTCGGTCCAGTCCCGGGGGGCGGCTTTGTCTTGGCGCACCGCGTCGATCAGCACCTCCTTACCGAGCTGGCGCCCCGCTTCCCAGCGGTTGAACGGGTCGGTGTCATGGGCGAGGAGAAACGCCCGCTCGGCCCGCGAACTCTGCCGCTCGAGCACCACCGGGGCGGAAAAGCCCCTCAGCAGCGACGGCGTTGGCTTCGGCGGCGGCGGGACCTCTCCGGCATCGCCCGGTCCCGGCCGCCAGCCCTCCGCGGACCAGTGGAAGGCGAAACTCTGAGCGGCCGCCGTCATCTCCAGAACCGTTGTCGGCAGGCTTTCCTCGCCGTTGGGCCCCAGCAGCCCCACCGCGATCGGCAGGACCTGGGGCGCCTTTTCGGGCTGGCCTGGAGTGGCCGGGGTTTCCTGTTGGAAATGAAGAATGTAGGTCGCGCCGTTCATCTCTTCGGAGACGGTCAGACACGGTGTGCCGGCCTGGGAATACCAGCGCGCGAACTGCCCCAGATCGCGGCCCGTTGCGTCTTCGAAGACCCCGAGCCAATCCTCGATGGTCGCCGCGTCACCGTCATGGCGCTCGAAATAGAGATCGAGCGCGGCCCTGTAGCCCGCAGTCCCGACGAGCAGTTTGAGCATGCGAATGACTTCGGCGCCCTTCTCATAGACGGTCGCAGTGTAGAAGTTGTTGATCTCGATATAGCTTTCGGGCCGCACCGGATGGGCCAAGGGCCCCGCATCCTCGCGGAACTGCCGCGACCGCAGCGCCAGCACATCGTCGATGCGCTTGACCGCATGGCCCCGCATGTCGCCCGAGAACTGCTGGTCGCGGAAGACCGTCAGACCTTCCTTCAGGCAGAGCTGGAACCAATCGCGGCAGGTGATGCGGTTGCCCGTCCAGTTGTGGAAGTACTCGTGCGCGATGATCCCTTCGATGAGCTCGTAATCGCGGTCGGTCGCGGTTTCGGGGCTCGCCAGCACGTATTTGGCGTTGAAGATGTTGAGCCCCTTGTTCTCCATCGCCCCGGCGTTGAAATCGTCGACGGCGACGATGTTGAAGACATCGAGGTCGTATTCGCGCCCGTAGACCTCTTCGTCCCAGGCCATCGACCGTTTGAGCGCATCCATCGCGTAGGCGCATTTCATCTCGTCGCCGGGACGGACCCAGACGTTGAGCGCCACCTCGCGGCCCGAGGCGGTGGTGTAGCGGTCGGAATGGGCAACGAGATCGCCCGCGACGAGGGCGAAGAGGTAAGCCGGTTTCGGCCAGGGGTCGTCCCATTCCGCCCAGCCGGGGCCGGAGGCGACCGGGTTGCCGTTCGACAACAGGACCGGCAGATCGGCCTCGATGCGCACGCGGAACGGCGCCATGACGTCGGGCCGGTCGGGGTAGTAGGTGATCCGCCGGAAACCCTCGGCCTCGCATTGGGTCGCGAACATGCCCTTCGACATGTAGAGCCCTTCGAGGGCGGTATTGGCGCTCGGGTTTATCTCAACCTCGGCTTCGAAGAGAAACGGCGCGTCGGGGGCGTCGGCGTCGAGGCCGCGCGAGCAGACGCGCGGCGTAATCTCCGCCCCGTCGATTTGGGCGCTGATGAAGGTGAGCCCCTCGCCGTTGAGGAAGAACGGCCCTGGCGGGGCGTCGGGATTGGGCCGGAAGCGGATGCGCGAGCAGACCCGCGTGGCCTTTGGGTCGAGCCTGAAGGTCAGTTCGACCCCATCGATGAGGAAGGGAAACGGCGTGTAGTCGGCGAGGCGGATGGGGGTGGGGACTGACTCGTTCATCTGCATTCCATGGTACACCGACGGAACGGACCCTAGCGGCGGCGATTCCGCGCAGCAACCGAGCTTTCCGGCGGGGCGGGGTTTTCACCGAACTCCGCTCACCTACCTCCCCGGAATGGTTAGCATTCTGTGGTTCAAGCGCGATCTACGGGTCGCCGATAACGCCGCTCTGGCCCGGGCGGCGCGCGGCGGACCGGTGGTGCCGCTTTTTATCGCCGAGCCCGACATGTGGGGCGCGCCCGACATGTCGGGCCGCCAATGGGCCTTCGTCGCCGAAAGCCTCGCCGAATTGCGCGCCGACCTTGCCGCCCTTGGCGCGCCGCTTGTGGTGCGGGTCGGAGAGGCGGTCGCGGTGCTCGACGGGCTTTGCCGGGACACCGGGGCAACGCGGCTTGTGAGCCACGAAGAGACCGGCAATCTCTGGACCTTCCGGCGCGATCTTCGGGTCGCGGACTGGGCCCGCAGCGCAGGGGTCGTCTGGGACGAGGTGCCGGGGGCGGGGGTCGTGCGCCGTCTGGCCTCGCGCGACATCTGGGCGAAAACCCGCGACGGTCGGATGCGCGAGGCGCCGGTCGCGGGTCCCGCGGCGCTCCAAGGGGCCACAGGTGTCGCGGCGGGACCGATTCCCACGGCCGCCGATCTCGGCCTGGCACCGGACCCCTGCCCCGACCGGCAGGCCGGCGGGCGCCGGGCCGCCGAGGCGCTTCTCGGCAGTTTTCTCACCGAACGCGGTCGCACCTACCGGGCGGATATGGCCACGCCGGTCGCCGGCGAGCGGGCCTGCTCGCGGCTCTCGCCGCATCTGGCCTGGGGCACGCTCTCGGGTCGCGAGGCGGTGCAGGCGACGGCCGCGCGCCAGCGCGCCGTCCGGGGCAGTCGCGACGGCTGGGCCGGCAGCCTCAAGTCGTTCCAGTCCCGGCTCGCCTGGCGGGATCACTTCATGCAGAAGCTCGAGGACGAGCCGGAAATCGAGCGGTCCTGCCTGCACAGCGCCTATGAGAGCCTGCGCCCCCGGGAACCCGATGCCGCGCGGCTTCACGCCTGGGCGATGGGGGAGACGGGGCTGCCCTTCGTCGATGCCTGCATGCGTTATCTCCGGGCGACCGGCTGGCTGAACTTCCGGATGCGCTCGATGCTGATGGCGGTGGCGAGCTACCACCTCTGGCTCGACTGGCGTGCCACGGGCCCGGTGCTCGCGCGCAGCTTCACCGACTACGAGCCCGGCATCCATTGGCCCCAAGTCCAGATGCAATCGGGCACGACGGGGATGAACACCGTACGCATCTACAATCCCGTCAAACAGGGCCGCGATCAGGACCCGACCGGTGCCTTCACCCGAACTTGGGTGCCCGAACTGGCCGCAGTGCCCGACCGGGTGCTGCAAGAGCCCTGGCGCTGGGACGGCGCGGGCGGTTTGCTCGACAAGGCCTATCCCGCGCCGATCGTCGACGTGGCCGCCGCGGCGAAGTCGGCCCGGGAGGCGGTCTGGGCGGTACGCCGGGGGGCGGCGTTTGGCCAGGAGGCGGCGCGGGTCGTCGAGAAACACGCAAGCCGGAAGGACCGTGCGGGACGGTTCGTCAACGATCGCGCGCCGAAGCCGCGCCGGGCAAGACCGGTGCCGGGCCAAATGAGCTTCGACCTCTAAGCCGATGCGAAAGAAGGGCGATCTTCCCACCAAAACCTGCGCGGCCTGCGGCCGGCCCTTCGCCTGGCGGAAGAAATGGGCGAGGGTGTGGGACGAGGTGCGCTATTGCTCGGACCGGTGCCGTGGCGCGCGGCGGGGGTCGAAGGGGGAGCGCTGGGCTCGTCTGGGGCCGGGACGGACTTGATTGGCCTTGAGTGGGCGTTGGGGTCTTGCTCCGGTAGCCCTTGGCGAAACACGCCCCGGACTTGATCCGGGGCCCCGATCCACCGGAGTGCAAAGACTATCGAGGTCCCGGGTCAAGCCCGGGACGTGGGGGGGCTTGGTTCGGGGCGTGCAGCATGGATGTCCGCAACAGGCCAGAAGAGGCGCAACGCCCCGTTTCCCCTCAGATCAGCCGCCGCCGGATCGCCTTGGCGACGGCCTCCTCTCGGGTTCGCGCATCGAGCCGTTTGCGCGCGTTGCGGACGTGGAATTCCACCGTGCGCGGGCTGATTCCCATCCGCTCGGCAACGCCTTCGGCGCGGAGCCCCTCGGCGAACCATTGCAGGGTCTCGCGTTCGCGGGGGGCCAGTTCGCCGGTGTCGGGGTCGACCGAGACCACGTTGCAGGAGCCGGGCCCCGCGCCGCCGAGCCCGTCGAACTCGGCCATGCGGACATGAACCGCGGCCGCCATCATTCTCAATGTGGGGGCTTTGTCCGCCAGCCAGTCGTCGTACCTCTCCCAGGGCACGGTGGTCAGGAAATTCACCGCCGCGATGCTGCCGGGTTCCGGCCCAGGCTGGCGGAGGTAGTAGGTGCCAAGCACATCGAACTCGCGCATCTCGTAATGTATCTCCCGGGTCATGCCGGAAAAGTCGAAGCTCGGGTGCCGGTCGTCGAAGGCCCGGGCGACGGGGGTGAAATCGTGCTCTGGGATGCGCGAGGCGGGATCGAGCTTCCAGTAGTCGCCGCCCTGGTAGTGGCTGATCCATTCCGGAGGGGTGGTGGAGAAGCCCGACGGGTTCGACCCGTCGCGGGTGGCCAGATAGGAGACATGGGCGATGTCGTGGCGGGCGACTGCCCGGTGCAGGCGTCGCACCACCTCGCCGGGGTCGGCGGCAGCGCCGATCTCGTCGATAAATTCCATTCTTCGGTTCCCCTCGGGATTTCCCGAGCTTTGCAGCAGTGTCGTTTCGTTCGATTGTACCGCCCGGGGGCGGGTTACGAGTGAACACGATTTCGTGATACTGTTCGTAACACACGAAAAAAACAAGGGAAATGAGACAATGGCTACCTTCTTCACGTTCGGTACGAGTTCGGCTGCCGCCTCGTCCGGCACAACCTGGCAGGCGCCTGCCGACGTCGACACGACCGTCGATTTCGATTTGAGCGGAGTTTCGCCGACCGAGGAGACGAGCGTCGAGGCCGATGCCGTCGTGGACGTCAGCGGAGACTCGGCGAGCGCGGACGCCTCAGCCTCGGCATCGGGCGAATATGCATCGAGCAGCGCCTCGGCGGCGTCGACAACCTTCGATGACGGCACGACCACGGCGAGTGCGGAAGCCGAAGCCAGTGCGGATGGCACCACCGTGACCGCCACCGCCTCGACCGAGGACGACGGCGCCGACTTCCTGGCCGCGCTCGACACCGGCGTGGGCACGTTCGACATCGATGCCGAGGACATCGATACCGGGAGTGACAGCTCGGAAGAGGGCGAGGTTTTTGAGTTCACGTTTTTCTAAACCGGTTTTCTAAACCGGTTTTTCAGATCGCCCGCCGGCGCCTTCCGCGCCGGCGGGTCTTTCCCGGGCACCCTTGCCGCGCCAATTGGCGCGCACTAGAACCTCCGGCACACCGCAGCATACCAAAAGCGAGGGGACGGTTTGCCGAAAAGGACAGCGAAAGCCGACAATCGGCTTCAGGTCGCCAGCGAACTTGCCGATTTCATCGACAAAGAGGCGTTGCCGGGCACCGGTATCGAGGCGGCGGCCTTCTGGGAGGCGTTCGCCGATATTCTCGCCGATCTGCAACCGAAGAACGCCGCGCTTCTCGCCCGCCGCGAAGAGCTGCAATCGGCGATCGACGCCTGGCACAGGACCCGGCGCAACGCGCCTCACGATCACGAGGCCTACAAGGCATTTCTGACCGAGATCGGCTATCTCGTCCCCGAAGGCGGGGAATTCGAAATCGAGACCGAGAACACCGACCCCGAGATCGCCTCGGTGCCGGGTCCGCAACTCGTCGTCCCGATCACAAATGCCCGCTACGCGCTCAATGCGGCCAATGCCCGATGGGGCTCGCTTTACGACGCGTTTTACGGCACCGATGCGATGGGCTCTGCGCCGCCGCCGGGCGGCTACGAGCGGGGCCGGGGGGCGCGGGTTGTCGCCAGGGCGCGGGTGTTCCTCGACGAGGCCTTCCCGGTCGCCGGCCTCTCCCATGCCGATGCCCGGCGTTACCACATCAAGGACGGCGCGCTCCTGGTCGACGACAAACCGCTCGAAGTGCGGGAGAAGTTCGTCGGCTTCCGTGGCCATCCGCGGGCCCCCGAGGCGGTGATCCTCAAAAACAACGGGCTCCATGTCGAGCTCGTCTTCGACCGGACCTCGCCGATCGGCGCCCGCGACCAGGCGGGGCTTGCCGATGTCCGCCTCGAAGCCGCCGTCTCGGCGATCATGGATTGCGAGGATTCGGTCGCTTGCGTCGATGCCGAGGACAAGGTCCTGGCCTACCGCAACTGGCTGGGGCTGATGAAAGGCGACCTGACCGAGCGCTTCGAGAAGGGCGGGCGGGAGGTCACCCGGGCGCTCAAGCCCGACCTCACCTGCACCGGCCCGGGTGGCGAGACCGTCACGCTCAAGGGCCGGGCGCTGATGCTGGTGCGCAATGTCGGGCACCTGATGACCAACCCCGCGATCCTCACCGCCGAGGGCGCGGAGGTCTATGAGGGGCTGATGGACGCGATGGTGACGAGCCTCATCGCGATCCATGACCTCAAGAAGACCGGGGGGCCGCGCAACTCCACCGAAGGCTCGGTCTATGTCGTCAAGCCGAAGATGCACGGGCCCGAGGAGGTCGCCTTCACCGACGAAATCTTCACCCGGGTCGAGGCGGCCCTCGGCCTGCCGCAGAACACCGTGAAACTCGGGATCATGGACGAGGAACGCCGCACCAGCGTCAACCTCAAGGCATGTATCCAGGCGGCGAAGGCGCGGGTGGCATTTATCAACACCGGGTTTCTCGACCGCACGGGCGATGAGATACATACCTCGATGGAGGCCGGGCCGTTCTCGCGCAAGGACTTCATCAAACGCAAGGGCTGGATCGGGGCTTACGAGAACCTCAACGTCGATATCGGGCTCGAATGCGGCCTTTCTGGCCGCGCGCAGATCGGCAAGGGCATGTGGGCGATGCCCGACAAAATGGCCGCGATGCTCGAAGCCAAGATCGAACACCCGAAAGCCGGGGCGAACTGCGCCTGGGTGCCCTCGCCGACGGCGGCGACGCTCCATGCGCTCCATTACCACAAGGTCGACGTCTTCGCGGTGCAGGCCGCCCTCCGGAAGGGCGGGCGGCGCGCCCATGTGGACGGGGTCCTCGATATCCCGCTTGCGAGTTTCCGCAAGTGGTCGAAGAACCAGATCACCCGCGAGGTCGAGAACAACGCGCAAGGCATCCTCGGCTACGTTGTGCGCTGGATCGATGCCGGCGTGGGCTGCTCGAAGGTGCCCGACATCAACGACGTCGGCCTGATGGAAGACCGCGCGACCTGCCGGATCTCGGCGCAACACATCGCCAACTGGCTCCATCACGGGGTGGTGTCGCGCGACGAGGTCGAGGAGACCTTCAAGCGCATGGCGGTGGTCGTCGACGATCAGAACGCCGCCGACCCGTCATACAGGCCGATGGCGCCGGCCTATGACGGTGTGGCCTTCCGGGCCGCCTGCGATCTCGTGTTCGAGGGGCGCACGCAGCCCTCGGGCTATACCGAGCCGATCCTCCATGCGCGTCGGCTCGAAGCGAAGGCGGCCCTCGCAAGGGCGGCGGAATAGGAGAACGAGACATGGCAGGGATCAACCTCGGCAAGGCGCGCACGATCATCCGCAAGACGCTGGCGAAGGGTCGGGAGATGGAGCTCAAACCGCTCTCGGTGGCCGTGCTCGATGGCGGCGGCAATCTCCTGGCCTTCGAACGCGAGGACGGGGCGGCGCCGGGACGCTTCGAGATCGCCCGTGGCAAGGCCTATGGCTGCGTGATGCTCGGGATGACAGGCACCCAGCAGCGCGACCGGGCCGAGGCGCAGGCCTATTTCATGGCCGCCGTGAACGGGGCCTACGACGGCAAGACCATTCCCGTCCCCGGCGGCATTCTCGTGCGCGACAAGCGCGGCCAGATCGTCGGCGCGGTGGGGGTCACCGGGGATACCTCGGAAAACGACGCCGAGGCGGGGCTCTTCGGCGTCGACGCGGCGGGGCTCGTCGGCGAGGCCTGAGGCGAGCGCCCCGCCCGCGACAAAGCCACACACCGGCCTGTGCATGGCCCGGAGCTTGGGCTTCGCGCCGAGACGGCGTATATCCTTGGGGTAACCAAAAGGGGACCGAAGGGTATGGCGCGACCTGTGATCGGCATCATGGCCAGTCGCAATCTGGTGGACGACCAGTATCTTGTGGATATGGCGGGCCGGCAGAATGCGGCCGCGCTGGCCGAAGTGGCCGGGGGGCTGCCGCTGCTTATCCCCGCCGAGCCCGGGGTTGCGCGGACCGAGGACCTGCTCGCGGCCTGCTCCGGTTTTCTGTTCCCCGGCGGGCGCGCCAATGTGCACCCCGACGAGTACGGCCATACCGAAACCGAGGCCCATGGGACCTTCGACCGGGGCCGTGACGCGGTGGCCCTATCGCTGATCCGGGCGGCGGTCGAACGTGGTCAGCCGGTGCTCGGGGTCTGCCGCGGGTTCCAGGAGGTCGCCGTGGCCTTCGGCTCCACCCTCCACCCCGAAATCCGCGATCTGCCGGGGCGGATGAACCACCGGATGCCGCCCGACGGCTCGCTCGAAGAGAAGTTCGCCCTGCGCCACGACGTCACGCTGGTCGAGGGCGGCGTGTTCCATGCGCTCTTCGGCAGCACGGTGGTGCGCACCAACACGCTTCATGGTCAGGGGATCATGGAGCCGGGCGCCCGGGTCATCGTCGAAGGCACCGCACCCGACGGCACGCCGGAGGCGATCCGGATCGACCGGGCGCCGGGCTTTGCCCTCGGCGTTCAGTGGCACGCGGAGTGGAATGCCGACGGCGACGCGGTCTCGCGGCCGCTCTTCGAAGCCTTCGGGGAGGCCGCCCGGGCCTGGGCGCGGGGCGAACGGCCGAAGACGCTGCGGAGCGCATGAGTTAATCCATTCTTCATCATGATCGTGGCAGGACGCGGCATGGACAGGCCGATCCGGCCCGAGGTCCAGATAGCCCGCATCTTTGGCAGCGAGGCCGCCCGTCGCGGCGCTGTCGTGCGCCGCAAGGTCCGCGATGTCGAACGCTGTGCGGGGCGCGACCTCTTTCTTTCGGAAATGCGCAGGCGCGGCTTCGTTACGGTGGAGAATACCGGGCAGTTCGTCGTGTTCTGCAACCGCGAGCCATTGCGGCGCGTGACGAAAAAGCCCGTTTCTGCGCGCAGAAACGACGGCTGGAAAACGCGCGCGTTTTCCGGTTCGTTTGATCGGCGGCAATGCGAGGGTGCGACGCTGATGCCATGGTGGAGACGTCAAGAGCGGAGACTTCGATGAAACTCCTTATCGTCTACGGCACCACCGACGGCCAGACCGCCAAGATCGCCAAGCGGATCCTGCAAACGGCCCACGAGCTGGGGCATTCGGTGGCGCTCGAACGCGCCGACGGCGACGATCCGGTCGCGCCGGAGGGGTTCGACGCTGCGATCCTCGCCGCCTCGGTCCATGCAGGGCGCTATCAGGAGCCGCTCGCCGCCTATGCCCGCGCGCATAAGACCGTCCTGAACGCCCTCCCGACGCTCTTTCTGTCGGTCTCGCTCACGGCGGCGGGCAACGACGCCGACGAATGGGAGGGGCTGAGGGATTGTGTGCGACGGTTTTCGGAGGAGACCGGCTGGACGCCGGGGCGCACCGAACATGTGGCCGGCGCGTTCAAGTTCGCCGATTACGGGTTCTTCACCTACTGGGCGATGCGCTGGATCGCCCGCAACAAGGGTGAGAAGGTCGCACCGCGACAGAACAAGGAATTCACCGACTGGGAGGCACTCGACGCGCTCATCGGCGAGTGGACGGCGGTCGCTGGGGCTGGCAAGTAGGGGCAGCAGCGGGGGGAGGGTCCGATGAAACGTTCAGCGATAAATGAGATCATGGCGGAGGCCGACGACATGATCCGGTCCCACGGCTTCACCCTGCCGCCCTTCGCCTACTGGACGCCGGAGGCGTTCAAGGCCCGCGTCGCCGATGGCTCGGCGCGGCGCATTGCAGATGCGCGCATGGGCTGGGACATCACCGATTTCGGGCAGGGGGATTACGACAATCTCGGCCTCTTCCTCTTTACACTCCGCAACGGACATCTGGCCGATCTCGAACGGGGGCGCGGCATGGTCTATGCCGAAAAGCTCCTGATCTCAGGCGACGAGCAGTTTTCGCCGATGCATACCCACATCATCAAATCCGAGGACATCATCAACCGCGGCGGGGCGACGCTCGTGGTGGAACTCTTCGGCTCCGACGATGCGGGGAAGTTCGATGGCGACCGCGGCGGGGTCGTCCGCTGCGACGGAATGGAACGCCCGTTCAGCCCGGGCGAAAAGCTGAAGCTCGCGCCCGGTGAGAGCGTCACGCTGAGCCCCGGCGACTGGCACGCTTTCTGGGGCGAGGGGGGCTCGGTGCTCATCGGCGAGGTTTCCACGGTCAACGACGATGAGACCGATAACATCTTCCGCGAGCCCATCGGGCGGTTTTCCGAGGTCGAGGAGGACGTCGCCCCGACCCATCTTCTGGTCAGCGACTACCGTGCGGCGTTCGGGCTGAGCTAAGGCGGCGCGGCCGGCTGCCCGGCAGGAGGCCGGGGCGCCGGCAGGCACCGCGCCTGCGGCGCGGTGAGGAGGACTGCCCACGCCGCCGACGCCCGTCGACCTGCCCCGGCCGGACCGGACGGCTGAAAGGCCGCCCGGTATTCAGCGAGACCTCAGTCGCCTGTCGCCTGGTCGAGGAGCCAGAGCGGTGGACGGGCATCGCGCCGATCGATCCTGTTCTCAACCCGCCGCTGGCGGTGGTCCCGCCGGTCGGCGCGTTCGTCGTAGCGGCGGATCCGCTCGCCGGGTTCGTCGACGCGGTCGAAGTCCAGGGGATAGAGGGGAAACGGATCGACGAATCCCGGGCGGTCGTCGAACCGGTCGAACCGGTCGGCGGGGCCGGCGGCGACCCCGTCGGCGGACAGGGTGAGCCCGAGGGCGATGGCGGTTGCGGTCAGAATGATGCGGGTCATGTCCCTGATCCTCGTTGAGCGTTTGGTCCCGGTGATACGGGGCATCCGGCGGTTTCCGTCGTTTCGGCCCCGGACCTTGGCAGCCGGCCGCCGTCGCGCTACGCCGGTCCCCATGCGGATGCTCGATCTCCCGCCGCTCTGGCTTGCGCTGATGATCGCCCTGATGTGGGCCGAGACCCGCTTCAGCGGCGGCCTGCCGCTGCCCGGCTGGGTCGGCGGTCTCGGCTGGCTCCTCATCGCGCTCGGGATCGCCGTAACCGTCCTTGCCCTTGTGGCCTTCCTGCGCGCCCGGACCTCGCCGATCCCCCACACCGAGCCCGAGGCGATCCTGACAACAGGGCTCTACGCGGTCTCGCGCAACCCCATCTATCTCGCCGACGCGGCCGTGCTCCTCGGCGCGGGCCTCGTTCTCGGCGCGGTTTCGGTCGTGCTCCTGTTGCCGGGCTTCGTCGCCCTCATCACCCGCCGCTTCATCGCCGGCGAGGAGGCCCGCCTCGCCGCCCGCTTTGCCGACGATTGGACGGCCTATGCCGGCCGGGTCCGGCGGTGGCTGTGACGCCCGGCGCAACCGCCTCCGGCCATCGGCTTGTGCCGCGAAGGTCACGCCGCTAATAGACTTCGGCCTCCATCGGCCCATGTTGCGGAGGCGAAACGAAAATGCGGGGGATTGAGACGTGAAGATCGGCGCGCCGAAAGAGACGTTTCCGGGTGAGGCCCGTGTGGCGATGACGCCCGAAAGTGCGGCACAACTTCAGAAACTGGGCCATGAGTGCTTTGTGGAGGCGGGCGCCGGCGTCGCGGCCGGGTTCGAGGACGCCGCCTACGAAGCGGCCGGCGTCACAATCGTCAAGACCGCTGCGGCGCTCTGGAAGGAGGCCGACATCATCGCCAAGGTGCGCGAGCCGTCGGCGGCCGAAATCAAGCGTCTCTCCGCCGACAAAACACTGATTTCCTTCTTCTATCCGGGCCAGAACGAGAAGCTCCTCGACGCCGCCAAAAAAACCTCGGCCACCGTGATCGCGATGGACATGGTCCCCCGCATCTCCCGCGCCCAGAAGATGGACGCGCTCTCGTCGATGGCCAATATCGCCGGCTACCGCGCGGTGATCGAGGCTGGCAACAATTTCGGCCGGTTTTTCACAGGCCAGGTGACGGCGGCCGGCAAGGTGCCGCCGGCGAAGGTGCTCGTGGTCGGGGCCGGCGTGGCGGGGCTTGCCGCCATCGGCACCTCGACCTCGCTCGGCGCCATCACCTACGCCTTCGACGTCCGCCCCGAGGTTGCCGAACAGATCGAATCCATGGGGGCGGAGTTCGTCTTTCTGGACTTCGAGGAGAGCGGCCAGGACAGTTCGGCCACGGGGGGTTATGCCGCCCCGTCCTCCCCGGAATTCCAGGAAAAACAGCTCGCGAAGTTCCGCGAGATGGCGCCCGAGATCGACATCGTCATCACCACCGCGCTGATCCCCGGACGCCCGGCCCCGGTGCTTTGGACCAAAGACATGGTCGAGGCGATGAAGCCCGGCTCGGTCATCGTCGACCTTGCCGCCGAGCGCGGCGGGAACTGCGAGCTGACGAAGAAGGACGACAAGATCGTCACCGACAATGGCGTCACCATCGTCGGCTACACCGACTTTCCTTCGCGGATGGCGGCGCAAAGCTCGACGCTTTATGCCAACAATATCCGTCACATGATGACCGATCTTACGCCGGAAAAAGACGGTGTGGTCGTTCACAACATGGAAGACGACGTGATCCGAGGGGCGACGGCGACCCATCAAGGCGAGATCACCTATCCGCCGCCGCCGCCGAAAGTCGCGGCCATCGCGGCGGCTCCGAAGAAAGAAAAGCCGAAGGAGTTGACGGCGGAAGAAAAGAAGGCCGCCGAGGTCGAAGCCTTTCGCAAGGAAACCCGCACCCAGGTCACCGCACTGGCCGTCGGCGGCGGGCTCATTCTGCTGGCCGGGCTCTACACGCCGGCAAGCTTCATGCAACATTTCATTGTCTTTGTGCTCTCGGTCTTCGTCGGGTTTCAGGTGATCTGGAACGTCTCGCATTCGCTCCACACGCCGCTCATGGCGGTGACGAACGCGATCTCGTCGATCATCATCCTCGGCGCCCTCATGCAGGTTGGCTCGAACTCCGTGCTGATCGCGGTGCTCGCCGCCGCCGGCATCCTGATGGCGGCGGTCAACATCTTCGGCGGCTTCCTCGTGACACGGCGCATGCTCGCCATGTTCCAGAAGTCGTAAAGGGGCGGGGCAATGGATTTCGGTTTCACAACAGCCGCTTACGTCGTCGCGGGCGTGCTCTTCATCTTCTCGCTCGGCGGGCTCTCGGGCCAGGAAAGCGCCAAACGCGCCGTCTGGTACGGGATCGCCGGGATGGCGATCGCCGTCCTCGCCACGCTGATCGGCCCGGGGCAGGGGCTTTGGGCGCTCTCGCTCGTGCTCATCGCCATCGGCGCGGTGGTGGGCCACCAGCTTGCCACCCGGGTCGAGATGACCCAGATGCCCGAGCTTGTGGCGATCATGCATTCGCTTGTCGGGCTCGCGGCGGTGTTCGTGGGCTTCAACGCCGATATCATGATCAACATGGTCTCGGGGCTTTACGCCGAGACCGGCGGGGTCCTCGGCGCCTCGGAGGACGGGATCACGGCCATCGGCCTGCCGAGGGAGGTCCATGACGGGCTGTCGGTCTTCGGCCAGTTGGTCGCCAAGAAAACCGCCGTCGAGATTACCATCCTCCAGATCGAGCTGGCGCTCGGCATCTGGATCGGTGCGGTGACCTTCACGGGCTCGGTCGTTGCCTATGGCAAGCTTTCCGGCAGCTCCAGCCTTCTGCCTTTCAAGATCGACACTTCCGCCAAGCAGCTTCCCGGCGGGCATATGCTCAATGCCGCCGCTGCGGCGTTGTCGGTTCTCTTCCTCATCCTCTATCTCGGCGGGTCGGGAAGCTGGACGCTGATCCTTTTGGCGGCTTTGGCGCTCTTTATCGGCTATCACCTCATCATGGGGATCGGCGGGGCGGACATGCCGGTGGTCGTGTCGATGCTGAACAGCTACTCGGGCTGGGCGGCGGCGGCCATCGGGTTCAGCTTGGGCAACGATCTTCTCATCGTCGTCGGCGCGCTGGTGGGTTCTTCCGGCGCGATCCTCTCCTACATCATGTGCAAGGCGATGAATCGGAGCTTTGTCTCGGTCATCCTCGGCGGCTTCGGCGGAGCGGCGGGGCCGGCGGCGGAGATCGAGGGCGAGCAGATCGCCATCGATGCCGACGGTGTGGCCACCGCGCTGAACGAGGCCGACAGCATCATCATCGTGCCGGGCTACGGGATGGCGGTGGCGCAAGCCCAGCAATCGGTCTCCGAGCTTGTTCGCAAGCTCCGCGCGAAGGGCAAGGAGGTGCGCTTCGGCATCCATCCCGTCGCGGGACGTCTGCCGGGACATATGAACGTGCTTCTGGCCGAGGCGAAGGTGCCCTACGACATCGTGCTCGAAATGGACGAGATAAACGAGGATTTCCCCGACACGGATGTCTCGATCATCATCGGCTCGAACGACATCGTGAACCCGGCGGCCCAGGACGACCCGAATTCGCCGATTGCCGGGATGCCGGTATTGGAGGTCTGGAAAGCCAAGCAGACCTTCGTTCTGAAGCGCGGGCAGGGAACGGGGTATTCCGGCATCGAGAACCCGCTCTTTTTCAAAGACAACACGCGGATGTATTACGGCGACGCCAAGGCGTCCATCGACGCGCTGTTGCCGAAGGTGGAGTAACGATCTTTCGCGCGGAATTCGGTCCCGGAAACCGCGCGCGGTTTCCGGGCACTCCGCTTACCGGGCTGCGAGACGATCTGCGGCGGCCTGACGTTCCGCGGGGCCGATGATGCCGTCGTCGTCGGTATCGACGGCGCGGAACATCCGCATATCGGCGAGGAATTCCCGGCGGCTGATAAAGCCGTCGCCGTTCGTGTCGAGCCGGGCCATCGCGCCGTTAAGGTCGCGGGCCGTGGACGGGGCGCGGGAGGCCATGCGGCTGGCGACCCGGTCGAGTTCGCGGGCGCTGATGCCGCCATCGCCGTTCCGGTCGATCCGGGAGAATTGGTTGGCGCGTTGGTTCAGGTATTCCTGGCGCGAGACCGATCCGTCGCCGTTGGCGTCCATCCGGTCAAAGGCGTCCGCCGCCCGGTTCTGGGCGAAGGCGGGGGCGGCGCTGACGGACAGACAAAGCGCAAGGATCGTGAGGGGTTTAGCCATATTCATTGCTCCATAGGTTGGCTTGACGTGCCAACCTTCAACGGGCAATGGCGGCCGTTCCGTCGCTGTCCGGTCGATGAATCCCGGCGCAGGCCTCAGGTGCTGAGCGGCAACCGGCTCTCGGCGATCTCCGCCCACCAGGAGCAGCCTGCGGGGATGATCTCGTCGGAGAAATCGTATTCGGGGTGATGGACCGAAGCCGTGTCCCCGTTGCCGACGAGGATGTAGGCGCCGGGACGTTCTTCGAGAAGGAACGCAAAGTCCTCCCCGCCCATGACGAGCGGCGCCTCGGCACAGTCGCCGGCCACTCTTCGGGCGGCTTCGGCGGCGAATTCGGTCTCGGCGCCGTGGTTGGTCATCACCGGGTAGCAGCGCTGGTAGTCGAGTGCCGCCTCCACCCCCATCGCCGCGCCGATGCCTGCACAGACCTCACCCATCCGCGCCTCGGCGAGATCGCGGATCGCAGGGTCCATCGTGCGCACCGTGCCCCGCAGCGTCACCCCCTGGGGGATGACGTTGAACGCGTTCGAGGAGGTCTCCATCGAGGTGACCGACACGACGAGTTCTTTCGTCGGGTCGGCGCTGCGCGAGGCAACCGATTGCAGCGCGGTGACAAGCTGGGCCGTGGCCACAACGGGGTCTCGGGCGATCTGGGGTTTGGCGGCATGCCCGCCAAGGCCGGTGACCTCGATCGTGAAGACGTCCGTTGCCGCAAAGAACGGGCCCGGCCGGATCGCGAAGGCGCCCTCGGGCATGCCGGGCCAGTTGTGCATTCCGTAGACCTCGTCGATGCCCCAGCGGGTCATCAGCCCGTCCTTGACCATCGCCTCGCCTCCGGCGCCGCCTTCCTCGGCGGGCTGGAAGATGACGACGACGGTGCCGTCGAAATTCCTTGTCTCGGCGAGGTACTGCGCGGCGCCGAGAAGCATCGCGGTATGCCCGTCATGGCCGCAGGCATGCATCGCACCGGGGGTTTTCGAGGCATAGGGCAAGCCTGTCGCCTCGGGGATCGGCAGGGCGTCCATGTCGGCGCGGAGCCCTACCGCCCGGCCGGTCGTATCCGCCCGGCCCCTGATGACGCCGACGACGCCGGTCCGCCCGATCCCCTCAACCACCTCGTCGCAGCCAAAGCTGCGGAGCTTCTCGGCCACGATTCCGGCGGTCCGGTGCGTCTCGTAGAGGATTTCGGGATGCTCATGGAGGTCCCGCCGCCAGGCGGTGATCTCGGGCAGAAGCTCGGCGAAACGGTTGCGGATCGGCATCGGGAAAGCTCCTTTCGCCACCAGACCTAGCCCGCGGCCCGAGCCGGGGAAAGCCTATTCCATCGACCGCCGGATGCGCCGGATGACCGCCCAGACGAAGAGCACGACGACCGGGGTGACGATGGCCGTCAGAAGGATGCTCGACACGCCCGCCTCACGGCCGACGGGGCCGAGGACGTAGATCGCAAGGTTCACCGCGTAGTAGCTGATCGCCACCACCGAGAGCCCCTCGACGGTGCGCTGGAGGCGAAGCTGGAGGTCGGCGCGCTTGTCCATGCTTTCGAGAAGCTTCTGGTTCTGGGCCGAGCGGTCGACATCGACCCGGGTGCGCAAAAGGTTACCGGCCTGGGCGGCCCGGTCGGCCATGGATTTCAGCCGTGCCTCGGTGGCCTTCACCGTGCGCATCGCCGGGTCGAAGCGGCGCATCATGAATTCGCCGAAGGTCTGGCGGCCCCGGAAGCGCTCCTCGCGCAAGACCTCGATGCGCTGATTCACAAGCGCCTCGTAGGCCCCCGTCGCGCCGAAGCGGAAGGAGGACTGGGCGAGGATCTTTTCCAGATCGGCGGCCACCGACAGAAGCGATTTCAGGGTCCGGTCGGGGTCGACCGTATCGCCCGACATCTCCTCGATGAGCCGGGTGAGTTCCTCGTCGGCCGCCCCGAGCCGGGGGCCGAGGTCGCGCACCCGGGCAAGGCCCAGCATCGACATCGTCTTGTAGGTCTCGATCTCGCAAAGCCGCTGGACGATGCGGCCGACCCGCCGGGTGCCGGTGCCGGGGCGGGCGAAGACGCCCATGCGCATATGCCCCTGGGTGTCGATCCGGAAGTCGCTTGCGATGATCGCGGTATCGTCGAGCACCCGGGAGACCGCGAGGCTTTCGGGCACGAACCATTCGGCGACTTTGTCGGGGATCGCGGCTTCGTCTTCGAGCACTTCGACGCGGATCAGCGCCGAGGTCATCCGGACCCCCGGCGCCTCGGCGAGCCAGTCTTCGGGAAACATTTTGAACGTGGCGGCCTCGAACGGCGTGTCGGCGACCCCTTCGGCGAAGACCGTGTAGGTCACAAACTCGGTGTGGCTCTCCCATTTGAGCTGATGCTTGCCGATCGTGCCGAAGTAATGCGTCGCCCCGGGCTGGGGGTGCTGGGCGCCGTAGCGGTCGAGGAGGGCCGTGAGATGGGCGCGGTCGGCGTCGCGGTCGCGGGAAACGGCGTTTTCGGGCCGCTTGATCGCGAGATAGGCCGCGCGGCAGGGCGCCTCGAGCGACGGAAAAGGGCGCGCATGGAGCTCGTTGGCGAGCGTATAGCGCAGGGGGTGGTCTTCGATGGGGCTCATGGAACGGCTCGAATTGTCGGGCGCAACCTAGCGAGCGCTGGGGCGGAGTAAAGAAAAAACCGCGTAAAGCCGGGGGGTTAGCGGTGCACCATCGTGCACAATCGGCGCGCTACCCGCCGGTGTGGCTCATATGGCGGGTCACCTGGCCGTCGGCGCGCTGGCGCGAATAGTCGAAATCGTGGCCCTTGGGTTTGGCGTCGATGGCCGCGCGGATGGCGTCTTCGAGTGGGCCATCGACGTGCGGGTGGGCGCGTAAGGGCGCGCGGAGATCGGCCATGTCCTCCTGGCCGAGGCACATGTAGATCTCGCCGGTACACGTCACCCGCACCCGGTTGCAGCTTTCGCAGAAATTGTGAGACAGCGGGGTGATGAAGCCGATCTTCTGTCCGGTTTCGCCGAGGCGCACATAGCGCGCCGGCCCCCCGGTGCGTTCGGAGAGGTCGGTCAGCGTGTAGGCATCGGCCAGCCGGGCGCGGACGTCTTTCAGCGACCAGTACTGCCCGACCCGGTCCTCGCCGCCGAGATCGCCCATGGGCATGACCTCGATGAAGGTGAGGTCCATGCCGCGGCTCTCGCACCATTCCACAAGGGTGAAGAGTTCGTCCTCGTTGAAGCCTTTCAACGCCACGGTGTTGATCTTCACCCGCAGCCCCGCGGCCTGGGCCGCGTCGATGCCTCTGAGCACCTGGGGCAGGCGGCCCCAGCGGGTGACGCGGGCAAACTTCGCCTCGTCGAGCGTGTCGAGGGAGACGTTGATCCGCCGCACCCCGGCCGCGGCGAGATCGGACGCGAACCGTTCGAGTTGCGAGCCGTTGGTGGTGACGGTCAACTCGTCGAGCGCGCCGGCGTCGAGATGGCGGCCCATCCGATTGAAAAATGTCATGATATCGCGACGCACCAGCGGCTCGCCGCCGGTGATGCGGAGTTTCCTGACCCCGAGCCGGATGAATGCCGAGCAAAGCCTGTCGAGCTCTTCGAGGGTCAGAAGCTCCTTCTTCGGCAGGAACGTCATGTTCTCGGACATGCAATAGACGCAGCGGAAATCGCAGCGGTCGGTGACCGAGACGCGCAGGTAGGTGATCGCGCGCTGGAACGGGTCGATGAGCGGGGCCGTCATGGGCGAGAGGTTAGCAGGCTGGCGCCCGACGGCAAGCCGGGGAGGGGGCGTCGTCCATTGGCGCTCGAACCAATGGCGCACCAATGTCCAACCCCCGGCGCGTTCGCGCCTCCCCCGCGGTATTTTTGCCAAGATGAAGGGCCTTTAGAGGTATTTCGCAGCTTCCCGCCGGGCGAAGGGCTTCATGGCGTCCCCGTGGGCGGCGAGAAAAACGCGGACCCGCTCGGGGTCTTTCTTCGACAGGTCCCTCAGCCACCAGGCCACCGCCTTCTGAATGAACCAGTCGCGGTCGGGAACGTAGGACGCCGCCCAGCCGAGGATGCGCTCGCGGCGGGCGCGGTCGTCCGGCTTTGGGTCTCTGAACCGGGCCCAGGGCAGGGTCATGACGAGCGCCGCGCGGCGGGTCCACATATGGTCCGAGCGGGTCCAGGTCTCGACCCTGTCGAGGCGGTCGGGGTCCCAGACGAGGCGTTTCTGCCCGGCGATGGCGGCGTGATCGGCGATGGCCCAGGCATCGAAGTCCGGCACCCATGAGGCGATGAGGTCCCAGGCGGCGGCATCGTCGGGGCGGATGCGGGCCTGGGTGAGGAGCTTTGCGGCGGCGATGCGCGCTTCGTGAATGTCGCTGGCCCAGAGCCCGGCGGCAAGGCGGAGGCGGTCGTCGTAGGAAAGCTCCCGCCGCCAGGTCTTGGCGAGATCGTCGATCACCGGGTTGGCGACGCCGAGATAGGGGCGGGGCGCCTTGTGGTAGGCCGCCATTTCCCCGGCCTTTATCGCGTTGGCCTCGGCGCTGAGGGCGGCAAGCGCGGCTTCGGTGTTCATGGCTCGATCCCGAAATGGCGGAATACCCTGAGCGCGATCAGCGTGTTCCAGCGGCTCGGGCCCCCCGGGGCTTCCATCACCACATGGACCTGCCCCTTATGTTCCGCGTTCACCGGCCAGCGCCCGTCGGCGCGGCGCTTTCGGCGCAGAACCGCCACGGCGTCCTCCATCCTCGGGTCCCAGCCCGCGCCGAGGCGTCGGGCGCAGTCGAGCCCGCGCAGGATGTTGTAGAACCACCGCCAGGGGTAGGGGAGACGCAGGAACGCGGGGTTGATCACATCGCCGGTCCGGTCGGAGCGAAAGAACCGGTGAAGGAGGAGAAACTCGAGCCCCTCTTCGGCCATCGCGCGCAACTCGTCGGCGCGGTAGCTGTGACCGGCGTCGAGATAGCTCGCGATGCCCTCAAGCACCGAGGCCGTGGAATGGACCGAGGAATGCCGGGCGCCGAAGCGGTTCTTGCGGCAATTGAACCCCCCGTCGCGCATCTGCTGCCCGGCGATGAAGTCGACGATGCGGCGAAGCTCCGCCTCGGGGGCGCCGAAGTAGCTCGCATAGTTCAGCACCATGCCGTTGACGCAGACGTCGGATGCCGCGCTGGACCGCGCTGGGCCCACACCGCCATCGGGGCGATGTTCCTTGGCGAGGATGCGGGCCACTTCGGCTTGGGCAATCGGGTGGTCCGGGGCCAGCTCAAGCAGGCGAAGATCGAGAAGCGTGTAATGGCTCGATGTCCATTTCGGCTGGTAGAACCCTTGCCCCCAGCCGCCCGGGTGATGGGCATCGAGCATCGCGCGGCCGCAGCCCTCGCCTGCGACACGGTCCCGAAGCTCCGGTTGGTCTTCGTCGAGAAGGTCGCGCCGTGCCTGGTAGGCGACCGAGATGTCGCCGGACATCAGCCAGCCCGTTAGGGCGGGATCGGGGTCACTCCACCGTGACGGACTTGGCAAGGTTGCGGGGCTGGTCGACATCGGTGCCTTTCGCAACCGC
>JASJAR010000031.1 GCA_030066905.1 Paracoccaceae bacterium | reverse complement strand
ATGACGCCGATGGCGACGGCGCCGAGGGCGGAGGTGGTCGTGATACCGATGGAATGGAGCATACCCCCCGGCGCGATGGGTCCGCAAAGCTCGGTGACAAGCGCGGGGAAATGGGCGGTGATGAAGGCAAGCTGATAGCCGCAGGAGAAAAAGCCGAGGAATATCAGCCCGTAAGACGGGTCGCGGAAGGCGCGTTTGAGGACCGTGCCGAGGCTTTCTTCGAGTTCGGCGCGGGTCGCCCGCTCGGGCGCGCGCATTAGGGGCAGGGCCAGAAGCGAGCCGAGGATGATCGCGGCGAAGACGAGGAAGACCGACTGCCAGGGCATCATCGAAAGCAGCCATTCGGCGAAGGGCGCGCCGACGACCTGCCCCGCCGAGCCGGCCGCCGTGGCGATGGCGAGCGCCATGGAACGGTTTTCGTCCGAAGCCGCGCGGCCCACCACGGCGAGGATCACCCCGAAGCCGGTGCCGGCAATGCCAAAGCCGATGGCCATGTTCCAGACCTGATGCGCCTCGGGCGTGATCGCGAAGGACGACATCACAAGGCCCACCGCATAGGTCAGCCCGCCGAGGATGATGGCTTTGCGGTCCCCGATCTTCTCGCCGATGGCGCCGAAAAGGGGCTGGCCGATGCCCCAGAAGAGGTTCTGGATGGCGATGGCCAGCGAGAATTCGGCGCGCAACCAGTTGAATTCACTGGCGATGGGGATCTGGAACACCCCGAAGGAGGCGCGCACCGCGAAGCTCAGGAGCATGATGATGCAGCCCGCGACGAGGACGGGGGTAATGAGCGGCGCGCGGGCGTCTTGCATGGCGGCGAGGTCCTTTCGGGGCACCCTGTTCGCATGGGGGCCCATGGGTCAAACGAGAAATTGTGATCGAAGTCATCAGCTTGCCCGAAACCGATCTTCCCATTGCCCCCACCGGGGCCTAGCAAGGGGCGATGGCTGAAACGCTCATAGCGATCTACACCCGGCTTGCCGGCGAGGGCCGGCTCGCGGCCGACCCGGTTCAGGAAGCGGCGTTGCCGCGTCTCGAAGTCCTGCGCGAGGCGCTCGAAGCGGGCCCGCGGAAGCGCTTCTTCGGGCGAAAAAGCGAAGCGCCCAGAGGGGTTTACCTCTGGGGTGGGGTGGGGCGCGGGAAGTCGATGCTGATGGACCTGTTCTTCGCCTCGGTCGCCATCGAGGAAAAGCGCCGGGTGCATTTTCACGCCTTCATGCAGGAGGTGCAGGCCGGGCTCGATGCTGCGCGCAAGGACGGGGCGCGGGATGCGATCCTGCCGGTGGCCGAGGGGCTGATGAAGGACCTTCGCCTCTTATGTTTCGACGAGATGCAGATCACCGACATCGCCGATGCGATGATCGTCGGGCGGCTTTTCGAGAAGCTCTTCGAGGCCGGTGTGTCGGTGGTGGCGACGTCGAACCGGCCGCCGGGGGATCTCTACAAGGACGGGCTCAACCGGGACCTCTTTCTGCCGTTCATCGCGCTCCTGGAGGACAAGCTCGATATCTGGCATCTCGATGCCGAGACCGACTATCGCCAGACGAAGATCGGCACGGAAAAAACCTATTATTATCCGGTGGATGACACCGCACGCCAGGCCGCCCGGCGGGTCTGGGCGGAGCTTGGCGGCAGCCCGGAGACGGGCGGGTTGACCCTGCGCGTCAAGGGTCGGGACGTGACCTTGCAGGGCTTTGTGAACGGCGTGGCGCGGTCGGAGTTCTACGACCTCTGCGGCCGGCCTCTCGGGCCCGCCGATTACCTCGCCATCGCCGGGGTCTGCCGGGTGATGGTGCTCGAAGACATCCCGCGGCTCTCCAGCGAGAACTACAACGAGGCGCGCCGCTTCGTGACGCTGATCGATGCGCTTTACGAGGCCGGGGTGCGGCTTGTGGCGACCGCCGCCGACAGGCCCGAGGCGCTCTACATCGAGGGGGAGGGGACATTCGAGTTCGAGCGGACCGCGAGCCGGTTGCGGGAGATGACGAGCGGGGCCTTCGGCGGCTGAAACCGGTGTCTGCCAAACGTATGGCACCCTGTCTGCCAAACGTATGGCACCGCGTCTGGCAGGTCGGGGGCGCTGCCCCCGGCGCGTGCCGCGCCTCCCCCGCGGTATTTTCGCCAAGATGAAGTGCAGAAGCGGGGCGCTCGGATGGGTCGGGTCGACGCGAAGGGGGCCGGTTGGCGCAAAGCCCCCGGATTCAGCCGTTCTCGCGCAGGACCGCTCCGGCGAGATAGAGCGAGCCGGCGATGAGGATGCGGCAATCGGGGGTGTCGGCGGTGATGGCTTTCAGAGCCGCATCGACGCTGTCGGCAATGGTGGCTTCCAGACCCACGGCGCGGGCGGCGGCGGCGGTATCTTCGGCGGGCAGGGTCGCGTTTTCGCCGGGGATGGCGACGGCGTGGAGGCTTTGGGCGATGCCTGCGAGCGGGTCGAGATAGCCTTCGACGTCCTTGGTCTTCAGCATGCCGCAGATCATTCGGGTCGCGCGGGGCGGCAGGCCGCGCAACGTCTCGGCGAGGGCCGCGCCGGCCGCCGGGTTGTGGCCGCCATCAAGCCAAAGCTCGGCCTCGCCGGCCAGTTCGACGAGGGGGCCCGACGTCAGCCGCTGCATCCGGGCGGGCCAATAGGCGTTCGTGACCGCCGCCTCGCAGGCCGTCGCGTCAAAACCGAGGTGGCGCAGGGCGACGACGGCAGCGCCGGCATTGGGGATTTGGTGGGGGCCTCTTAGGTTCGGGCGCGGCAGGTCGATGAGCCCTGTCTCGTCTTCGACGATGAGCCGTCCCGCCTCTTCGCGGGCGTGCCAATGCTGTCCGGCGATCAGCGCCGGGGCGCCCATCTTCGCGATCCTGGCCTCGATCACCGCGAGGCTTTCGTCGTGCTGGGGGGCGACGACGACCGGCACGCCGCGCTTGATGATGCCGGCCTTCTCGCCGCCGATTTCGGTGAGGGTCTCGCCGAGGAATTGCTGGTGGTCGTAATCGACCGCCGTGATGATCGACAGACGCGGGGCGGCGATGACATTGGTCGCATCGAGCCGGCCGCCCAAGCCCACTTCGAGGAGCGTCCAGTCGGCGGGCGCGCGCGCGAAGGCGAGAAAGGCCGCTGCCGTGGTGATCTCGAAATAGGTGATGGGCTCGCCGCCATTGGCATCGAACACCTCGTCGAGGAGCGCGGTGAGCGCCTCTTCGGTGATGAGCGCCCCGGCGATGCGGATGCGTTCGTGAAAGCGCGCCAGATGGGGCGAGGTATAGGCGTGGACGCGCGCGCCGGCCCCTTCGAGCCCGGCGCGGAGCATCGCCTGGACCGAGCCCTTGCCGTTCGTCCCCGCAACATGGATGACCGGCGGGATCGCCTCGTGGGGGTTCCCGAGCCGGGTAAGGCAGCGCCACATCCGGTCGAGCGTGAGGTCGATGTGCTTGGGGTGCAGCGACATCATCCTTTCGAGGATGACGTCGGACTTCCTGGCGGTCACTCGGCGGCGTCCGCTTTCGGGGGCGCCGCCTCGGCGGGCTCTGCGGGCGCCAGGGGCTCGGGCTCCTCGGGTTTCGGCAGATCGCCGGCGATGGCCGGAGGCAGGCCCATCAGGAGGCGGGTGATGCGCACCAGTTCCTCCTTGAGGTCCCGGCGGTGGGTCACCCGGTCGAGCATCCCGTGGTCGAGGAGGTATTCGGCGCGCTGGAAGCCTTCGGGGAGTTTCTCGCGGATCGTCTGTTCGATGACCCTTGGGCCGGCAAAACAGATGAGCGCATTGGGCTCGGCGATATGGACATCGCCCAGCATCGCGTAGCTTGCCGTCACCCCCCCGGTGGTGGGGTGGGTGAGAACGACGATATAGGGAAGCCCCGCCTCCTTCACCATATCGACCGCGACGGTGGTGCGGGGCATCTGCATGAGCGACAGGATCCCCTCCTGCATCCGCGCCCCGCCGGCGGCGGAGAAGAGAATGAGCGGGCGTTTCAGCGCCACGGCGCGCTCGGCGGCGGCGATGATCGCGTTGCCCACATACATCCCCATCGAGCCGCCCATGAAGGAGAAGTCCTGGGCTGCCGCGACGATGGGGGTGCGGGAGATTTCGCCCTCGGCGACGAGCATCGCTTCGGCTTCGCCGGTGGCCTTCTGAGCCGCTTTCAGCCGGTCGGGGTAGCGTTTCTGGTCGCGGAAATGGAGAGGGTCCGTGGTCGGCTGCGGGACGGGCACGTCGGTGAAGATGCCGCCGTCGAAGAGGAGCCTGAACCGGTCGCGCGGGGAGATCCCCATATGGTGGTCGCAATTGGTGCAGACGTTGAGATTGTCGGCAAGCTCGCGGTGAAAGAGCATCGTCCCGCATTCGGGGCACTTGGTCCACAGGTTCTCGGGCACCTCGCGGCGCGAGAACAGCGAATTGATGCGGGGGCGAACGTAGTTCGAGATCCAGTTCATGCGGGGGTCCCGGTTTCTCTCGGGGCGAGAGGTAATCCTCCGGGCGCCGAATTGCAATCAGCGCGCCGTGAGGCGGCGGGTGAGATACCAGGCGGCGGCGAGGAGGAGGAGCGAAGGCAGGATCGACCAGCCGAGAAGGTCGGGGTCGGAAGCGGAGTACGGCGTGAGATAGAGCGAGAGGCCGGTGATCGTGTCCTGGGTGGCCACGAGGGCGATACCGTTGAAGTTGTTGGCGAAATGGATGCCCCAGGCGGCGCCGATGGAACCGGTCTTCGCGGTGAGGTCGGCGGCGAAGAGCCCGAAAAGAAAGGCGACGGCGAGGGGGAGCCAGGCGTTGTCGCCCAGTGCCTCCGCGTTCCAGTGGACCACCGCGAAGAGCGCCGAGGGCAGGACGAGCCAGGCGACGGGCGAGCGGAAGCGGGCGGCGAGCTGTTGCTGGAGATAGCCGCGGAAGGCGAGTTCCTCCGCCCCGGTCTGGACGAGGACCCCGAGGACGGTGAGCGGCAGGAGGGCGGCCCAGAGCCCGGGGTCGAGGTTGGGGATGCCGTCGAAGCCGACGAAGAGGACGGGCAGGAGGGTGAGGGCGGTCAGCGCGAAGGTGACGGCCATGCCGATGATGAAGTGTCTCAGCACGATGGGCGCGCGGCCGAAGAGCGTGCCGGGGCGGCGGTTGTGAAGGAGGCGCGCGGCGGCGAAGACGCCAAGCGCCATGAGCGGGAAGCTCGCGAAGAGGACGAGATAGGTGGCCAAGGGGGTCGTCGGGGCGGAGACCTGGCCGGCCCAGATGAGGAAGTCGGTCCCCGGTTGGAGGACGACCCAGACCCCGAAGAGAAGCGCGAAGGTGCCGGGGAGGTAGATGGCGGCGGCGAGGACGATGCCGAGGCCGAGCCGCCAGAGGGCGGGGCGGGCGCGGGCCGGGGCGACGAAGCTCTCGAAGGCGGGGGGGTGCATGGGGGGGGATGTAGCGGGGGAGGTCGCGGATTGCGAGGGGGGAGCGGTGGGGGCTCGCGTTGGGCAGGCAGGCTGCCCACCTGTGCGGGGTGCACGACAAGGCCCGGTCCGCCGCAGGCGGCGAGGCGAGGCGTGGACGGCCCGGGGGCTGAACGGGCGCGCATGGTGGGGTGGAGCCCCACCCTACGGTTTGGAGACGGCCGGGTGTCTCGGGGGCCGGGTCTTCGGTCCGTTCGTTTCGATGTTAGGTCCGACGGGCCCGTCAGGGCGACAAACCGGAGCGCCTTGCCCGGCCGCTCGACCGGGATGTCGCGAAATGGCTGCCCCTCGGCCGTGTTTGGCGGCGGTCTACGGGGCCGGTGTCTTCGGTCAGGCGGCGGGGTTGAGAGGTCCGCCGCTCGGGAACGTTCGGGTGGGAGGATGGTGCGGAAGGGTTAAGGCGGGGTGCGGCGGGCGTGCGGTAGGGGGGGCCGCCGGCTCGGGCGAAGCCCGATGAAACGTCCACTGGACGTTTCAAGGCGCGAACGGGCGGAGCCCCGGGGGATGTGCAACGGGTAGGGCCGGCGATGTGCCGACGGTCGTGCCGGGGGGTCGTGCGATGGTGGGCAGATTGCCCACCCTACGCTTGCTATAGACGTAATTACAATTGATGGTTCGGTACCGTGAGTGGGCTTAGGGAGCAGATGGTTTGAACTTTCCTGACTCTTTGGAATGTTTCGATGTGGAAGCGAGAGCTGATATCTATGAAGCGACCCACTCACGTTTAATTCACCTGCCGTCTAGCCATGCTGAAGTGCTTTCGATGTCTGACGGCTTTTCCGCATTTGGTCGATACTTTCGACTCTTTGGTTATACGGGGAAGAACGTCGAGGGAATTTGGATTTGGAATTCAATAAAACATTGGAAATTCGCTTGGAAACGTCGGGTAGATGATTTTTTCTGTTTTGGAATGACGGCTTGGGGGGATCAATATGCATATGAACTCGACAGCTCCGGAAAAATTCTTAATGAGGGCGTTTTTCTTCTTGATGCGTACACTATGGAGCCGGAACTCCTGTTTGACAGCTTTGAGGCGTTTTGGAACCGTGAGTTTCTACGCAACGCAATCGCCCCCTACGATGGACTGGCACTAGAATGTCGACGAACTATGGGTGACTTGGGGCTGAAAGAGGGCGTAATGTACGAACCACCAATTCAATTAGGTGGTATTGAAGATGCCTCGAAGTGCACTCGCATGGTCAGTAGATCAATGATGATAGTTAATGGAGACATTACTACTCAACTTGACGAACTTCCAGACTCAGTCGAAATCAGGGGAATCCAGCCCTATGTAGATGAAAGTGAATTGGCTCGCATAAAGATTTTGCACTCAGGAACTAACTGAAGAACCTGCTACGCTGGCTCTCATTTCGACTCCATATGGTGCTAGCGGCAAGCTCTGCCCCAACACCCCAACCAACACGTCCCGCGCCACGAACTCCTCCACTCCGAGATCGACCAACCGCGTCAGCGCCAAATCCGGCGCGCTCACATAGAGCGTCGACAACACCAACCGACCCACCAAAGCCGCCCGACACGCAATTGCCGCCGTCTCGGCATCCCTGATCTCCCCGATCATCAGAACGTTCGGGTCCTGGCCCAGCATCGAGCGCAACACGACCGGAAAGGTCAGCCCCACCGCCTCGCTCACCTGCACCTGCTCGATGCGGCCATCCCCGCGCGCCCACCTTGCCGCCCCTGCCACTTCCGCCTATCCCTCTCCCAACCACACCGAGGGAGGCCGCCATGCTGCAGAAGAAATGGGACAAGTCGAAGCTGCCGAGCCGGCATGTGACCCAAGGGCCCTCCCGGGCGCCGCATCGGTCGTATTACTACGCGATGGGGCTCACCGAGGCGGAGATCGAGCAGCCGTTCGTCGGTGTGGCGACCTGCTGGAACGAGGCGGCCCCTTGCAACATCGCATTGAACCGGCAGGCGCAGGCGGTGAAGCTCGGGGTCAAGCGCGAGGGCGGCACGCCGCGGGAGTTTACCACCATCACCGTCACCGACGGGATTGCGATGGGGCATGAGGGGATGCGGTCGAGCCTCGCCAGCCGCGAGGCGATTGCCGATACCGTGGAACTGACCATGCGGGGGCATTGCTACGATGCCATCGTGGGGCTTGCGGGCTGCGACAAGTCCCTGCCGGGGATGATGATGGCGATGGTCCGTTTGAACGTGCCCAGTGTCTTCATCTATGGCGGGTCGATCCTGCCGGGGCGGCTCGACGGGAAGGACGTCACCGTTCAGGACGTCTTCGAGGCTGTGGGCAAGCACCAGGCGGGGAATTACTCCGATGAGGAACTCGCCGTGCTCGAACGCGTCGCCTGCCCCTCGGCGGGGGCCTGCGGGGGGCAGTTTACGGCCAATACGATGGCCTGCGTCTCCGAAGCCATCGGGCTGGCGCTGCCGAATTCTTCCGGCGCGCCCGCACCTTATGAGAGCCGGGACGCTTACGGGGAAGCCTCGGGGGCGGCGGTTTTGAACCTTCTGGAAAAAAACATCCGGGCGCGGGATGTGGTCACGCTCAAAAGCCTTCAGAACGCCGCGCGGGTCGTCGCCTGCACCGGCGGGTCGACCAATGCGGGGCTGCATCTGCCGGCGATTGCCCATGAGGCGGGGATCGCGTTCGATCTGATGGATGTCTGCGAGATTTTCCGCGACACGCCCTATTTCGTCGATCTGAAGCCGGGAGGCCAATACGTCGCCAAGGACCTCTACGAGGTGGGCGGTGTGCCGGTGGTGATGAAGGAGCTTCGCAAGGCCGGGCTCGTCCATGAAGATTGCATCACCGCAACGGGGCGCACGATGGGCGAGGAGCTCGACATCGTCACCCGGGAGGCCGATGGCCGCGTGATCTACCCGTCGGCCAAGCCGATCACCAAGACCGGCGGGGTCGTGGGCCTCATCGGCAATCTCGCGCCCGAAGGTGCGATCGTGAAGGTCGCAGGCATGAGCGAGGCCGAGCAGGTCTTTTCCGGGCCGGCGCGGGTTTTCGAATGCGAGGAAGACGCTTTCGCGGCGGTGAAGGCGCGCGAATATGCCGAAGGCGAGGTCATCGTGATCCGCAACGAAGGCCCAAGGGGCGGCCCGGGCATGCGAGAGATGCTGGCGACCACGGCCGCGATCTCCGGTCAGGGGATGGGCAAGAAGGTGGCGCTCATCACCGACGGCCGCTTCTCGGGTGCCACCCGTGGCTTCTGTGTCGGGCATGTCGGCCCCGAAGCCGCCCAGGGCGGCCCTATCGGATTGATTCGCAACGGCGATGCGATTACCATCGATGCCATAAAGGGCGAGATCTCGGTCGATCTGACCGAGGACGAACTCGCCCAAAGAAAAGAGGCTTGGGCAGGCCCCCGTGAGACGATCTACGCCAGCGGTGCGCTCTGGAAGTATGCACAGATCGTGGGATCGACCCGAGAAGGGGCGGTCACCCATCCCGGTGCGGCAGCCGAGCGCCATGTCTACATGGATCTCTAGGACCGTCCAGGCCGGCCTGGCCGCAGCCGTTCTGGCCGGTTGCGCCGGGGAGGTCGATGTCACGCGGCTCGCACCCGAAAGCGTGCTGGTGGCAGAGGATGTCGTCGTCGCGGGCCCGCCCGGCTATTGCGTCGACCCAGGTGCGGTGCGCCAGTCGGGCACCGCCGCCTTCGTCCTTCTGGGAAGCTGTGCATCGCTTTCGGGCGGCGGGCTGTCTGCGATGCCCGATGCGCCCGGCGTGCTCACTGTTTTGGTCTCTCCCGAAGGCGCGGGCGCGCCGCTTTCGGCGGCGTCGGAGGCACAACTCGTCCGGTTCTTCGAAAGCGAGGACGGACGCACCGCGCTCTCGGCCGATGGGCGCGCCGAAAGCGTGGAAATTCTCGAGCTTCGCGCAGACGACGGACAGATCTATGTCCGCGCCCGCGATCTTTCCGGCGCGCGGCCCCTCGGCGTCGCGGAGGATTACTGGCGGGCGCTGTTCGACCTCAACGGTCATCTCGTCACGGCAACCGTCATCGGCTTCGAGGCCAGACCGCTCGACGCGCAGGACGGGCTGCGGACGCTTTCGGCGCTGACCGCACGCCTGTTCCGCGAAAATCCGCCAAGTTTTCGGGAATGAAAGGTTTTTGCCCCATCGTCTGGCCGACCTCCGGCACTTTTGCAGCGATAGGTGTGCGATGGGCATGAATGTGACGGCACGGGTAGCGGGCTGGGTGGAGCGGCGGACGCTCCGCCGCTGGTCCCGGCTTGCCGATGCGGCGGGCACGTCCGACCCCGAGACGCTGAAGCGCGTCCGCTCCAACGCCCGCGCGCTCCAGCAGCGGGTCGACAGGCTCCTGCACACCGCAGACGGACGGCTTGCGCTGCCGATGGTGGGGGCGGCGGGGATCAAAAAGCCGCTTCATACCGACTGGGCCTGGCGCCCGGAACTCTGGTCCGGACCGATCCGGCCGCGCGGCAGCGTGGCGGTGTCGTCGAGCACCAGGCTCGGCTCGGAAACGACGCTGTTTCACGATTGCGACTGGTCCGAGGTCACGCTTCGCCAGATCCGCAACACCAACGAGGAAGACCTCGCCCCCTACGGCGCGCGGATCGATGTGTTTGCCTTTGACGGGTCCTACCTCAGCCTCGTTGTGGAACTGCCGCCCGCGGCGGTCGACGGGCTGACGAAGAACCATGTCGTCCGGCTCGAAACCCGGGTGGCGACGGAGCGGCCGCTGGAGCTCTTTGCCCGCCTCAACGTGCGCCACGGGCCGAACACCGAACAGGTCGTGCGTGAGGTGCCGCCGGGCAGCGGCGAGCGGGCGGTGGAGTTCGACCTGGCCTATTCCCAGATGAACGAGCGCCGGGTGGAGCGGGCCTGGCTCGATCTCATTTTCGAGCGCCCGGCCTTCAATGAAATCAGGGTACGCGACGTGACGCTCACCCGGCGGCCGAGGGCGGCGCTTTGAAGGACCACGCGCCGGCCTCCCTCCGCCTCCACCGCACCAGCATCCGCGACGGTGTCTGGGAGGGGCTGCTGACGCGGGTGGGCGAAGGCGAGGGCGTGCCGGTCATCGAACTTTGCCATCGCGACGCGCCGGTATCGGTCGCCGAACTCACGGAGCGGGGAGAGGAGGCCTGGTCGGTACGGGTGCCGATCCCCTCCGCTGCCCTGTCCGACGGGGTCCAGACCTTCACGCTCGTCGATCAGTCGACTGGGCTCATGCTCGACAGTTTCGCGGTGTCCCTCGGCGAGCCCTTGCAGGACGACATCCGCGCCGAGATCGACCTGTTGCGGGCCGAGCTCGACCTTTTGAAACGGGCGTTCCGGCGCCATTGCGCGGAAGCCTCGGCTAGCGGGGCAGATTTCCCCACCGACTGACGCTGCGTCGCGGGTGACAATGCTGACGTGAACGTCAACCTTGAGGGTATGGACCGTTACCCGCATCTCTTGGCGCCCCTCGATCTCGGCCATGTGACACTGGCCAACCGGGTCATCATGGGTTCGATGCATACCGGGCTTGAGGAGACCGGCGACTGGGAGCGGCTCGCGGAGTACTACGCTGAACGGGCGCGCGGCGGGGTGGGCCTTATCGTGACCGCGGGCATCGCGCCCAACCCCGAGGGCGCGGTTTATGACGGGGCGGCGGGGATGTACGACGATGCGGTTCTGCCGCACCACCGCCTGGTCGCCGACCGGGTCCATCGGGCGGGGGGCCGCATCGCACTCCAGCTTCTGCATGCGGGCCGCTATGGGTATTCGAAGCGCGCGGTGGCGCCGTCGCCGGTCAAGTCGCCGATTTCGCCCTTTGCACCCCGGGAGTTGACCGCCGTCGAGATCGAAGCCCAGATCGCGGATTTCGCCGCAGCGGCCCGCCGCGCGCGGGCGGCCGGTTACGACGGGGTCGAGATCATGGGTTCGGAAGGCTACCTGCTGAACCAGTTCCTCGCCCGCCACACCAACCGCCGGGACGACGCCTGGGGCGGGGTTTACGAGAACCGGATGCGCCTCCCCGTGGAGGTGGTGCGGAGGGTCCGGGAGGCGGTGGGTCCCGACTTCATCGTGATGTACCGCATTTCGCTTCTCGATCTGGTGCCCGACGGGTCGACATGGGCCGAGGTCGTCGCGCTCGCGCAAGCTGTTGAAGCCGCCGGGGCGACGATGCTGAACACCGGCATCGGCTGGCACGAGGCGCGGGTTCCGACCATTGCGACCAGCGTGCCGCGCGCCGCCTTCACCTGGGTGACGGCGAAGCTCAGAGCCGAGGTCGGGCTGCCGGTGGTGGCCTCCAACCGGATCAACATGCCCGAGGTCGCCGAGGCGGTGCTCGCCGAGGGGGCTGCCGACCTCGTCTCCATGGCGCGGCCTTTCCTGGCCGATCCGGAATTCGTCGAGAAGGCGCGCACCGGGCGTGCGGCGGAGATCGCGCCCTGCATCGCCTGCAACCAGGCCTGTCTCGACCACACGTTCGAGGGCAAGGTTGCGACCTGCCTTGTCAACCCGCGCGCCGCCCATGAAACGGAATTGCGGTATCTGCCCACTGACGCGCCCAAGTCGGTCGCCGTCGTGGGTGCCGGCCCGGCAGGCATGATGGCCGCATCGGTGGCGGCCGAGCGCGGACACCGGGTGACGCTCTTCGAGGCGGCCGACCGGGTTGGCGGACAGCTCAACATGGCCAGGCGCATCCCCGGCAAGGAGGAGTTCCATGGGCTCGTTGCGTGGTTCGAAACCCGCCTCGGTCTGGCCGGGGTCGAGGTTCGCCTTGGTACCCGGGCGGACGCCGCGACGCTCGAAGGTTTCGACGAGGTCGTGATCGCGACCGGTGTCGTGCCGCGCGATCCGGGGATTTCGGTGACGCCGGGCGCCTCCGTCCTGTCCTATGTCGATGTCCTTGCCGGCGGGGCGGAGGTCGGCAACCGGGTCGCTATCGTCGGAGCCGGTGGCATCGGCTTCGACGTGGCCGAGTTTCTCGCCCATACCGGCGACAGCCCCACGCTCGACCGAGACGCCTGGCTGGCCCATTGGGGGATCACCGACCCGGGCAGGGCGCCCGGCGGCCTTCTGGCCGATGGCGGCGACCCGCCGAGATCGGCGCGCGACATCGTCCTGTTGCAGAGAAAACGCGAGAAACCCGGCCGCGGGCTCGGCAAGACCACGGGCTGGATTCACCGCCTCTCGCTGACGCGGGCGGGCGTGAGGATGATCGGCGGCGCGCGCTACGAGCGGATCGACTGCGCGGGGCTGCACCTTTCCGGAGAGACCGGCCCGACGCTGATCGAGGCCGATACGGTCGTCTTCTGCGCGGGGCAGGAACCCCTGCGCGACCTCGCGGATGCGCTCCTGGCACGGGGCCGCAAACCCCATGTGATCGGCGGGGCCGAGCGGGCGGCGGAGCTCGATGCAAAACGCGCCATCGACCAGGGCGCGCGGCTGGCCGCCAGGCTCTAGGCAGGCTTCCGCCGCTGCTGGAAACGGAATATTTCCGAGGGAAATTAACCTTTTAGATCAACCCGCCTGTTTCCCGCCGAAACACGATCAGCAAGAAACCCCGATATTGTCGGGCCGCGACCAAATTCTCGCCTTGATTGGTCCGGATACCGGCAACGACCGCTGGGGGGCGGCCTTGTTGAAGGGTTGAAAGACAAGATGGACCGACTGACCGAAATGGAAGCGTTTGCGACCGTCGTCGATCAGGGTGGGTTTACCGACGCTGCCAAAAAGATGGGGATCTCGAAGTCTGCCGTCTCCAAGCATGTCTCCTCGCTCGAAGCGCGCCTCGGGGCGCGGCTTCTGAACCGGACGACGCGGCGCGTGAGCCCCACCGAGATTGGACTGGCCTATTACGACCGGGCGCGGCGCGTTTTGAACGATGCCGGCGAGGCCGATGCCCTCGTCACCTCGATGCAGTCGGCCCCCTCGGGTCTTCTGAGAATTTCCGTGGCCACCGATTTCGGCGTGAACCATCTCTCCCCGGTCCTGGGCGAGTTCTTGCAGGAATTCCCGGAGATCACCGTGAACATGGTGCTGAACAACCGCTATGTGGAGCTGATCTCGGAAGGCTTCGACATGGCGATCCGGATCGGCGAGCTTGAGGACTCCACACTGCGCGCCCGCAAACTCTGCGAGACGACGCGGCGGATGATCGCGAGCCCGAAGTATTTCGAGCAATACGGCCGGCCCGCGAAGATCGACGATCTGAACGAGCACAAGCTTCTGCATTACTCGAACCAATCGTCGGGCAATGTCTGGAAAATCACCGCGCCCTCGGGGGAAAAGCGCCAGGTGCGCACCGCCGGCTGGCTTACTGTGAACGACGGCCAGAGCCTCCTGAACGCCGCCATTGCCGGTCTCGGCATTGCTTACCTGCCGAGCTTTCTTTACGGCGACGCGTTGGAGGAGGGGCTCGTCGAAGAGGCGATCCCGGACCTTCCGAACGAGACCCAGGGCATCTACGCCGTCTACCCGCCGGGCCGGTTCACCCAGCCCAAGGTGCGGGCGTTTATCGACTTTCTCGTCCACTCCTTTGCAGACAAGGGGCCGGACAATTGGTGACCGCGGTTCCTCAAGCGGAGTGAACAGTTTTCCCTCAGCATGTATTGCCACCTTGGGGGCGCCTTCGGGCGCCCTTTTCTTCGTCACGGCGCGCCGACCACCGCCTCGACCCGGCGGTTGAGGCGGCGGCCTTCGGGGGTCTCGTTCGATGCGATGGGGGCGAGATAGCCGACCCCGCGCGCCGCGATCCGGCTGCGGGAAATGCCGTAGTCGCCGACGAGCGTCTCGGCCACGGCGGCCGCGCGGCGCTGCGACAGGCCGATGTTGTCGTCGAGCCCGCCCACGTTGTCGGAATGCCCGACCAGAACGAGCCTGCGGCTTGGGTCCTCCCCGAGCCAGGCGGCAAGCTCGGCAATCGCTGCAAAGGGCCCCTCGCCGAGCTCGGAGGACCCGGGGCGGAAGACGAGGCCCCCGAGCACCGCATGGCCGGTTTCCTCGAGGCTCCGCGCGACATCGCCCGGCGGCGCCTCCGGTTCGGCGGGCGCCTCGACGGTGCGCGCCGTGAACCCGTCGGGGGCTTCTGTCGGCGTCACCAGGGAGAGATGGATATGGCCGCGCCCGACCGACCGGGAGGTGACAAGCGAGACGACCTCGGCGCCGGCCGCGCCCTCCCGCTCGGCGGTGAAATAGTGGAAATCGCCCAGATCGACATGCATCGCCGGCGCGCCCAGAAGATCGAGCGCGAGGCGGAAGTCGAAGCCGCCGCAATCGCGGTCGCGGCATTCGTATCGCGGCGCGAAACCCATCTGGAGAAGCTGATCGCGCAGCGGCTGCATGAGCTGGAACGGCGTTTGCCTTGTATCGGCGATGGCCCAGGCCCGCCGCGCGATCCGGCCTTCGGCCACGAGCCCCGCGCCGCCCGATCCCGTCCGCGGCCCGACCGGAAACAGGACCCGGTCGGCGGCACGGTCGTCCTCGCCCGTCGGTGTCGCGCGTGCGGGAAGATCGAGCGTCAGGGCGGCGGCCGGCAGGCTGGCGAGCGCCACCGCAATGGCGGCGGCCGAGGCGGCTCTCCAGTGTCGCCGACGTCGCACCATCCTCATCCCCTCGGACCTAACCCCCCAGGGTCCGGTAATGGTACCGTCCCACAGGTTTGAAGCCGAGGGAAGCGTAGAGCGCGTTTGCCGCCCGGTTGGCCTCGGTGACCGCGAGGGCGATCCACGGCGCGCCCTCGGCGGCCGCCCAGGCCACAGCGCCGCGTGTAAGCGTGCGGCCGAGACCGCGCCGGCGGGCTTCCGGCGCGACATGAAGCGCGTGAAACATCGCGCCGCCGGCGCCAAGGGCAACGAACAGAGCCGCTTCGGGGTGCTCTGGGTCGCCCGGAACGAGCACCGATTTGCGGCCCGACACCCGGTCCATCACCGCGCGGCGCTCGGGCCCGATCCCGCCATCGTCCCAGAGCGTTGCGAGCCCCGTTGTCGATGCCTCGACCGGTGTCGGGATGACGCCCGGCGCCGACCGGTTCGCATAGAGCACCGTCGGGTCGACGATGCCGTAGCCCCGCGACGCCAGCGCGGTATCGAGCGCGACCTCGGCCGGCGTCAGCATGAAGAGCGGGGTTTGGCCAGCGTCCCGCATCGCGGCTTCCGCGCGGTCGATGTCGCGAGGCTCCGCCGCTCCCGCCACGGTCGCCGCCGACACCCGCTTGCCCCCACCCGCGCCGATGCGGAGCCGCACCGGCCCGAGCCGGGTCACCGTTGCCGGGGGCCAGGTCGCTTCCAGGGTGGCAAGGACGTCGGCGGCGCCCGGCAAGGTCACCCGTCTTCTTCCCCGAAGGTCGCCTTGAGGGCCTCCATGGCGGCACCGAGCGCCTGCGCATCGGCGCTCCGAGCGACGATGTTGGCCCCGAACCGCCCGTCCTGAATGAAGGGGTAGGACCCGAAACTCACCGCCCCGTGGCGCTCGGCGAGAACGCCCAAGGGCCCGGCGATCTCACCCTCGGGGCGCTCGACACGGAGCGTTTCCGACAGCAGCGGCCGGCCGCCGGTGAGCCCCGGAAGCAGACTTTCGAGCATCGCCTGGAAGATCGACGGCACGCCGGCCATGACGTGGACGTTGCCGAGCGAGAAGCCAGGTGCCGCCGAGATCGGGTTGTCGATAAGCGTCGCACCGTCTGGAATGCGCGCCATCCGCAGTCGGGCCGCGTTCATCTCGGTGCCCTGCCGGGCGTAGTGGCCTTCGAGCACCGCCCGGGCATCGTCACGGACGTCGATCGACGCGCCCATCGCCTCGGCGACGCAATCGGCAGTGATGTCGTCATGGGTCGGCCCGATCCCGCCGGAGGTGAAGACGTTGCTAAAGGTCGCAGACAGCGCCCGCACGGCGGCGACGATCGCATCGCGGTCGTCGGAGACCACCCGCACCTCCTTGAGGTCGATGCCCATTTCGGTCAGCCGCCCGGCCAGATGATGCATGTTCGCATCCCGCGTCCGCCCCGAGAGTATCTCGTCGCCGATCACCAGCATGGCGGCTGTGGGGTTGGGCATGGGGGCTCCTTGTCTCGGGTGCGGACCCCGGTATAGGTCGGCGCCGATGCGCTTTCCAACCCCCCTTGTCCCCGGCCGGCTGATCCGGCGGTACAACCGGTTTCTGGCCGATGTGACCCTCGACGACGGGCGCGCGGTGACCGCCCATTGCCCGAACCCCGGGGCAATGCTGGGGCTGAAGGCGCCGGGCTTGCGCATCTGGCTCGAACCCAACGAGGACCCCAAGAAGAAGCTGAAATTCGGCTGGCGGCTCGCCGAGCTTCCCGGCGGGCATATGGCGGGCATCGACACGTCGGTGCCGAACCGGGTGGTCGGCGAGGCGCTCAAGGCCCGCGCGGTGCCGGCCCTTGCGGAATACGACAGGGTCCGCGCCGAGGTGGCATACGGCGAGAGGAGTCGGGTGGATTTTCTCGCCACCGGCGCGGGTCGTCCGGACGCTTATGTCGAGGTCAAGAACGTCCATCTTCGCCGCGACGGGGACTGGGCCGAGTTTCCCGACAGCGTGACCGCCCGGGGGGCCAAGCATCTTCGCGAGCTTGGGGCCATGGCCGAGGCGGGCCACCGGGCGGTGATGCTTTATCTGGTGCAACGCACGGATTGCGCGCGGGTGCGGTTTGCCGGCGACATCGACCCGGCCTACGCGGCGGCGGCGGCCGAGGCCGAAGCGCGCGGCGTGGAGATGATCGCCCATGGCACCACCATCACCACAGAAGGCGTCTGGCTCGGACCGGCCCTGCCCGTCCATCTCTGACGCCTGCGTCAAGGGGCTTCTGGCAAGTCGCGGGCGGCTGCCCTATGTAGGGGCGATGGATCACCGGAGCGGACCCTTGGACGACACGGCGCGCGGCCGTCTCACCAAAGACGGCATCAGGATATACGAGGCAAGCGATTTCACCGGCATGGACGCCGCCGGTGCGCTGGCCGCTCGTATTCTCGACGATATCGCCCCGCTCGTTTACCCCGGCCAGACCACCGGGGCGATAGATGCCGCCATCGAGGCAATGGTCGAGGAGGCCGGGGCGACCTCGGCCACCATCGGCTACAAAGGCTACCAGCACGCCTCCTGCATCAGCGTCAATCACGTTGTCTGCCACGGCATCCCCGGCGAGAAGAAGCTGAAGGACGGCGATATTCTCAACGTTGACGTCACCGTCATCGTCGACGGCTGGTACGGCGACACGAGCCGGATGTATGTGGCCGGCGACATCGGCCGGAAAGCCGAACGGCTGGTGCAGGTCACCCATGACGCGCTGATGAAGGGCATCGAGGCGGTGAAACCCGGCCGGACCTTCGGCGATATCGGCCACGCGATCCAGGCTTACGTCGAGGCCCACCGGATGAGCGTGGTGCGCGATTTTTGCGGCCATGGGCTCGGCCGCGTCTTCCACGCCCCGCCGAACGTGCTCCATTACGGCCGTCCGGGCACCGGGCCGGTGCTCGAAGAGGGGATGTTCTTCACCATCGAGCCGATGGTCAATCTCGGCCGCCCCGAGACGAAGGTGCTCGCCGACGAATGGACGGCCGTGACCCGCGACAAGTCGCTCTCGGCCCAGTTCGAGCATTCCGTGGGCGTGACCGCCGAGGGCGCTCATATCTTCACGCTTTCACCGGCCGGCAAGTTCCACCCGACCTGGGGCTGAGCCCCGCTCTCGACAATCCGCCCCAAAGGCGCTTCCATCTGCCCAGTACTATCCTGGGGGAGGCCCATAGGGCCTTGGGGGCAATGCCCCCGCCGCCCCCGAGCAGGGGCGCGCGATGACCGACTTTCTTCTCCTGGCCTTCATCTTCCTGATCGCCGGGGTGGTTTCGGTGCCGATCGCCTCGCGGCTGGGGCTTGGCTCGGTTCTGGGCTACCTCATCGCCGGGATCGCGATCTCGCCGCTTCTGACCTTGCTCAACGTCGATGTCGTCTCGATCCAGCATTTCGCCGAATTCGGCGTGGTGATGATGCTCTTTCTCGTCGGGCTCGAACTTCAGCCGAAACATCTGTGGGAGATGAAGGGCCAGCTTCTGGGGCTCGGCGGCGGCCAGGTGGCGCTTTCGGCACTGGCGATCATGGGGGTGGTCCTGCTTTTCGGCTACTCCTGGCAGATCGGGCTCACGATCGGTCTCGTCCTGGCCCTTTCCTCCACCGCCATCGTGCTCCAGACTCTGGGCGAGAAAGGGCTGATGAAATCCGACGGCGGCGAGGCGAGCTTTTCGGTGCTTCTCGCCCAAGACATCGCGGTGATCCCGATGCTCGCCTTCATCCCGCTTCTGGCGATGCCGGAACTGGCCGATCTGGCCGGTCATGGGGCGGAGGCGACCCATGGTGCCGGCCACGGGGAGAGCCACGGCGAGGATCGCGGGGCCACGCTGTCGCTGGTCGAGGGGCTTTCGGGCTGGCAGACCGCCCTTGTCACGCTCACCGCCATCGCCGCGGTCATCCTCGGGGGGAGCTACCTGACCCGCCCGATCTTTCGGTTCATCGCCGTCGCCCGTCTCCGCGAGCTGTTCACCGCGACCGCGCTGATGATCGTCATCGGCATCGCCCTTCTGATGGCGCTTGTGGGCGTCTCGGCGGCCTTGGGCACCTTCCTTGCCGGGGTGGTGCTTGCGAATTCCGAATACCGCCACGAGCTTGAAAGCGACATCGACCCGTTCCGGGGGCTTCTCCTGGGGCTCTTTTTCATGACCGTTGGGGCGGGGATCGATTTCGGGCTGCTCTTCGGCAGCCTCGCAGTCTTTGTCGGTCTGACGGTGGGTCTTCTGGCGGTGAAGGGCGCGATCCTTTGGGGGCTCGGCCGGCTCTTCGGGCTTCGCGGCGCCGACCAATGGCTTCTCGCCCTCGGCGTTGCCCAGGCCGGAGAATTCGGCTTCGTGCTCTTGTCGTTCACGCTGGCAAACAACGTCCTCCCCCCCGATCTTGCCGACATCCTCCTTCTCGTCATCGCTTTGTCGATGATCCTCACGCCCGCGCTCTTCATCCTCTACGACCGGGTGATCGCGCCGCGCTACACGCAGGCCGAGGAGCGGGAAGCCGACGAGATCGACGTCGACAGCGACATCATCATCGCCGGTATCGGGCGCGTGGGCGGGGTGGTGAACCGGATGCTCCGCGCGGCGGGCTACAACCCCACCGTGATCGACTATTCGTCGCAACAGCTCGAAAACCTCCGCCGTTTTGGCACGGTGGCCTATTTCGGCGACGCCACCCGGCCCGATCTTCTGAATGCGGCCGGGATCGAGCGCGCGAAGCTCTTCGTCATCGCCATCGACGATGAGGAACAGACGACCGAACTCGTCGAATACATGGTCAAGGCCTACCCCCATGTCCATGTGATGGCCCGGGCGCGGAACCGTCACCATGTCTACCATCTCTGGGCGGCGGGCTGCCGCGACATCATCCGCGAGACCTACGACAGTTCGGTGCGGATGGGCCGGTCGGCCTTCGAGGCGCTGGGCATTCCAGCCGACAAGGCGGCGCGGATGACGGAGGCCTATGTCGCGATGGACCGGCGCGCGATGATCGAGGTGGCCGATGTCTATGATCTCAACGTGCCGGCGGTGGAGAACGAGGCTTACGTGGCGCGCATCCGCGAGGTTCTCGGGCCCTGGACCGAAGAGCTCAACGCCGAGATGAACGCGATCCGCGCCGAGGGGGAGCCGAAGACGGAGGCGGCGGAGGCGTCGGCGCCTTCTGGGGCGGCTGAACGGCCGGCGGAGTAGGACACCCGCCCCGGGATCGACTTGGGGGCTCCGCGCTCCCGGGGCCCGAGGCCCCGGATCAGGTCCGGGGCGGGTTTTCTCGAAACGGCCGGTCCGAAAACCGAGCCTCCCCCGCAGGCCAAGACCTGCAACCTGTTGCAACCCCTCGCGTCGCGCGCCTCCCGCGGTCAGAAGTTCGCCATCTTCTTCCGCCGCGCCGCCGTCTCGGCGGCTTTGGCGACGCGCTTGCTCCGCGTCGCTTCGGACTTTGCAAGCTTGATCCAGCGCAGGACATTGCGGCGGTAGGAGGGCGCGAAGGCCTCGAAATGGCCCTCCGCGCCCGCCGCTGCCAGGGCCCCGGCGAGATCGGACGGCACGATCAGCGCATCGACGTCGTCCATGAAGCTCCAAAGCCCCGAGGCCTTGCCGCGCGCAATCGCCGCCCGACCGGGGTCCTGCATCCGGCCGTCCGCTTCGAGCCGTGCGGCGCGGTCCTTGTAGCTTTTGGCCCAATGCTCGGTCTTGCGGGGACTGATGAGTTGCATCGTGCGGGTGTCGTCGAGCCTGCGGCGGATGCCGTCGATCCAGCCCCAGGCAACGAGCGCGTCGAGCACGGCCTCGCGGGAGAGGTACTTTTCCGGCACCGAAGCGAGGTAGGTCACGAGCCAGACGCTTTCGGCCTGGCCATGGTGGGCGGCGAGCCAGTCTTCGAGTGCGGCCGCACTTTCGACCTCGATCTTGGCGAATTTCTCGGTCGCGGTCATGGGTCAAGCCCCAAGAGCTCCGCCACCGCGCCCATCGACCGGGCCGTGGGAACGCCGAGCGCGCCGAGCCGATCCGCCGGCGTGCGTTCGGCGAAGCCGATGGCCGGGATGCCGGCGGCGAGGGCGGCCTTGAGGCCGGCGGGGCTGTCGTCGACGACCGCCGCTTCGGCGGGTGCCACGCCGAGGGTCTCGGCGAGCTTAAGGTAGATGTCCGGGGCGGGTTTAGCCGGAAGGCCGTCATGGGCCGAGACCATTGCACTTTCGAACCGCGACCAGAGGCCGTTTTGGCCGAGGGTGATCTTCATCTTTTCCCGCGACCCGTTCGAGCCGACGCCGTAAGGGATGCCGGAGCGGTCGAGCCGGTCGAGGAGTGCGGGCACGCCGTCGACGACCGGCGTGCCCGCTTCGAGGGCGCGGTAGGTCTCGGCATAAAGCCCGTCGAGCCAGTCCTCGGGCAGATCGGCCCCGCGTGCCCGGGCGGCCTCGCCGATGCCGCGGAGCGTGCCGCCTAAGAAGAGCTCGGCGACGTCGTCTTCGGAGACGGCGAGCCCGTGGCGGGCGAGGTTCGCGATCACCACCCGGTCGGTGATCGGCTCGCTGTCGACGAGCACCCCATCGCAATCGAAGAGCACGGCTTTGGGGGTCATGGCGCCTCCAGGATGTGGATATGGGCCGCGCCGTAGCGACGGGTGTCTTGCAGCGCAAACCCCCGGGGTGCGGTTATCGGCCCGGCCTCCTCCCAGACCAATGTCGCCCCCGGGGCAAGCCAGCCGCCAGCGGCGGCTGCGGCGAGCGCGCGTTCGCCGAGCCCCCGCCCATAGGGGGGGTCGAGGAAGACGAGCGTTGCCGCCCGTTCGGCAGGCCCCAGACGGGTCGCGTCCCGGTGCAGAAGGCGGGTGTCGGCCTCGGCCCGGGCCTTCGCGATGTTGGCGCGGATCAGCGCCTGGGCCTTGGCGCCGGTATCGACGAAGGTGACATGGGCGGCCCCCCTGGACAGCGCTTCGAGCCCGAGGGCGCCGGTGCCGGCGAAGAGGTCGAGCACCGTCGCGTCTTCGGGGAGACCCCGGTTGGCGAGGATGTTGAAGAGGTTCTCGCGCACCCGGTCGGCGGTGGGGCGAAGCTGGGCGGCAGAATCCCCCCGACCGAGATCGGCGAGCTTGAGGCCCCCAAGCCGCCCGCCGACAATTCTCATCGGACGGGTCTCATTTCAGAAGCGATTTGAGGTTGGTCTCGGGGTCGGCGATGGCCGCGGGGTCGGGCGAGCGGCCCGCTTCGATCAGCCGCTTGCCGACCATATAGGCGCGCGAATCGTTCATCGCGTCGAGCGCCAGAAGCGTGCCGCCGGCGTAATACCAGTGCGACCGCCCCGGGGCTGCGTCGCGCACCACGATCCGGTCGTACCCCGTCCCGAGCCCCGCGATCTGGAGTTTGACGTCATATTGGTCCGACCAGAACCAGGGCTGGGCATTGTAGGGCGCGCCGGCTCCGAGGATGTTCGCCGCGACGGCCTCGGCCTGGTCGATGGCATTGCCGACGCTTTCGAGCCTGATCCGCCCCGACTTGTGCGGAAACGAGGCGCAGTCGCCCGCCGCCCAGACCGAAGGGGCGGAGGTGCGGCCCCGCTCGTCGGTGGCGATGCCGTTGTCGAGGGCGATCCCGGCGGCTTCGGCGAGGTCGGTCGCGGGCCGGATGCCGACGCCGACGAGGACGAAATCGACATCGATCAAGGTGCCGTCGGTGAGCTCCGCGCCGGCGACCCTGCACTCGCCGGTGAGCCGCACGAGCCCCGTGCCCTCGCGGAGGTCGACGCCATGGGCGCGGTGGAGGTCGCCGAAATAAGTCGAGGTTTCCGGCGCGGCGACACGGGCGAGAATGCGGTCGGCCATTTCGACGAGCGTCACCTTCAGCCCCCGCTTGGCGGCGACCGCGGCGGCTTCGAGCCCGATATAGCCGCCGCCGACGATCAGCACCTTGGCGCCTTCGACGAACTCACCGGCCATGGCATCGATATCGGCAAGCGTGCGCACGGTGTAGACGCCTTCGAGATCGCCGCCGATGGCGGCCGGCAGGCGGTGCGGCACCGAGCCTGTCGTCAGGACAAGATCGTCGTAGCCGTGGGCTTTCCCACCGACCGTCACCGTCTTCGCGGAAACGTCGATCCCGGTGACGGGCTGGCCGGTCAAAAGGGCGATGTCGCGATCCGCATAGGCGGCTTCGGGGCGGAGGTAGAGCCGCTCGCGGGCCATCTCGCCCAAGAGATAAGCCTTCGACAGGGGCGGGCGCTGGTAGGGCGGTTCGGGCTCCTCGCCGACGAGCGTCACCGGCCCGTCATAGCCCAGATCGCGCAGCTTGAACGCCAGCGACGACCCTGCCTGTCCTGCCCCGACGATTACGATCCCGCTCATGGCCTTGCCCCTGGTCCCCGCATCGCCGAGGGTTATATCGCGGGGACGAAGAGGCGCAATCGGAAGGACAGATGCGATGACACTCAGCGTCGGCGACAAGGTACCCGAAGCGACATTGATCTGGAAGGATTCCGAGGGCCCCCACGAGGTGGAGCTGAGCGACAAGCTGAAGGGCCGGAAGGTGGTGCTCTTCGGTCTGCCGGGCGCGTTTACCGGCACCTGCACGACCTCGCATATCCCGAGTTTCATCCGCACCGCGGAGGCGTTTCGCGACAAAGGGATCGACGAGATCATCTGCGTTTCGGTGAACGATGCTTTCGTCATGGAGGAATGGGGCAAGGCGACGGGGGCGACGGAGGCCGGGATCACGATGCTGTGCGACCCGACCGGCGCCTATGCGCGCAAGATCGGCATGCAGTTCGACGCTCCGCCGGTGGGGCTCATGGGCCGGCTCGAACGCCATGCGATGATCGTCGACAACGGCGTTGTCGAGGTGCTGGAAAGGGAAGAGCCGGGGGTGTGCAGCCTGACGGGCGGCGAGGCGCTTCTGGAGAAGGTCTGAAGGCTCCGGCAGGAGCGGGTGGCCTGGAGCGGACATCCATGCTGCACGCCCCGAACCAAGCCCTCCACGTCCCGGGCCTGACCCGGGACCTCGACAGGCTTGGCACTCCGGTGGATCGGGGCCCCGGATCAAGTCCGGGGCGTGTTTCGCCAGTGGCTGCCGGAGCAAGACCCGAACGTCCGCTCCAGCCCAGAAGCGGCCATCGGCGCTCTTCTTCAGGCGCCGCCCTGATCGGCCAGCTTGTCCATGATCTGTGCGAGCTTCACGTCGAGCTCGCTCAGGCCTCCCGCATCGTGGGTCGTCAGCGTCACTTCCACGCGGTTGTAGACGTTGAACCATTCCGGGTGGTGGTTCATCTTCTCCGCCCGCAGGGCCGCTTGCGACATGAACCCCCAGGCAGCGACGAAATTGCCGAAGCGGAATTCCTTGAAGAGCGCGTCCCGCTCGGGGTCGTGGGCCCAGCCCCCGGCCAACAGCGCCTGAAGCGCTTCGTCGCGCACCTTGCCTTGAAGTTTTTCGGCCATCACTCCTCCTCGGTCGATTTGCGAAACGGTCCATAACTTGTGAGGACCTCGATGTCCTCCCCCACCGCCGCCCGCTCGGCCCTCAGATACTCCTCGACCGCGTTCGAGAAGCCCGAGTCGGCGAGCCAATGCAGCGAATGGGTCTCGACGGGAAGATAGCCGCGGGCAAGCTTGTGCTCGCCCTGGGCGCCGGCCTCCACCGAGCGAAGGCCATGGTCTATCGCGTAGTCGATGGCCTGGTAGTAGCAGGCCTCGAAATGGAGGCAGGGATGGTCCTCGATCGCGCCCCAGTAACGCCCGTAGAGCGTCTCGCGGCCAATGAAATTGAGCGCCCCGGCGACGGGCACGCCGTCGCGAATGGCGAGGACGAGGAGCATGTCGTCCCTCAGCGTCGCCTGCGCGGCGTCGAAGAAACCGCGCGTCAGGTAGGGCGTGCCCCATTTCCGCGCGCCGGTGTCCTGATAGAAGCGCCAGAAGGCGTCCCAGTGCTCCGGCCGCAGCGCGTCTCCGGTGAGCCCGACGATCTCGCCGCCGAAGCCCTGAGCGACCCGGCGCTCCCGGCGGATCGTCTTGCGCTTGCGCGAGGAGAGGTCGGCGAGGAACGCTTCGAAATCCGCGTAGTCCCGGTTGGCCCAGTGGTATTGCTGGGTGATCCGGTGGAGAAGACCGATCTCGGCGCCGCGGGCGGCTTCGTCTTGCGTGCAGAAGGTGACGTGGAGCGAGGAGAGCCGGTTTTCGCTGGCAAGGCTCACCGCGCCCTGGATCAACGCCGCCGTCCCCCGTGCCTCCTCGCCCGGGCGGGTGAGAAACCGCCGCCCCGTCGCGGGAGTGAACGGCACCGCGATCTGGAGTTTGGGGTAGTAGCGCCCGCCGGCGCGTTCCCAGGCATGGGCCCAGTTGTGGTCGAAGATGTACTCGCCCTGGCTGTGGGACTTCGCGTAAAGCGGCGCGACGGCAATGACCTCGCCGTCCGACCGCGCAACGAGATGTCTCGGCTGCCAGCCCGTCCCGGGGCCCACCGACCCGGAGGTTTCGAGGGCGAGCAGGAAGCGATGGGTCGTGAACGGGTCGAGAGGGCGGCCGCCGTCGGCGGCTTCGGGGCAGGCGCAGGCATCCCATTCCTCGGCCGCGATCTCGCCGAGGCCGCCGAGAACGGATATCTCGATGGGGTTGTCTTCGGTCATGGAGGCGGGAGCCTGGTGTCGCACATCCGACGAGGTGGGCCGCGCTCGGGGCCGGTCAAGGGGCAGCCCGGGCCGGCAGGTAGCCTTCGAAGGTGATGTTGTCGGCGATCTCGCGGGCCTCGGCCTCCTCGGCGGCACTCCGCACCGTCCAGGTCAGCACAGGCACGCCGCGCGCTTTGAGACGGGTAACCGCAGGGGCGTCGAGGCTCGCCCTGTCATGGCTGATGAAAGAGGCGCCCGAGGCATCGAAGGCGGCATAACCGGTGAGGTCGGCGTTTTCCGCCGCGCTGAGACGGGGGTCGTCGAAGACCATGCCGATGAGCCCGCGAGGGAGGTCCGCGCCGAGCCAGTCCAGTGCGGCGACATAGGCGGGGTTGAAGGACATGATCGCGGCGCGGGTGCCATGGGCCTCGGAGGCGGCCCTGACCACCCGGCCCGTAAGCTGCGCAAGATCGGCGATATCGATTTCGGGCACCCCTGTCTGATCCTTGATTTCGACGAGAACTGCCGCCCGGTCGCCGATGAGTTCCAGAACCGTGTCCAGCCGCTCGATGGTGTCGTGCCCGCCCGCGAGCGGTATGCCGCAAAGCTCGCTCGAAGCGCGGCCGCGCAGGGGCCCCGATAGCGCCGTCAGCCGGTCGAGGTCATGGTCGTGAAACACCATCGGGACCCCGTCGCGGCTCATCTGAACGTCGAGCTCGATGCCGTAGCCGCCCGAGATGGCCGCCTCGAAGGCCGAGCGCGAATTTTCGATCCGGCCCTCGGACCGGTCGTGGAGCCCGCGATGGGCGACGGGTGTCTCGAGGAACGCCGCCGGCAGCCCGCTCATGACAGGTCGAACACGCCCTCGATCTCGACGGCCACGCCGAAGGGCAGCGAGGCGGCACTCACCGCCGAGCGCGCATGGCGCCCCGCATCGCCAAGCAGCTCGACAAGGAAATCCGAGGCGCCGTTGATGACACGGGGCTGGTCGGTGAAGTCGGGGGTCGAATTGACGAAGCCGACGAGTTTGACGACCTGCCGGAGCCGGTCGAGGTCGCCGCCGGCTGCCGCCCGGACCTGTGCGAGAAGCCAGAGCGCCGAACTGCGCGCCGCCGCCGCACCGTCTCCCACCGACATGTCCGCCCCGAGCTTACCGACGATTGGCCCGTCGGGGCCGGCGCTGATCTGCCCGGAAACCCAGAGGGTGGTGCCCGACAGGACGTAGGGCAGGTAGTTTCCGGCCGGCGGTGGCGGTTCGGGCAGGGCGATCCCAAGCTCGGCAAGGCGCGCTTCGACAGTCGACGGCATCGGGCATCCTTTCACGATCGCGCCGAGGTTAGCGTTCGACAATCGCAGCGAAAACCCCGCGTTGACGCCGAAAACCGCACAGAGACGTGATTATCGCCCCATGTGGGTTTCACGGTCCCGGCTCCTATGTCATGAGTTGAAACGGGTTTTGCGGGCCGGACGACCGAATGAGACACTTGCTTGTGCGATGTGCGCTGCTTTTGGGCCTTGTGGCGCTTGCAGCCTGTTCCACGCCCGACGAGCCGGTCGAAATCTACGACCCCTATGAAGCCGACAACCGGCAGTCGCACGAGTTCAACCGCAATGTCGATTCGCTTGCGTTGCGACCGGCTGCAACCGGGTACGGGACGCTCGTTCCGGTGCCCGTACGGATGGGCGTGTCGAACTTTTCGGCGAATCTGGGGATACCGGGCACGATTGTGAACGATCTTCTCCAGGGCAGTTTCGGCGATGCCGCCCATAACAGCTTCCGGTTCGTTCTGAACTCCACGCTCGGCCTCGGCGGGCTCTTCGATGTCGCCACGCCCGGCGGGTTCGAGGAACGCAGCGCCGATTTCGGCCAGACGCTTGCTGTCTGGGGCGCGCCGGAGGGCGCCTATCTCGACGTGCCGCTGTTCGGCCCGCGCACCGAACGGGCTCTGGCGGGGAACATCGTCGATATCGTGCTCAATCCGGTGAACTACGTCTTTGGCCCCGAATACGCGATGGTGATCTATGGGGCGGGCGCCGCGACGGTTCTCGATGACCGGTATGTCCTCGGCGACACGCTCGATGCGATCCTTTACGAGAGCGCGGATAGCTATGCGCTTCTGCGGTCCCTATATCTGCAAAACCGGCGGTTCGAGCTGAACCAGAGCGGAACGGCGGGCCCAGATCTTGCGTTCGATCCCTATGAGGACCTCTATGGCGATATCTTCGAGGAATGATTTGAGACGGCGGGGCGTTCTCGGCCTCCTGCTCGGAGCGGCCGCGCTTCCCCTCGTTGGAACTCCGGCCCATGCGCTGACCGACGGCGAGGCGCGTGCGCTGATCGACCGCGTCGTTTCGGACATCAACCGGATCATCAATTCCGGCCAGTCCGAGCGCGCGATGTATGGCGATTTCGAGCGGCTCTTCGACCGCTATGCGGATGTGCCGACGATCGCGCGGTCCGCCCTCGGTCCGGCGGCCCGATCCGCCTCCCGCGCGCAGCTTGCCGCGTTCGGGGATGCTTTCGGGGCCTATCTGGCGCGCAAATACGGGGCTCGGTTCCGCGAGTTCATCGGCGGAAGCATCCAGGTGACCGATGCGCGCCAGCTCAAGAACTTCGTCGAGGTTCGCTCGACGGTGGACCTGCGCGGACAGGCGCCGTTCTCCGTCAGCTTCATGGTGTCCGACCGGTCGGGCGCGGACAAGTTCTTCGATATCGTGATCGAGGGCATTTCGCTTCTGAAGACCGAGCGGGTCGAGATCGGGTCGATGCTCGAACGCCGCCGGGGCAACGTGGACCAGCTAATTCAGGACCTGCGCTCGGCCTGATCGGGCGGCTGCGCGCGCCGTTCTGTCCGTGGCCCGGCCCGGGGGCTCGATAAGCCGAATGCGTAGATGGGTCGGGGCCCCGGACCGCGTTCGGTGCGCGGTCTTTTCCGACCTGTCGGAGCACGGCGCAAGCTCTCGGCCGACGGCCGATGCCCTGTTTGCTAACGGAAGATGTTGCCCAGAAGCTGTTCGATGGCGCGTTCGAGATCGTTCGCCGGCGGCGGGCGGCGCCGCTCGGGGCGGCGGTCGGGCTCGCGTTCGGCGGTGCGGCGGGGCTCGGGGGGCACGGTCATCGGCAAGGACACCGGCGGCAGCCCCTCATGGACCCGAACCATCGTTTCGCGCCAGATCTCGGCCGGGAGCCCGCCACCCGTCACACCGGTCAGCGGCGTATTGTCGTCGTACCCCATCCAGACCCCGGCGACGTAGTTCGCCGTGAACCCGAGAAACCACGCGTCGCGCGCCTCCTGCGTCGTGCCGGTCTTACCGGCCGCCGGGCGGTCGGGCAGGCGCGCCCGTGTGCCAGTGCCGCGTTCGATGACCTGGCTCATCATCCAGACGAGCTGGCGCGCGGCGTCCTCGGAAATCACCCGGTCGCCCATGCCGCCGGTCTGGTCGATGAGCGAAGCGGTCTCGCCCTTCAGACGGAGCTCGATCAGCCCGTAGGGTTCCACGGCCGAGCCGCCATTGAGAATGCCGGCATAGGCTGCGGTCATCTCCAGCAACGTGGATTCCGACACGCCGAGCGCGACGGCGGGGACGTCTGCAAGGTCGCCGCCGACGCCGAACCCATCGGCGATCTCGATCACCCGGTCGCGGCCGATGAACTCCGATACCCGGACGGCGGGGATGTTGAGCGAGCGGGCCAGCGCCTCGGTGAGCGAAACGCGGCCCGAATAATCGTTGGTGTAGTTGCGGGGGCTCCAGGGCCCCGAGCCCGGCACGTCGAAGGTGATGGGCTCATCGACGATCCAGTCCCAAGGGCTGTAGCCTTCGTCGAGCGCCGCGGCAAAGACGAATGGCTTGAAGGCGGACCCGGTCTGCCGCTTGGCCTGGATCGCGCGGTTGAACTGCCCGGCGACACCCCTGAGCTTCCGGCCGCCGACCATCGCGCGCACCGCCCCGTCGGCCGACATCACCACGATGGCAGCCTGTGCCTCGGAGCCCGCCCGCACCTTGTTTTCGAACACCCATTCCAGCGCATCCTCGGCGGCCTGCTGGATGCGGGGGTCGAAGGTAGTGCGAATGACGACGTCTTCGGTCGTCTGGTCGGTCAGAAACGACGGGCCCTGATCCATCACCCAATCGGCGTAATAGCCACCCGCCCGCGCCTCGGCCGCCTGGGACAGGCGTGCGGGGTTGGACCGCGCCGCATCGGCTTCGGCCGCCGTCAGATAGCCCTGGTCCTCCATCAGCCCGACGATGAGGTTCGCCCGGTCCCGGGACCGCTGGAGGTTCGCTGTCGGGGCGAACCGGGAGGGGGCGACGAGGAGCCCCGCGAGCATCGCCGCTTCGGCGGCGTCCACCTGATTGGCGCTCTTGCCGAAATAGCGCTGGGCCGCGGCCTCGAAGCCCCGCGAACCGGCGCCGAGATAGGCGCGGTTGAGGTAGATCGTGAGGATCTCGTCCTTCGAATAGCGCAGCTCCATCGCCATCGCGTAGATCGCTTCGCGGGCTTTGCGCGCGATGGTGGTGCGCCGGCAATCGGCCTCGTATTCGGCCTCGGTCATACCCGAGGCCGGGTCGTAGGCGACGCCGAGGCAGAGCAGCTTTGCCGTCTGCTGGGTGATCGTCGAGCCGCCATGGCCCGAGAAAGGCCCGCGCCCTTCGCGAAGATTGATCCGGATCGCGCTTGCCACCCCGCGCGGGCTCACTCCGAAATGGCGGTAGAAGCGTTTGTCTTCGGTGGCGACGATTGCGTTTTTCAGGACGGGGGCCACGGAGGCGGCGTCGATCCGGCCGCCGAACTGCTCGCCGCGCCAGGCGTAGATGTCGCCGTCGCGGTCGAGAAGCGTCACCGAGCCCCGTGCGCGCGCGTCGAGAAGGGCGCCGGGGGCGTCAAGGGTCAGCGCCGTGGCCACCACGGCGAGGGCGAGGGCTACCGCGCCGGCGATGCCGAGGCGCAAGCCGATCCACCACAGGATGCGCAAGGCCAGCCGAACCGGCCAGAGGAGCAGCCCGACAAGCCCGCCCCGGCGCGGCTTCGGCGCCTTGGGGGGCGGCGCCCGCCGTTGGCCTGCCGATTTGCGGCCCGCCCCCGTCCGCCGTTCGGCGACGAGGGGTTTCCGGCCCTTGCCCGATGTCGTCATTGTGATTCTGAGCCTCGCTCAGCTCTGCTCTTTTGCCGAAGATAGCCGCGCGCAAGGTGATTGTGGAGACGGCGAAGGTAAAGAACTGGTAACGGCACCGGTTTCTAATTCGCCTAAAACTTCAGCAAAGATACCAAGTTGTGCAAAAATTGTGCAACTCCGGCACGACTCGCCCCATCGGGCCGGACCCCACGCCTTGAGCTAAGCCCGCCCGCGGGCTCCATGTCTGCCCACAGATGCGGGGGGCGCCGCCTGACTCGCGCAACGAAGGGGATGCAAGTGAAACTCATCATTGCAGCAATCAAGCCGTTCAAGCTCGAGGAGGTCCGCGAAGCGCTGACCTCCATCGGCGTGCGCGGCATGATGGTAACTGAAATCAAGGGCTTCGGGTCGCAGTCGGGTCACACCGAAATCTACCGCGGCGCTGAATATGCGGTGAATTTCGTTCCGAAGGTGAAGCTCGAGATCGTCGTGGCGGCCGCCATGGTCGACCAGGTCGTCGAAACCATCGCCACCACCGCCAAGACCGACAAGATCGGCGACGGCAAGATCTTTGTTCTCGATGTGCAAAGCGCCGTGCGCGTCCGCACCGGCGAGACCAACGAAGACGCGATCTGAGCGTCGCGAAGAGGGAAAACGGACATATGACACTCAAAACGCGCCTTTTTGCCGGTCTGCTCGGGGTCGCCGCCCTGACCCCGGCGATGGCTGTTGCGCAGGACGCAGCGCCCGGGTTCGACGAGATCGGCCCCTACATCATGACAACCTTGCTGTTCCTTGTGGGCGGCTTCCTCGTGTTCTGGATGGCGGCGGGCTTTGCGATGCTCGAAGCCGGCCTCGTGCGGTCGAAGAACGTCACGATGCAGCTCACAAAGAACATCGCGCTCTTCTCGATCGCCTCGATCATGTACTGGCTGATCGGCTTCAACCTGATGTATCCGGGCGAGTTCAACGGCTACTTCGCGCCGAATTTCGTACCTACGGTTCTCGAACCGGTCGGTCTCGGCGCCGAAGACGCGGCCCTCGACTATGCGTCGGTCGGCTCGGACTTCTTCTTCCAGCTGATGTTCGTCGCCGCCACGGCGTCGATTGTCTCGGGCGTGCTCGCCGAGCGCATCAAGCTCTGGCCGTTCCTGATCTTCGTCGTCATCCTCACCGGCATTCTTTACCCGATCTCGGGCTCCTGGCAGTGGGGCGGCGGCTGGCTTTCCGAAGCCGGTTTCTCCGACTTCGCCGGCTCGACCATCGTGCACTCCGTAGGCGGTTGGGCCGCTCTGGCCGGTGCGATCGTGCTCGGGGCGCGGAAGGGCAAGTACGGGCCCGACGGCAAGGTCAACCCGATGCCGGGCTCGAACCTCGCCTTGGCGACACTGGGGACGTTCATCCTCTGGCTCGGCTGGTTCGGCTTCAACGGCGGCTCGCAGCTTGCCGCTGGCACCGTGGGCGACATCACCGACGTCAGCCGGATCTTTGCCAACACCAACATGGCGGCGGCTTCGGGCGCTGTGGCAGCACTGATCCTCACCCAGGTGCTCTACGGCAAGGTCGACCTCACGATGGTGCTGAACGGCGCGCTTGCTGGTCTCGTGTCGATCACGGCCGAACCGCTGGCACCGTCGCTGTTTTTGTCGCTCATCATCGGCGGGATCGGTGGCGTGATCGTGGTCTTCACCGTGCCGATGCTCGACAAGATGAAGATCGACGATGTGGTCGGCGCCATTCCGGTACACCTCTTTGCGGGTATCTGGGGCACCCTCGCCGTCGCACTGACGGGTGGGTATCATGGCGAAGCCACCTGGGGCATGCAGATCACCGGCATCATCGCCTACGGTGTCTTCACCTTCGTCGCCAGCCTCGTTGTGTGGTTCATCCTCAAGGCCGTCATGGGCATCCGGGCGGACGATGAAGCGCAAGACGTCGGCCTCGACGTGTCGGAACTCGGCATGGAAGCCTACCCAGACTTTTCCAAAGGCTGATCTCCCTTCCAGTTGGCCATTGGCAACCTGGCCCGGGCGTTCGCGCCCGGGCTTTTTTGTGGCAGAATGCGCCTGACGGCCCATGCCTCCGGCGGGAGTATTTTCAGAACAAAGAAGGACCCTGGAGAGCGCCCCCAGGGTCTTCTTTGTTCCAAAAATACTCAAAAAATCCGAAGACCGGTCGTCAGACACCTACGGTGGCTATGGCGTCCGCGAGAACGGGTACGGTCTTCGCATTGAGCCCCGCGATGTTCATCCGGCTGTCGGCGACCATGTAGATCGCGTAATCCCGCCGCAGGGTCTCGACCTGCTCCGGCGTCGCCCCAAGCCGGGAAAACATGCCCCGATGGTGGGCGAGAAAATCGAACCGGTCGGAGTTCGTCCGCTGCCGGAGTTCGTCCGCGAGCGCCTGGCGCAGGTCCAGCATGCCGCTCCGCACGGCCTCGAGTTCCGCCGCCCAGTCCGCGCGGAGCGCGTCGTCGGTGAGGATCATCTGCACGAGCCGCGCCCCGTGGTCCGGCGGGAATGAATAATTCTGCCGGTTGAGGTAGAAGAGGTTCGATTGCAACCGGTCGCGGCCCGCCGCATCGCCCAGGGCCAGAAGGAGGCCGGTGCGCTCGCGGTAGATGCCGAAATTCTTCGAACACGACGCGGCGATGATCGCCTCGGGCACGCCGGCCACGAGATGCCTGAGCCCGGCGGCATCTTCCTCGAGCCCGTCGCCGAAGCCCTGATAGGCGATGTCGATGAAGGGCAGGGCACCGGTCTTTGCCAGATGCGCGGTCACGGCCTGCCACTGAGCGGCATCGAGATTGGCACCGGTGGGGTTGTGGCAGCAGCCGTGCAGCAGCACCACGTCATCCGGCCCGATGCTGGCGAGGTCCGCCATCATACCGTCGAAATCGACACCCCGGGTGGCCGCGTCGAAGTACCGGTAGGTCTTCGTCTCGATTTTCAGATGCTTCAGGATCGAGCTGTGGTTCGGCCAGGTCGGGTCCGACACCCAGACCCTCGCCCCGGGACGCGCCATCATGACGAGTTCGAACCCCTGACGCACCGCTCCGGTCCCGCCCGGCGTCGCCGCCGTCGCCCGCCGGTCGCCATGGGCGCCCGGGCCGAGGATCAGATCGGCCAGAGCGTCGCGAAAGGCCGGCTCGCCGAGCATGCCGGTGTAGCTCTTCGTCGTCTCTTCGGCGAGAAGCCGGGTTTCGGCCGCCTTCACCGCCCGCATGATCGGCGTGACCCCGTCGGCATTCTTGTAGACGCCGACCCCGAGGTCGATCTTCTCGGGCCGTGGGTCGGCACGGTAGGCCTGACCGAGGGCGATGATCTTGTCGGGCGGCTGATCGGCAAGGCGTTCGAACATCATTCGTCTCCAGTGGCGACTTTGAGGTCGGGGTAGCTTCCCCATTCCGCCCAGGACCCGTCGTAGAGCGACAGGTCGGCCTTCCCGAGGCGCGTCAGGGCGAGGAACACAATCGCAGCCGTCACCCCCGAACCGCAGGTGGTGATGGCCGGTTTGGCAAGATCGACCCCGGCACCTTCGAACGCAGCGCGGAGCCCGGCGTCGTCCTTCATCGTGCCGTCGGCATTCAGAAGCGTCGCGTAGTGAACGTTCTTCGACCCCGGAATATGCCCCGACCTGAGCCCCGGGCGCGGTTCCGGCTCGTCGCCACGGAACCGCGACGGCGAGCGCGCATCGACGATCTCGTGGTCGCCGAGCTTCGAGGCAGCAGCCACCTGGGTGACGTCGCGCACCAGCCCGGCCTGGCGCTGCACGGTGATGTGCCGGTCCCGCATCGCGGGCGGCATGTCGTCGACCGGCCGTTCCTCGGCCAGCCATTTCGGCAAGCCGCCGTCGAGCACCGCGACATCCGTCTTTCCCATCAGCCGGAAGGTCCACCAGACCCGGGCGGCCGAGAACAAACCCGCCCCGTCATAGACCACCACCTGATGGCCGTCGCCGACGCCCATCGCCCGCATCCGGGAGATGAACTTCTCCGGCGGCGGCGCCATATGCGGCATCGCCCGGGAGGTATCGGCGATTTCATCGATATCGAAGAACCGCGCGCCCGGGATGTGGCCGGCCTCGTATTCGGCCCGCGCGTCCCGCCCGGCCTCGGGCAGATAGAAGCTGCCGTCGAGCACCCTGAGATCGGGGTCGCCGAGATGCGCCGCGAGCCAGTCGGTCGAGACAAGCGTCGTGGGGTCGTCGGCGAGCATGGGCTTTGGTTCCTGGTTTGCGGTCCCTACCGCCTACGCCTCCCCGTGGCCCGCCGCAAGTGGTCCGCCGCGGGTCGCTGCCTGAACCGGGGGCATGTCGGCCGCCCCCGGTGTTCGCGGCAATGCGCCGGTCGTGCCCGAGGCGGCGAACGCAAACCGCCCCCGGGAGGAGGACCCGGGGGCGGCTCATTTTGCACCCTGAAGGGTGCGGGGGGGCTTAGTTCCGGAGCGCCGAGGCGATCAGGGACTGGACCTCGACCCGGCTGCGCTCGCTGTCGTTGTCGGCGGCGTTGATCGCGACCCACTGCGAGCGGGAGAGCGTGTCGGCATCGACGTTGAAGCCGTATTCGTTGAGCGTGTTCTGAGCTTCGACGGCGACCTGCGAGGGCGCCATGGCGGAGGCGGCAGTGGCCAGAGCGACGGTGGCGGCGGCGGCAAGAGCGAAGAGTTTCATGACGTGTATCCTTTCATGGGGTTTGTTGTGGTTTCGGAGGGCTCCGCGCCGCCGGGTGTGGCCGTCCGGCGCGGAGCTGGGAGGCTTACTTGAGGACCGAGCCGATCAGGGACTGGACCTCAACGCGGCTGCGCTCGCTGTCGTTGTCGGCGGCGTTGATCGCAACGATCTGCGTGCGGGTCAGCGAACCGGCGTCGACCGAGAAGCCGTATTCGTTGAGCGTCTTCTGCGCTTCGATCGTGATCTGCGAGGGCGCCATGGCGGAGGCGGTGGTGGCCAGAGCGACGGTGGCGGCGGCGGCAAGAGCGAAGAGTTTCATGTGGAGTTCCTTTCTTTCGTATCGGGTGGGACAGTCGTCCCTCTTTGGGTGTTTGGGACTGTCGCCCCGGGGGTTGATGTGGTCGGGTTTGCGTCCCGATGACCTCGAATTGGGGAGCGAACGGCGGCGGGACAATTCACGGAAATCTCGCGATGCCTCACGGGAATTTGGGCTTGAAATGAGGGTGTTACACACCCAGCGCCAGCGAGGACCCGAAAAACAAGGGGGTTGTGTCGTTACATCCGTCACGCGTGCGCGGGGCCTCACGGAACTGCGACCGGCTGACGCGGGGCCAACAAATCCGCACATCGCGGTGTGCGACGGGATACCGGGGCCTTGGGGCGAATGAGGGTGGCGGTTCGGGGTCGGCGCAGTGGGTGGCTGGCGACGAAAAGGGCCGCCCGAATGGGCGGCCCGGGGGGCTTGGCTTAGGGCCCGGGTGGCTCCCGGATCTTCGGCGGCGGGTCAGTTCTTCAGAACCGACTGGATCGCCGCGCGAACCTCCGAGCGGGTCCGTTCGCTGTCGTTGTCGGCCGCCGATACGGCGACCCATTGGGTGCGCGTAAGCTCGGCGGTGTCCACGTCGAACCCGTATTTGTCGAGCGTCCACATCGCCATCAGCTCGAGCTGCGAGGCCGGGAGTTGGCGCATTTCATCCTCGGTCATCGCAGAGGCTGCGCCTGCGAGACCGATGGCGGCCACGGTGGCCATCATAAAGAACCTTTTCATCTGACTTCCTTTCTGGGTCTGCCCGGGGGTCGTCGCACCGGCCCCGAGGCGATTTGCCGGCGCGGAACTGCAACCGGCAGCGCCGCTTTGCACCGCCGTCGGCCGCTATCTCAAATCACGGATCGGGTGACGGGAAATCACCGGAATGTGCCGTTGAATTGAGCCGGCAGCGACACGGGGCGGGCGCGTGGCAGCGGCAATCGTTGCGAATGCAGTCACGCCTCACGGCAGGGTCGGTGAGCCGCGAGGCCCGGGCGGGCTCTGAAACAGGAATTGAAAATGATGTGCGCGGGGCGCCCCAGGGGGCATTCGGAAAAGAAATGGGCGGCCCGAAAGACCGCCCACGTCGAACTTGTTTCTTGTTGGCGGGGTGAACCCCGCCCTACGGGCTCGCGGTAGGGCGGGCTTCAGCCCGCCACATCATCACTCGATGATCTTCGACACGACGCCTGCACCCACCGTGCGGCCGCCTTCGCGGATCGCAAAGCGCAACCCGTCTTCCATCGCGATGGGCGCGATGAGCTCCACCGTGAAGCCCACATTGTCGCCCGGCATCACCATCTC
>JASJAR010000002.1 GCA_030066905.1 Paracoccaceae bacterium | reverse complement strand
CTGGGCGGGGTCGGACGGCGTGGCCTGCCTGGCCACGAACCCGCTTTGGGAAGGCAAGACCGTGCTGGCACTGACAACCGAGGGCTTGGCGTTCACGGCGACGGACTTTTTCGGCCGCGCGTTGGAGCGCGATTTCGCGGCGCGCCGGGCGGAGGACAGCGCGGCCTGAGGGGCCGGTCCCCCGCCCGGTCGTCCCCGTCCCGGGCCCGACCCGGGACCTCGGCGAACAGGGCGCGCCAATTGCCCAAGGCCCGCCGACAGCTAGAGCAGCTTCTGCAAAATCTGAGTCGGCGGTGCTGCTCTAGCCGTCTGATTTATCGCGCAACTTGTTCCGAAAACCGGGTCCCACTTTTCGGATCGCGCTTCAGGCCCAAAGGGCGAGATGGTCGCCGATGATTTCGTGGAAGCGCTGCCGCCCGAAGGCCGGGTCATGGCCGCCATAGACGGTCTTCACCGGCAGTTTCCGCAGCCGCCGGAAGGTCTCGGCGTAGTCTTCGATGCGCATCCCCGGCCCATCGTAAATGAGCGGCCCGTCATAGATCGCATCCGCTCCGAAAAGCGTGCCCGAGCCTTCGTGCCAGAGCCCGATCTGACCGGGCGAGTGCCCCGGCATGTGGATCACCTCCGCCTGCCAATCGCCGAGGTCGACCGTGTCGCCGTCTTCGAGCGTGCCGGTGGCCGGAGCCGGGCGGAGTTCGTAACCGGCCGGGTCGTAGCCGGAGCGCGGCACCGCGTCGATCAGCATCGGCCACAGCGGCGGATAACCCGCATCGAGAAAGAGCTGCCGAAACGCCGGTGAGATGTCGCCCGCATCAAGACTGTAGGGCTCGGGGTTTGCGAGGCCCCCGACTTCCAGCGGATGGACGAGCCTTGTATCGAACTCGTGCGCGGCACCGATGTGATCGACATGGGTGTGAGTCACAAAAAGCCAGAGCGGTTTTCCCCGGTCCGGCCGAATGCCGTCGATCAGCGGGCGAAGCGGCGCGATGCCCATGCCCGCATCGATCACCAGATCGGCGTCGCGCCCGAGGACGAGGAAGGTATTGGCCGAGAAGATCGGGTGCACATGGGGCTCGGTCAGGCACCAGATGCGTTCCTCGGCCGATTGCAGGCCGTACCAATCCCGGGCGATGGGCAGCGTCATGGTCTCACTCTGGCCGCTGGGGGCCGGCGCGGCCAAGGATACGCCGCCTTTCGATGCAGGCCCCGCCGCTGCCGATGAAAAATTGAGCAACTGCCCCTTGCCGCGCCCGCCGATCCATCGCCGGACTCGTCCTCATCCGCCGCCATCCGCCATGTAAGCATACGCAGGGCATCTAGGGTTCCGCCTCTTCCTCCTCCCTGAGGGTCTGGACCGAGAGTTGCCACCGGCGCGGCCAATTCCGCGACGGTACACGGCGGGACAAAATCCCGGGAGAGGACTGCGCTTAGGGGAAACCGGTCTCTCATGTTCCGCCTCGGTCCCCCCCGATTTTTCGAACCTTTGGCGGGACGCGTCACGAAAAGGGGAAACCCCATGCTTGCACTTCGCCATGTCGCCGCGGCCGCCGCCCTCGCCGCCGGTCTTGCCGCGCCCGCCCATGCCCAGGAGAAAACCGAGTTCCGCGTTGCCTGGTCGATCTATGTCGGCTGGATGCCCTGGGGCTATCTCGAAGAGAGCGGCATCATGGACAAATGGGCCGAGAAATACGGGATCGACGTCGAGATCGTGCAGATCAACGATTATGTCGAATCGATCAACCAATACACCGCCGGCGCCTTTGACGGGGTCTCGGCGACGAATATGGACACGCTCTCGATCCCCTCGGGCTCGGGCGTGGACACCACCGCGCTGATCGTCGGCGATTTCTCCAACGGCAACGACGCTGTGATCCTCAAAGGCGAGGGAACGCTCGCCGACCTGGTGGGCAAACCGGTGAACCTCGTGGAGCTTTCGGTGTCCCACTACCTCTTGGCCCGGGCGCTCGATTCGGTCGATCTGCGCGAGGCGGACCTCGATGCGGTCATCAACACCTCGGACGCCGACATGATCGCGGCCTTCGCCACTGACGATGTCGAAGCGGTGGTGACCTGGAACCCGCTCGTGTCGACGATCCTCGAAGACCCCGCGGCGACCAAGCTCTTTGACAGCTCCGACATCCCCGGTGAGATCATCGACCTGATGGTGGTGAACACCGAGACGTTGGAGGCCAATCCCGATTTCGGCAAGGCGCTGGTCGGGGCCTGGTATGAGGTCATGGGGCTGATGGCCGCCGGCGACGAAGAGGTACTGACGGCGATGGCGGAGGCCTCGGGGACCGATCTGGCCGGCTATCAGGCGCAGCTTGCCTCCACCGAGATGTTCTACGACCCCGCCGACGCGGTGGCCTTCACCGAAAGCGCAGACCTGCCGACGACGATGGTCAATGTCGCCGAGTTCCTCTTCGATAAGGGTATCTTGGGCGAAGGCGCGCCCTCGGCCGATTTCGTCGGCGTCGAGTACCCCGACGGCTCGGTGACGGGGGATGCGGGCAACGTCCAGTTCCGCTTCGACACGACCTATATGCAGATGGCCGCCGACGGCGCGCTCTAAGGGCGCGCGCTGCCGGGGAGAGGGGTAATGCGGCTCATCAACCGCGAACCGGGGGCTGCGCTCAAGGCGGCCCTCGTTGCCTTGCCCTTCGTCCTCGTCTTCATCGCCTATGCGATTGGCTCGGAAATCCGGCTCGCCGAGAACCCCCAGGACCGGCTTCTGCCCGCCCCCTCGACCATCGCCGCGACCGCCGAGCGGCTCTTCACCGAGCCCGACCGGCGCTCGGACCGCATCCTCCTCTGGCACGACACCGCCGCGAGCCTCTTCCGGCTGGGGCTCGGGGTGGCGATCTCGGCCGCACTCGCGACGATCCTGGGGCTTCTGATCGGGCTTCTGCCCCATGTGCGGGCCTCGCTGGCAAGCTTTGTCGCGGTGGTCTCCATGATCCCGCCGTTGGCGGTGCTGCCGATCCTCTTCATCGTCTTCGGGCTCGGGGAGACCTCGAAAGTGGTGCTGATTGTCGTCGGCATCCTGCCGTTTCTCGTTCGCGATCTCTCGGCGCGGGTGATGGAGATCCCCCGGGAGATGATCGTGAAGGCCGAGACCCTGGGGGCCTCGTCGCTCGTCATCGCGCTCCGGGTGGTGCTGCCCCAGCTTTTGCCCCGGCTCATCCAGGCCGTGCGGCTGTCACTGGGCCCCGCCTGGCTCTTTTTGATCGCCGCCGAGGCCATCGCCTCGGAACAGGGTCTTGGCTACCGGATTTTCCTCGTGCGCCGGTTTCTGGCGATGGATGTGATTCTCGTCTACGTGCTCTGGATCACCCTTCTGGCCTTTCTGATGGACCTCGCCTTGCGCCGGCTCTCCCGCCGGCTTTTCCCCTGGACGGAGACGGGGCTGTGAGCGGGGTATTTCGCCGGCCTCCGGCCGCCGACCCGCCGGGGGCTCCGCCCCCGGACCCCCGCGGTATTTTTGCCAAGATGAAGCCCGGGGAGCCGAGCGCATGAGCTTCGTCGTCGCGCGCGATATCTTCCAGAGCTACGGGAGCCGACCGATCCTCGAACGGGTGAACGTGGAGGTTGCCGAGGGAGAGTTCGTCTCCATCGTCGGGGCCTCGGGCTGCGGGAAGTCGACCTTTCTACGGCTTCTGCTGGCTCAGGAGCGGCCCACCCGGGGGGAGATCCGTGTGGCTGGGGCGGAGCCAGCCACGGAGCCCGGGCTCGACCGGGGGGTGGTCTTTCAGAAGTATTCCGTCTTTCCCCATATGACCTGCCGCGAGAACATCGTCGCCGGGGAGAGTTTTCGCACCGGGTTCGGCCGGTTCGGGGGCGTGAAGCGGCGCGCGGCTCTCGAGCGGGCCGATGCCACGCTGGCGCGCATCGGGCTCGACCATGTGGCCGATCAGTACCCCGCCACGCTGTCGGGCGGGATGCAGCAGCGGCTCGCCATCGGCCAGGCGCTGGCCGCGAAGCCCCGCATCCTTCTGCTCGACGAGCCCTTCGGCGCCCTCGACCCCGGCACGCGGCTCTCGATGCATGACTTTCTGACCGAGCTTCGCGCCGAGACGGCGATGACCGTCTTCATGGTGACCCACGACCTCGAAGAGGGGTTCAAGCTCGGCGACCGGGTGCTCGTCTTCGACAAGCCGCGCTGGGACCCGACGGACCCGAACGCCTACGGCGCTACCATCACCTACGATTTCGATGCCCGCGACGGCGGCATCCCCTACCAACGGCTCACGGAGAACGCCCATGGACTTCGCCCCGCCTGAGCGCACGCGCTCGCACCACCCCGCCGACGGCCCCAGGCCCCGGCGCCGGTTCCACCACCCGGACCTGACGAAACTCCAGGGCTGGCGCTCGATGCAGGCCGAGGCCGACATCCCCGAAGGCCGCTGGGCGGAGGAGCGCAAATGGGCGCTTCGGATGGGGCTCGCCGGGGCCGACAGTATCGAGGACAAGTCGATCCCCACCTTCGCGCGGGGGGAGCTTCCCCATTACGCGGGGATCAACACCTTCCTCAACGCCCCCTATGCCGAGGACGTCACCGAGGTCGGCGATTACGACGCCACCGCCTTGGGCATCCCCTTCGACGGTGGGACGACTTACCGGCCGGGCACCCGCTTCGGGCCCCAGGGCATCCGCAAGATTTCCTCGCTTTACACCCCCTACAATTACGAGATGGGCGTCGACCTACGCGAACAGATGACGCTCTGCGATGCGGGCGACGTCTTCACGATCCCGGCCAATATCGAAAAGAGCTTCGACCAGATCAGCCGGGCCGTCTCCCATGTGTTCTCCTCTGGCTCCGTCCCGATCATGATGGGGGGAGACCATTCCATCGGCTTTCCTTGCGTCCGGGGGATTGCCGAATGCACCTCGAAGAAGATCGGCATCGTCCATTTCGACCGGCACGCCGACATCCAGGAAAAGGACCTCGACGAGCGGATGCACACCACCCCGTGGTTCCACTCGACGAACTTGCCGAACGTGCCGGCGAAAAACCTCGTCCAGGTGGGCATCGGCGGCTGGCAGGTGCCCCGCGAGGCGGTGAAGGTCGCCCGTGAGCGGGAAACCAACATCATCACGATGTCGGACATGGAGAAGATGGGTGTCGACCGCACCGCCGAGATGGCGCTCGAGATGGCCTGGGACGGGGTCGATATGGTCTATATGTCCTTCGATATCGACTCGATCGACTGCGGGTTCGTTCCCGGGACCGGCTGGCCGGAACCCGGCGGGTTCCTGCCCCGCGAGGCGCTGGCCTTGGCCTCGAAGGTGGCAGCCGAGGGCATCTGCGGGATGGAACTCGTTGAGGTCTCCCCGCCCTACGACCAGTCGGAGATCACCGCGCTGATGGGCACAAGGGTGATCGTCGATGTCCTGGGCTCGCTTGTGGCCGCCGGCAAGCTCGGCGCACATAAGGGGCATATCGACAAGCCGGTGACGATCCCCCCCGGGGAGGATGCCGGCCGCAGGAGGTGGTGCAATGCCACATGACATCGTCGGCGGCGCGATTGGCCATAACCACGCCCATGACCATCTCCATTCGCATCTGAAGCCCGAAGACGAGGCGGCTGAGCTTCAGGTGCTCGCCGCGCAGTTCATCGAAGGCTTCGTGCAGGCAAGCGACAAGTCCGCCTATCTCAGGCTCGCCGGTGTGCCCTTCGAGCGGCCCGGCGTTGGGGGCGAGACGGCGTTGAAGCTCGTCGATGTGGAACTCCGAACCGAATGGCAGGTCGGCACGGCGAGCCCGGGCTTTGGCAGCCGCGAGCTGAGCTATCTGCCGTTTCCCGGCGAGATGGTCAGCGAACGGACGAATATGGGGCTCGTCTATGTCTCGCTCGACGAACGCTCGGTGCTCGATATCCGCGAGTTTCTGGCCGAGCGGAAGGTTGAGATGGGGCGGTAGAGCGGGATGTGTTTCGGGTAGGTCGGCTCGGTGGCACTAGCCTGAAGGAGATGTTCGGTTTTTCCTCCGGCAGACCTTTGCGACACACGCCCCGGACGTGGTCCGGGGCCCCGATCCACCCGAATGCCAGGCCTGTCGAGGTCCCGGGTCAAGCCCGGGACGCGACGGTCATCGGATCGGGGCAGACAAACGAACGTCTCCTCCAGGCCAACAGCGCCCAATCCGGCCCTGCCGATCTCCACCGCGCTCCATCAGCCCCGGGACTTGGCAAATGGCCCTGCTTCTGCTCCTGTCGCACCGGTTGCGGCGCCCCGGTTCGGTCGGTCGCGTTGCCGAATGGGGCGATGAGAACGATGACGGCGATCTCCTACCAGCTCTACTCCTCCCGGTTCTCGAGCATCGAGGACAGCCTGCCGATGCTGGCCGAAACGGGGTACCGGGAGGTCGAGGGATATGGCGCGCTCCTGACCGAGGCGGACCGTCTGGCCGAGGGGCTCGCGGCGTCGGGGCTGCGCATGACGACCGCGCATATCCCCTTCGAGATGATCGCCGAAGACCCCGAAGGCGTCCTGGCGCTGGCCGACAGGTTCGGTTTGGAGGCCGTCTTCGTGCCCATCGTTTCATCTGACGACCGCCCCGCCGACGCCGCGGGCTGGGAGGCGCTTGCGGACCGCCTCTTCGCAGCCGGCGCCCCCCTGCGCGCGGCCGGGCTGCGGTTCGGCTGGCACAACCACGATTTCGAACTCGACGATCTCGGGGGTGGCGCGACGGCGCTCGACATTCTCGCCGGTGCTGGGCTCGACCTCGAGCTCGACATCGGCTGGATTGCCCGCGCGCGCGTCGACCCGGTTGCGACAATCGCCCGGTTTCGGGGCCGGATCGCGGCGGCGCATATCAAGGACCTCGCCCCCGAGGGCGGGAACGCCGACGAGGACGGCTGGGCCGATGTCGGCCACGGCACGCTCGACTGGCCCGCGATCCACACCGCTTTACAGGCCGCCGGCGTGGGCCGCTACGTCGTCGAGCACGACAATCCGAGCGACCACCGACGCTTCGCGCGCCGGTCTCTGGCCTATCTCTCCGCGCTTGGAGCGACCGCGTGAGCGTCCTCGGGGTGGGCCTCATAGGAGCCGGCAACATCTCCGACACCTATCTCAGGCTGGCCCCGCTCTTCGCCGATTTCGAGATTCGCGCGGTGTCCGATATCGACATGGACCGGGCCCGGGCTCAGGCGGCGGGCTACGGTATGCGCGCGGAGACGGTCGACGAGATGCTGTCGGCGGGGGACATCGACCTCATCGTGAACCTCACCGTCCCCAAGGCGCACTACGCGGTGTCGCGACGCATCCTCGAGGCGGGCAAGCACTGTTATTCGGAGAAACCCGTCGTTCTGACCCTCGACGAGGGCAGAGCGCTTCTCGACCTCGCCGCGGCCAGGGGGCTCCGCCTGGGCTCCGCACCCGACACGTTTCTCGGCGGTGCGCATCAGACCGCCCGGGCCCTGCTCGATGCAGGCGCCATCGGCGAGGTGGTCGGCGGTACGGCCCATGTAATGTCCCGTGGCATGGAGCATTGGCACCCGAACCCGGATTTCTTCTTTCAGCCGGGGGGCGGGCCGGTGCTCGATCTGGGGCCCTACTACATCACCGACCTCGTCCAGCTTCTCGGCCCGGTCCGCGCCGTCTCTGCAATGGGGTGGGCGAGCTTTCCCACCCGAACCATCGGCAGTGGCCCCCGGGAGGGCGAAACCGTTCTCGTCGAAACGCCGACGACGCTCCACGGGCTTATGGAGTTCGAAGGCGGCGCAATCGTCACCCTCGGGGCGAGTTGGGACGTCTGGCGGGCGAGCCACCCCCATATCGAGCTCTATGGCGCAGTGGGCACGATGCAACTGCCCGATCCGAACAACTTCGGCGGCGAGGTGACCGTCGCGGAGGGCCCCGCCGGGTTCGCTGCGGCGGAGGTCGCCCATCCCTTCGCCGCGCCGAACGACGGCGAGGAGGGCGAGGTGGCGAATTACCGCGGTGCCGGCCTTGCGGACATGGTGCGGGCCATCGACGAGGGCCGCGCGCATCGCTGCAATGGCGACCTCGCGCTTCATGTGGTCGACGTGATGCTCGGCATCCTCGCATCGGCCGAGCGCCGCGAATGGGTCGAGATGACGACGACCGCCCCCCGCCCCGCGCCGCTCCCGCCCGAAGCCGCTCGCAAGTTCTTAAAAAACCCCGAAGACGGCTGAATTTCCACCTGCGGCATGCCGTCTGGGTGCGACCATATGGCGGCGCGCCGGCCTTGCTCGCTGCCGGCTTCGCAATACCTCCCCGTCAACCAATGCGTCGTTCCGGCCGAAGGGCCACGGCGCAGAAACTGTAAGGACACCGGTCCGATGATGGACACGCTCTTGCTGTCCCGAATTCAGTTCGGGGCGAATATCTCGTTTCATATTCTCTTCCCGACGATCACCATCGCACTCGGCTGGGTGCTGCTGTTCTTCAAGCTGCGCTTTAACCGCACCGGCGACATGCGCTGGATGGAGGCCTACCGGTTCTGGGTGAAGGTCTTTGCGCTGTCGTTTGCGATGGGCGTGGTCTCAGGGATAACCATGTCGTTCCAGTTCGGCACCAACTGGCCGGGCTTCATGGAGCACGTGGGCAATATCGCGGGGCCCTTGCTGGCCTACGAGATCCTCACCGCCTTCTTCCTCGAAGCGGCGTTCTTGGGGATCATGCTCTTCGGTTTCCGACGGGTGCCCGGCTGGCTTCACACGCTCGCAACCTTCCTTGTCGCCTTCGGCACCACCATGTCGGCCTTCTGGATCCTCGTTCTGAACTCCTGGATGCACACGCCCGCCGGGTTCGAGCTCCGCGACGGGGTGGCCTTCGCGACCGATTGGTGGGCCGTGGTCTTCAACCCCTCGATGCCCTACCGGCTCGTTCACATGCTTCTGGCCTCGGGCCTCACCGTGGCCTTCCTCATCGCGGGCCTCTCCGCCCTCCGCTGGCTCTTTGGCGACCGGTCGGGCGAGGTGCGCACCACCCTGCGCTTCGGGCTCACCATGGGCGCCGTACTGATCCCCCTGCAAATCCTCGCCGGCGACATGCACGGGCTCAACACGCTTGAGCATCAGCCTGCCAAGGTCGCGGCGATGGAGGGGAACTGGGAGACGCGCGGCAACGTCCCGCTCCTGCTCTTTGCTGTGCCCGACGAAGAAACCCGCTCGAACAGCTTCGAGATCGGTGTTCCCAATGCCGCGAGCCTCGTTCTGACCCACAAAGCGGACGGCATCGTGCCGGGCCTCAACGATTTCGTCACCGAAGATGGCGAGGTTCTGCACCCGCCCGTGGCCCCAGTCTTCTATGCCTTCCGGATCATGGTTGGCACCGGTATGGCGATGCTCGTGCTCTCCTGGGGAGCGATGGCGCTGATGGCCCGACGGGGCGAAGGTGTGGGCACATGGGCCCAGACCCGGCGCGGGGTTGACGGATTGCCGAAGCTTCTCCTCATCGCCCTTGTCGCCATGACCTTCGCGGGCTGGCTCGCTACGCTTTCGGGCTGGTACGTCACCGAAATCGGCCGCCAGCCCTGGCTCGTCACCGGCGTGCTCACCACCGAAATGGCCGTCGCCGATGTGCCGTCCGGGCTCGTGCTGTCGACACTCATCGCCTATCTCGCGGTCTATGCCGGGCTGACGCTGGCCTATATCGGGGTCCTCGTGCATCTCGCCCGGAAGGCGGCGAAAGGTCAGCCGCCGGCGGAGCCACGCAAGGCGCCCTCGGCGGTGGTCGGCGGCCTTCACGCGGCGGAGTAGGGACGTGCTGACGCTTTTCGGCGACCCCGAGGTCTGGCTCCCGCTGGCCTTTGCCGGTTTGATGGGGTTTTCCATCCTCGTCTATGTCGTGCTCGACGGGTTCGACCTCGGGGTCGGGCTTCTCGCCCCGCTTGTCGACGACGCCGAACGCGACCGGATGGTCGCCTCCATCGGCCCGTTCTGGGATGCCAACGAGACCTGGCTGGTGCTCGCCATCGGGCTTCTCCTCGTGGCCTTCCCGGAGGCCCACGGGATGATCCTTTCGGGGCTTTACCTGCCGGTGGCGATCATGCTCATCGGCCTCATTCTCCGGGGTGTGGCTTTTGAGTTCCGGGTGAAGGCGCCGGCGGGTCAGAAGGCGAACTGGGACCGCGCCTTCTTCGCAGGTTCCCTGATGACGTCGCTCTCCCAGGGCTTCATGCTGGGCATGTATATCACCGGCCTCGAATGGACCTTGGCGACGCTGCTGTTCTCGACCATCACGGCGGTCTTTCTCACAGTCGGCTACAGCTTCATCGGCGCGACCTGGCTGATCTACAAGACCGACGACGACCTGCAACGCAAGGCCGTCGACTGGGCGCGGGGCGGCATCTGGGGGCTTTTGGGCGGGGTGGCGGCGATTTCGATTGCCTCGCCGCTGGCTTCGGAGCGGATTTTCGAGCGCTGGTTCGGCTTTCCCGAAATCTTGCTGCTCGCTCCCTTGCCGCTGACGTTTGCGGCCATTGCGGGAGTGCTCGTCTATATGCTGAGGAAACTGCCGGCGGAGGGCGATGCCTTCGCCATCGTACCCTTTGCTGCCACGGTGTTGCTCTTCGCGCTGGCCTTCGCGGGCCTCGCCTATTCCTTCTATCCGTTCGTCGTCCCCGACCGGCTCACGCTCTACGAGGCCGCCGCAGCGCCCGAGAGCCTCCTCATCATCCTCGTTGGCGCGGTGGTCGTGATCCCCATCATCATCGCCTACTCCGCGCTGGCCTACACGGTGTTCCGCGGCAAGGCGACGGACCTGACTTATTATTGAGCCGCCTTTTTGGGCAGGCGGGCCGCTGGGGGACATTTTCTGTCCGTCCCGGTCAATCAGCGATTGGAACAATCGAAACAAGGCCCTATCTGCTGGCCAACGACGGAGAAAGACCCCCTTGGCCCGGGATATTGCCCTTCCGACCTGCATTGAGCGCCTCGACCGGCGGCCCGATGGCCCGTCCGGCCTTCGACATCTGACTGCCCCGGCCGGAGCCCGGCGCTAATGGCGGAAGGAGCGGCGGCGCACGGCCCGGGGGAAACGCCCCCCAAGGGCAATGGGGCGATCGGCGTCCTTCCGATCTTGTTCGCGCTGGCCCTCTTTGCGGCCTTCCTCGCCGCACTGCCGACTGTCTCTGCCGGCGAGCGGCTTCTCTGGACCATCGACTGGGTGCCGTCCCTCGGTATCGGGTTCGCGTTCATGGTCGACGGGCTCAGCCTTACCTTTGCGCTCCTCATCAGCGGCATCGGCACGCTCGTTCTGCTCTATTCCAACAGCTACCTCGCGGGACATCCGCAATACGGCCGCTTCGCGCTCTATCTGACGTCGTTCATGGTGGCGATGCTCGGTCTGGTGCTGGCCGACGACCTGATTGTCCTCTTCGTCTTCTGGGAACTCACCACGATCACGTCCTACCTCCTGATCGGGTTTTCGCACGAGACCGAGAAGGGGCGCCGCAACGCCTTGCAGGCGCTCTTCGTTACCGGGGCCGGGGCGCTGGCGTTTCTTGCCGGGCTGATCCTTCTGGGCTTTGCCGCCGGGACGACGCGGATTTCGGACATCCTCGCCCAGGGCACCGCGATCCACGACCATCCGCTCTACCTGCCGATCCTGCTCCTGCTCCTGCTCGGTGCGTTCACCAAATCGGCTCAGGTGCCGTTTCACTTCTGGCTCCCCAACGCGATGGCCGCACCGACGCCGGTCAGCGCGTTTCTCCACTCTGCGACGATGGTCAAGGCCGGGGTTTACGTGATGGCACGGGTGCATCCCAGCATGGCCGGGACCGACGTCTGGCTCTGGACGCTGACGATCTTCGGCGTCATCACGGCGGTCTATGCCAGCATCCTCGCCCTGCGCCAGACCGACCTCAAGCAGTCGCTTGCCTATACCACGCTGATGGCCCTCGGTACGCTCACGCTCTTTCTGGGCCAGGAATCGGGCTACGCGATGACAGCTTTCGCGACCTTCCTGATCGTCCATTCCCTCTACAAGGCCGCGCTCTTTCTGGTGATCGGCAGCGTCGATCACGGGGCAGGGACGCGGGAGGCCGACCTTCTCGGCGGGCTCGGACGCGCGATGCCCGTCACGGCGATTGCCGCGGCGGTGGCGGCAATGTCGATGGCGGGCTTCCCGCCTTTCCTGGGCTTCATCGGCAAGGAGCTGAAATATGCCGGCGCCCTCGCGGTCGCCTCCGAACCGGTGCTCGTGGCCGGCGGTGTACTCCTGGCCAACGCGCTGATGTTCGCGGTCGCCGGCATCGTCGCGTTCCGGCCGTTCTGGCGCCCGGCCGGGGGCGATCTGCCCCGCAAGCCCCATGAGGCGCCGTGGCCGATGCTGGCCGGCCCGGTACTGCTGGCCGCACTTGGCGCTCTCTTCGGGCTCAATCCCGATCTGTTGCAGGTCTCGCTCGTCAACCCGACGGTGCTTTCGCTCACCGGCTCGGAGAACGAGGTTGTGGAACTCAAGCTCTGGGCCGGTGTGAACCTGCCGCTTGTTCTGTCGATAGCCACCTTCGTCCTCGGACTGCTGTTCTACCTCGCCCACCGCCCGCTCCGGGCGTCGCTCGCAGGGTTCTTTGCGGCCGCACCGAGCCTCGACCGGGGCTGGGACGGGTTCATGGATGCCCTGAAGCGCTCCGCCGGCGCGGTGACGGACATCATCCAGACCGGGCGCATGACCGACTATTTCGTTGCGACATTCGCGACCATCGCGATCGGGCTCGCAGCCGCCATGGGTTTCCGCGGATTGCCGAGCCTCGACCCGGCCTTCGGCGCAGTCTCATGGATCGACCTGGCACTGGCCGGCCTCATCCTTGGCGGCGCCGCGCTCACCGCCTTCACCAGCTCACGGATCGCCGCGATTGCCGCTCTCGGTGTCGTCGGGATCGGCACCGCGCTCGTGTTCATCTTTTTCGGTGCGCCCGACGTGGCGATCACCCAGCTTATGGTCGAGGTGCTCGTCGTGGTGCTGGTCGCCATCGTGATGCTGCGTCTGCCGCGCCTTGATGCCGCGCCGAACCCGTTCCGGCCGGGGCATGCCGGGCTCGCCGTCGCGGTCGGTACGGTGGTGACGCTGGCGCTGCTGGCGGTGCTGACCGCCCCGCTCGACCGGCGGCTCTCGGACTACTTCGAGGCCACAAGCTGGCCCGAAGCCTTCGGGCGCAACATCGTCAACGTCATCCTCGTCGATTTCCGCGCGCTCGACACCTTCGGCGAGGTCGCCGTGGTGGTCGTCGCCGCGCTTTCGGCGGTGGCGCTGCTGCGCCAGGGCAAGGCGGGCGGCAAGGGAGAGACGAAATGAATTCGGTCATCCTCCGCGCCGGAACCCGGTATCTCGCGGGGCTGTTGCTCCTCGTCTCACTCTTCATGCTCCTGCGCGGCCACAACGAACCCGGCGGCGGGTTCATCGGCGGGCTGATCGGCGCGACCGGGTTCGTGCTTTACGCCGTCGCTTGCGGGACCCGCGACGCGCGCGCAGCGCTGCGCGTCGCCCCCGAGACCATCGCCATCGCCGGGCTTCTTATCGCGCTCGGCGCCGGCCTCGCAGCCGCCCTTTTCGGCGACGATCTCTTCACCGGCCAATGGCTCTTCATCGGCGAGACCGAGGATGACAAGGGCCTGCCGCTCTCCACAGTCCTCGTCTTCGACATCGGTGTCTATGTCGCCGTTTTCGGGTCGGTCCTCTCCCTCGTCTTCACGATGGAGGAAGAGGTCTGATGGAGGCGCTTCTCGCACTCACCATCGGCGTGCTCGTCGCCGCAGCGGTCTATCTGATGCTGTCGGGGCATATGTTCCGCTTCATCCTCGGGCTGGTGCTGATCTCCAACGCGGCGAACCTCACGATCTTCACCGCCGGGCGCCTGACCGAAGGGGTGCCGGCCCTCATCGCCGTCGGCGCCGAGGCCCCCGACGGGCTCGTCGCCAACCCCTTGCCCCAGGCACTGGTGCTCACGGCCATCGTGATCGGTTTCGGGCTCTTCGCCTTCGCGATCACGCTCGTCAAACGCGCCTGGACGGAGCTCGGAACGGTCGAGGCCGATGAGATGCGGCTCGCCGAACCCCGAAAGGAGAAGCCGTGAGCTGGCTTCTCGCCCTTCCCATCGCCCTCCCGTTTCTGACCGCGACCCTGGCGTTTCTCCTCCGGCACCGACCGGCGGGCCGCTGGATTTCGGTCTGGGGCTCTGCCGCACTCCTGATCGCGTCGGCGGTGCTGATGGCGGCGGTGCTCGACGCCGGTGTCGTGGCCGGCCACATGGGCGGGTGGCCCGCCCCGTTCGGCATCACGCTGGTGGCTGATCTTCTCTCGGCCGTGATGGTCGTGATCACGGCGATCATCGCGCTCGCCGTCTCGGTCTATGCGCTGGCGGATGTCGACGAAGCGATGGAGGCCCAGGGCTACCACGCGCTCTTTCAGGTGCTCATCGCCGGGGTGACGGGGGCGTTTCTCACCGGCGACCTCTTCAACCTCTACGTCTGGTTCGAGGTGATGCTGATTTCGTCCTTCGGCCTTCTGATCCTCGGCGGCCGGGCCGAACAGATCGACGGCGGGGTCAAATACGTCGCCCTCAACCTCGTCTCGACGATCCTCTTTCTCACCGGCATCGGCCTGCTTTACGGGATGACGGGGACGCTCAACATGGCCGACCTCGCCACGGCGGTCGATGACGCCGATCAGGGGTTGCTTACCGTGGTGGCCACCGCGTTCATGATCGCCTTCGGGGTCAAGGCCGCGCTCTTTCCGCTCTTCTTCTGGCTGCCGGCAAGCTACCACACGCCCGCCTTCTCGGTGTCGGCGGTTTTTGCGGGGCTGCTGACCAAGGTCGGGGTCTACGCACTGATCCGCATGTTCACGCTTATCTTCGACCACGACATCGCCTTCACCCACACGATCCTCCTCTGGGTGGCGGGGTTGACGATGGTCACCGGCGTTCTGGGGGCGGCCGCGCAGACCGATTTCCGGAAGATCCTGTCGTTCCACATCGTCAGCCAGATCGGCTACATGATCCTCGGTCTGGCGCTTTTGACCCCGCTCGCACTGGTCGGTGCGGTGTTCTACCTCGTCCACCATATCGTGGTGAAGGCGAACCTCTTTCTCATCGCGGGCGTGGCGAGCCGGATCGCGGGGGGAACCGAACTCGCGCGCATCGGCGGGCTCTACAAGACCGCGCCGCTTCTAGCGATCCTGTTCCTCGTCCCGGCCTTTTCCCTTGCGGGCTTTCCGCCGCTGTCGGGCTTCTGGGCCAAGTTTATTCTCGTCAAAGCCGCGCTCGAGGTCGAGGGATGGATCATCGCCGGCGTGGCCTTGCTCGTCGGGCTCTTGACTATCTACTCGATGACGAAGATCTGGGCGCAGGCATTCTGGGAGCCGCATCCCGAGGGCGTCGACCCCAGGCTTTCGAGCCTGACACCCTACGACCGGCTGGCGATGCTCCTGCCGATCGGGGCGCTGGCGGTGATCACCGTCGTCATCGGCCTCTTCCCCGAACCGTTCGCGGCCTTCGCCGAGGACGCCGCGGCGCAACTTCTCGATCCGTCGGCCTATATTGAGGCCGTGGCCGTCGCAAACGGCGCGGTCGACATCGAGGGAGCTGCGGAATGAACGTCTTTGCCACCAACATCGTGCTGGCCGTGATCTGGGCCACGCTGATGGGCGAGATCACCGTGTTCAACCTCGTCTCCGGCTTCGCGCTGGGGTTCGTCTCGCTATGGGTCGTTCAGCCGCTCACCGGGGCGTCTAGCTACTTCTTCCGGGTCTACGCTTGGGTCCGGCTCGTTGTGATGTTCCACTACGAACTCATCGTCTCCAGCGTCGCCGTGGCCTGGGACGTCGTGACCCCAAGGCATCGTGCCCGCCCGGCGATCATCGACGTCCCGCTCGATGTAAAATCGGATGCCGGGCTTTTGCTGGTGACCAACCTGATTTCCCTGACGCCCGGTACGCTGAGCCTCGATGTCAGTGACGACCGGAAGACCCTGAAGGTCCACGCGATGTTCGCCGACGATCCCGAAGGGCTGCGCCGCGTGCTGAAATCGGGAATGGAGCGTTGGGTCATCGATGCGGTGGAGGGTGGACCATGAGCGACTTTCTGACCCTCGCGGTCGATCTCGGTGCCGGCTTGGTGCTGGTGGCGACAGGGCTTGCCTTCATCCGGCTCATTCGCGGGCCATCGCTGCCGGACCGGGTCGTGGCGCTCGACATGATGACCGTCACCATCGTCGCCTTCTGCGGCGTCGCGGCGATCCGTTTCGACGAACCGGCATTTCTCGACGTCGCCCTCGCTCTCGCACTGGTCGGGTTTCTCGCCACGGTGGCGCTGGCGCGTTTTGCCGAGCGGGCGAAAGCGCGGCGCATGAAGGCCGGGGAGGAGGGGCCGTGATCGAGATCGTGGTCGGCGTTCTTCTGATCCTCGGCGGGCTCCTGGGCGCGCTTGGGTCGCTTGGGCTTCTTCGCATGCCCGATGTGCTCATCCGGATGCATGCCTCCACCAAGATCGGCACGCTCTCGACGGGCCTTATCCTCGCAGCGTCGGCGATCTGGTTCTGGGATGCCGGTGTCACAGCGCGGGTGGTGCTCGTGGTGCTGTTTCTGCTGATGACGGCACCGATTGCCTCCCACATGATCGGGCGGGCGGCCGTGTCGCTCGGCGTTCCGCTCTTCAAGGGCCGGGACGCGCCGGCCGACGAGGCCGCGGACTAGCCCTTGCCGCCGTCGCATCGGCTCGGATAGGTCGGCCCATGGCAGGCACGATAATCGTGATCCCCGCACGTTGGGCGTCCCGGCGCTACCCGGGCAAACCGCTGGCGAGGATCGCCGGACGGAGCCTTCTGCACCGCACCATTGATGCGGGCCGGGCAATCGGGTCTGGCGCCCGGCTTCTCGTGGCCACCGATGACGACCGGGTGGCCGAGGAAGCCGCCGCAGCCGGCGCAGAGGTCGTGATAACGTCGCCGGATTGCGCCAACGGAACCGAACGGGTGGCCGAAGCCGTCGCCGGGCTCGCCGATGCGACCGACATCGTCGTCAACCTGCAAGGCGACGCACCGCTGACCCCGCCCTGGTTCATCGAAGCGCTCATCGCGGCGATGGCGGCGTCGAACGACATGGCGGTGGCGACGCCGGTTCTGCGCACCGACCCCGGCCACCTGGCACGGTTGCGCGCGGACCGGGCGGCCGGCCGCGTCGGCGCCACGACAGTGGTGACCGATGCGCGCGGCGCCGCTCTCTACTTCTCCAAAGAGATAATCCCCCACGGTGGAGGAAAGGAGGTGCCGGTCCTCCACCACGTCGGTGTCTACGCCTACCGCCGTGAGGCGCTTCTGAAGTACCCCGACCTGCCGATGGGCCAGGCAGAACGGGCCGAAGGACTCGAACAGCTGAGGTTTCTCGAACACGGCATCCCCGTCGCCTGCGTCGAGGTTGATGCGGCGGGCCGGGATTTCTGGGAGGTGAACCATCCCGAGGACGTCGCCCTGGTGGAGGCGATCCTGAAGCGCGAGGGGCGGGATTAGGACGGGACGGTTCCGCGTGGCTTTCAGACGGCCGGCGCCCCTCGGGCGAAGTCCGCGCAGGGTCGAGACAGATCCGTCCGGCTCAACCTGTCGGCGTGGCGCATTGGTCTGCCCTTGGATGCCCGGCCGGCGACAGCCGGGGCAAAAACCAGACCGACCGGTTCATTTCCCCCTTTCCGTCCGGCACCGCGCCCCCTAGGTTCCGCCAACGGAGAAGACGCAATGCCCCACATCGTTTCTGTCGACCGGCTCTCGAAGACCTATGAAGGTGGTTTCGAGGCCCTGAAATCCGTCTCCCTCGATATCGAGGAGGGCGAGATCCTCGCGCTCCTCGGCCCCAACGGCGCGGGCAAGACGACGATGATCTCGATTATCTGCGGCATCACCACCCCGAGCTACGGGTCCGTCTCCGTCGGCGGCCATGATGTTGTCACCGGTTTCCGCGCCGCCCGCCGGCTGGTCGGGCTCGTTCCCCAGGAAGTGAACGTCGAACCCTTCGAGACCGTCTTCAACACCGTGAGCTTCTCGCGGGGTTTGTTCGGACTGCCCCGCGACCCCGCCCGGATCGAGGCGGTGCTGAAAGAGCTCTCGCTCTGGGACAAGCGCGATTCGAAGCTCGTCGAGCTTTCAGGCGGCATGAAGCGCCGGGTGCTCATCGCCAAGGCGCTGTCCCACGAACCAAGGGTGCTCTTTCTTGACGAACCGACGGCAGGCGTCGATGTCGAGCTGCGCCGGGAGATGTGGGAGACGGTGAGCCGGCTCAAGGCCGATGGCGTGACGATCATCCTCACGACCCACTACATCGAAGAGGCCGAGGCCATCGCCGACCGCGTCGGCGTCATCGCCAAGGGCGAGATCCTCCTTGTGGAGGAAAAGTCGAAACTCATGAAGCGAATGGGCCAGAAGTCGCTCCGCATCGAGCTGACCGCGCCGCTTGACGCCATCCCGGACAGCCTGTCGGGTTACGCGCTGGAACAGGATGGGCCCGACGCGTTGATCTATACATATGACACCAATGCCGAGCGCACCGGCATCACCCGGCTGTTGGGCGACATCGCCGCTGCGGGTTTGCACCTTGCCGACCTCCAGACGAAGCAATCCTCGCTCGAAGAGATCTTCGTGAGCCTCGTCCAGGAGAGCGCGGCATGAACCTTTATGCCGTCATGGCGATCTTCCGGTTCGAAATGGCGCGGTTCTTCCGCACCGTCTGGCAGTCCATCGTCTCGCCTGTCGTATCGACTTCGCTCTACTTCGTCGTCTTCGGCACCGCTATCGGGAGCCGCATCCAGGAGGTCGAAGGCACCAGCTACGGGGCTTTCATCGTGCCCGGGCTGGTGATGCTCACGGTGCTGACCCAATCGGTCCAGAACGCCGCGTTCGGCATCTATTTCCCGAAGTTCATCGGGACGATCTACGAGCATCTCTCGGCGCCGATCAGCTTCGTCGAGATCGTGATCGGCTTTGTAGGGGCGGCGGCGACGAAGAGCCTGATTATCGGTCTTATCATCCTCGCGACGTCGTTCTTCTTCGTCGACATCCGCATCCAGCACCCGCTGCCGATGATCGCGTTTCTGGTGCTGACCTGCATCTCGTTCGCGCTCCTGGGCTTCATCATCGGGATCGTGTCGAAGAGCTTCGAGCAACTCCAGCTCGTCCCGCTCCTCGTCATTACGCCGCTCGTTTTCCTCGGCGGATCGTTCTACTCGATCTCGATGCTGCCTCCGGTCTGGCAGACGATCAGCCTCTTCAACCCCGTGCTCTATCTCGTCTCCGGCTTCCGCTGGTCGTTCTACGGCCTCTCGGACGTCCCCATCGCTGCGAGCCTTGCAGCGATCACCCTCTTCACGATCCTCTGCCTCGGGGTGATCTGGTGGATCTTCAGGACGGGGTACCGCCTCAAGACCTGAGGCACGGGGGCGACAGGGCGCATGAACTTCGCGCCTCGCCTTGCTGACCCCCCCACCTCCGCCTACATGGGCCTCCATGAGGCGATTTCTCCCTTTCATGCCACAGGACCCGTTCGTGGCCGTCATTCGGATGCAGGGGATCATCGCCTCGGGCGGCCGCGGCCAGGCGCTCAACGACCAGGGGCTGGCACCGCTGATTGAAAGGGCCTTCGGGCGCGGCAAGCCGAAGGCCGTGGCGCTGGTCATCAACTCGCCAGGCGGCTCGCCGACCCAGTCCTCGCTCATCGCGGCACGGGTCCGGCGCCTGGCCGACGAAAAGAAGGTGAAGGTCTATGCCTTCGTCGAGGATGTGGCGGCGTCGGGCGGTTATTGGCTGGCCTGCGCAGCCGACGAGATCTGGGTCGACGAGAACTCGGTTGTCGGCTCCATCGGCGTGATTTCGGCAAGTTTCGGGTTTCAGGATTTCATCGCGCGCTACGGCATCGAGCGGCGCGTCCATACCGCCGGCAAGTCGAAGTCCATGCTCGACCCCTTCCGCCCCGAAAAGGAAGAGGACGTGGCCCGGCTCAAGGTGCTGCAGGAGCAGATCCACGACGCCTTCATCGCCCATGTCAAACGCCGCCGGGGCGACAGGCTGGCCGATGAGGACCTTTACACCGGCGATATCTGGGTCGGCGACCGCGCCCGGGACAAAGGTCTCGTCGACGGTGTCGGCCATGTCGTTCCGAAGATGAAAGAGCTCTTCGGCAAACGGGTGCGCTTTGCGGTCTACCAGCAGCGCCGTCCGCTCCTGGCGCGGTTCGGTGCCAGCCTCGTTGGCGGCGCGCTGGGCGAGCTTGAGTTGCGTGCCGAACATGCACGCTACGGTCTCTAGGCTCCCGACATGGTCAAGATCGTCAGCCTGTTTCTCATCGGGATGCTTATCCTCGCGATGTTCGGACGGCTCCGCTTTCCCGGTTCGAAACGGTTGAAGTCGGCCAAGTGCAAACATTGCGGCCGGTTCCGCATCGGCAAGGGCCCCTGTGCCTGCGGGCAGGGGGATTGATGGAATTCCTCGCCGCCGGTCTCGGCCTCGTCATCCTGTTGCTTGCCGGCGATGCGCTGGTTCGCGGTGCGGTGAACCTGTCGCTGCGGGTCGGGGTCCCGGCTTTGATCGTAAGCCTCACCATCGTGGCCTTCGGGACGTCCGCTCCGGAACTCCTCATCTCGGTCAGCGCCATCGAAGACGGCGTGCCGGGGCTCGCGCTCGGCAATGTCGTGGGCTCGAACATGGCTAATGTTCTGCTCGTTCTGGGGCTGCCCGCGCTCATCGCCGGTCTCGACACGTCGAACTGCGAGACCCGCAGAAGTTACCTGACGATGATCGGGGCGACGCTGCTCTTCATCGGCATTTGCTTTTCGGGCGAGATCAACTGGGTGCATGGCCTGATCCTGCTTGCGGTGCTTGCCGTGACGCTCGGCGATCAGGCGCGCGAAGCGCTCGCCCATAGGCGGGGCAGCGATGACGGCGTGATAGACGAAGACCTCGAAGGGGCCGATCCGTCGATGCCTTGGTGGAAGATCTCGGTCTTCCTTGTGCTCGGTCTGATCGGCCTGCCGCTCGGCGCCGAGATCCTGGTCGACGCCTCGACGACCATCGCCCGCGACTTCGGCGTGAGCGAGACGGTGATCGGCCTGACGCTCGTGGCCATCGGCACCTCCTTGCCGGAGCTTGCGACCACCGTGATGGCGGCGTTGCGGCGGCAGGCCGACGTGGCAATCGGCAATGTCATCGGTTCGAACATCTTCAACCTTCTGGGCATCATCGGGGTGGCGAGCCTCTTCGGCTCGATCCCGGTGGACCGTCAGTTTCTCGATTTCGACCTCTGGGTGATGCTCGGCGCATCGGTCATTCTCGCGCCCTTCGTCTTCTCGCGCCGCATCAACCTGACCCGACCGATGGGTGTCGCGTTCACCCTGGTTTACGGCGGCTATCTCTGGCTCGTCGTTCAATCCTGAGGAGGACCCCGATGCAGATCAAACGCGCGCTGGTGACGGGCGGGGCGATCCGCCTCGGCCGGGCGATGGCCCTCTATCTCGGCGACCGCGGCTTCGACGTGGCGGTCCATTACAACGGATCGGCGGACCCGGCGGCCGAAGTGGTGGCCGAGCTCGAAGCTATGGGCCGCCGCGCGGTCGCCCTCCAGGCCGATCTCCTCGACGAGGCGGAGACACGGGCCCTCGGCCCCGCCGCCGCTGAGGCGCTGGGCGGGCCGATCAGCCTGCTTGTCAACAACGCCTCGATCTTCGAACCCGACGATCTCGAGACCGGGACCCGCAAAAGCTGGGACCGGGCCATCGGTTCGAACCTCCGCGCACCCTTCGTGCTCACCCAGTTTCTCGCCGCCCAGGCGCCCGCGCCCAGCATCGACGAGAATGGCGAACCGCTGGCCGAGGCGCTGATCGTCAACATGCTCGATCAGAGGGTGCGAAAGCTGACGCCGGACTTCATGAGCTACACGATCGCCAAGATGGGTCTCTGGGCCTTCACCCGCACCTCCGCCCAGTCGCTTGCGGGCCGCGTCCGCGTCAACGGCATCGGCCCGGGCCCGACGATGCAGGGCATCCGTCAGCGCGAGGAGCACTTCCGCGCCCAGCGCGCCGCCTCGGTCACCGGGCGCGGCGCCAACCCCGAGGACATTACCCATGCGCTGGGCTATCTCGTCGAGGCCCGGGCGGTGACCGGTCAGCTCATCTGCGTCGACGGCGGCCAGCACCTCGGCTGGCAGACGCCGGATGTGCTCGGCCCGGAGTAGGCGCTTGCCCGGCGGCCGACCGGGACTTTTGCACCGGCGCGGTGGCGTTCATAGTTCTGTTAAGAATACTCAAATGATTTCAGTAATTTGCTCTGCGACAAAAAATATCGCCTTTCAGAACAATAGCTTATACGGGCGCCCAAAAAACGAGCACAGGGAAGAAGGGGCCTGAAACAAAGGAAAAATCTCCCGGTGGCCAGACTTGTCCTTGGGTTTATCCACAGCAATCGTGGACAGGTTTGCCCTTGTTGCCACCGCCGATAGAGTGCAGCCACGCCCTGAGAATCAAAGGTTAATGACCGACATTTCCGCCCCCACCCAGACCGGCTGCGACGTCATCGCCTCCTATCTGAAGGACCTCGAAACGGCGCCTGGCGTTTACCGGATGCTCGATGCCAGAGGCGCGGTGCTCTATGTCGGCAAAGCGCGCAACCTCAAGGCCCGGGTGTCGAGCTATGCGCGCGCTACCGGGCACACGCCGCGGATTGCGCGGATGATCTCCGACACCGCCTCGATGATGTTTCTGACCACCCGCACCGAGGTGGAAGCGCTGCTGCTCGAACAGAACCTCATCAAGCAGTTGAAGCCCCGCTACAACGTCATCGCCCGCGACGACAAGTCGTTCCCGAATATCCTCGTCTCCGCCGAGCACGCCTTTCCCCAGATCAAGAAACACCGGGGCAAGAAGGCCGAGAAGGGCAGCTACTACGGGCCGTTCGCCAGTGCCGGCGCGGTAAACCGGACGCTCAACCAGCTCCAGAAAGTGTTCCTCCTCAGGAACTGCTCGGACGCGACCTTCGAAAGCCGGACCCGGCCCTGCCTGCTCTACCAGATCAAGCGCTGTTCTGCGCCTTGTGTGGGGTACATCGACGAGGCCGGTTACAGGGCGCTCGTTACCGATGCCGAACGGTTCCTTCAGGGCAAGAGCACCCGGGTCCAGGCGCGGCTCGCCGAAGAGATGCAGGCGGCCTCGGATGCGATGGAATTCGAGCGTGCGGCTGCCCTGCGCGACCGCATTCGCGCTCTGACCCAAGTCCAGTCGGCCCAGGGGATCAACCCCGCCTCGACGCCGGAAGCGGACGTCGTGGCGCTGCATATGGAAGGCGGGCAGGCGTGCGTGCAGGTCTTTTTCATCCGCGCCAACCAGAACTGGGGCAACCGCGACTATTACCCGCGCACGGGCTCGGGCGCCGAACCGGCCGAGGTCCTGCAAGCCTTCCTCGCCCAGTTCTACGACGGCAAGGACCCGCCGCGCCTCGTGCTGCTGTCGCATGGCGTCGAAGACCCCGAGCTTCTGGCCGAGGCGCTCTCGTCCCAGGCCGGGCGCAAGGTGGAGCTCTCGGTGCCGCAACGGGGCGAAAAGGCCGAGCTCGTCGCCGGCGCGCTGCGGAACGCCCGCGAAAGCCTGGCACGCAAGATGTCCGAGACCGCCACCCAGGGCAAACTCCTGCGGGGCCTTGCCGAGGCCTTCGGGCTCGATGGGCCGCCGCAGCGGATCGAGGTCTACGACAATTCCCACATTCAGGGCGCCCATGCGGTCGGGGCGATGATCGTCGCCGGCCCCGAGGGCTTTGAGAAGAACCAGTACCGGAAGTTCAACATCAAGTCCGACGCGCTGACCCCCGGCGACGATTTCGGTATGATGAAAGAAGTGCTCGGCCGGAGGTTCAAGCGCTTGCTGAAGGAGGACCCCGACCGCACGAAAGGGCTCTGGCCCGACCTTCTTCTGATCGACGGCGGTCAGGGCCAGGTCTCGGCGGTGCACGGGATCATGGCCGAGAACGGGGTCGAGGATATCGCGATGGTCGGCGTCGCCAAGGGCGTCGACCGGGATGCGGGTAAGGAGGAGTTCCACCGCGTCGGGCGACCGCCGATGGCGCTGCAACGCGGCGACCCGGTGCTCTACTTCGTGCAGCGCATGCGCGACGAGGCACACCGCTTCGCCATCGGCGCCCACCGCGCGAAACGCGCCAAGGCGGTGGGCGCGACCCCGCTCGACGACGTCCCCGGCGTCGGCGCCACCCGCAAGCGCGCGCTCCTGGCGCATTTCGGCTCGGCCAAGGCCGTCTCCCGGGCCAACCTCGCCGATCTCAAGGTGGTCGACGGGATCTCCGGTGCGATGGCCGAGACAATCTACAATTTCTTCCACGATCGCTGAGGTCGCCGCGACCGCGGCGTCTTCATCTTGGCAAAAGGACCGCGGGGGAGCCCCCTTCCGCAGCACCGGTCCCTGCGCTACCACTGGCCCCGTGACCTGGACGATACCCAATATCCTCACCCTGCTGCGGCTCCTTGCGGCCCCGGGCGTCGTGGTGATGTTTCTCTACTTCAACCGTCCCTTGGCCGACTGGTTCGCGCTGGTCCTGTTTCTGGGTGCCGCGGTCACGGATTACTTCGACGGTGCACTCGCCCGGGCCTGGAAGCAGGAAAGCCGGTTCGGTGCCATGCTCGACCCGATTGCCGACAAGGCGATGGTCGTGATCGCGCTTCTCGTCATCACCGGCTATGCCGGCATGAACCCGTGGATCCTCTTGCCGGCAACTCTGATCATGTTCCGCGAGGTCTTCGTCTCCGGGCTGCGGGAGTTTCTCGGCAATACGGCCGGCACGCTGAAGGTCACCGCGCTGGCGAAATGGAAGACGACCGTCCAGATGGTGGCGATCGGCGTTCTGTTCTCCACCGGCGCCTTCGAGCACTATTTCGGCATGCAGAGCTTCGGGATGGACCGCGAGACGATTGCCGGCGTGCTTGCCGGCGATATCCCCGACGAGCTTGGGCTTGTCTGGAAGTATCAGGGCATGATCTGGTCCTGGTACATCGGGGTGGGGCTTCTCTGGGTGGCCGCGGCGCTGACACTGCTGACGGGGATCGACTATTTCCGCAAATCGGTCCCGCTCCTGAAGGACGCGGCGCCATGATCGATGTGCTGTACTTCGCCTGGCTGCGCGAACGCGTGGGCCTGCCGCGCGAACGGCTCGAGACCTCCGCGGCGACCGTGGCCGACCTCGTCGAGGAACTGAAAGTGCGCGAGGAGCGCTATGCCTTCGCGTTTCAGGACCTCTCGGCGATCCGGGTGGCGGTGGACCAGGAACTCGTGGGGTTCGATGCGCCGCTCGCGGGCGCGCGCGAGGTGGCGTTCTTCCCGCCGATGACTGGTGGCTGAGATGGGCGTGCGCGTCCAGTCCGAACCGTTCGATGCAGGGGCGGAGGCCAATGCCTTCACCGCCGCCGCGACCGGGGCCGGGGCGGTGGTGACGTTTTCCGGCGTCGTCCGCGACGAGGGCGGCCGGCTTCAGGCGATGTCCATCGAGCATTATCCGGGCATGACCGAAAGGGCGCTTGCGACGCATCGCGAGACGGCGGTGGAGCGGTTCGGCCTGACCGATGCGCTCGTCATTCACCGCTACGGCGATCTCGCGCCGGGGGATGTGATCATGATGGTCGCCACCGCCGCGCCGCATCGCAAGGACGCGTTCGGCGCGGCGGAATTCCTGATGGACTACCTCAAATCCCGCGCGCCGTTCTGGAAAAAGGAACGCGGGCCTGACGGGGAGAGTTGGGTTGCGTCGAAGGACGACGACGAGGCCGCGCTCGACCGCTGGTGAGAGGGGCCTCAAGCGACCCCGTCCGGGGCTCGATCCGGGACCTCGACGGGTGGGGCGCTTCGTTGCGTCGGGGCCCTGGATCGCGTCCGGAGCGTGTATAATTTTGGGGGTGGTTGCCAGCCACGCCCCGGAATTCAAAGCGCCTGGTTCATCCGTTCGACAAAGCCGCGCAGTTCCTCTGCCTCGCGCCGGGCGTCCCTCAGCCCCTCCATCGCGGCCTTGAGCTCGGCTTCGGTCTGGTGGAGCTGGTTCGTCAGCTCCGCCTCGCGCTGTTCCTGATAGGTGATCGCCTGATCGCGGGTTTCTTCGGCTTCGTGGAGTTCCTGGGCCATCTTGTCGAGTTCGTCCATCTCCGACCGGGTCACGCGCGTGAGGCGGGAGACGAGCCAATGGGCAAACCATCCAAGGAGGAAGGCGACGAAAAGGATGGCCGCGGTGGTGAGGATGAATTCGGTGCGGTTCATTCGGCTGGCTCCTCCCCGGTTTCGGCCGCGTCTTCCGCCGCCGCCTCCGGCGCGTCGGTCGCGGCGGTCTCGACCTCGGGCTCGGGAATGATCGCGCGGAATTCGATCCGGCGGTTTGCCTCGCGGCCCTCTTCGGTGTCGTTGTCGGCAATCGGTTCAGCTTCGCCGTAGCCCTTTGCGGTGAGGTTCCCGGTGAGCACGCGCTCGGCCATGATCGCGTTCAGAACCGCATCCGCCCGGGCCTGGGAAAGGTTGAGGTTCATGCTCTCGCGGCCCTGGCTGTCGGTATGCCCGGCGATCTCGATCCGCACGCTCTGGCACTCCCGCAGGACCTCGGCGATCCGGGCGACGGTTTCGAGCCCCGCCGCCTCTATCGACGACGAGGACGGCTCGAAGGTGATCTTCGGCATCTCGCGTTCTACGGTTTCGATCTTGCTCAGACATTCCTCCGGCGTCGGCAGGCCCGCAAGCGGGTCGAGCGCCTCGACATAGGCAACCTCGATGCTGAAATCCTCGCCATCCCCGAGCTTCGCCGACAAAAGCCGCGCGATCTCGGCCGCCCCGTCGGGGTTGCCGGTCTGGCCGCGCACCTCGACGAAATCGGGCTGCACCATGACGGCGCCGTTGGCGAGTTCCGAAAGCGCTTCGAGCCCGGCGAGAACCCGGATCGGCCAGCCTTCGGGGAGCCCGCCGTCGAGACGGGTGGCGAGCACGAGATTGTCGACCCCGAAGCGCGACTTCGCATAGCTTTCCACGGTGGTGCGGGTGAGCGCGTCGGGGAGCCGGCCGCGGAGCTGGACAGTGCCTTCGGGCGCGCGGGTCGCGGTGAATTCGGGCGTGGCGGCCATGCCGGTGCTGATCTCGGGCAGGACCGAATGGAGGGTAAAGGCCGGCGGCAGGGCGTTTTCGAGCTCGCCGACCGCGCGGTCGAAGGCGCCCTGATCGGTGCCGGGAAGGGCGATGAGGGTCACGTCCCCGTCTGAATAGGTGATCTTGCCGCCGCCCATGGCGCGGAGCGCTCCGAGCCCAGCCTCGACCGCCTCGGCCCAGCGGGACGACGGCGCGCCGAGCCCCACCGAGCAATTCGCCTGGCCCCTGAGGCCGAGTTGACGGGCGGCGGCAAGGATCGCGTCGCGCGCCGCAACGGTGTCGGCGGTACAGGCATCAAAGCGCAGCCCCTGGTCGTCCTGGATCGCGCGCAGGGTGAAGGGCGAGATCACCGGGCGCGGGGCGGAGATGTCGAGCGTCAGCCGAATGTCGCGCGGGGCGGCGATGTTGAGCCGCGTCTCGGTCTGCGCGCGGGCCGCGCGGCTGTCGGTGATCGCGGTGATCGAGACTGCGCGGGGCGAGGCGGCGATTTTCGAGCGCGGGAGATCGGCGAGCGCCTCGATGGCGAAATCGAGCGCGGCCTGCCAGCCGTCCGGTGTCGGGAAATCGGCGGTCTGGAGGAGATCGTCGACCGTCGCCTCGGGTGCGGCCGCGGCGACCGCGGCGCGGATCGCGTCCCGGTCGACCTCCTGGGGGATCAGGCCGAAGAAGGAAATTTCGGCATCGTTGCGCAGAAACGAGATCGAGAATTCCGGCGCCTCGATATCTTCCGGTGCGAGGACCTCCATCTCGTCGATCACACGGGCGTTGTCGACGACCGTGCCGGCGGCCGCCAGCGCGCGAAACCGCGTCGCCTCGTCGGGCGCGGTGCCCGAGAGTGATACCAAAAGCCCGTCGACCGCGACCTCGGCCCAGTCGAGCCCTTCGAGGCCGAGCGCATGGGTGACGTCAGCCTCCGCCGCCTCCTCGATCCGCGATGCCGCCAGTGTCCCCGCATAGATCGCCCCGCCTGCGGCGAGCAGGATAACGAAGAACGGCAGAAGGATCGTTCGAAGGCGCATCGTGGGGGCTGCTCTGGTGTTTTGCGCCACGATACGCCCGCGCATCCGCGCGCGCAATCACGCGAAGAGCGCCAGGGCGAGGAAGGCGGTGGGGATGAGCCCGGCGTCGCGGTTCGAGCGGAAGAGCCTCAGGCAGGTCGCCGTGTCGTCGGGGTTGAGCAACCGCAACTGCCAGGCGAGGTGCCAGCCCATCGCCCAGATGCCGCAGACCGAGACCGTGAGCGTCAGGATGTTCCCCGGGGCGGCGAGCACCACGGCGAGAAGAAAGAGCGACAGGGTGGCGATCAGAAAACGCCGCAGCCAGCGGTGGGTGTTTTCCCCGAAGAGTCGGGCGGTGGATTTCACACCGATGAGCGCGTCGTCCTCCTTGTCCTGATGGGCATAGATCGTGTCGTAGAACAGCGTCCAGGCGATGCCGGCGAGATAGAGCGCGACCGGCGCGGGGTGGAGCGACCCGGTATGGGCCGCCCAGGCCAGAAGCGCGCCCCAGTTGAAGGCGAGGCCGAGAAAGGCCTGGGGCCACCAGGTGAAGCGCTTGGCGAAGGGGTAAACCGCGACGAGCGCGAGGGAGGCGATGCCGAGGAGGATGGCGGTGGGGTGGAAGGTCAGAAGGATGCCGAAGGCCAGAAGCGACTGGACGACCGCCCAGACGAGGGCCTGCCGCACGCTCGCCTGCCCCGACGGGATCGGGCGGGATTTCGTCCGCTCGACCGCCCCGTCGAAGTCGCGGTCGGTGATGTCGTTCCAGGTGCAGCCCGCGCCGCGCATCAGCCAGGCACCCACTGCGCAGCCCACCGCGATCCAGAGATCGCCCAGGCTCGCCGTCCCGGTATGGCCCATGGCCAGAAGAAGCCCCCACCAGCAGGGCAGGAGCAGGAGCCACGTTCCAATGGGCCGGTCGGCACGGGAGAGCCGAAGATAGGGGCGCGACCAGGCGGGGGCCCGGGTGTCGACCCAGTTGCCGGCGGCCGCATCGGCGACGGCCCCCTTGTCGGGGCCGTTGATCTCGGGGTCGGTTTCGGTCATCGCTGCCCCATGGGACGGGTTCGGCTCTATCTAGAGGAGCCTCTGGGGGAGGGGCAATCGGTCTCGCTGACGCGGGATCAGGCACATTACCTCTTCGGGGTGATGCGGCTGGGGCCGGAAGACGGTTTGCGGGTGTTCGACGGCGTGTCAGGGGAATATGCTGCGACGGTCGCCGAGGCCGGAAAGAAGCGCGGCGTGCTCTCGGTCGGCGCCCGCACTGCGCCGCTGGCTCTGCCGCCCGACCTCTGGCTCCTCTTCGCGCCGATCAAGAAGGAGCGCACGGATTTCATCGTCGAGAAGGCCGCCGAGATGGGGGCGCGGCGGATCCTGCCGGTGGCGACGGAATACACCAACACGGGCAGGGTGAACCGGGAGCGGCTCCGGTCGCACGCGGTCGAGGCCGCCGAGCAATGCGGCGGGACGTTCGTGCCGGAGGTCGCCGCACTTCGCTCGCTCGACCGGGTGCTTGCCGACTGGCCTGAGGACCGGCGGCTGATGTTCTGCGACGAGGCGTTGGCGGGTGAGGGGGCGGGTCCGCCGGACACCCCCGGTCCCTGGGCGGTGCTCACCGGCCCCGAGGGGGGCTTTTCCGACACCGAACGGGCACGCCTCGGGGGGCTGACCTATGCCCATCCGGTCAGCCTCGGGCCGCGCATCCTGCGCGCCGATACGGCCGTCGTCGCGGCCCTGACGCTCTGGCAATCGCGGCTCGGGGACTGGCAGTGAGACCGGCGGCAGAGGCCGACCGGACCTGGATCGAAGACCGCTGCCGCCGTCGCCTTACCGGCGCGATGTTTCCGCTGGCGAACCTGCGAAACCACGGCTGGGGCGGGTCGCATCCGCGCGCCGTGGATTTCTGGCTCGATGAAGGGCGGGACCTTCTTCTGGCGCGGACGAAGGAGGGGATGGTGATGCCTGTCTCGGTGCGGCCCGAACCGGGCGCCGCCGCGACGGCCCTCGGCGGATGCGAGGCGATGGGCGTTATCGGGCCTACTGAGGAGGTGCGCCCCTTCCTCGACGCCTCGGGTCTTACCGGATGCCCGGCAAAGCTCGACGCGGACGAACCGCAGTTCGAGCTCGTTCTTTCGGAGATGGTCGTTCCGGAGGGGCCGGGAGCCCTTGCACCGCTTGCCGAGATCGACCGAGCAATTGCCGTCGACTGGCGCACCGCCTACCTCATCGAAACGCTGGGCGAGCCGGCCAGCAAAGCCCGCGCCACGGCGGAGGCGGATATCGACCGCTATGTCGCCGCGGACAGCCACCGCGCACTGGTCGTCGATGGGGTTCCGGTGGCGATGACGGGGATCAACGCCGCGTTGCCCGAGATCGTTCAGATCGGCGGGGTCTGGACGCCGCCGGAGCTGAGGGGCAGGGGCCATGCAAGACGCGCCGTCGCGCTCCATCTCGACGAGGTGCGGGCGGGCGGCGTCCGGTCGGCGACGCTCTTTGCGTCGGGGCTGGCTGCGGTACGCGCCTACAGGTCATTGGGGTTTTCGCGGATCGGCAGCTTTTCCCTGGTCATCTTCACCGCCTCTGCGGTCATCGCCGGGTGACGCGCGCGGGGCCGTTGTGATCCTCGGAGCGGGCGGCTAGCCTCGGGCTTCGGAGAGACCCCATGAGCTTCATCCGACCAGAGATCCTGCGCGCCGCCAATCGCTGGCGCGAAAGCCTCGCCGGCGGGGCTGCGGCGATATTCGGTGCCGTCCTCTGGCAGACGGGTACCGGGGCGGCCGCGATCATCGGGACGATCCTCGTCGTCGCCGGCGCGCTCCTGCTTTTTGCCGGGCTCCAGCGCGCGCGGTTTCGGCGCGGCGGCGGCGGGGCAGGCGTCGTGGGGCTCGACGAGGGGCGGCTGACGTACTTCGGTCCGCTGGAAGGGGGCGTCATCGCGGTGGCCGACCTCTTTGCCGTCGATCTTCTGACCGGGCGGTCGGGCTCTGTCTGGGTGCTCGAAGCGCCCGGGGCGGCGCCCCTGATGATCCCGGTCAACGCCGAGGGGGCCGAGGTTCTCTTTGACGTGTTCGGCAGCCTGCCGGGTATCGACACCGCCGCCATGCTCAGGGCCGTCGAACACCCGTCCGACGGGCGGGTCGCGATCTGGGCGCGAAAGCCCCCGCGCATCGCCGCACATTGACTTCCCCGCCGCCCCCCGCCTTTAAGGCGCCGATAGACGGCAACGGATAGCGCCCATGTCCATTCCCCAATCCGGCGGCGGCCCCATCGAACGGGTCGAAGACCTCGCGGCCTGGCTCGCGGCGGGCTGCAAGCCCAAGGAGGACTGGCGGATCGGGACCGAGCACGAGAAGTTCGGCTATTGCAAGGACACGCTGAAACCCCTGCCCTATGAGGGCGAGCGGTCGGTGAAGGCGGTGCTTGAGGGGCTGGCCCAGCGCTTCGGCTGGGACCCGATCCTCGAAGGCGAGAACATCATCGGGCTTCAGAAGGACGGCGCGAATGTCTCCCTCGAACCCGGCGGCCAGTTGGAACTCTCTGGCGCGCCGCTCGAAAACATCCACCAGACCTGCGACGAGGTGAACGAGCATCTCGTGGAGGTGAAATCGGTCGCCGACGAGATCGGTGTGGGCTTCATCGGTCTCGGCGCGGCGCCGCACTGGGCGCATGAGGACATGCCGGTGATGCCGAAGGGACGGTATCGGCTCATGACCGATTACATGGACCGGGTCGGGACCATGGGCAAATCGATGATGTACCGGACCTGCACCGTCCAGGTGAACCTCGATTTCGGCTCCGAGGCCGATATGGTCAAAAAGCTCCGGGTGGCGCTCGCGCTTCAGCCCGTGGCTACGGCGCTTTTTGCCAACTCGCCCTTCTTCGAGGGTAGCCTCAACGGGCATAAATCCTGGCGGAGCCGCATCTGGCGCGACCTCGATCCCGCACGGACGGGCATGCTGCCATTTGTCTTCGAGGACGGCTTCGGCTTCGAGGCCTGGGTCGACTACGCGCTCGATGTGCCGATGTATTTCGTCTACCGCGACGGGCGCTATATCGACGCGCTCGGCCAGTCGTTCCGCGCCTTTCTCGATGGGCGGTTGCCGGCCCTGCCGGGGGAGGTGCCGACGCTGTCGGACTGGGCCGATCACCTCACCACCATCTTCCCCGAGGCCCGCATCAAGCGCTTCATCGAGATGCGCGGGGCCGATGGCGGGCCCTGGCGGCGGCTTTGCGCGCTGCCCGCGCTCTGGGTGGGTCTTCTCTATGACGAGACCGCGCTCGATGCGGCCTGGGACCTTGTGAAGGGCTGGGACGCCGAGACCCGGGAGGCGCTGAGGGTCGCGGCCTCGGTCGACGCGCTCGACGCACGGGTCGGCGACATCGCGATGGCCGAGCTTGCCCGCGAGGTGCTGGCCATTGCTGAGGCGGGGCTCCAGGCACGGGCGCGGCCCGGGGCGGGCGGGCTCATCCCCGACGAGACCCATTTTCTGTCGGCGCTGAAGGACAGCGTTGAGAGCGGAGAGGTCCCCGCCGACGAGTTGATCCGCCGTTATGAAACCGAATGGGCCGGCGAGATCACCCCGGTCTTCTCCGAATACAGCTATTGAAATCTGCCCCCGTTCGGCCCGCCGAGCGCCCATCTTTCGCCCCGTTTTGCCGGTTTTGTTCGCCCAAGGTTAACTTTCGCAAAGGGACAGGCGATGTCGTTCATGGGCGCGGTTCAATCCGCCTTCGCCAACTTCTTCACGCTTTCGGGACGCGCCTCGCGGTCCGAATATTGGTACTTCTTCCTCTTCTGCTTTGTCGGCAGCTTTCTCCTTGGGCTGGTCGACGGCATCGTCTTCGGGACCTCGATGAACGGTCTCGCGCCGATTTCGACGATCTTCTCGCTTTTGGTCGTCATCCCAGGCATCGCGCTGGGCTTTCGGCGTTTGCATGACATCGACAAATCGGGCTGGTGGCTCCTGCTGAACTTCGTGCCAGTGATCGGCTGGCTGGTGTTGATCTACTTCTTGGTCAAGAAGGGCACCGAGGGTGCCAACAGCTATGGCCTCGACCCGCTCGGCGGCGGCGCCACGGCCGGCTTCGGGGCGACCCCGGCGGAGTAACCGGCCACGAAATGCGATGAAGGCCCGCCGACTGGCGGGCCTTTCTTTTTCAACCGATTGTTCAGGGCGCGGGCGCGGGCGCGGGCGCGGGCGCGGGCGCAGGCGGGGGTCGTTCGAGATCCCGCGCGAGCCCCCGCAGAATCGCGACGGCATTGGTGAAGCCGAGGCCGAGGGCCACCAGTACCCCACCGAGCGTGACGAAGAACCCGATCGGGCGATCGCCGAAGAGATCGACGGCCGGTGCCATCAGCACCAACGCGCCAAGGCCGATGGCGGCATAGCCCGTGGCCGTGGAGAGGGCGCCGATCTGAACGGCGGGGCCTTTTCTGGGGCAATCGGCCAGTTCCCGTCCGATGAGGAGGATCATCGCCGACAGGGCCGCGAGCGCGGCGAGGCTGACGCCGAAGTAGAGATAGAGGGCAAGAAAGTCGGACATAAGCGTTACTCCTTTATGTCACTGGAATAGCGTAGAAATCGCGCCGAAGCCGTCGGTAGAGCTTGGCGAAGACGAGACCCCAGAGCGGCGCGAAGGCGCAACCCATGAGGCCGTAGAAGAGGACAATCCCGGCCATTTGGCCGTGCCCGGTGAGAGCTGCCAGGGCGGCGGCAAGAGGGGTAAGAAGCAGGTTCGTCACGAAGGCCTGGCCGGCGATTGCGCCGCTGTCATCGACGCCGCGCCGGAGGAGAAAGAAGAGCCTCAGGCCGCCGACGGTCAAAAAGATCGGACCGCCCATCGCCACGCCGCCGCCGCCGAGCACCGCGAGGACGAGAAGTGGCCCGAAGTCATCGATGCCGAAGGGCTCGAGCCCGGCGGCCAGACCGGCAGGCGCGGCGAAGAGCGCCAGGGTGCCGGGCAGGGCGATGAGGAAGGCCACGGGGTCGATGGCGTAGATCGGGCGGGGTCGTGCGGGGCGCCGGGACATGACGGAACCGTTCAGATGGATTGGGCGTAGCGGGGGGGCCGGGGTGGGGAGCGGCGCAAAAAGACCCAGACGGGCGAGACCGAAGGCGAGCGGGTCGACGGGCTGTCGCGTTTTGGAAATTTCCGTTGTTTCTGTCATAAGAGAAACTCCAGCGCAAAAAAAGTCTAGTCGGATTTCGGCAGGAACCGGGTGATCTTCGACCCCATATTCAGCGCCATCCGGTGCACCGAGCGAGGGAGGCGCATCACATCCTGATACCAATCGTCGAAGAGCTGCATCGTCTCCAGCGTCTCGGCGATGCGGGCCTTGTTGGCCGCGGGCGTGCCGTCTTCCTCGGCCTCCGCCGCGACGCGCTTCAGGGCTGCCAGGGTCGGGGCGTATTCGCGCTCCCGGCGCTCGCGGATCACGATGAGCACAAGCTCGTGCATGTCGCGGATGGAGGTGAAATGGTCCCGCCGGTCGCCGAGCTCGCGGCGGGAACTGACAAGGCCCCAGCTTTGGAGTTCCTTCAGCCCAGTCGAGACATTCGAACGGGCGAGGTTCAGGGTTTCGGCGATCTCGTCGGCGGTGAGTGGGCGATCCATCACGTGCAGGAGCGCATGGATTTGCGCCACCGAGCGGTTGGTGCCCCATTTAGCACCCATCTCTCCCCAGTGGAGGATGAAGTCCTGCATGGCGGGCGTCAGGTTCATTGGCTTCGTGCACTTCTAAAATTTCTGTTATGACAGAAATACCAGAACGCCGTGCATTGTCAAGCGCGACAGCAAAGCCCAGCAGCGCCTAATCGATGTTGAGCGCGGCCAAAAACGACAGCACCTCGTCTTCGGGCATCTCGCAGGGTTTGAGAATCGCCGCTCCCCCGGCCAGCCGGTAGAGGTTCATCGAGACATATCCCGTTCCGCCCAGTTCCTCGGCTTCGAGTTTCTGCGACCGTCCGCCGGCCATGACGGTCTTCGTCACCCGCCAGCGCTTGCCATAGGCGGTGCCGCCATAACCGCCGACGGGCAGGCTGTCGAATTTGGCGAGAAACCCAGGGTCGACGCTCACGAGGGCCCGTCGCCCCCAGCGCCCGCAACGGTTGGCGTGGCGACATCACCCAGCGGATCCGGGCCGAATCGGTTCGCGCCTTTGGTGCCTTCCAGCGCACAGATGATCAGGATGATGAGCCATCCCACCAGCGGGATGAGCCACAAAAGCAGCCACCAAGCGCTCATGTCCCGGTCGTGCAATCTCCGACCGGCAACGCAGATCGACGGTAGCAACGTCGCAAGTCCGAACAGGCCGCCGAGGCCGCGGATGCTGCCGTCACCGGTGCCGAAGAGCGCCCCATCGACAAAGCTGAAGAGAAGGTTCCCGGCGAGAATGAACAACACCCACCACCAGAACTCCGCTCGCTGCGCGCGGCCCGAGATCTCGATGTACTTGGAAAAGCAAATGCGGATTGCGTCTTGAAATGTCATTGGGTCCCATCCTTTCGGCCATCGCCGATCTTCGGTTCGCGGCCTGCAATGATACGCCGGATGTTGGCGTGGTGCCTGAGCCAGATCAAGACGGCGAGAAGGACGAGCAGGGGAAAGACGCCTGGCGGGCCGAGGACCAGCCCGAGGAGTGGGGCCAAGCCGGAGGCTGCAAGCGCGCCGGCCGAGGACATGCCCGAGAGCCTTGCGGTGGCGACCCAGGTGGCGCCGGCGGCGAGGCCCAAGGGCCAGGCGAGCCCGAAGAGCACACCGAAGAAGGTTGCCACGCCCTTGCCGCCGCGGAACCGGAGCCAGACCGGATAGAGATGGCCCAGGAAGGCCGCAAGCCCGCCGAGCATCGCCCCGCCGTCGCCGAAGAGCATCCGCCCCGCGACAACGGCAGCGAGCCCCTTGAGCGCGTCGAGGAGAAGCGTCAGCCCCCCGGCGGTCTTCGAGCCGGTGCGCAGCACGTTGGTCGCTCCGATATTGCCAGAGCCGATCTCGCGGGGGTCGCCGAGCCCCATGGCCTTGGCCACGATCAGCCCGAACGGCACCGCGCCGAGAAGATAGGCGCCGAGCGCGAGACCCGCGAGGCCCAGAAAAGTCATCGTCTCCATCAGCCGAACACCCGCTTGCCGCCGACCCAGGTGCCTGTCACCCGGCCCTGCATCCGCGCCCCGTCGAACGGGGTGTTCTTCGACTTCGAGGCCAGCGCCCAGCGGTCGAGCACGAAAGGCGCGTCGGGGTCGAAGAGCACCAGATCGGCGGGAGCCCCCGCCGCGAGCCGGCCGTTTGGCAACCCGAGCCGGCGGGCGGGGTTCAGGGCCAGCGCGCGGAAGAGGCCTGGCAGGTCTACGGCCCCGGCGTGATGGAGCCTGAGTGCCGCCGGCAGCAGGGTTTCAAGCGCGACAGCGCCGGAAGCGGCCTCCTCGAAGGGCCGCCGCTTTTCCTCCTCCGATTGGGGTGTGTGCATTGAAGAGATGACATCGATGAGCCCGGTCGCGACGGCCTCGACGGCGGCCACCCGGTCGGTCTCGGACCTGAGCGGCGGTTTTACCTTGAAGAAGGTCCGGTAATCGCCGACGTCGAATTCGTTGAGCGTCAGGTGATGAATCGAGATGCCGGCGGTCACGTCGAGTCCGGCCGCCTTGGCCCGGGCCAGGCGTTCGAGGCCCCGCGCCGTCGTCACCTGGTCGGCGTGATAGGCCGCGCCGGTCATCTCCACGAGGCCGAGGTCGCGGTCGAGCCCGAGCCGCTCGGCCATGGGCGAGACCGCCGGGAGCCCCTTCAGGGAGGCGAACTTGCCAGACGTGGCCGCCGCCCCGGCCGACAGCCCCGGCTCCTGGGGGTGGCCGATGACGAGCGCGCCGAGCGAGCGGGCATAGGTGAGCGCCCGGGAGAAGACCTTGGTGTTCTCCACCACCCGGTCGCAATCGGTGAAGGCCACCGCGCCGGCGTCCTGCAGGAACCCGATCTCGACCATCTCGCGGCCTGCCCGGCCCTTCGTGAGCGCGGCCATCGGCATGACCCGCACGGGCGCGGCCTCGTTCGCCCGGCGGCGGACGAATTCGAGCGTTTCGGGCGTGTCGATGGCGGGTTCGGTGTCGGGTCGGGTGACCATCGTCGTCACGCCCCCCCTTGCGGCCGCCGCGCCGGCGCTCCGGAAGCTCTCCTTGTGCCGTTCCCCGGGCTCGGACACCTTGACCCCGATATCGACGATTCCCGGAGCGAGGCAGAGCCCGCCGCAATCGACGATCTCGGCGCCGGCGGGCTCGGCGTCGCCGAGGGCGGCGATGGCGCCATCCTCGACAAGGAGAGCCCCGTCGCGCACCTCCCCGGCCTCGGGGTCGATCAAGCGCGCGTTCCGAAACACCACCCGCATCACTCAGCCCCCCATGAGCACAAAGACGGTGACGAAGATCGCCAGAAAGACGAGGACGATGGCGGCCACCATCCCGCCGACCCGCGCATCGCTCTTCGGCGCGGGGCCCGACGGCGCCCCGAGGCTGCCTTTCGCGCTTTCGGTCTCAATGGGCAGCGGCGCGGCGATCTCTGCGGCCGCTTCGCGGAAGGTCGCGACATGCCGGGCCGGAGGGGCGAGGGCGAGCGTCACCCGGCCGTCCGACAGCGCGCGGGCCGGCAGTACGACGACGGTGCCTTTCAGACCGTCGAGCTCCGTCTTGAACGGCACAAGATCGGCGGCCGCAATACCGTGGCCCTCGGCAAGAAACGCGTCGAGACCAACCGGGGCGATCTTCGCCGCCGGGAAGATGTCGAGCCGCGCGGGATCGCCCTTGACGTCGAGCGCGGCCAGAACCTCCGTCCCTTCTGGCACATGGCCGTCCCATGCCAGCACGACCACCTCACCCGGCCGAACCTCAATCCGGCTCATCCCGGGGCGTCCTTCTTCGTTCCAAAAACACGCCCGCCGGAGGCCAAGCCACAGAAGGCGGCTTCGTGCATTTCAGTTTGCGGGTTCACGCCATCACCTCGCGGGGCCGGGCCTTCCGGGCCCGGGCCAGAAGGTCCATCGCTGCCATCCGCACCGCGACCCCCATCTCCACCTGGTCCTGGATCACCGAGCGGTTGATGTCGTCGGCGAGCGTCCCGTCGATCTCCACGCCCCGGTTCATCGGACCGGGGTGCATCACGATGGCGTCCGGCTTTGCCAGGGCAAGCTTTTCGGCGTCGAGCCCGAAACGGTGATAATACTCCCGCTCCGACGGGATGAACCCGCCATCCATCCGTTCTTTCTGAAGCCTGAGCATCATCACCACGTCCGCCCCGTCGAGGCCCTCCTCCATCCGGTCGGTGACCTCGACGCCCCATTCAGCCGCGCCTGCCGGGATCAGCGTCGGCGGCCCGACGAGCCGCACCCGGCTTTCCATCCTGCCCAAAAGCAGGATGTTCGACCGCGCCACGCGGGAATGAGCGATATCGCCGCAGATCGCCACCGTCAGCCGGTGAAGCCGCCCCTTGGCGCGGCGGATCGTCAGCGCATCGAGGAGCGCCTGGGTGGGGTGTTCGTGGCGGCCGTCCCCAGCGTTCAGGACCGAGCAGGTCACCTTCTCGGCGAGAAGGTTCACCGCCCCCGAATGGGGATGGCGCACCACCAGAAGATCGGGATGCATCGCGTTGAGCGTCATCGCGGTGTCGATCAGCGTCTCGCCCTTCTTCACCGAGGAGGCGGCGACACCCATGTTCATCACATCCGCTCCGAGCCGCTTGCCGGCAATCTCGAAGCTCGCCTGGGTGCGGGTCGAGGCCTCGAAGAACATGTTGATCTGGGTGAGCCCGGCGAGGGCGTCGCCGTGTTTGTCGGGCTGGCGATTGAGCGTCACATAGGTCTCGGCGAGGTCGAGAATCGCGGTGATCTCGCCCGGCGCCAGCGGCTCGATCCCGAGAAGATGCGGTCCTCTGAGTGCCATGGTTTTCCTTCGGGCCGGCGCCAAGCGCGGTTATAGGGAGCGCCCGGAGCCCCGACAAGGTTTACCGGGCCCGCGCCGCCGCCTATGACGGTTGGATGGATAGGGCCGAGGCGCTTCAATTGCTGGAATGGCAGATCGAGCTCGGGGCGACCGAGGCGATCGGCGATGCGCCGGTGGACCGGTATGAGCTGGCGAAGACCCGGCCCGTCGCGGCGGCGGCGAAGGCCGCGCCGCCGGCACCCGAACGGCAGGCGCCGCAGATCGACCCGGTGGCCGAAGCCCGGGTCCTGGCCGCGGCGGCCGGCGACCTTGCCGGCCTTAAGGCGGCGCTGGCACAGTTCGAGCACTGCGAACTCAAACGCGGGGCGCGAAACCTGGTATTTTCCGATGGCCGCCCGGGCGCGCGAGTCATGATCGTTGGCGAGGCGCCGGGACGGGACGAGGACATCCAGGGCAAACCTTTCGTCGGGCGCGCGGGGCAGCTCCTCGACCGTATGTTTGCCGCCATAGGTTTGTCGCGCGACACCCCCGAGCCGGCCCGGGCGCTCTACATCACCAATGTCCTGCCATGGCGCCCGCCGCAGAACCGTGATCCCAAGCCCGAGGAGATCACGATGCTTCTTCCGTTCGTCGAGCGCCATGTCGAACTCGCAGCCCCCGATCTGCTCATTGCCATGGGCAACCACGCCTGCTCGGCGCTTCTCGGCAAGCGCGGCATCACCCGTCTCCGGGGCAACTGGGCGACGGCGCTCGGTCGCCCCGTGCTGCCGATGTTCCACCCCGCCTATCTGCTGCGTACCGACAGCGCCAAGCGTGAGACCTGGGCAGACCTTCTCGACCTTCAGGCCCGACTGAGAACCCCGTGATGCGCATACTCGCCTATTCCGACCTCCACTGCGACCTCGCCGCCGCTGCGGCCATCGTCGATGCCGCCGCCGACGCCGATATCGTGGTCGGGGCCGGCGATTTTGCGCAGAACCACGAGGGCCTTGAGAAAACGATGACAGCCCTTGAGCCCATCGCGGCGAAATCCGTACTCGTTCCGGGCAACAACGAAACCGAGACGGCGCTCCGGGGGGCGACGACGGCCCGCGTACTCCACGGCGAGACCGCCGACGTGGCCGGCCTCCGCATCGCGGGCATCGGTTGTGCGATCCCGCCGCTGCCGCCGCTTCCGTGGCACTCTTTCGACATGTCTGAGGACGAAGCGGCAGAAATGCTGGCGGGGTTTGTAAGCATCGACATCCTGATCTCCCATTCCCCGCCAAAGGGCGTGGCAGACCGGCACGCCGCCGCCGGTTCGATAGGCTCCGAGGCCGTCCGCGAGGCCGTGGCGCGCCTTCAGCCCGATTTCGTGTTCTGCGGACATGTCCACGATTGCTGGGGCGAACGCGGCGAGATCGGCCGGACGAAGGTGGCCAATCTCGGCCCCAGCGTGAACTGGTTTGAGGTTGACCGATGAGCCGGATCGATGAAACCCGCGCATTCGTGCCCATTGGGATCGCCGTGTTGACGGTCTCCGACACGCGCCGGCCCGAGGACGACCGGTCCGGCGACACGCTGGTCGGTCGGATCGAGGAGGCCGGCCACCGGCTCGCCGCCCGTGACGTCGTCACTGACGACCGCGACCTGATCGCCGCGAAGCTCGGGGATTGGATCGCCGATGTCAGCATCGACGTCATTCTCACGACCGGCGGAACCGGTCTCACGGGCCGGGACGTGACGGTCGAGGCCCACCGCGATGTCTACGAAAAGGAGATCGAGGCTTTCGGCACCGTCTTCACCCATGTCTCGATGGCAAAGATCGGCACCTCGGCTGTCCAGTCCCGGGCCTGCGGCGGTGTGGCCGGGGGCACCTACCTCTTTGCGCTCCCAGGAAGCCCCGGCGCCTGCCGCGACGCCTGGGACGAAATCCTCGCGTTTCAGCTCGATTATCGGCACAGGCCCTGCAATTTCGTGGAGATCCTGCCGCGCCTCGAGGAGCATCTGCGGCGGAAGTAACGGCGGCTGACGTTGGAGTTAAGACGTTGGATTATTTGGTCCGACGCCTAAGTATCTTGCTTATATGTTAAGGTAATCGGCATGCGGTTTCTGACGCGATCCCTCATCGGGCTCTTTTTGCTCGCCGCCACCCTGGGGCTTTTCGCCTTTGCCGGGGCAACTGTGATGAGTGCCATCCAGACCCGGATGGCCGAGGAGCCGCGTGACCGGCCGGCCCGGGAGCGTGTGTTTGCGGCCAATGTCGTCGAGATTGCACCCCGGACGATCGTTCCCGAACTCGAGAGCTTCGGTGAGGTGCAAAGCCGCCGGACACTGGAACTGCGGGCCTCGGCCGCCGGGGCGGTTGTCCGGCTGTCGGAGAACTTCGAAACCGGCGGGGCCGTGACCGAGGGCGAGGTTCTGCTCGAAATCGACCCACGCGATGCGCAGGCCGCCCGCGACACGGCGAAAGCCGATCTGGCCGAGGCCGAGGCCGATCTGGCCGATGCGGAACGTGCCGTGGTCATCGCGCGGGACGAACTGGCCGCGGCCGAGGAACAATCCGCGCTGCGCGCCCGCGCCCTGACGCGCCAGCGCGATCTCGCCGAGCGCGGCGTGGGGACCGAAGCCGCCGTCGAGACCGCCGAACTCAACGCTTCTTCCGCTCGGCAGTCCGAACTGTCGCGGCGCCAGGCCGAGGCGAGCGCGGTTGCCCGGGTGGATCAGGCGCGCACCACGCTCCAGCGGCGCGAAATCGCGCTCGCGGAAGCCGAGCGGCGGCTTGCCGATACCATTGTGCGTGCGCCCTTCACCGGGCTTCTGGCCGACGTATCCCTCGTGCCCGGCCGGCTCGTTTCGGACCGCGAACGCCTCGGCGACATCATCGACCCCGAAGCGCTGGAGGTCGCATTCCGGGTGTCGACCGCGCAATACGCGCGTCTGTTGTCGGAGACCGGCGAACTCATCGGGGCGCCGGTGACGGCAGTGATCGATGTGGGCGGTGTCGATTTGCAGGCAAATGGCGCGATCAGCCGCGAGAGCGCGTCGGTCGCCGAGGGGCAGACCGGGCGGCTGCTCTTTGCGCGCCTCGACGATGCGCCGGGGTTCCGTCCCGGCGATTTCGTCACCGTTCTGGTGGAAGAGCCCGCCCTCGACGGCGTCGCCCGTCTGCCCGCCGCGGCTGTGGACGCTGCCGGCACAGTGCTCGTTCTCGGCGAGGAGGACCGGCTCGAGGTGGCAGAGGTGGCGCTGCTCCGGCGCCAGGGCGACGATGTGATCGTCCGAGCCGACGAGCTTGCCGGCCGTGAGGTGGTCGCCGCCCGCACGCCGCTCCTCGGACCCGGCATCAGGATACGTCCGCTTAGGCCGGGGGCCGTCGCCGCGCCGCGCGAAGATATGGTGCGGCTCGACCCCGAACGTCGCGCCCGGCTCGTCGCCTTCATCGAGAGCAACGACAGGATGCCCGCCGAGGCGAAGGCCCGGACCCTCACCCAGCTTCGGAACGACGAGGTTCCTGCCGAGGTCGTGAACCGGATCGAAGCGCGGATGGGCAGCTGAGATGGCGCACGCGCCCGGGTCCTATGCCGGGGGGGTGCTGAGCTATTTCGCGCGGCACCGGACCGCCGCAAACCTGTTGCTCGTTGTGCTCGTTGTGCTGGGTGTCGTCTCGTTTCCGAACATGCGCGCCCAGTTCTTCCCCGATGTGGTCGTCGACAGCGTGTCGGTGTCGGTGACCTGGGACGGGGCGGGGGCGGAAGACGTCGATGCGGGGATCGTCCAGCTTCTGGAACCTGCCCTGATCGCCGTCGAGGGCGTGGAGAGCACCTCGTCCACCTCGCGGGAGGGCCGCGCCTCGGTCGAGCTCGAGTTCGAACCCGGCTGGGACATGGCCCGGGCCGCGGACGACGTGGCCGCTGCCGTCGATACGATCACCAATCTTCCAGAGGACGCCGAGGACCCGGTCGTCCGGCGCGGCGCCTGGCGGGACCGCGTGACGGACGTCGTGATCACTGGCCCCATCGGTGTCGAGCAATTGGGGCGCTATGCCGACGAATTCGTCACCCGGCTCTTCGCGGTCGGTGTGACGCGCACCACGATCCGGGGCGTCGCGGCGCCTGAAACCATCGTCGAGGTTACCTCGCTGTCGCTGATCGAGAACGACGTCACGATGCGCGAGATCGCAAATGCCATCGCCGAAGAGGCCGAGGCCGACCCCGCCGGCGAGGTCAACGGTTCGGCGCGGGTGAGAACAGGCGTCGCAAAACGTTCCGCCGACGAGATCGCGGCCATCGTGCTCCGTCCCGAGCCGGGGGGCGGAAACCTCACTGTGGGCGATGTCGCCACGATCTATGTCGAGGGCCCCGACCGGGAACGGGCCTATTTCGTCGGCGACCAGCCGGCCGTCTCGATCCGGGTGGACCGCAGCCCGAGGGGCGACGCAATCGAAATCCAGTCCCGGGTCGAGGACGTCGCCGCAGAGATGGAGCTCGGTCTGCCCGAAGGGACGCGGATCGACCTCATCCGGGCCCGCGCCGAGTTCATTTCGCAGCGCCTCGACATTCTCCTCGACAACGGGCTGATGGGCCTCGGCCTCGTCGTCGCACTGCTCTTCTTCTTCCTCAATGCGCGGACGGCGTTCTGGGTGGCCGCCGGCATCCCGGTGGCGATGACGGCAGCCATCGCGCTGATGTATGCGGCCGGGATCACCCTCAACATGATCTCGCTCTTTGCGCTCATCATCACGCTTGGGATCGTCGTCGACGATGCAATCGTCGTAAGTGAACACGCCGATTTCCGCGCCCGGCGTCTCGGCGAGGACCCCAAGACCGCCGCCGAGCGCGCCGCTAGGCGAATGTTCCTGCCGGTCTTCTCGGCGACGATCACCACCGTCATCGCCTTCTTCGGCCTCGTTGCCATCGGCGGACGGTTCGGCGATCTCATCGCCGATATCCCCTTCACCGTGATCGTGGTGCTGATTGCCTCGCTCATCGAGTGTTTCCTCATCCTGCCGAACCACATGGCCCATGCGCTGGTGCATACCGCGAAGGAGCATTGGTACGACTGGCCGAGCCGGCAGGTGAACAAGGGCTTCCGCTGGGTTCGCGAGCAACTCTTCCGGCCGCTGATGGCGGGCGTAATCCGGGCGCGCTACGCGGTGCTGGCCGGGGTGACGGCGATTCTTGCCTCCCAGATGGCGCTCTTCATCACCGGCGAGGTGCAGTGGCGGTTCTTCAATGCCCCCGAACAGGGCTCGGTGTCGGGCAATTTCGCCATGGCGCCCGGGGCAACGCGCGAGGACACGTTCGAGCAGATGCGGAGCCTTCAGGCAACGGTGGAAGAACTCGGCGCCCGCTACGAGGCCGAACACGGGCTCAACCCCATCGACTACGTGCTCGCCGAAGTGGGCGGCAGCACCGGGCGCGGGATGTCGGGGGCCGATCAGAAAGAAACCTACCAGCTCGGCTCCATCGCCATCGAGCTCATCGACGCCGATCTCAGGCCCTATTCCTCCTTCGCCTTCGTCGCCGATCTCCAGGAGGCCATCGTCCGGCACCCGATGGTCGAGACGATCAGCTTCCGCCGCTGGGGCAGCGGACCGGGCGGCGACAGTCTCGACGTCGAGATCTTCGGGGCCGAGACCGAGACCCTCAAAGCCGCGGCTGAGGCGCTGAAGGACCGGATCGCGATCTACCCGGAAGTCTCGGCGGTGGAAGACAGCCTGGCCTACGACAAAGAAGAGCTGGTGCTCGAACTTACCCCGCAGGGTCAGGCCCTGGGGCTCACCATCGACGAGCTCGGGCGGGTCCTGCGCGACCGCCTCAACGGCATCGAGGCGGCGACCTATCCCGATGGGCCGCGCTCGGCGGCGATGCGGGTGGAACTGCCCTCCGGCGAACTGACGGCCGACTTCCTCGACCGGACCCAGATGCGCGTCGAGAGCGGCTCCTATGTGCCGCTTGCCGATGTCGTCACGGTCGAAAGCCGCACTGGGTTCTCAACAATCCGCCGGGAGAACGGTATCCGGCTCGTCTCGGTCACTGGCGATGTCTCGGAAGACGATCCGGCCCGGGCGCAGGAGATCACCGAAGACCTCGCGGAGCGTATCCTGCCCGAGCTGGAAGAACGGTTTTCAGTGTCTACACGGATGGCCGGTCTGGCCGAACAGGAGCGGGAGTTCCTCGGCGATGCCATGCTGGGGCTTCTTCTGGCGCTCACCGGCATCTTCCTGACCCTTGCCTGGGTGTTTTCGAGCTGGACCCGGCCGTTCGTGGTGATGGCGATCATCCCGTTCGGCCTTGTCGGAACGATCTACGGCCACGCCGTCTGGGATGTGCCGCTGTCGATGTTCTCGGTCGTCGGGATGATCGGGATGGTCGGGATCATCATCAACGACTCGATCGTGCTGGTGACGACGGTGGACGAATATGCCGAGGAACGGGGGCTCATTCCGTCGATCATCGACGGTGCGGCGGACCGGTTGCGGCCGGTCTTCCTGACCACGGCGACCACCGTGCTCGGGCTCACCCCGCTTCTTTACGAAGGGTCCCAACAGGCGCAGTTCCTCAAACCGACGGTGATCACTCTGGTTTACGGTCTGGGGTTCGGGATGTTCCTCGTGCTCCTCGTGGTGCCGGCGCTTCTGGCGATGCAGCACGATGTCGGTCGGCTTCGCGCGGCCACCTTCCGGGCGTTCCGCAGCCGTCGGTCGGGCCTGCGCCTGGCCAATGGCGCCGCGGCGCTTGCCATGGCGGTGTGGTTTGCCGCGACCTTGGGGTCGGCTATCGTGACCGGCGCGCCCATGTTCGGCGGCGACGCGTTCCCCGAGCGGGCGCGGGAGCTTGCCTTTCTTCAGTTCGTCGCCGGCTCGGCGGCGATTGCGCTGATCGTTTGGATCGTGGCCGCCATCGGGTACCGGAGACGGCGGCCGGCTCCGGCCGCGATGGGCCTAGATTGAAACGCGGACGGCCTTTTTTTGGGCCTTGAGTGGACGTTCGGGTCTTGCTTCGGCAGCTCTTGGCGAAACACGCCCCGGACTTGATCCGGGGCCCCGAACCACCGGAGTGCCAGGCCTGTCGAGGTCCCGGGTCAAGCCCGGGACGCGGGTTACTTGGGGTCGGGGCGCGCAGAATGAACGTCCGCTCAAGGCCAAGACCCGACGAGCCGCTTCGACCGCTACCCGCCACACTTCAGCCGCAGCCGCGGATATCGACCGCCTTGCCGTCCCCGATCACGGTGATCCTGATATCGGACCGGTCGAGCGCGAACGGCGCGCCCTCCTGCGGCACCATATCCACCACCGCTTCGAGCGTCCCGCCCGTCCGGCGGGTGTCGGCCTCCGAAATCCACACCGTGCGGTCCGACAGTTCGAGCACCGCCGTTTCCTCGGCGGCGATGCTTGGCAGGTCGACCCGGGCCGAGACTTCGAGCCCGTCTTCGATGGGCCGGATGTCGCAGTAGACCGCACCGACACCGGCTTCCGCACTGGACATCGGTCGGTCTGCCAGGGCGGCGCGTATCACGGGATCGTCCTGCCCGCCGGCGGGCAGAAGCGACGACAGCGAGAGCGTCATCGGGATGCAGACCTCCTCGCAAACCCCGATCTCCAAAGTGCCCGAGAGCCGAATCGGCGCCTCGGCATCGAGCGCGCGGAAGGCGACCGGCAGGGTGACATCGTCTTCGTAGCCGATGGACCGGAGCCCGTTCTGGTCGAACACGTCCGGAACCGGCCAGGCGATGCGGGCGCCCGACAGGTTGTCCGACGGCGCCAGCGACAGCCGCGGCGGAATACCGCCGTCGCCGGGGCTCCGCCAATAGGTCTTCCACCCCTCCGCGAGCCGGATACGAAGTGCTGCGATATGCGTTCCGTCCGCCTGTCGCCACCCTGGCAAGACTTCGAGCGTGGCCACGTTATGCGGCACCTCAGCCGTCGCAGAAGGCGCCGCAAAGGCCATGAGCGATGTGAGCAGAGAGGCGACAACAGGTTTCATTGGGGTCTAGCTACGGTGCCGGGTGTAGGAATGAAAATCACTTTCAGGCGAGAAGGCCGACGCCGCGACAGCGCGGAGCCTTGCGGCAGGCCACCCTTCGACCCTACGTTGAAGCCTGTGGACAAACCGCAAGACCTCCCGTCGCTGACCGGCAAGCTTCTTATCGCCATGCCCGGCATGGGCGACCCCCGTTTCGAGCACGGCGTCGTCTACCTCTGCACCCATTCGGAGGACGGGGCGATGGGCCTTATCGTCAACAAGCCCGCCGGCGACCTCTCGCTTCGCGGGCTTTTGGAGAAGCTCGACATCCGCGTGACCTCCAACATCCGGCTCGGACCGGTGCATTTCGGCGGCCCGGTTGAAACCGGGCGCGGCTTCGTCCTGCATTCGATGGACTACGCCTCGAACGACAGCACGCTCGAAGTGGAGGGCGGGATCGGGATGACCGCGACGCTCGACATCCTGTCCGACATCGCCGGTGGACGGGGGCCGAGCCGGCAGCTTGTCGCACTCGGATATGCGGGCTGGGGGCCGGGCCAGCTCGAAAGCGAGATCGCCGAGAACGGCTGGCTGACCGCCGACGCCACCCACGATATCGTCTTTCGCGCCGACAACACCGAGAAATGGCGGGCGGCACTCGCAGCCCTCGGGGTGGATGCGCTTAGCCTGTCGTCCGATGCCGGACGTGCCTGAAGCCTAACCCCTCGGGGCGGCGGCGCGGCGTAGGCGGTCATTGATCGCCCGCCCGAAACCGGTGTCGGGAATCGGTGCGACAGCGATCGGGCGGCCCATCGCGTCGAGCGCGTGGAGATGACCGAAGAGGTTCTGTGCGGCTTCTCTGATGTCCCCTCCCTCCGAGAGGTTGAGCGTTGCTGCGCCGGGGCCGAAGCCGAGGTAGCTTTCGCCGGCGCGCGGCGCGCCGGCGTCGAGCCTGAGATCGACGCTGGGCGCGTAGTGCGAGGCAAGCTGACCGGGCGCCACGGGGGCCCCCCGATCCTCAGGGCCCGCGAGCGGGCGGCCGAGGAGCGGCTCGATCTCGCGCGCGGGCAGACCGCCGGGGCGCAACAGCCGGGGCGGATCGCCGGGTTCCACGATCGTGCTTTCGAGGCCTATCGCACAGGGGCCGCCGTCGACAATCGCGTCGATCCGCCCGCCGAGCCCCGACAGAACATGGGCCGCCGCGGTCGGCGAGACCCGTCCGGAGGGATTGGCCGAGGGCGCGGCCAGCGGACGCCCGGCCGCAGTGATCAGCGCGGCGGCCACGGGCTGGTCCGGCACCCGGAGTGCGACCAGCCGCCCGCTGGGAACGGCGAGCTTCGAAACCCCGGCAGTCGGTCTCAGCGGCAGCACCAGCGTAAGCGGGCCGGGCCAGAAGGCTTCGGCCAGCATCACCGCTTCGGGCGAAAACACCGCAAGTGCCTCGGCGGCCTGGCGCGACCCCACATGGAGGATCAGCGGGTTCGACGGCGGCCGGTTCTTTGCGGCGTAGATCGCCGCCACGGCCCGATCCTGCATAGCGTCGGCCCCGAGGCCGTAAACCGTCTCGGTCGGGAACGCCACGAGTTTGCCCCGGCGCAGGAGGTCCGCTGCGCTGGCAATGCCCGCCGTGTCGGGCTGGAGAAGAATTGTGGCGGACATCTTGTGCTGTGACGCTGCGTCCAGGTTGCGGGCACTGGCGGCGCCGAACAGTGTTCGCCTGCCGGACCGAAGCGCCGAAGTGAGACGCCATGGCTTACACCGCGCCCACGGGCGAGACCAGTTTCATTCTCAACGAACTCGTGGGCTACCCCGCCCTGCAGCGGACCGAGCGTTTTGCCGACACCACCGCCGACGTGACCGAGGCAATACTGGGGGAGGCCGGCCGTCTGGCTGAAAGGCTTTGGCCGCTCGGCGCCGCCGGAGACCGTGACCCGGCGCGCCTCGAAAACGGACGAGTGCGAACGACGGAGGGGTTCGCCGAGGCCTACCGGGCGATCTCCGACGGCGGTTGGATCGGGCTGGCCGCTCCTCCCCAGCGGGGCGGGATGGGTCTGCCCCAGTGCCTCAACGTCGCGGTCAACGAATACCTCGCCTCGGCCTGCCTCGCGCTCGAGGTTAAACTGCTCCTCACCCAGGGGCAGATCGACGCGCTCGAGCATCACGGCTCGGAGGCCCAGAAAGCACTCTACCTGCCGAAGCTCACTACGGGCGAATGGTCGGGCACGATGAACCTCACGGAACCGCAGGCCGGGAGCGATGTCGGCGCTCTTGCCACCCGCGCCGAGCCGCAGGCCGACGGATCGTGGTCGGTGACCGGTCAGAAAATCTACATCTCCTGGGGCGACAGCGATCTTGTCGAAAACGTGTGCCATCTCGTTCTCGCGCGCACCCCGGATGCGCCGGGAGGTACGAGAGGCATCAGCCTCTTCATGGTCCCGAAGGTTCTTCCGGGCGACGACGGGGGCCTCGGCCCACCGAACACGTTGCGGGTCTTGGGTCTTGAGGAGAAGCTCGGGCTGCACGGCTCGCCCACGGCGGTGATGTCCTACGAAGGGGCCAGGGGCTGGCTCGTCGGTGCCGAGCACGGCGGAATGGCGGCGATGTTCACCATGATGAACAACGCCCGTCTGGGCGTCGCCGCGCAGGGTATCGGGCTCGCCGAGGCCGCCTATCAGCACGCCCTGGCCTATGCGCGCGACCGGCGACAGGGGGCCGTCGGCGGCACCGGGGCGATCGTCGAGCACCCCGATGTCCGCCGGATGCTGGCCGAGGCGAAGGCGGAGATCTTCGCTGCACGCGCCATCGCGCTCGCCTGCGGCGTCGCCATCGACGAGGCGGACGCCACGGGGTCCGACGACTGGCGCGCCCGGGCGGCGTTTCTGACACCCATCGCCAAGAGCTACTGCACCGAGGTCGGGTGCCGCACGGCCGACAGCGGCATTCAGGTTCACGGCGGGATGGGCTATGTCGAGGACACCGGAGCGGCGCGTTTTCTGCGCGACGCCCGTATCACGCCAATCTACGAAGGGACCAACGGTATCCAGGCGATTGATCTCGTGGGCCGCAAGCTGGCCGATGGCGGCGAGGCTGCATTCCGCCTGATCGACGAGATCGAGACGGGCGCGGAGACGGCCCGGCGGCCAGTGCCCGACATGGCCCGATCGGTCTGGAGCGGGGCGGAGTCGCTCCGCGAAGCCACCGAATGGATGCTGGCGCAGGGCATCGAGACCAGGCTCGGCGGCGCGAGTGCCTTTCTCAACGCCTTTGCGCTGGTGCTCGGGGGGCACTTTCATCTCAAGGCCGCGACCAGGGGCGGGGCTGCGCGGCGGGCGCTGGCCGAGGTCTACGTCGCCCGCATCCTGCCGCGCGCGGGCGCCAGTCTCGCCGCGGCGCAGGCGGGCGTCGACGACCTCTTCGCGCTTTCGGTGGACGATCTGGGGTGAGCGGCGCCGATGCCAGCGCCGTAACTCGTACCCCATTCGAGCATCCGCCAGGGGCAGGAGAGGCGGTGGAACTCGCCCCACGTCTCTACTGGGTCCGCCTGCCCCTGCCGATGGCGCTCGATCACATCAACGTCTACGCGCTCCTGGACGATGACGGCTGGACCGTGGTCGACACAGGCCTTGCGACCGCAAAAACCAAGGCGATGTGGTCTGCGCTTCTCGACGGTCCGCTGTCTGCCGCGCCGCTTCGGAGGGTGCTCCTGACCCACCATCATCCGGATCATGTCGGACTTGCCGGTTGGTTTCAAACCGAGCACGGGGTGGAGCTTCTGGCGACGCGGACGGCCTGGCTCTTTGCGCGAATGCTGACCCTCGACGAACAGTCGGCCCCGCCGGCCGAAACGCTCGCGTTCTGGCGCGCAGCCGGGATGCCGGAGGCCGAGGTGGCGCGGCGGGCCGAAGAACGGCCCTTCAACTTTGCCGATGTCGTGGCACCGATGCCGCTTGGCTTCACGCAGATCAGGGAGGGCCAGCGGCTCGACCTCGGTGGCCGGCGCTGGACGGTGCGCCTCGGTCAGGGCCATGCGCCGGACCACCTCTTGCTGTTCTGCGAAGACGGCGAGCTCGTGATCGCTGGCGATCAGTACCTCAGGACGATCTCGCCGAACCTCGGCGTCTATGCCACCGAGCCCGAGGCTAACCCGGTGGCCGACTGGCTCGACAGTCACCGCGCGCTGCGACCCCACCTGACGGATACCCAGCTTGCATTGCCCGGGCACGGGCTTCCCTTCACCGGCCTTCCGCTCCGGGCCGACCAGCTCATCGACAACCATGTCTCCGCGCTGGAACGGCTCGAAGCGTTCCTTGCCGAGCCGCACACGGCCGCAGACTGCTTTGCCACGCTCTATCGCCGGGAGATCGGGCCTGGGGAGTACACGCTCGCCCTTGTCGAGGCGGTCGCCCATTGCCTTTCGCTCTGGCATACGGGACGGGTTACGCGAACCCGGCGCGGCGACGGCGCCTGGGTGTGGCAGGCAGCAAAGGACAAGGGCGATGGCTGAGAGGACAGAGGATTGCGGTGGCCGGGCGGCTCACACCGACCCCATGGAGGTCGATACACCGGAAAACGCGCCGTTGCCCGAAGAGGTGAGGAAAAAGCCTGTCGCCCAGAAAAGCCCCGCCGAGTGGGCCTATGAGCGACTGATCCTCTACATCCAGAACTTCGAGGCGCGGCTGGACGGCGATCAGGAAGTGGCCATGGGCTTCACCGATACCGGGGCGGGTGTCCTCCGGATCGAGGGCATAGGGTATTTCGACCCCGATATCGTGACTTTCTACGGCTCCGACCAGACAGGCGCGCGTACTCAGCTCGTCCAGCATGTGTCGCAACTCAACGTGATGCTCCGCGCAGTTCCGAAGCCGACGCCCGACGCCGAGCCGCGCCGGATCGGATTTCGGCTGGCCGAAGCGCTTGACGACGGCTGAGCCCCGCGACCGTTTGGCCCGACCGGTTCGGGTGACAGGGCGGGGGTTTCGGGTTAAATGGCAGGGCGTTGGAACAGGGAACCGGGCGAGATGGCCGAGGAAAAGCACGAAATCGGTAAGATGAACATCGAGACGCAGGAAAAGACCTTCGAAGGCTTCATGCGCTGGGTGGTCAACGGCACCATTGTCATCATCGTGGTGCTTATCCTTCTCGCGATCACCGGAACCTGAGGACACCCCGGGGTGCGCGGGCTGAGCCGCCTCCTCGCCCTTTTTGTTCTGCCGCTGGTTCTTGCGGCCTGTGGCGGGCCGGCCGAGCCGGTCTGGGCCCCGCAACCCGCCGTCGAGGCCGCAAGGTTCAAACATGCCGGGCCGGCCAAGGTCACGCTTTTCACCGTCCAGTCCACCGCCACGGGCGGCGGCGCCCATGCCGGTCTGATGATCTCGGGACGCGAGCGGGTGCTTTTCGATCCGGCCGGCACGTTCGGTCATCCACGGGCGCCGGAGCGCAACGACGTCCATTACGGGATCACCGAGGACGTCGAGAAGGTCTACATCGACTATCACGCGCGCGAGACCTACAATGTCGAGATCGCCGAGATTGCCGTCAGCCGGGCCGAGGCGGACGCGCTGATCGGGGCGGTGGAGGCCTATGGTGCGGTGCCGAAGGCGCAGTGTTCGCTTGCCGTCACCCGGGTTCTCAACACGCTGCCGCGGTTCCGGTCGGTGCCAGTCACGTTCTTCCCCAACGCAGCGTCCCGGGCGTTCCGGGCCCAGCCTGGCGCGACCGTCCGCCGGATCACCGATGACGATGCGGACGAAAACCACGGGGTGCTGATCCGGGCCCGCGAGGAACTGGCGGCGATGGGGCTGACGCCGGCGAACTAGCGCAGGGATCGGTTGGGCCGGCTCGTTGGCCTTTCGCGTGGCGCGGTCGTTTACGCTTTGCATTCACAGGTCATCTCGCAACATGCCCCGGACGTGATCCGGGGGCAGGCGGGGGCAAGCCCGGGACGCTCGCGTTTCTTGCGATGGGCGGAGCAACGAATGTCCGCCAAATGCGCCGGAAACGCCTTAAGCGGTTGCCTCCGTCGTGGTGCCCGCCGCCGTTCAGCCCGGCAGAACTGCGAGACCGCCATAGAGGGCGAAAAGCCCCGCGACGATCGCGAGAAGGACATTCTTCGACAGAAAGCCAACCGCCAGCGTCACACCGGCGGCCGCCAGTCGTGCGGGGTCCGGCATGCCGTCGGTTGCCGCCGGCCAAAGAACCAGCGGCGCGGCGATGGCCGGTAGGAAGGCGACAGGGGTGTAACGCAGGTGCCGCAGCACCCAGGCCGGCAACCTCCTGTCGCCGACGAGCCCCAAAAAGGAAAATCTCAGGAGGAACGTGCCAATCCCGAGAAGGCCGATGACGAGCCAGATCGTTCCGCTTCCGACCGTCATCGCCGTCGCTCCATCCGCCGCTCGGTTTCGGCACCGGTGACCATGCCGAGAAGCCCCGCAAGAAGGATGCCCGTGCCAGGGGGCAGGCCTGCGGCGAGGAGGGCTGCGAGCACCGCCACCACCGCTGCGGCGAGATGCGCGAGCGTCCGGACCGCCGGGGCGACGAGGGCCAGAAACGTGATCGGCAGTGCAAAATCGAGCGCGAATTCGGGCGGGATGGCGGCACCGGCCACGGCGCCGATCCAGGTGAAGAGGTACCAGACCGGCGCCATGTGGCTCATTACCCCGAGAAAGTACGCGACCTTGTCGGACACTGCCATCTGTGGCTCGCGCTCATAGGTGAGGCTCGCTGTCGCAAAGCTCTGATCGACGTTTAGATAGGCCACAAGCGCGCGCTGCCAGAGCGGGGCCGCTCCGAGATGGGGTGTGAGGCTGGCCGAGTACATCGCCATCCTGAGGTTGACCCCGAGCGAGGCGGTCAGCACGACCCAGACCGGCGCATTCTCCGACAGAAGCTGGACGGCGGTGAACTGCGCAGCGCCGGCGATGACGAGCACCGTGAAACCCATGGTCTGGGCGACGGAGAACCCCGCTTCGGTCGCCACCACGCCGAAGAGCAAAGCGAAGGGGCCGATCACGATAAGATAGGGCATCCCGTCGCGGACCCCCCGCCAGTAGGGAGATTTTCGTGTGGTGGATGCCATGACCAGCGCCTAGAGTAAGGACCGGGTTCCGATAGCGTGGATCAACAGAGGGTTCAAATGGCGCGTCGCGACGGTCCGGGTCACTACCTCATCGCCCCCGATCCGGGGCGCGCGGGGCTGACCCGCGCCGTGACCGGGACGGACCAGACCGGCGCCGAGGCCCCGATTTCAGTGGTCGAGGAACGCCCGCTCACAATCTTTCTCAACGGTCAGGAGATCGTTACCGCAATGACCATCGGGGACTACCCCGAATATCTGGCGCTGGGGTTTCTGAAGAACCAGGGGATGCTGCGCGACGACGAGGCGGTGACCGGCGTCGACTACGACGACGACCTCGAAACCGTCGTGGTGCGGACCGATGGCGCGACAAGCTACGAAGAGAAGCTGAAGAAGAAGACCCGCACCTCGGGCTGTGCGGTGGGGACGGTCTTCGGCGACATGATGGAGGGGCTCGACGGGCTGACCCTGCCGGCAACGGAGGTTCGCACGTCCTGGCTATACACCCTTGCCGACACCATCAACCGCACCCCGTCGCTCTATCTTGAAGCCGGTGCGATCCACGGGACGGTCTTGTGCCGAGAGGACCGCCCGTTGGTCTATATGGAAGACGTCGGGCGCCATAACGCGGTGGACAAGATCGCCGGCTGGATGCTTTCCGAAAGCGTCGCGCCGGACGATAAGATACTTTACACCACCGGCCGCCTGACGTCGGAGATGGTCATCAAGACCGCGCTTATGGGCATTCCGGTGCTCGCGTCGCGCTCGGGGTTCACCGCCTGGGGGGTGGAGATCGCCCGGGAGGTCGGACTGACCCTCATCGGGCGGATGCGGGGGCGGCGGTTCGTCTGTCTGTCAGGGGAGGAGCGGCTTCTGCGCGATGCCGACCCGGGGTCGGTGGCCGAGGAAGACCGGCGCCACCGCAGAAAGAGCGCGGCAGAATGACCATACCGCCCGGCGTGATCCTTGGAGGCGGCCTCGCCCGGCGCATGGGCGGAGCAGACAAGGGGCTTTTGCGCCTCGGCGAGGAGACGATCCTCGACCGCGTCATCGCCCGGCTGCGGCCACAGGTTTCGGCCGTCGCACTCAACGCAAACGGCGAGCCGTCGCGGTTCGACGCGCTGGGCCTGCCGGTCCTCGCCGACAGCGTCGACGGGTTTCTGGGGCCACTCGCCGGCGTCCTCGCCGGTCTCGACTGGGCGGCGGACGAAGGTGCGAGCCATATCGTAACCGCCGCCTGGGACACGCCGTTTTTTCCCGAGGACCTCGTTCGGCGCCTGGAAGCGGCGGCTGCGAACGCGCCCATCGCACTTGCGCGCACAACTGATGGCCGCCACCCGACCTTCGGCTACTGGCCCGTCGCTCTGCGCGACGACCTGCGCGATGCGCTCAAAGCGGGCACCCGCAAGGTCCTTGCCTGGACCGACCGGCATGGTACGGCCTATGCCGATTTCCCCTCGGGCGAGATCGACCCCTTCTTCAACGTCAATACGCCCGAGGACCTCGCCATTGCCGAGGGGATCGCCGGATGAAGATCTGGGGGGTGGTCGGCTGGAAGAACGCAGGCAAGACCGGCCTCATGGAACGGCTCGTCGCCGAATTCGTCGCCCGTGGCAGCTCGGTCTCCACGATCAAGCATGCCCACCACACGTTCGACGTCGACCACCCCGGCAAGGACAGTTTCCGTCACCGCAATGCGGGGGCGACGGAGGTTTTGCTGTCCTCGGGGGCCCGCTTCGCCCTGATGCATGAGTTGCGCGGTGCCCCCGAACCGGCGCTCGACGACCTCATTGCGCGGATTTCGCCAGTCGATCTCCTCCTTGTCGAGGGCTACAAGCGCGACCGGCACCCCAAGATCGAGGCGTTCCGGGCCGAGACCGGGAACGACCTCATCGCGCCTGGCGACACCACAATCCGCGCCATCGCCGCCGATACGGCCATCGACGGCTATGGCCGTCCTGTCTTCAACCTCGACGATACCGTGTCGATTGCCGACTTCATTGCTGCGGAGGTCGGGCTGTGACGGGGTTCGATACGGTTTGCGTCATCGATTGGTCCGCCGGAAACGATACCGGGCCCCGGCCCCGGAAGGACGCGATCTGGGCGGGGTTGGTGCGGGGCGGGGCGGAAGCTGAACCGGTCTACCTCCGCAACCGGTCCCTTGCCGGGCGCTGGCTTGAAGGGTTGATCGAAGCCGAATGCGCGGCGGGGCGTCGGCTGATGGTCGGCTTCGACTTCCCCTTCGGCTACCCCGAAGGTTTTTGCGCCGCAATCGTCGGCCCCGGATCGCCGCTCGACCTTTGGGACTTCTACGCCGACAATCTTGCAGACGAACCGCGGGCCAATACTCGCTTTCAACTGGCCGGAGCGTTAAACGCGCGCTTTCCCGGTGTCGGTCCATTCTGGTTCAACGGGCTAAAGGTGGACGTCCCGCATCTGCCGCGCACCAAGGCCGAGCGTGACGGACGTCACGGGCAGCGCGAACGGCGCACCACCGAGGCGCGAGCGAACGGCGCCTTCACCTGCTGGCAGATGGGCGGGGCCGGTGCCGTCGGCGGTCAGGCGATGACGGGCATGGCAATGCTGTCGAGGCTGCGGGCGCGCTTCGGCGCAGATGTCCGGGTCTGGCCCTTCGAAGAGCCGGGCGGCCCGGTTGTTTTCGCGGAGATCTGGCCTTCGCTTCTGGCCGGCGCAGTGCGCGCCGAGGGCGACCCGATCAAGGATCGCGCCCAGGTGCGTCTTCTCGCCCGGGCGCTCTCGCGGCTGTCGCCGGGCGAACTTTCCGCGATGATGTCGGTTGAGGCGCCGGTCGAGGGCTGGATCCTCGGGGTCGGCCAGGAGGAAACCCTGAAAGGCGCGTTGTGTCCCGCCTGACCCCGCCACGCCTCAAGAACGACTGCTTCGCGCTGCCCCCCGGCGTCGACTGGACGCCGGTCGACGAGGCGCTCGCCCGTTTGCGCGCCGCCCTGCATCCTGTCGTCGGGACGCAGACACTGCCGTTGGAAGCCGCGCTCGGCCGGGTCCTGGCCGCGGATCAGACCGCGCGCCGGGCCAACCCGCCCGGAGCGAACGCCGCCGTCGACGGTTACGGGTTTGCCCGTGACGCTCTTGGGGAAGGCGACGCGACGCTGCCCCTTTTGGAGGGGCGTGCCGCCGCCGGAGCGCCGTTTCGCGGTGCCGTGCCGCCCGGTCATGCCATCCGCATTCTCACCGGCGCGCTGATCCCAGACGGCGTGGACACCGTGGTGCTCGAAGAGGACGTGACGACCGACGGGCATCGCGTGGCGTTCGAGACGGGGATGCGGCGGGGGGCGAACACCCGTGCTGCTGGCGAGGATGTGGCCGCCGGCGCCGATATCCTGCGGGCAGGCTGTCGCCTGAGACCCCCCGACCTCGCCCTTCTGGCGGCGACCGGAACGGCGAAGGTCGAGGTCTGCCACCCCTTGCGCATCGCGGTTCTCTCGACCGGCGACGAACTGGCCGGCCCGGGAGCGACGGACGACCCCGCCCGCACCTTCGATGCCAACCGCCCGATGCTTCTCGCACTGGCCCGGGCCTGGGGCGCCACGCCGGTCGATCTCGGTCACGCGCGAGACGACCGCGGCGCCGTCCGCGCCGCCCTCGACCGGGGCGCGGCGGAGGCCGATCTGATTCTGACCTCCGGCGGGGCGTCGGCGGGCGACGAGGACCATGTCTCGGCGATCCTCGCGGCCGAAGGTCACCTCACGTCCTGGCGTATTGCACTGAAGCCGGGCCGCCCGCTGGCGCTTGCGATGTGGGATGGGGTGCCGGTGATGGGTTTGCCCGGCAACCCGGTGGCGGCCCTCGTTTGCGCCCTCGTTTTCGCGCGACCCGCCGTCGGCGTGCTCTCCGGCGAGGGCTGGACCGAGCCTTTCGCCGTCACCGTCCCGGCTGCCTTCGAGAAGCGCAAGAAACCCGGACGCCGGGAGTTTTTGCGCGCCCGTCTGACTGGCGACGGCGCGGCGGAGGTCTTCGCCTCGGAAGGGTCGGGCCGGATTTCGGGGCTTTCCTGGGCCCAGGGTCTCGTGGAACTAGCCGACGGCGCGGCGCATATCCGGCCTGGCGATCCGGTGCGCTATCTGCCCTATGCGGGCTTCGGGTTCTGAGCGGATATCGCCTCAGTCGAACATCCCCGTGACGCGCCCGATCAGCATGAAGGCACGGGCGGACCGGGTTTCCGACAGACGGGCGAGTTCCGCGTCCGTCGCCTCGGGTTCGATCCGCACCAGCGTCTGGTCGAAGGACCGCAGGAAATGGTGCGCGGTGTCGCGGAAGATCGGTTCCTCGCGCATCCGCCGGGCCGAAAGCGCAAGCGCGGCACGGTCGCGGATTCCGCCGAGTTCGGAAACCACCCGGCCGCGCTCGCCCTTGGCGAACCGCCGCCAGGTCTCGGGCTTGGCGCGGTCGGGGATCAGGTCGTCCATGTAGATGCCGTCCTGCGACAGGGCGGTCAGCATGTCCTGAGCGGCCTGAACGACCTTGCCCGATGTCGGATGGCGGAGACCGCGGCGCAGCGCTTCGAACCCCGCGGCGTCCTCGGCCGTCTCGGGAAAATGCAGCGCGCGGATGAAGACATCGAGCGGCAGAGGGTCGGGGGCCGGTTCGGCGAAGAGACCCGGCGCGGCATCCGGTCGGTCGCCATCGGGCTCCGGCGGCGGCGCGGGCGTCGCGAAGGCGCGGGTTCCGCTTCGCCCTGCCGGTGGCACCGGCGGTCCCGTTTCCGGACCGGGCCGGGCGGCGGCGGTCGCGGGTCGAAGCCCGACGATCGAACTCTGCGACCTCTGGGCCTCGGCCTTGCGGAACTGATCGAGCGCGGCTTGCAGCGCATTGCCCTGGGCCTCGACGTCGCGCGCGGTCTGACGCATGGACACCGCGAGCCATACGAGGCCGGCCGGAAGGAAGATCACCAGCACCGCCATCAGACGCCGCAGCGGATCTGGACCGGTATCGGGGCCGGCGGCGGAGGCGAGGTAGAGAAGGGCCAGCACGCCCCAGAGCGCGGCGAGACCGAGCGCCAGCGCCTCGCCCGGCCGGAGTCCGGCCCGCTCCACGCCGCCGTCGAATACCCCAAGCCGGAAGCCCGACTTGCCGCTGTCTTCCGCCACGATGGGCCTCCGCGTTAGACGAACTCGACCTTGAGCACTTCGTAGGATTTCTCGCCGCCCGGTGTCCGCACCTCGACGCTGTCGCCTTCCTCCTTGCCGATCAGGGCGCGGGCCAGGGGGGATCTGACATTGAGCCGGCCAGCTTCGATATCCGCCTCCGGCTCGCCGACGATTTGATAAGTCTTTTCCTCCTCGGTGTCCTCGTCGACAAGCCGGACGGTGGCACCGAACTTGATTGCGCCGGAGAGCTTCGCGGGGTCGATGACATCGGCCAACGAAAGGATACCTTCGAGCTCCTTGACCCGGCCCTCGATAAAGCTCTGCTTCTCGCGCGCGGCATGGTACTCGGCATTCTCCGACAGATCGCCATGCTCGCGGGCCTCGGCAATCGCCTTGATCACGGTGGGCCGCTCGACCGTTTTGAGTTGCTTCAATTCTTCAGAGAGCGCGGTCTGGCCCGCGCGGGTCAAAGGAATTTTGTCCATGGGGTAAAACCGTGGGTTCGGTAGGGTCGTGTGACACAATCAAAAATCAAGGCGCCCGGCAAGTCCCGGTTTCGTTGCGTCAGACCCCCGCCGAAACCTGCCGGAGCGTTGACCCTCAGATACCGCCCGGCTAGCGTCCGCGCGATTTCCGGCAAGGCGAGGACGGCATGGCCGAAGTGACACGCGAATCGATGGACTACGACGTGGTGATTGTCGGTGCAGGGCCTGCAGGCCTGTCCGCCGCGATCCGTCTGAAGCAGCTCGACCCCGACCTCGATGTCGTCGTCCTCGAAAAGGGGTCCGAGGTCGGCGCGCATATCCTGTCGGGTGCGGTACTCGACACGTCCGGCCTCGATGCGCTGCTCCCCGACTGGAGGAAGAGGGGTGCCCCCGTCGATGTCCCAGTGACGTCGGACAACTTTTTCATGCTGGGCGAGGCCGGCGCCCTGCGCATCCCCACCGCTCTGATGCCGCCGCTGATGTCGAACCACGGCACCTACATCGTCTCGATGGGCAACGTCTGCCGCTGGATGGCCGGTGAGGCCGAGGCTCTGGGGGTGGAGATCTTCCCCGGCATGTCGTGCTCCGAACTCGTCCTCGATGGCGACCGGGTGGCCGGCGTGATCGCGGGGGAGTTCGGGCGGAACCCCGACGGTTCCATCGGCGACGGCTACGAGCCGGGCATGGAGCTCCGCGGCAAGTACGTGATGCTTGCCGAGGGCGTCCGCGGCTCGCTTTCGAAACAGGTGATCGCGAAATACGCCCTCGATGCCGACGCGGAGCCGCAAAAGTACGGCCTCGGCATGAAGGAACTCTGGGAGATTGACCCCGAGAAACACCGCCCCGGCACGGTGACCCATACGATGGGCTGGCCACTGGGATCGAACGCCGGTGGCGGGAGCTTCATCTACCACCTCGACAACAACCAAGTCTATGTCGGCTTCGTGGTGCATCTCAACTACGAGAACCCGCATCTCTACCCCTACATGGAGTTTCAGCGGTTCAAGCATCACCCGATGGTGGCCGACCTCCTGAAGGGGGGAAAACGCATCGCCTACGGGGCCCGCGCGATTTCCGAAGGCGGCTTCCAGTCGATGCCGAAAGCGGCATTTCCCGGCGGTGCGCTCCTTGGCTGTTCGGTGGGGCTCGTGAATGTCCCGCGCATCAAGGGCAATCACAATGCGATGCTCTCGGGGATCGCTGCGGCCGAACACGCCCATGATGCGATCAAGGCCGGTTCGACGGACGACCTGGCCGGCTATGACCGAGAGCTTCGCGAAGGGCCGGTAGGTCGGGACCTCAAGCGGGTGCGCAACGTCAAACCGCTTTGGTCGAACAACGGTCTTCTCGCGTCCCTGACAGTCGGCGGGATCGACATGTGGACGAACCAGATCGGCCTGTCGATTCTCGGCACGCTGAAGCACGGCAAAACGGATGCGGCGGCGACGGGCAAGGCCGGAAAGCACAAGCCTATCGACTATCCCAAGCCCGACGGGGTTCTGTCGTTCGACCGGCTCACCAATGTCTCCTATTCCTTCACCAATCATGAGGAGAGCCAGCCGGCGCATCTGAATCTCGCCGACCCGGACCTGCCCGTTCCGGTCGAGCTTGGAGACTATGGCGGGCCGTCGGCGCGCTATTGCCCCGCAGGGGTCTACGAATATGTCGGCGAAGGCGACGAGACGCGGTTCCAGATCAATTTCCAGAACTGCGTCCACTGCAAGACCTGCGACATCAAGGACCCGACCCAGAACATCACCTGGACCGTGCCCCAGGGCGGGGACGGGCCGAATTACCCCAATATGTAAGGGATCGTTGACGTCGGAAACATGATCGGGCACCGCGGCGCCGGTTCGGTTGCCCATGGGGCGTGTGCAGGCTAGCCTCGCGCGACCCAACACTTGCGGAGCATCGGATGACGTTCAGAGCCACCCTGCTAGCACTCACGCTGGCCGCCACACCCGCGGTCGCCGAACTCAACGCCGGCGCCTATCTGGCGGCGCGGTCGGCCGGTGTTTCGTCCGATTACGCTGCGGCGGCGGAGTATTACACGCGGGCGCTGGTGGGCGACCGTTCGAACCCGGGGCTCCTCGAAAGTACGGTTAACGCCTATGTCGGGCTTGGCGACGTGACGCGCGCCGTCCCGGTGGCCCGCCGACTTCAGGAAACCGGTGCCACGAGCCAGGTGGCGAACCTCGTCATGACGGTCGATGCCGCCCGCCGTGAGGCCTGGGAGGGGCTCATCGCCGACCTCGATGCGGGGCTTTCGGTGGGGCCCCTCTTCGACGGGCTGGTGCGGGCCTGGGCGCTTGTGGGGACCGGCCGGATGGGCGAGGCGCTCTCCGCCTTCGACGATGTTGCCGACAACCCGGGCGTCGAGGCCTTCGGGCTCTATCACAAGGCACTGGCGCTCGCCTATGCGGGCGATTTCGAGGGGGCAGAACTCATCCTGTCGGGCGAGGCCGGCACTGAAATGCGCCTTACCCGCCGCGGGGTGGTCGCCCATGCCACCGTGCTGAGCCAGATCGAACAGAACGCGGCCGCCGTGGACCTCATCGAGGGTATCTTCGGGACCGATCTCGACCCCGCACTCGAAGACCTCCGCGCGGCGCTCGAGGCGGGCGAAACGCTTCCCTTCACGGCGGTCGCCGCTCCGGCCGACGGCGTGGCCGAGGTGCTCTATTCCATCGGCTCTGCGCTTCGCGGCGAGGCGTCGCCGGCCTATACGCTGCTCTACGGCCGACTGACACTCGCGCTCAGCCCCACTCATATCGAGGCGATCCTGCTCACGGCGGACCTCCTGGAGGACCTTCAGCAGTTCAGCCTGGCGACCGAAGTCTACGACATGGTTCCCCAGAGCGATCCGTCCTACCACGCCGCCGAGCTTGGCCGCGCCAGCGCGCTGGAGCTGGCCGGCAATAACGAGGCCGCGATCGAGGTCCTCCGACAGCTGACGAGGACCCACGGCTCGATCCCCGCAGTCCATATCAGTCTCGGCGACCTGCTGCGACGGCTCGAACGCTACGACGAGGCGACATCGTACTACGACACAGCCATCGACCTGATGGGCGAGGCCTTGCCCACCCAATGGGTGGTCTATTTCGCCCGGGGCATTACCCATGAGCGCGAGGACCGTTGGGAGCTCGCCGAGGCCGACTTCCGTACAGCCCTCGAACTCAATCCCGACCAGCCGCAGGTGCTGAACTACCTCGGCTATTCCTTCGTCGAGCTGGAAACCAACATGGAAGAGGCCCTTGACCTCATCGAACGCGCCGTCGCGGCGCGCCCCGATTCGGGCTACATCACCGACAGTCTCGGCTGGGCGCTCTACCGGCTCGGGCGCTACGACGAGGCGGTGGTTCATATGGAACGGGCCGTCGAGCTCGAACCCGTCGACCCGATCATCAACGACCATCTGGGCGATGTGTACTGGGCCGTGGGCCGCGAGCGCGAGGCGGAGTTCCAGTGGCACCGGGCGCTTTGGTTCGAGCCCGAAGAGGAGGAGGCGGAGCGCATCCGCCGCAAGCTCGAGGTCGGGCTCGACGTGGTGCTGGAAGAAGAGGGGGCGCCGCCTCTTCGCCTCGCCAATGACGACGGTTGAGGTATTCGCGCCGGCGAAAATCAACCTCACGCTCCATGTCACTGGCCGCCGGGCCGACGGGTACCATACGCTCGACAGCCTTGTGTGCTTTGCCGGCATCGGCGACCGGGTGAGCGTTACCAAGGCTGCCGAGACGTCGCTGGGGGTGACCGGCCCGTTTGCCCGCGACGTGCCGAGAGGGGCAGACAACCTCGTGCTGCGTGCCGCCGCCCTTTTGGGGGTCACCGCGTCCATCACGCTCGAAAAAAACCTGCCCGTCGCCTCCGGCATCGGTGGCGGTTCGGCAGATGCGGCGGCCGCCATCGAGGCGTTGACCGATCTCCATAACGTGCCGCTTCCCGCGACCGACGCCCTGCTGACCCTGGGCGCGGATGTGCCCGTCTGCCTGATGTGGGGCATGGTACGCATGCAAGGAGTTGGGGAGCGCCTGTCGCCGCTTGACGGGCGCATGTCCTGGCCGATGGTGCTGGTCAACCCAGGCGTTCCCGTTTCCACGCGCGCCGTCTTCGCCGGCCTCCGCAAGCCCGATAACCCGCCGATGGACGAGCCGATCATGGAGCAGATCTACAACGAGTTTCCCGACTGGCTCGCTGCCCAGCGTAACGACCTCGAAGCCCCTGCCATCGCGGTCGCGCCGGTGATCGCGGAAGTGCTCGATGCGCTCCGCGCCGAGCCGGGGTGCCGCATCGCTCGGATGTCGGGCTCGGGGGCGACCTGCTTTGCGATCTTCGATGACGACGATCAGGCGGCCGATGCGGTCTCGACAATAGCGGCCGCCCATCCGGGGTGGTGGGCGGTGGTCGCGGTTACCTGATCCGCGCGACGACGTAATCGGCGAGATCGTCGAACATCTCCCGCAGATCGTTCTTCGGCAGGGTCTTCAAGGCCCCCCGCGCCGTCTCGGCCCAAGCCAGCGCATCGTTCCGCGTTGCCTCCATCGCCCCGTGGCGCGCCAGAAGCCCCAGCGCCCGGTCGAGATCGGCCGCGTCGTGCTTGCGCTTCGCGATCACCCGGGTCCAGAACGAGCGTTCGGCGTCGTCCGCTCGCGCCACTGCCTTGATCAGCGGCAGGGTCAGCTTGCCCTCGCGGAAATCGTCGCCGACATTCTTGCCGGTCGCCGCAGCATCGCCGCCGTAGTCGAGAAGGTCGTCGACGATCTGAAACGCCACCCCGAGCGCATCGCCATAGGTTCTCAGTGCCGTTACTTCGTCGTCCATCGCCCCCGCAACGACCCCGCCAACCTCGCAGGCCGCCGCAAAGAGCGCGGCCGTCTTGCCCCGCACGATCTGGAGATATGTCGCCTCGGTGGTTTCGAGATTGCGCGCCGCCGAAAGCTGCAAGACCTCGCCCTCGGCGATCGTCGCGGCGGCGTCGGCGAGAATGTCGAGGACCCTCAGCGAGCCCGTTTCGACCATGAGCTGGAAGGAGCGCGCAAAGAGATAGTCTCCCACGAGCACGCTCGACTGGTTGTCCCACAGCAGGTTCGCAGTGGGCCGGCCCCGGCGCTGGCGGCTCTCGTCGACCACGTCGTCATGAAGAAGCGTTGCTGTGTGGATGAACTCGACCGTCGCCGCGAGCCGGATGTGGTTTTCGCCCTCATAGCTCATCATCCGCGCCGCTCCGAGGGTCAGCATCGGCCGCAGACGCTTGCCGCCGGCACCGACGAGATGGGCCGTCACCTCCGGAATGCGGGGCGCGTGTTCAGAGGCCATGCGCTCGGCGATCAGCCTGCCGACGCGGTCGAGATCGCCCGCCAGATAGGCGGCAAGCCGTTCGAGAGGTTTGACCGCTGCCTCGTCCAGTCCCATCACACACCCTTGAGATCGCTCGACAACGCACCGGGCGCGGTCTTAACTCTGCCTAGGATGAGAGAGCTTCTGCGCACCAACGACCCCACTGTCGTCGCCTTTGCCACGGCCCTTCTCGAAGGCGAGGATATAAGGGTGTTTCAGATGGACGTCCACATGAGCGTCCTTGAAGGCAGCATCGGCATTTTGCCGCGCCGCCTGATGGTGGCCGACCGCGACCATTTCCGCGCCACCGCCATCATGCGCGACAACGACGTGCCCCTTGGCCTCGACTGACGCCTTTCTCGGCGGCCGGCTCCAAATCGCCCAGGCGGAGGGCTACCGGGCGGGGGCGGATCCGGTGTTTCTCGCCGCCGCCGTGCAGGCGCGGCCGGGCGAGGCGGTGCTGGAGCTCGGATGCGGGGTCGGAACGGCGCTTCTTTGCCTCGGCCGACGGGTCGAGGGCCTGTCGCTCACCGGGCTGGAACGCGATCCGGCCCAAGCGGCACTGGCCGAGGCGAATGCTGCGCGCAACGCAATTCCGCTCGACGTCTGGCGGGGCGATCTCACCCGGATGCCGGAGACCCTCGCTGCGCGGACGTTCGATCATGTGATGATGAACCCCCCGTTTTTCAGGGACGGCTCGCCAAGCGGCGACAGAACACGGGCGGGCGCGCGGCACGAGGATACGCCTCTCGCCGCCTGGATCGATGCCGGCCTGCGCCGGCTGCGCTCTGGCGGTCGGCTGACGGTGATCCATCGCACCGAACGGGTGCCGGACCTCCTCGCCGCCATTGGCGGCCGGGCCGGGGATACCACGCTCCGCCCGCTTGCGCCACGGGTGGGCCGCCCCGCCAAGCTCGTTGTTCTGAGCGCGACAAAGGGCGCGCGGGGCCCGTTTCGCCTTCTGCCGCCCTTTGTGCTCCATACAGGCGATTCGCACGGGCAGGACGGCGACGACTACACGCCAGCCGCCTCCGCGATCCTCCGCGAGGGCTTCGGCTTTCCCGATTAACCCCCTGTTAAAGCTTCGCCGTCAGGTTGATCGGATAGGGCGGGGACGCTGTAAGATGACAGGCGGGCGTTTTTGTGCTCCGATGGGTCATCGAAAACAGGAGGATTGCGATGAGCTTGAGTTCGCGTCTCGTAGAACTGCGCAAGAAACACCAACGGCTTTCAGACAAGGTCGACGAAGCCCAGCGAAGTCTCTCGATGGACGACCTCGAAATCAAATCGCTCAAGATCCAGAAACTCCGCGTCAAAGAAGAGATCGAGCGCCTCGCCCACGCCTGACGGTGGCGAGTTGGGGTGCTCCGTGGAGGGAGGCCCCGAAAAAGGCCGGTCGGAGGACCGGCCTTTGTCGTTTCGGCGGGCGGGCTGTCCCCTGGAATGGCCCTCCTTGGCCTGAAGGGGACACTGGCCCCCTTTCACCGACGCGGGACAAGGCCGAAGGCCGCCGCGCTATCGACGGGCCGCCCCGCCGGTCCGGCGATTTGGCTGACGGAGGCGCGACGCGCGACTTCGCTACAGCCTTGCTGCCATAAAGCGCGCTGTCGATGGGTCAGGTTCGCCGCCCCACGCCCCGTCGATAGCACGGCTCATCGCAAAACCTACCCCGTCCCACGCCTGACCGGAGGCCTCGATCGGCTTTGTGCCACTGAGGTTCGGGGCCCGGACCCCGTGCCCGATGCGTGTCGTACCTTGAACATCAGGCGCGCGCTGAACCTCGGCTCAACGCCGAAACACAGCGCGGAGACCCTTGCCCAATCGAGCACGCCTTATGCCAGGTACTGACCGCCATTCGCCGAGAGCGTCGAGCCAGTGATGAACCCTGCCTCATCGGAGGCCAGAAATGCCACGCAGCGCGCGATCTCCTCGGCCTCGCCGAGCCGGCCCACCGGGATCTGCGGCAGGATCACCTCGTTCATTACCTTCTCGGGGATCGTCGACATCATCTCGGTGTTGATGTAGCCCGGAGCGACGACGTTGACGGTGATCCCCGCCCGCGCGCCCTCCTGGGCGAGCGCCTTCGTGAACCCGATATCGCCGGCCTTCGAGGCCGCATAATTGGCTTGGGCGAACTGGCCCTTCTGACCGTTGATCGACGAGATGGTGATCACCCGGCCGAATTTCCGCTCCCGCATACCGCCCCAGACGTTATGGGTCATGTTGAAGACGCCGGTGAGGTTGGTGTCGATCACCTGGTGCCATTGCTCTGGGCTCATCTTGTGGAACGGCGCGTCCCGAGTGATCCCGGCATTGTTGACGAGAACCTCGACCGGCCCGAGGTCGGACTCGACCTGGGCGATGCCGGCCTTGCAGGCCTCGTAATCGCCCACCGACCATTTGTACGTCTTAATGCCCGTCTCGTCTGAGAAGGCCTTGGCGGCCTCGTCGTTGCCGCCATAGGTGGCGGCGACCTCATAGCCGTCGGCCTTGAGCTTTGTGGCAATTGCGGCGCCGATGCCGCGCGTTCCTCCGGTGACCAGTGCAACACGGCCCATATCGGGTCTCCTCCCTGTCGTCTCGAAACTTCGTTAGGTTGAATGGGGGCGCGGCGCAATCATCCCGCGCCGCCCTTGGCTTTAAGGCCGCTCGACGCAGAGCGCGACGCCCATACCGCCGCCGATGCAGAGCGTTGCGAGCCCCTTCTTGGCCTCCCGTCGCTGCATCTCAAAGAGAAGCGTGTTGAGCACCCGCGCCCCAGAGGCGCCGATCGGGTGGCCGATGGCGATGGCGCCGCCGTTGACGTTGACGATCGACGGATCCCAGCCCATGTCCTTGTTGACGGCGCAGGCCTGCGCGGCGAAGGCCTCGTTGGCCTCGACGAGATCGAGGTCCTCGACTTTCCAGCCGGCCTTTTCCAGCGCCTTGCGGCTGGCATGGATCGGCCCCACCCCCATGATCGAGGGATCGAGCCCGGCGGTGGCGTAGGAGACGATGCGCGCCAAGGGGTCGATGCCGCGTTTCTCCGCCTCCTCAGCGCTCATCAGAAGCACCGCCGCGGCGCCGTCGTTGATCCCGCTGGCATTGGCCGCGGTCACGCTGCCGTCCTTTGTGAACGCGGGCCGGAGCCCCGCCATCTTCTCGAGCGTCGCGCCGTGGCGGATGTATTCGTCGTCTTCCACCACAATGTCGCCCTTCCGGGTCTTCACCGTGAAGGGGACGATCTCGTCCTTGAACTTGCCGGCCTTCTGGGCCGCCTCGGCCTTGTTCTGGGAGGCGACGGCGAACTCGTCCTGCGCCTCGCGGCTGATCTGCCATTTTTCGGCGACGTTCTCGGCCGTCTGGCCCATGTGGTAGCCGTTGAACGCGTCCCAAAGACCGTCCTTGATCATCGAATCGATGAAGCTCATGTCGCCCATCTTGTGGCCGGCACGCAGGTTCGCGACATGGGGAGAAAGGCTCATGTTTTCCTGCCCGCCGGCGGCCACGATCGCCGCATCGCCGAGCTGGATATGCTGGGCGCCGAGCGCCACGGCCCGGAGCCCCGAGCCGCAGACCTGGTTGATCCCCCAGGCTGCGCTCTCGACGGGCAGCCCGGCATTGATATGCGCCTGGCGCGCGGGGTTCTGGCCCTGACCGGCCGAGAGCACCTGACCGAGGATGGTTTCGGAGACCTCCGACTTGTCGACCCCGGCACGTTCGACGACGGCTTCTAGCACGGTCGCGCCGAGGTCATGGGCGGGGGTGTTTGCGAAACTTCCACTGAAGCTGCCGACAGCGGTCCGGGCGGCTGAGGCGATAACGACGTTGGTCATGGGGCTCCTCCAGAGACAGGCGTACTCGGGAAGGCCGGGAATACCGAGCGGGCCCCAGCCCTCGCTCGGGTCCCGTCGTATGCGCCCGGCGCAGAGCGTGCAACCGGCTGCGGTTAAAAACCGCGATGCACGCGGTGCAACCCTCGCTCAGGCGATGGCGCCGAGGTTGCCCCGGTCAGACCAATCCGGCCGGAGAGACGGCGCGCCGAAGTAGTATCCTTGGAGACAATCGACGCCGGCCTCCGAGAGCCAGGCCGCGTCGGCCGCGGTCTCGACGTTTTCGGCCACCGTCAACATCCCGAAATGCCGCCCGACCGACAACAGTGCGCTGGTGAGCGCCTTGTTGTCGGGGTTGGCATGGATGCCGTTCACGAAGGTTCCGTCGATCTTCAGAATGTCGAAATCGAGGTCCCTGAGATGCCGCAGCGACGTGAAGCCCGCGCCGAAATCGTCCATCGCGAAACAGACGCCGAGCGTTTGCAGCTCGGCCATGAATGCGGCGACCGTCTCGGGTGCCGAAAGGACCGAGCTTTCGGTGATCTCCACGATCAGCCTTGCGCCAATATCGGGGTCGAGCCCGATGCCTTCGTCCAGCGTCCTGAGCCAGGCCGGATAGCCGATGGACCGCGCCGACATGTTCACCGAAAGGCGCAGCGTGGGGTTTGCCGCCAGCGCCTCGATACCGGCTTCCAGCGCGATGCAGTCGATCCGCCGACCTAACTCCTTGTCTTCCACCTCGCCGATGAACTCCCGTGCGGGGATGGGCCTGCCGGTCGGGTCGAGAATCCGCATCAATCCTTCGAAAAAGGCGAGCCGCCCCCCGGACCCGGCCACAATGACCGGCTGGTAGGCCAGCTGGACCCGTTTGGCCGCGACGGCCTTCGCCGCCATCGCCACCACATCCCGGTCGCGCTGCGCGACGGCTGTACTCAGCGGGTCGGTGATATCGGCGGGGTAGGGAGTGAGCGCGTCCATCGCAACCTCTTTCGGGGGAGCGCCGGAACTCTCTCCGATTTCGGTTGAACAAATCGTTAAGAGTTCCGATTTTGTTCCAGTTCGACGCGAATTGGAGCCGATCATGACCCAGCGCTGCCCCTGGAGCGGGGACGATCCGCTCTATACGGCCTACCATGACACCGAATGGGGCGTGCCCGAACGCGACGGCCGCGCGCTGTGGGAAAAGCTCGTCCTCGACGGGTTTCAGGCGGGGCTCGCCTGGATCACGATCCTTAGAAAACGCGAGGGGTTTCGCGCCGCCTTCAACGGGTTCGACCCCGAGACGATCTCCCTGTGGGGCGAGCCGGAGGTCGCCCGGCTCCTCGGCGACCCGGGCATCGTGCGGCACCGCGGCAAGATTGAAGCCACCATCACCGGCGCGCGGGCGTTTCTCGACATGGGCGGCGGGCCAGCCTTCGCGGAGTTCTGTTGGCGATACGTCGACGGCGCCCCGATCCAGAACCGGTTCGAGACAATGGCCGATGTGCCCGCCGAAACCGACCTGTCGAAACAGGTTTCGAAGGACCTCAAGGCGCGCGGCTTCACGTTCTGCGGCCCGACGATCGTCTACGCCTGGATGCAGGCCACGGGCATGGTCAACGACCACCTCACGACCTGCCCCCGCCATGCAGAATTGGGCGGCTGAAAGCCCCCTCAATCTTGGCGAAAGTACAGCCGGGGCGGCGCCCCCCTAGCCGGCTCCGGAAATCAACGCCGCGATGATCGCCCGGGCGCTCTCGCCGTACCATTCGGCGTCGCCGCGCATCCGAGCGATTTCCTCGCCTTCTGGGTTGAGGATCACGGTGATCGGCAGCCCGAGGACGCCCATTTCGGAGGCCAGATCCGACTTCGGATCGAGCAGGATCGGCAAGTCCGTGATCGGCGGTGCCGTGTCCGAGGGTTCGGCAAAGAACCGCTCGATGCCCTGAAGCGTGTTCCGCCCGGTAGCGATGGTGACGACCTCGAAGGTCTCGCCGCCGAATTCCCGTTGCAGCGCGTCGAGGGCCGGCATCTCGTGGCGGCAGGGGGCGCACCAGGTGGCCCAGAAGTTGAGCAGGACGTACTTGCCCTGCCAGTCGGCCAGGGTGAATTCCTCGCCCTCGGGCGTCGTGAACGGGGCCTGGGACACCGGCTGGGCGTCGCTGTGGAAGAGAAGCTTGCGCATCGTGCCTTCGCGCATCGCTTCGAGCGCGGCATCGGCGAGAGCCGCGTTTGCACCGGTCAGAAGGGCCGTATAAAGCACCGCAAGCTTCAGAAACCGCATGTCACCCTCCAGGGGCCTCAAGTCATGACCAAATCCTCGAACACCATGTGGGGCGGGCGGTTCGCCGACGGCCCCGATGCGATCATGGAGGCGATCAACGCCTCGATCGGGTTCGACAAGCGCCTCGCCCGCGAGGACATCGAGGGCTCGCAGGCGCACGCGGCGATGTTGGCTGCCACGGGCATCCTAAGCGATAACGATGCCGCCGCGATCCGGGAAGGGCTGCTCACGGTGTTGTCAGAGATCGAAGGCGGGACATTCGGTTTCCGCAACGATCTTGAAGACATCCATATGAATGTCGAAGCCCGGCTGAAGGAGATCGTAGGGGACCCGGCCGGCCGGCTCCACACCGCGCGGTCGCGCAACGACCAGGTGGCCACGGATTTGCGGATGTGGGTGCGGGGGCAATGCGAGGCCGCCGAGGCCGGGCTTTTCGCCCTGCAACGCGCCCTTCTCGCCCAGGCCGAGGCAGGGGCGGATTGGGCGATGCCGGGCTTTACGCATCTTCAGGTCGCCCAGCCTGTGACCTGGGGCCACCATATGCTCGCCTATGTCGAGATGTTCGCCCGCGACCGGGGCCGGTTCGCCGATGCGCGGGGCAGGATGAACGAAAGCCCGTTGGGAGCGGCCGCCCTCGCCGGGACATCCTTTCCCATCGACCGCGACGCGACGGCCGAAGCCCTCGGCTTCGACCGGCCGATGGCCAACTCGCTCGATGCGGTCTCGGCCCGTGACTTCGCGCTGGAGTTCCTCTCCGCTGCCGCAATCACGGCGATGCATCTGTCGCGGCTGGCCGAAGAGCTCGTCATCTGGTCCTCGGCGCAGTTCCGCTTCGTGACCCTGCCCGACCGCTTCACCACCGGCTCTTCTATCATGCCGCAGAAGAAGAACCCCGATGCCGCCGAGCTCATCCGCGCCAAGATCGGGCGCATCCTCGGCGCGGCCGTGGGGCTCTTCACCGTGATGAAGGGCCTGCCGCTGGCCTATTCGAAGGACATGCAGGAAGACAAAGAACAGGTCTTCGACGCCGCCGATGCATTGATGCTTTCGCTGGCGGCGATGGAAGGGATGGTGCGCACCATGGAGGCCAACCGCGACGCCCTGCGCGCGGCCGCCGCCACCGGGTTTTCCACGGCTACCGATCTGGCCGACTGGCTCGTGCGCGAGGCCGCCCTGCCGTTTCGCGACGCCCACCACGTCACGGGCCGGCTCGTGGCCGAGGCCGAGGCCCGGGGGGTCGACCTGCCGGACCTCGACATCGAAACGCTGAAATCTGCACATCCCGCGATCACAGGACGGGTCTACGACGTCCTCGGGGTCGACAAGTCGGTCGCCAGCCGCACATCCTACGGCGGCACCGCACCGGTGCGGGTGCGCGAACAGATCGCGGCCTGGAAGGAGCGACTGGGATGAAACGACTGGCAATCATGCTGAGCCTCGCAATGCTTACAGGTTGCGAAACGGTGGGCTTCGGTACTGCGATCAGCGTCGGCACCGACGGAACGAGCGTCACGAACACGGTGTCGGGCACCAGCGGCCGGACCACCGCCGGCGTGAGCGTCGGGCTGTGAAGCGGCTTGCGCTTCTCGGGTTTCTCACCCTCGCCGCCTGCGGGGCGGACGGGGAGCCGCTGCCGGTCGACGACAGTTTGACCGTCGATGCCCGCTCGACCATCGGCGTAACGGAACGGTTCTGATGTCGCCTTTGCGGATGCTCTACCTCGCCCTCGCCATCTGGGGCGCGATCCACCCGATGTACTGGTTCGTCAGCTATATGCGCGAGACCGGCACCGGGCTCTCGGGCCTGATCGACGCGTGGTATGTCAACGCTTCGACCACCGGTCTTGTCTGGGACCTCACCATCGCGGCCATTGCGCTGGCGATCTGGGTGATCGCGGAGGTGGCGGTGCGGCGGAACTGGATCGGGCTCCTGGCGCTCCCGGCGACCTTCTGTATCGGCCTTTCCTGCGGCCTGCCGCTTTATCTCTTTTTGCGCACCCGCCCCGTTACCTGACCGATATTTCGGAGGAAAGACCGCCTCGTCCGGCGATTGCGCGGCCCCTCCGATCTGCTAAGAGGCCCGGGCCATGGACCATTTTCTCTATCGCGACGGCATCCTTCATGCCGAGGACGTTCCCCTGCCCGACATTGCGGCAGCAGTGGGCACGCCGTTCTACGTCTATTCGACCGCGACGCTGACCCGGCACTACTGGCTCTTCGACGAGGCGCTGGTCGGTCTCGACCATCTCGTCTGCTACGCGATGAAGGCCAATTCGAACCAGGCGATCCTAAAGCTCATGGCCGGTCTCGGAGCCGGGGTGGACGTTGTTTCGGGTGGAGAATATGCGCGCGCCAGGGCGGCCGGCTTCTCCGGCGAGCGAATTGTCTTTTCCGGCGTCGGCAAGACGGCCAGCGAAATGCACGCTGCGCTGATCGGCGGCATCCGCCAGTTCAACGTCGAGAGCGAGCCCGAGATGCGCGCGCTCTCCGAAATCGCGGTCTCACTCGGGCTGACGGCTCCGGTCACGGTCCGGGTGAACCCGGATGTCGATGCCCGGACCCACGAAAAGATCGCCACCGGCAAATCGGAGAACAAGTTCGGCATCCCGATCGGCCGTGCGCGCGAGGTCTATGCCGAAGCCGCCGCGCTGCCGGGGATCGAGGTCGTCGGGATCGACGTCCATATCGGGTCGCAACTGACCGATCTCGACCCGTTCCGCGAAGCTTATCTGAAGGTCGCCGCGCTCACCCGGCAACTTCGTGCCGATGGCCACGATATCCGCCGCCTCGACCTCGGCGGGGGCCTCGGCATCCCCTACGAGCGCTCCAACCTCGCCCCGCCGCTGCCCACCGAGTACGGCGCGGTCGTTCACGAGACGGTGGGCGATCTCGGCTGCGAGATCGAGATCGAACCGGGGCGTCTTATTGCGGGGAATGCGGGTATCCTTGTATCGTCGGTGATCTACGTCAAATCCGGCGAGGGCCGCGATTTTCTTATTCTCGACAGTGCGATGAACGATCTCATCCGGCCCGCGATGTATGGCGCCTATCATGATATCGTCCCCGTGGTGGAGGCGGCTCCGGGGGCAGAGCCGCATCCGTACGACATCGTCGGTCCGGTCTGCGAGAGCGGCGATACCTTCGCCAAGGCGCGGAGCATGCCGCCCGTGGCGGCGGGCGATCTTGTGGCATTCCGCTCGGCGGGGGCTTACGGCGCGGTCATGTCTTCGGAATACAACAGCCGCCCGCTGATCCCCGAGGTCCTCGTTCAAGGGGATCAACATGCCGTCATCCGGCCTCGGCCCACCTTTGACGAGATGATCAATCGAGATACCATCCCCGAATGGCTCTAGACCTATTCCGGCTGAGCCCCCAGATCGCAGAGGGTAATGGCAAGTCCTGACCTTCCCAAAGCTGTGGCGGCCCGGCTGAGGCGTCCGCTTGTTCTGACCCGTATGGGTATAGTGGCAGAGCGTCTCTGCCGCGCATTCTGGCCGTTCTGGTCGATCCTTTTCGTCGCGGTCGCAGCGCTGATGCTCGGGGCACACGACGCGCTGCCTCTGGAAGCGGTCTGGGGCGCCGGTGTGCTCGCGGTGCTCGGCGCAGGGGCCGCGCTCTGGCACGGTGTCACACGGTTCCGCTGGCCAAGCCGCGCCGATGCGCTGGAACGCCTCGACGCCACGCTGCCCGGCCATCCGATCGCGGCGGTCGGCGACACCCAGGCCGTGGGCGCCGGCGACGCGGCCTCCGAAGCGGTCTGGGCGGCCCATGTCCGCCGGATGGAGGAGCGGCTGGCGGCCGTGAAGGCTGCGCCGCCCGATCTGAAACTCTCGGCACGCGATCCCTATGCGCTGCGCTACGTCGCTGCGGTCGCGCTCGTGATGGCGCTCTTGTTTGGGTCGGTGTTCCGCGCCGCCACAGTCACCGAGATCGGTCAGGGCGGCGGCGACGCGCTGGCGGCCGGCCCGGCCTGGGAGGGCTGGGTGGAACCACCGCTCCATACCGGCCGCCCGAGCCTCTATCTCAACAACATCGAACAGGCCGCGTTCTCGGTGCCCGATGGCAGTCGGGTGACGATCCGCCTATACGGGGAGGTCGGAGCGCTGTCGGTCGCCGAGACAGTCTCGGGGCGCACGGGGGAACTCCCGCCGGCAACCGAGCCGACCCAGAGTTTCACGATCACCCAGGTTGGCGAGATTGAGATCGCGGGGCCCGGCGGGCGGTCATGGGACATCCGTGTGATCCCCGACAATCCGCCCGAGATCACCGCGGACGGCCCGCTCGAACGCACCATCACAGGCGAGCTCCGCCAACCGTTCTCGGCGCGGGACGATTACGGCGTCGAGGGCGGGACCGCGCGGATCGTTCTCGATCTGGTCGAGGTCGACCGCCGCTACGGGCTTCAAGCGGACCCCGACCCGCGCGATGCGATCGTCCTCGATCTGCCGATGCCCATTGCCGGCGACCGGGCGGCGTTTTCGGAAGTTCTGACCGAGGACCTCGCCGAACACCCCTGGGCCGGACTGCCGGTGACCATCGAGCTTGCTGCGGAGGACGCCCGTGAGCAGGTGGGCAGCACCGGGCCGGTCCAGCAGATCATGCCGGGGCGGCGCTTCTTCGACCCGCTCGCCCAAGCCATCGTCGAACAGCGCCGAGACCTTCTCTGGGCGCGAGCGAACGCCCCCAGAGTGGCATCGATGCTGCGCGCGGTCTCGTACCGGCCCGACGAGGTGTTTACCCAGGAGACCGCCTATCTAAAGCTCCGCGTCCTGATCCGGCGGCTCGAGGCGGCGGCGGATTACGGCACGCTCACCGAGGACGCCCGCGACGAGATGGCGGCGGTGCTCTGGGACATTGCGCTCCTTGTCGAGGAGGGTGACCTTTCCGATGCGCTCGAACGGCTGCGCCGGGCGCAGGACCGTCTCGCCGAGGCCATCGAAAACGGGGCCACCGACGAAGAGATTGCCGAGCTCATGCAAGAGCTGCGCGAGGCGATGCAGGATTACATGCGCCAGCTCGCAGAACAATCCCAGCAGGACCCCGACAGCCAGGCCCAGAACCAGGGCGAAATGCAGGAGATGACCCAAGGGCAGCTCGAAGACATGCTTCAAGAGCTGCAACGGCTGATGGAAGAGGGCCGCATGGAGGAGGCGCAGCGTCTGCTCGAACAGCTCCGCCAGATGATGGAGAACATGCAGGTCACCCAAGGCCCCGGTCAGGGCCAGCAGAGCCCCGGCCAGCAGGCGCTCCAGGGCCTTGCAGAGACGCTCCGCGAACAGCAGGACCTTTCCGACGAGGCATTCCGCGATCTTCAGGACCAGTTCAATCCGGGCCAGCAAGGCCAGCAGCAGGGCGAGGGCCAGCCCGGCCAGGAGCCCGGGCAAGGCCAGAACGGCGAACAGCAGTTCGGCGAAGGGCAGGGTCAGGGACAACAGCCCAACGGCCAGCCGGGGCAGGGCCAGGGGCTCGAGGAGAACCTCGCCGACCGTCAGCGCGCGCTCCGTCAGGAACTCCGGCGCCAGACCGAGAACCTTCCCGGGGCCGGCACACCCGAGGGGGATGCCGCGCGCGACAATCTCGGCCGCGCAGGCGAGGCGATGGATGGCGCCGAGGAAGCCTTGCGCGAAGAGGATTTCGCCGGTGCCCTCGACCGGCAGTCGGAGGCCATCGAGGCCTTGCGCGAAGGGATGCGCGACCTCGCCGAGCAGCTCGCCGAGCAGCAACAGCAGGCCGGTCAGCAGGGCCAGGCCCTCGGCGAAGCCAACCCCGATGGCAACCGCGATCCGCTGGGCCGCGAAGCGGGCCAGAACGGGCGCATAGGTACCGACGAGGAATTGACCGGCAACGAGGACGTCTACCGCCGGGCGCGCGAGATCCTAGACGAGATCCGGCGCCGATCATCTGAACAGTCGCGGCCCGATGAAGAGCTCGACTATCTCAGGCGGCTGCTCGACAGGTTCTGAGGCGGGCGAGGCGGCGCGGCGCCTTTTCGGCAGAACGAGGCTGAGAGGGCAAGAGGTCTGGCTTTGGAAACGCACCCGGCAGATCCCGGCCTTTATAAGGCGGCATCGCGCGGCCCGGATCTCGATTGCCACACACGCACCGGGCTCGACCGGGGGCCACGCGCTCCGTAGGCTCGGTGCCGCGGGGTTAGGCCCGGAACCTATTTGTCGAAATCGCAGGTCTGACCGTTCAGCTTTTGTTCGACACCAAGGCCGACGACGCTCCTAGACCGATGGGCATCCGGCATCAGGGGTGTTTTCCGGTTCGGGCCTCAGGCGCCGTTGCGATCCTCGCCAACCACGCCGTTTATGCCGGAAATCGCCCGAGCCATCATGCCGTCGATCCGGTCACGAGTCGCGTTCGCGAAGTCGACGTAGGAGATCATCGCGGGCTCCGTGGACGGCGCGAGACGGATGATCTGGGGCGCATAGACATAGGCGCCGACGGCGACGGCGACGATAGCGATCACGGTGGAAAACCCGGCGCGGAAACCCGAGCGACGCGCCGCGGCCACTTCGCTCGGCGACAGCGGGATCTCGGGGGGCTCGGTCCCTTCTCCCGGCCGCAGGCTCGAATTGATCTGCTCGATGTCCGGAAGCCGGTCCCGGCGCGGGTGCTCCGGCTGGCCCGCTTCCGAAGCCGCAAGCGACGCGGCGATCGTCGGCTCGGGGATGCCATCGCCCCGCATCCGGTCGAGCCGTTCGCGGAGGACGTTCGATGCCCGTCCCTCCTCCAGCGCGAGATCGCCCTGGGGCTCGAAGGCAGGCGGCGCGTCCTCGCTCCGGCGGCGTGTGACCTCGAACTCGGCTTCCTCCCGGAGAATGTCGGCGACGTCCCGGTCGAGCCCCGGCTCCTGTCGGGCAGTGGCGGGGTCGGGATCGGTATGGGTCACTGCGTCGCGCATCGAGGTCCGAAACCCCTCGCTGTCCTGCGGTTCGGGATCGACGGGGGCGCCTTTCGGCCGGTCGATTGCCGCGCGGACCTTGTCGCCGGCGTCGTGGTCGTCGTCGCCGTCTACCTCGACCGTCGCGTCCTCAACCGGCGCTTCCTCGTCCGCCGCATCGACCTCGTCCTCTACGGGTCTCGCCGCCTCATTGGGGGCAGTGAGCGCCTTCTCTTCGGCCGCCTTCGCCCTGACATCATCGGCGTCGCCGGCCGCCTCTTTCGTCTCGAAATCCGCCACTGCAGCCAGGTCCTCCCCGGCATCACCCTCTGCAGCGTCATCCATTTCGGGGTCGGGCTCGATCTCGTCCCAGTCCTCCGCTTCGCCCTCGTCGAAGGCGCTTGCGGTTTCGGCCTCGATCTCCTCGGGGAGTGGCGCATCGTCGGAAAGCGGTGACGCAGCGCCCTCTTCCACCGGCGGCGAGGCGGCGTCCGACCCGGATTCGGCCGCCAAGCCGTCGGCTGCAAGCTCTTCGCCTGGGGTGGCGGGGCGCAGGCTGAACTCCGGCACCGGTTTCTGAAACCATGTATGAGCGCAGCTCGAACACTGCACGTCGCGCCCGGTCTCGGGGATCACAGCCCGATCCACATCGTACTGGGCCTGGCAGTTCGGACAGGAAATGCGCATCTTTGCCCCTTTCCGGCAGGTGTCGCCGGTATCTGCTCACTCTTGTTTTGCCTTGGATAGCACTGGCCGGGCGGATCTCAAAGCACTGGGGTTTGCGCGCCGTTGAACCCCGGCTCCTGCTGGGGCAAAACAGTCGCACCCACGCGAAGGCAGAGGCCCCGTGATCGAGCTCAAAGACGTTGGGATGAACTACGGCGGCGGAACGCTGCTCGATGGCGTGTCGCTCGCGCTGCCACAGGGGTCGTTCCATTTCCTCACCGGACCGTCGGGAGCGGGCAAGACGACGCTCCTGAAGCTCTGTTATCTGGAACTCCGGCCGACGACGGGGCAGGTCGAGGTCTTCGGCGAACCGGCCGGAAACCTAGACCGCGACGGCGTGGCGAAGGCCCGGAGGCGGATTGGGGTGGTGCATCAGGACTGCCAGTTCCTCGACCATCTGCCGATTGTGGAGAACATCGCCCTGCCGCTTGTCGTCGCAGGGCGAGATACTGCCGCCGAGGCAGGCAACCTCGCCGAGCTTCTGGCCTGGACGGGGCTCACCCACAGGGCCGAGGCGCTGCCGCCGGAGCTCTCGGGAGGGGAGCGGCAACGGGCGGCGCTGGCGCGGGCGGTGATCATGTCGCCCGAGATCATCGTTGCCGACGAGCCGACCGGGAACGTCGACTGGGAGATGTCCCAGCGCCTGCTGGCGCTCCTTCTCGAACTCAACCGCATGGGGCGCAGCGTGCTCGTGGCCACCCACGACCTCACGCTGATCCGCCAGGCTAAGACGAAGGTTGCCGCCCGGGTTCTGCGGATCCGCAACGGCAAAGTCGAAGCGGCGGGGGCGGATTTGTGAGTGTGATTTCTGATATCGGCGACCTGATGCTCGGTGACGCGCGGGCCGACCGGGTGGTTCCGCCGACGGGGTTCACTGCGACGCTTACGCTCTTTGCCTCGGGTGCGATGGCCTTTCTGGCCGTCTTCGCCCTTGCACTCGCCTTTGCCACGGGCCGGCTGGCCGAGCGCTGGGAGGGGGCGCTTGCACAAAGTGCCACGATCCGGCTATCGGCCCCCGACGGTGAGGTCGAGGCGCAGATCGAGGCCGCGTTGACAATCCTCGGCCAGACCCCCGGCGTGGCCTCCGCCCGGGTGATGAGCCAGGCCGAACAGGCCGCGCTTCTGGCACCCTGGTTCGGGCCCGACCTGCCGCTCGACCTCCTGCCGGTGCCGCGTCTCATCGAGATCACCGAGACCGGCGCGGGCTTCGACGCCGAGGGCCTGCGGTTTCGTCTTGCCGGCGAGGCGCCCGGCGCCGTGCTCGACGACCATTCCCGCTGGCGCCGCCCGCTCGCCGAGGCCGCCGCCCGCCTGCGCACGCTCGGGGTCGTGTCGCTTGGACTGATCGGTGGGGCCATGGGAGCGATGATCACGCTGGCCGCCGGCGCGGCGCTGTCTGCAAACGCGCAGATCATCGGCACGCTGCGGCTTGTCGGCGCCCGCGATGTCTTCATCGCCCGGGCCTTCGTCCGGCGGTTCACCCTTCGCGCCGCCGCCGGGTCGGCCGTCGGGACGGCAGCGGCAATGGCGGCCATCGCTGTTTTGCCGCCGGCCGGTGGCGAGACGAGCTTTCTAACGGGTCTGGGGTTCAGGGGCCTCGAATGGGTCTGGCCGCTCGCCGTTCCGGTTGTCGCGGCGATCGTTGCCTTCTGGGCGACGAGGCTCGCCGCCCTTGCACGGCTGAGGACCCTGCCGTGAGGGTCGGCCCGGTCCAGTGGCTGAGGTCGCTTGTCTTCGTGGCGCTCGTCTATGTCGCGATGGCAATCCTCGGTATCGTCTTCTTTCTGCCCGCGCTCCTCTCCCGCGCCTGGGCCTTTCGCGCCTGCCACACCTTCTGCCGCTGGGTGCGCTGGTCGGCCCGCTGGATGGTGGGGCTCCGCACCGAGGTGAGGGGACGCGTGCCCGCCGGCGAGGTGATGATCGCGGCCAAGCACCAGTCTTTCCTCGACATCATTCTGATTTTCGGCGCTGTGCCGCGCGGCAAGTTCATCATGAAGCGCGAGTTGATGTGGGCCCCGTTCATCGGCCAATACGCGCTGCGGCTCGGTTGCGTGCCGGTGGACCGGGGCAAACGGGGGGCGGCGATCCAGAAGATGCTGGCGGACGTGGCCGCCGACCGGGACAAGGCCGGCCAGCTCATCATCTATCCGCAAGGCACCCGTGTCGCGCCGGGCGCCTATCTGCCTTACAAGGCCGGAACCGGTGCACTCTATGCCGAGCTCGGCCAGGCTTGCGTGCCGGTGGCAACCAATGTCGGGCTGTTCTGGCCAAGGACGGGCATCTGGCGGAAGCCCGGTCTCGCGGTCGTCGAGTTCCTCGACCCGATAGCGCCCGGCCTCGGCAAGGCGGCGTTTCTGGAACGGCTGGAACAGGAGATCGAGACGGCTTCGGACGCCCTCATGGCCGAAGCGGGGTTCCCTCAGCAAAAGGACAAAACGGTTGCCTGACTTCCACATGATTTCCGGCGGGCCGCGCCCCGTCGCGCCCTTTTCCCACGCTGTGGAGGCCGACGGCTGGGTGATCCTCACGGGGCAAATGCCCACCGACCCCGACGCACCCGATGCGCCGCTCCCCGAAGGTGTCGTCGCGCAGACCCACCGGGTCATGCGGAACCTCGAAATCGTGCTGAAGGGCGTTGGTCTCGACCTGAGTAACGTGATGCAATGCCGGTGTTTCCTCACCGAGTTCGAGCGCGACTACGCTGCCTTCAACGAGACCTATCAGAGCTATTTCCCGGCCGTCCGGCGGCCGGCGCGCACGACGGTGGGCGTCACGGCCCTCGCGGTGGGGGCGCTCGTCGAAATCGACTGCATCGCCAGACGCGACTGACGGCCGGGGGCCCTGCCCCCGCCCGGCCACATGACTGTGGCCGGGCTCCCCCGCGGTGTCTTCCACCAAGATGAAGGGCGCGGGAGCGGCGCGCGAAATTGCCGCCGGGGTTGCCAAACCGCGGCTCGGCGCGCCATTGAGGCGCGATGGGGAAACGCAAGTCGATACAATCTCATCTGGACGACCGGCTGTTCGAGATGCGGGCGCGCCGCAGCGCGCCGGACCTTTGGCCGATGCTGGAGCGCCTATACGGGCATCTGGCGGCCTACGCCGCATTCGCCAACGGCCTTGAAGCCGAACTGCGCAGCGCCTGGGCGGCCCGGCCGGACGATCTGAAATGGCTCGATCTGGAGCGCGACCTCAACCCCGACTGGTTCCAGCGGCCCTCGATGGCCGGTTACGTCTTCTACGCCGACCGGTTCGCCGGCAACCTCAAGGGCGTGCGAAAGCGGCTCGACTACCTTGCCGACCTCGGCATCACATACATCCACGTTATGCCCTGTCTCACGCCGCGCCCCGGAGACAGCGACGGCGGGTACTCGGTGATGGACTACCGCCAGATCGACCCCCGGCTCGGGACGATGAAGGAGTTCGAGAAGCTCTGTGCCGAGGCGCGGGCCCGGGGCATGTCGGTCTGCATCGACATGGTTCTGAACCACACCGCGAAGGAACATGCCTGGGCGGAGGCGGCAAGGGGCGGTTCGGCCGAGCACGAGGCCTATTACCTCACCTACCCCTCGCCCGAGACGCCGCGTGAGTACGAAACGAGCCTTCCGGAGGTCTTCCCGGAGAACGCTCCGGGGAACTTCACCTGGTATCCCGATTGGGGTCGCTGGGTCTGGACGACGTTCAACGAGCATCAATGGGACCTCAACTGGGCCAACCCCCGCGTCTTCCTCGAGATGACGAAAGTCATGCTCTATCTCGCCAACCGAGGCGCGGATGTGCTGCGCTTCGATGCAGTGGCCTTCATGTGGAAGCGCATGGGCACGAAGTGCCAGTCCGAGCCGGAGGTGCACATGCTCTTACGAGCGCTCCGCGCGGCCTGCCGAATCGCCGCCCCGGCGACGATCCATCTCGAAGAGGCCATCGTCGGCCCCGAGGAGATGCTGCCCTATCTCGGGCGCGGCGAGCACGACGGCAGGGAGGGCAACCTCGCCTATCACAATTCGCTGATGGTCCAGTTCTGGTCGGCGCTAGCGGCGCGGGACACCGCTCTGATGACCAATGTCTTGAGGTCCCATTTCCCGCCCGCTCTGACCAATGCCACATATGCCAATTACATCCGATGCCATGACGATATCGGCTGGGCGGTTACGGATGAGGATGCCGCCGCGGTCGGTCTGTCGGGCCCCGCGCATCGGGCGTTTCTGTCGGATTTCTACGAAGGGGTGTTTCCGGGCACCTTTTCGCGCGGGGCGTTGTTTCAGGTCAACGCGGCGACCGGCGACAAGCGGATCTCGGGGGCCTTCGCCTCGCTGGCCGGTCTCGGCCGGGCGCTGGAGGACGGCGACGAGACGGCGGTGCGCAACGCCGTCGAGCGCATCCTACTCGGCCACGCGCTGATCGCCGGCTGGGGCGGCATCCCGCTCATCTACATGGGCGACGAGGTGGCCACGCTCAACGACTGGTCGTTTACCGAAAACCCCGACATCGCCCATGACAGCCGCTGGGTCCATCGCCCGCAGATGGACTGGCGCCGGGTTGCGCGGGCGAAGAAGGGGCAGGGGCCCGAGGGGATGGTCTACGATGGGGTACGGCACATCCTCGCCCGCCGCCGGGAAACGCCGGAGCTCCATGCCGGGGTGCCGATCCGGGTGCTCGACACCCCGGGACGAGGTCTTTTTTCACAACTCCGCGAAGCCCCGACGGGGCCAATGTTGTGCCTTTACAACTTCACCGAGGACTGGACCGGCCTCGCCGGCGACTGGGTTATCGCCCAGGGCGTGCGCGATCTTCACGACGCGCTGTCGGACGCGCCGGTGGCGCTCACTGGCGGTGACATCGCCCTGCCGCCCTACGCGCGGCTCTGGCTTCGGTAGGGGCGACGGGCGGCGCGTTTTGGCTTGTTGCGGACGTTCTCGTCATCGCGTGGCGCGGAATCAAGGCCGACAGGCTGCCGCGCTATCGCGTCGCCATTGGTACTCGAACCAATGGCGCATCCAATGGCGACCGCCCCCACGGCACGGCGATTTGGCTGGTCTCGGCGCAATGCTCCGGTCTCGTTATAGCTTTGCGGCCATAAAGCGCTCCGTTCAGACGCCTGGATCGCCGCCCCGCGGCCCGTCGATAGCGCGGCTCCAAGATCTCGGAATAGCACGTCCCGGGCTTGACCCGGGGCCTCCATCGGCCCGGCGCTCATAGGATCGGGGCCCCGGATCAAGTCCGGGGCGTGGGTCGCGTCGGAGTTCGGGAGCGCCAGCCAAAGGACCTCTTCAGCCCCGACCAAACCCTCCGCGTCAGGCCGCGAGCCCTTTCGACCCCATGTTAAGAAACTTCTTGCGGCGCTCGCGGACGATCTCGTCGCGCGACAGGCCCGAGAGCTTTTCGACCATGTCCCTTACCTCGCGACCCACCGCTTCGATGGTCGCGGTGCGGTCGCGCTGGGCGCCGCCCTTGGGCTCTTTCACGATCCGGTCGATGACGCCGAGCTGCTTGAGATCGTCCGCGGTGAGCCGCAGCGCCTCCGCCGCCTCGCGCATCTTCTCGGCATCCTTCCACAGGATCGACGCGCAGCCCTCCGGAGAGATCACGGAATAGACCGAGTGTTCGAGCATCGCGACACGGTTGGCGGTGGCGAAGGCGACTGCGCCGCCCGAGCCACCCTCGCCGATGATCACCGAGACGAGCGGCACGCCGATCTTCAGACACATCTCCGTCGACCGCGCGATGGCCTCGGACTGCCCGCGCTCCTCGGCGCCTTTGCCCGGGTAGGCGCCCGGCGTGTCGACGAGCGTGACCACCGGCATCGAGAACCGGTCGGCCATTTCCATCAGCCGGATCGCTTTGCGATACCCCTCCGGACGGGCCATGCCGAAGTTGCGTTCGATCCGGGACTGGGTGTCGTGGCCTTTTTCCTGGCCGATCACCACGACGGGGCGGTCGTCGAGCCGCCCTATGCCGCCCATGACGGCCTGGTCGTCGGCGAAGTTCCGGTCGCCCGCAAGCGGGGTCCAGTCCGTCAAGAGCGCCTCGATGTAATCCTTGCAATGTGGCCGGTCGGGGTGTCGCGCGACCTGGCATTTCTGCCAGGGGCTGAGGCTCTTGTAGAGGGTGCCGAGCATGTCGGCGGCCTTCTTGTCAAGGGCCGCGGCTTCCTTCTCGACGTTCGTCTCGGGGTTCGCCCGCGCCATTGCGCGAAGCTCTTCGGCCTTGCCCTCGATCTCGGCGAGCGGCTTTTCGAACTCGAGATATTGCATCGGGCACCTCCGGAAACTGCCCGGTATATGCCCCCGGGCCCGGCCCGATGCAACGCCGCGAGATTGAGCGATTGCCCGAATCGCGGGCGTCCGTCGGCCGTGCCGTGCGCGGAGATGGGAAAGTTCTTTGGGTCAGCCGGTCGGTCTGGTACCCCCGGCGACGTCTGCCGTTCGCCATTGGGGGGCACATGGCCGAGAGACCGGACTTCGTAATCCATTGTGGCCTCCAACGCGGCGCACGCGCTGCGGCGGCCCGGCTCCGGTGCCGAGAGCGCATCGGCGGGCCAGGGCCGACCGATGCCTGATCGCGCCTGGTTCTGGGACCGGATTGCCCGGCGCTATGCGCGAACGCCGGTGCCCGACGCCGATGTCTACGAGCGGAAGTTGGCATCGACCCGCGCCCGGCTGACGCCGGTTTCCCGGGTTCTCGAACTCGGTTGCGGAACCGGGACCACGGCGGTCAAACACGCGCCCCATTGCGCCCGGATCGATGCCGTCGACGTCTCTCCTGCGATGATCGAGATCGCCAGGGGTCGGGCGCGTGGCGCCGGGGTGGAGAACATCTCGTTCAACGTTGGGACCGTCGAGGACTTTACAGCACCGCCCGAGAGCTACGATATGGTCATGATGCACTCGCTTCTGCACCTGCTCGACGACCCGCGCACCGCCATCGAGAAGGCGGCGAGGCTCCTAAAACCCGGCGGCTGGCTCGTGTCGTCGACAACCGCGACGGGCGATGACGGTCTCGCTCTGATCGCCTTGCTCATGCGACCGGCCGCGGCGCTCGGATTTCTCCCGCGCCTCAACGGCCTGACGGCAGACACGTTACGGCGGATGATGACCGATACGGGGTTCGAGATTGTCGAGGACTGGAAGCCTCGGCCGCGTCAGGCGGTATTCATCGTCGCGCGGAAGATTTGAGCCCCACCGCTCGGACGAAAGGCGTCATCCCGCCGCGATCAGGTCTGCCTGGGCGACGATAACTTCCGCCTGGCGCACGCTCGCGAGATCGACGAGCCGACCCTTGTACACAGCCGCCCCCGCGCCTGACCGCTCCGCCTCCGCCATCGCCGCGAGTATCTCCCGCGCCTCGGTTACCGCTGCTTCGGAGGGGGTGAAGACCTCGTTTGCCAGCGCTACCTGGGACGGATGGATCGCCCATTTGCCGACCATCCCCAGCGTGGCCGAGCGCAGGGCCTGAGCGCGGAAGCCGTCCTCGTCGGAGAAATCGCCGAACGGTCCGTCCACGGGCAGAACCCCGTGTGTGCGGCAGGCGGCCACGATGGCGGCCTGCGCCCAATGCCACGGGTCGGACCAGTACTTCTCGCCGGCCCGCGCCATATAGTAATTTTCCTGGGTCCCGCCGATGCCAGTCGTCTGCATCCCCATCGAAGCCGCAAAATCCGCCGCCCCGAGGCTCATGGCCGCCAGCCGGGGAGAGGCGGCCGCGATCTCCTCGACATGGGCGATGCCTGCGGCGGTTTCGATGATGACCTCAAGCGCGATCGGTTTTTGCCGCCCCATCGCTGCCTCGACCGACGTCACCAGGGCGTCGACGGCGTAGATGTCGCCCGCGTTGCCGACTTTCGGGATCATGATCTGGTCAAGCCGCTCGCCACATTGTTCGAGGAGGTCGACGACGTCGCGGTACCAGTAAGGCGTGTCGAGCCCGTTGATCCGCACGCTGAGGGTCTTCCTGCCCCAGTCGATCTCCTTCGTTGCGGCGATGACGTTCGCCCGCGCCTCGGCCTTGTCTGCCGGAGCGACCGAGTCCTCGAGATCGAGGTTGATCACATCCGCATCCGAGGCCGCCATCTTGGGAAAGATCGCCGGCCGCGATCCGGGGCCAAAAAGCTGGCAGCGGTTGGGGCGGGCCGGCGGGCTGGGTTGGACGCGGAAGGACATGGTGCTCGCAAGGATGTTTCGTTTCTGACCTGCGCAGCGTTAGGAAATTGCGCTAGACCGTGCAAGCGGATTTTGCAGATGCAGAAAAGCCACCAGGAGCTCCTCAGGTTGGTTTGCGACGCCCCTGCCGCGCCGTCGGCGCGCGGCGCCGAAGTTCGCCACGCTGGTCGCCTCGGTCAGGGGCGTCTAGGCTCGAACGCATTCGCCAGGGAGGGCCGATGCCGATCAGCGTGACCAATGACAGCTTCGCCCTCGCGGAGCCGTTCACCATCGCGCGCGGGTCGAAAACCCATGCGGATGTGATAACGGTGCGGGCGTTCGCCGACGGAGCGATGGGGCAGGGCGAATGCGTGCCCTATGCCCACTACGTGGAAACGCCCGACAGCGTCTCGACGGCGATTGCGGGTCTGCCGGACGGGATCGGCCGGCACGACTTGCAGGATGCCTTGCCGCCCGGCGCAGCACGCAATGCGGTGGACTGCGCGTTGTGGGACGTTCATGCAAAGCGCAGCGGCGCGCCGGTCTGGCGCCTTGCCGGTCTGCCGCGCCCAAAGCCCGTCACAACCGCGTTTACGGTGTCGTTGGGCTCGCCCGACGAGATGGAAACCGCAGCCCGCCGCGAGGCGCATCGGCCAATCCTGAAGATCAAGCTCGGCACGCCCGACGACATACCGCGGCTTGAGGCCGTGCGGCGGGGAGCACCGGCGGCCCGGTTCATCGTCGATGCCAACGAGGGCTGGACCGCGGAGATCTATGCCGAACTCGCGCCGCATCTCGAGCGGCTCGGCGTGGCGCTTGTCGAACAACCTGTGCCGGCGGGCGAGGATAGTGCGCTTGCCGGCCTGCCGCGGCCGGTTCCCGTCTGCGCCGACGAAAGCTGTCACGACCGGGGGAGCCTTGGCGGGCTCGTCGGGCGTTATGACATGGTGAACATTAAACTCGACAAGGCCGGCGGCCTCACCGAAGCGCTCGCCCTTCGCGACGCCGCACGGGCCGAGGGCTTCGGGGTGATGGTGGGCTGCATGGTTGGCTCTTCGCTTGCCATGGCACCCGCGCTGCTCCTCGCCCAGGGCGCCGATGTGGTGGACCTTGACGGCCCCCTTCTTCTGGCCGAAGACCGCGCCCATCCCCTTCGCTACGAAGGGTCCACCGTCCACCCGCCGGACGCGGAACTCTGGGGCTAGGAGAGGCCATGTCGCGCATCGTCTACGTCAATGGTGAGTACCTGCCGGAGACCGAGGCCAAGGTATCGATCTTCGACCGCGGGTTTCTTTTCGCCGACGGGGTCTACGAGGTCACCAGCGTGCTGGGCGGCAAGCTGATCGACTTCGATGGGCATGCACGGCGGCTCGAACGCTCGCTCGGCGAACTCGACATGACCCCGCCCATCGGCCGCGACGCGCTTCTGGAGGTGCACCGGCAGCTTGTCGCCCGGAACGGGCTCGAAGAGGGCATGATCTATCTCCAGATCACCCGCGGGGCACCGGCAGACCGCGACTTCGCCTTTCCGTCCGAGGAGGTGCCGGGCACCGTCGTTCTGTTTCCCCAGGCCAAAACCCTGACCGGCCCGGAAATCGCTGCGAAGGGCTGGCGGATCGTCACCGTGGACGACCTCCGCTGGGGGCGGCGCGACATCAAGACGGTGCAGCTTCTCTACCCGTCCATGGGCAAGATGGCTGCCAAGGCCGCGGGCGCCGACGATGCTTGGATGGTCGAGGACGGGCATGTCACCGAAGGGACGTCGAACAACGCCTATATCGTGAAGGACGGCAAGATCGTCACCCGTCATCTCGGCACCGAGATCCTCCACGGCATCACCCGTGCCGCCGTGCTGCGGTTCGCCGCCGAGGCCCAGATGAAGGTGGAGGAACGGGCGTTCACGGTCGAGGAGGCGCAAGCGGCCGACGAAGCATTCGTCACGTCGGCCTCCTCCTTCGTGATGCCGGTGGTGGAGATCGACGGTGTGGTCTTGGGCGATGGGACGCCGGGCCCCATCGCGATGCGGCTGAGAGAGATCTACATCGACGAGAGCCGAAAGGTCGCGCTCTGAGCGCTGGCGGCGGTGCGTCTTGGGCCCTGGGGATTTGGGTATTTTTGGAACAAAGAAGGGCGTTTGATAACGCTTCGTTTACTCCGATCCTCCACCGTCCCGTTGCGGTACAGGCTGGAGAGCCGATGGCCGTGAACGGAGAAGGCCCCCGCTCGTGGCTTCCGCCGCAACCGGGGGCTGGATCCAGGTCTTCTTTGTTCCGAAAGTACTCTCGCCGAAGGCACCCGCGCGGAGCGCGGTTCGGGGCCCCTTGCGGGCCCCGCGCACCTCAGACGGGCATGTTCTTATGGGCCTCTTCGAAAGCGTCTTTCTGGTCGTCTGACGCCTCGGTCTGGAATTCGGCCTTCCAGGCCTCGTAGGGCATCCCGTAAAACGCCGCGCGGCCTTCCTCTTTGCTCATCTCGATGCCGCGTTCGTTGGCGGCTTCCTGATACCACCGCGCCAGGCAGTTGCGGCAGAACCCGGCAAGGTTCATCAGGTCGATATTCTGCACATCCGTCCGGTCGTTCATCAGGTGCGCGCGCAGGCGGCGGAAGGCGGCGGCTTCCAGTTCGGTCTGGGTCTGTTCGTCCATCGGTTCCTCTCCCGTTTCAATCAGAGATCGGCATCGGCGCGGGCCGCGTCAAGGCAGGCGGCAAGGCGTTCCGCCCAAAGGTCTTGGCCGGTGTCGTCTGCGATGAGATCGTTGCGGACCTCGATCAGCGCGTTTAGGCGGCCATGGGCGGTGGCGTGACGGTCGATGCTGTCGCCCTTCAGCGACCCCGAATAGGGTTCGTTGGCGCCGACGACTGTGCCCGGTAGCCCCCGGAGCCGGGCCAGGAGCGGCACGGCCAGACGGGCGTCGTCCGTGTGAAGGACCGAGACATGCCAGGGCCGGGGCGCGCGGCCGCGGAACTGCGGCGTGAAGGAGTGGACGGCCACGAGGATCGGATCGTCGCGGGCGGCCAGGGTTTCGGCGAGCGCCCGGTGGTAGGGCCGGGTGTAAGCGTCGCGGCGGCGCGCGACCTCCGCGGCGTCGACGCTGCGATTGGCGGGGATGATCGTGCCGTCATAGAGCCGCATCACCAGCGTCGGGTCGTCCTCGCCCCGGTTGGGGTCGATCACCAGGCGCGAAAAGTTCGAAAGCACCGCCGGCGCCCCCAGTCGTTCCGCGACCCCGATGGCGACGCCGGCCGCGCCGACGTCGTAGGCGATGTGGCGGGCCATGTCCGCCCCGTCGATACCAAGATTGCCGCCGCCGATCTCGGCCGGCACGCGGTTGGTGGCATGGTCGCAGGTCACCACCCAGCGCGCGGCGCGTTCGGCACCGAAAATGATGAAAGGCTCGTTTGTCATGATCCGGTGAAGTCGGCGCCGAAGGCTGTTTAGGCGAGTTCACCGCGAAGCGCCAGTTGTCACCCCGGCGACATTGCTCCATAGAAGGCTAGCGCTAACGGACCCCGGAGACGACCCCCCATGCGACGGCTGAGAAAGGTCAAGATCGTAGCCACGCTCGGTCCCGCATCGAGCGATTACGAGACCATCAAGGCGCTCTACGATGCGGGGGCTGATGTGTTCCGGCTCAATATGTCCCACGGCTCCCATGACGACATTGCAGTGCGTCACCGGATCATCCGCCAGATCGAGAAGGAGACCGGGCGACCGATCGCGATCCTCGCCGACCTCCAGGGCCCGAAGCTCCGGGTCGGCGCCTTTGCAAACGGGGCCGAGGAGCTCGAGGAGGGGCAGGCCTTCCGGCTCGATCTCGAGGACAAACCCGGCGACGCCAATCGGGTGACCCTGCCGCACAAGGAGATCTTCGCCGCGCTCGAACCCGGCGCTGCGCTTTTGGTCAACGACGGCAAGATCCGCCTCAGGGTCGAGGCGTGCGGCCCCGACTTCGCCGATTGCACGGTGACCGTCGCTGGCACGATTTCCGACCGGAAGGGCGTCAATGTGCCGGACGTGGTCCTGCCCGTAGCGGCCCTTTCCGACAAGGACCGGGCCGACCTCGAATTTGTCTGCTCGATGGGGGTCGACTGGCTGGCGCTGTCCTTCGTTCAGCGGGCCGATGACGTGACCGAAGCGAGAAAGCTCGCGGCCGGCCGGGCTGCGGTGCTGTCGAAGATCGAAAAACCGGCCGCCGTGCGCGCGTTCGACGACATCCTCGCCGTCTCCGACGGGATCATGGTCGCGCGCGGCGACCTAGGCGTCGAACTTCCCGTCCAGAACGTCCCGCCGATCCAGAAGCGGCTGGTGCGGAAATGCCGGGCGGCGGCGAAACCGGTGATCGTGGCGACGCAGATGCTCGAATCGATGATCGACAGCCCGATGCCCACCCGCGCCGAGGTCTCCGACGTCGCGGCGGCGATCTATGAGGGCGCCGATGCGGTAATGCTCTCGGCGGAAAGTGCAGCCGGCTCCTACCCGATCGACGCCGTGACAACGATGAACGATGTTGCGGTCGAGGTCGAAAGCGACCCGACCTACCGCGACGTGATCAACGCCAGTCGCGGCGGCGAGAAGGATTCCGTCGCCGACGGCATCGTCTCGGCCGCCCGCGAGATCGCCGAGACCACGGATATCAAGGCGATTTGCTGTGCGACCCAATCGGGCAACACCGCACTTCTGGTCGCCCGCGAACGGCCCCACGTACCTATCATTGCACTGACCCCGCTGATGGCCACCGCCCGGCGGCTGGCTCTGACCTGGGGCGCCTATTGCGAGATCACCTCAGAGCTCCACCGGTTCAAGCAGGCCGTCGTCAACGCCGTGCGGGCGGCCCGCGAAGGCGGCTTCGCCGACGAGACCGACCAGATCGTCGTCACCGCAGGCGTGCCCTTCAACAAGGCGGGCACAACCAACATCCTTCGCGTTGCCCCCTGCGAGGAACGGTTGATTTTCGCGACCGATCCCGACTAACGTTTCAGCCGCCGGGGGGCAGGAGGAGGGGCCATGGACGCCGATCTTCTTCTTTTTCTCGGCATCGTCATCGGTGCCTTTGCTTTTCCGACCCTCGTGGGGTCCTTCTCAGCAGGACAATCGCCGCGGGCGGCCATTGTCTTCGGCTGTATCGGCGGGGCGCTGATCGTCGCGGCCATCGCGATGACGCCGGGCGGGTACGAGTTTAACGAGATCCCGGGCATCATGGTGCGCGTCGTGAGGGACGCCTTCAACTGACCGCCAGATAAGGGCTTGCACGACAGCGGCGGCAACCTTATAGCCCGGGCTTCGCGGCGCGTCCGGCCAATGTGGCATGCCGAGGCGCGTGGAAACCGAACCGGAATTTGGAGACGGAAATGCCCAAGATGAAGACGAAATCGAGTGCTAAGAAGCGCTTCAAGGTGACCGGCTCCGGCAAGGTCGTCGCCGCCCAGGCCGGCAAGCGGCACGGAATGATCAAGCGGACGAACAAGTTCATCCGCAATGCGCGCGGGACGGCGGTGCTCTCCGAGCCCGACCAGAAGCTCGCCAAGAAATACATGCCCTACGCGCGCTGAGGAGACGACACCATGCCCAGAACCAAAGGCGGAACCGTCACCCATGCTCGTCACAAGAAGGTCCTCGACCAGGCGAAGGGGTACTACGGGCGTCGCAAGAGCACCTTCAAAGTCGCCCGCCAGGCGGTCGACAAGGCCAACCAATACGCAACGCGCGATCGCAAGAACCGCAAGCGCAACTTCCGCGCGCTCTGGATCCAGCGGATCAACGCCGCCGTGCGCGCCCATGACGAAGCGCTGACCTATTCGCGCTTCATCAACGGGCTGTCGCTGGCGGGCATCGAGGTCGACCGGAAGGTGCTGGCCGATCTTGCCGTGCATGAGCCAGAGGCGTTCGGGGCCATCGTCGATAAGGCGAAGGCCGCGCTCGCGTAACACTTCCCATCCCGGGAGAGATTTTCGAAGAAGCCGCGGACCTTTCGAGGTCTCGCGGCTTCTTGCGCTTTAAGGCCCCACTGGCTAGCAGGGCGAGAACAAACCAAGGGGGTCCGGAATGGACGATCTGAGGGAAAAGTACTTAGGTCTGATCGCCGGGGCGGCGGACGAGGCCGCCCTGGAAAGCCTGCGCGTCGAAGCCGTGGGCAAGAAGGGCGAGATCAGCCTTAAGATGCGCGAATTGGGCAAGATGAGCCCCGAGGAGCGCCAGGTGGCCGGTCCCGCGCTCAATGCGTTGAAGGATGAGGTCAACGCGGCGCTTTCGGCGAAGAAGGCGGCTTTGGAGGATGCCGCTCTCGACGCGCGTCTCGCTGAGGAATGGCTCGACGTGACGCTACCGGCCCGGCCGCGTCGGGGCGGCACGGTCCACCCGGTGCCGCAGGTGATGGAGGAGGTCTCGGCGATCTTCGCCGATCTCGGGTTCTCGGTCGCCGAGGGCCCGCAGATCGAGACCGACTGGCATTCTTTCGACGCGCTCAACATCCCCTGGCACCACTCGGCCCGGGCGGAGATGGACACATTCTACATGGCGCGCGCCGACGGCGACGACCGGCCGCCAAACGTCCTGCGCCCGCATACCTCGCCTGTGCAGATTCGCTCGATGCAGGAGCAGGGCGCGCCCATTCGCATTATCGCCCCGGGCCGGGTGTTCCGGGCCGATTACGACCAGACGCACACGCCGATGTTCCACCAGATCGAGGGGCTCGCCATCGACCGCGACATCTCGATGGCGAACCTCAAATGGGTTCTCGAGGAGTTCGCCGCCGCCTTCTTCGAGGTCGAAAAGATCGAGGTGCGCTTCCGTGCCTCCCATTTCCCGTTCACCGAACCCTCCGCCGAGATCGATTTCCGCTGCTCCTGGGAGGGCGGAAAATTGAAGCTCGGCGAAGGCGACGACTGGCTCGAAGCGGGCGGGTCGGGGATGGTGCATCCCAATGTGCTCCAGGCTGCCGGGGTCGACCCGGAGGTCTGGCAGGGCTTCGCCTTCGGGCTCGGGATCGACCGGTTGGCGATGCTGAAATACGGGATTCCGGATCTGAGGGCGTTCTTCGAGAGCGATCTGCGGTGGCTCAGGCACTACGGCTTCGTGGGGCTCGACGTGCCGACCCTGCATGGGGGGTTGAGGGGGTGAAGCGCGATAACGACTTTCTGAGGGATCTGCTGTTCGAGATTGAGGCACAGGACGACTTCGTTTTTTCGCACCAGAGCACGCTTGGTGAGGCCGCGGAGGAGCGACGGAGAGTTTACCACATTCACTTGCTCTGTGACGCAGGTTTCCTGACGCGGACTGCGGGCGGAGGATATCGAATGACCAATCAGGGCCATGACTATCTCGACGCAATTCGCTCAGACACAGTCTGGAACCGCACGAAGGACGCAGCCGCGAAGATCGGCGGCGCCTCTTTGGGAATGCTCATGGACTTGGCACTTGCCTATCTGAAGCAAGAGGCGTCAGAAAAACTTGGTGTCAGGATATGATCGTGGAACCAGACGGGGCAATTTCTTCGGCGGTGGCCAGTGCGGCAATTCACCTACCTCTCACACCCGAAAAACCCCGCCATCCCGCCGCAGGCCTGTTTCTGGCTGTCCATGACGATGCGGCCCGGGCTCCGGTCGCGCTCGGCTTCCATGCCGAAGCCCCAGACGCCGAGCAGGGTCAGAATGATGGCTCCGAGCTTCAGGCTCGCAAGTCCCGGCTCTTCCATGGCAGTCCCTCACGGTCTGCCCCCACCGACCGCGAAGCTACCGCGGTTTGTCGCCCGGGGAAGGGAAATCCTGTGGATAAGTCGCGATTGGGCGGGGTTTCGCCAACAATGGGCGCAACGGCGCCGAGCAACGGAATGTTAAGATGAAGTTCACGCTGTCCTGGCTGAAAGAGCATCTGGAAACCGAGGCGACCGTTGAGGAGATCGCCGAGACCCTTACAGACCTCGGCCTCGAGGTCGAGGAGGTGGTCAATCCGCTCGATACGCTGAAACCTTTCACCATCGGCAAGGTGGTGTCGACCGAACAGCACCCGGATGCCGACCGGCTCAGGGTCTGCGAGGTGGAGACCGACCGGGGAATGAAACAGATCATCTGCGGCGCGCCCAATGCGCGGGCGGGGATCACCGTGGTCGTCGCCCATCCTGGCACCTACGTCCCCGGCATCGACACCACCATTCAGGTCGGCAAGATCCGCGGTGTGGAAAGCCATGGGATGATGGCCTCCGAACGGGAGATGGAGCTGTCGGACGAGCACGATGGGATCATCGAGCTGCCCTCGGGGGAGGTGGGCGAAAGCTTCGCCGACTGGCTCATCGAGAACGATCCCGCCAAGGTTGACCCCGTCATAGAGATCGCGATCACTCCGAACCGGGGCGATGCGCTCGGGGTCCACGGGATCGCCCGCGATCTGGCGGCACGCGGGCTTGGGAGGCTCATCGAGACCCCCGTGGCGCCGGTGCCGGGCGCGTTCCCCTGCCCCATCGGCGTGACGATCGACGCCGACGCGCTTGAACACGCGCCGGTCTTTGCCGGGCGGGTCATACGGGGCGTGAAGAACGGGCCCTCGCCCGCTTGGCTCCAGGCGCGGCTGAAGGCCATTGGGCTCCGGCCGATTTCGGCGCTTGTGGACATCACCAACTTCTTCACCTTCGACCGGAACCGGCCCTTGCATGTCTTCGACGCCGACAAGGTGGCGGGTGACTTGAGGGTGCATCTGGCGACGGGCGGCGAGGAGCTTCTCGCCCTCGACGAGAAGACCTACCGATTCCGCCGGGATCAGGTGCTCATCTCCGACGACAAGGCCGTCGAGAGCATCGCAGGCATCATGGGCGGCGAAGTGTCGGGCGTGACCGGGGAGACGGTGAACGTCTTTCTCGAAAGCGCTTACTGGAACCCGGTGACGACCGCGCTCACCGCCCGCGATCTGAAGATCAACTCGGATGCGAAGTACCGCTTCGAGCGGGGTGTGGACCCAGCCTTCACGCTCCCCGGGCTGGAGTTGGCCACGGCGATGGTGCTCGAGCTCTGCGGGGGTGAGCCTTCGGAGGTGGTGGTCGCCGGCGAGGTGCCGGTTGATGACCGGGCCTACCGGCTCGATACCAAGCGGATCGAGAGCCTTGTGGGCATGTCGCTTCCCGAGGAGGAACAGCGAGCCACGCTCGAAGCGTTGGGCTTCCGGCTCGAGGGCGACATGGCGCATCCGCCCTCCTGGCGGCCGGATGTGCGGGGGCAGGCGGACCTTGTCGAAGAGGTTGCGCGGATCGCCTCGCTCACAAAGCTCGAACCGAAACCGATGACCCGGCCGACCCAAGGGATCGCCCGGCCGATCCTGACGCTGCACCAGAAACGCGAGCGCGCCGCCCGGCGGACGATGGCCGCGCTCGGCTACAACGAATGCGTGACCTACAGCTTCATCGACCGGGCCTCGGCGGAGCTTTTCGGCGGCGGCGGGGAGGAGACGCGGCTTGAGAACCCGATCTCCTCGGAGATGAGCCATATGCGCCCGGCCCTCCTGCCGGGGCTTCTCCAGGCGGCCGCGCGCAACCAGGCGCGAGGCTTTGCGGATTTGGCCCTCTTCGAGGTCGGCGCGGCCTTCCACGGCGGTGAGCCCGGCGAACAGCATACTCAGGTCTCGGGGCTTCTCGTCGGCCACACCGGCCCCCGCGACCCCCATGGGAGCCGACGCCCGGTCGATGTCTTCGACGTCAGGGCCGATGCCGAAGCGGTGCTGGCCGCCCTTGGAGCACCGGCGAAGGTGCAGGTTTTGCGCGGCGCGCGGGACTGGTGGCACCCGGGACGGCACGCGATGATCGCGCTCGGGCCTAAGAAGGTGCTCGGCGTTTTTGGCGAGCTGCACCCCAAAGTGCTCCGCGCAATGGATGTCAAAGGCCCCGCGATGGCATTGACCATCTGGCCCGATGAAGTCCCCGAACCCCGCTCCAAGGGGCCTGGACGGGCGGCGCTGGAGATTTCCGATTTGCAGGCTGTCGAGCGAGATTTCGCCTTTGTCGTCGATGCCGGTGTCGAGGCGCTCGCTCTGGTCAACGCAGCCCAAGGGGCCGACAAGACGCTCATCGAGAGCGTTTCGGTGTTCGATGAGTTCGTCGGCGGGGCGGTCGGGGAAGGCAAGAAGTCGCTCGCCATCGCCGTTCGGCTTCAGCCAAGCGAGACGACACTGACCGAAGAGGACATCGACGCGGTGGCCGCGAGGATTGTCGATAAGGTCGAGAAGGCGACGGGCGGGGTGCTGCGGGGGTAGGTTGGCTTCTCCCGTCCCGGGCTTGACCCGGGACCCCGATAGGCTTGGCACTCCGGTCGATCGAGGCCCCGGATCAAGTCCGGGGCGTGTTCCGCTATAGCTTTGGAGCGCGAGCCAAACATCCGCAAAAGGCCAGGATCGGTCGCGCGGTTAGATCTGTCTGCGACTGCTTCAAACCCGTCCCTCAAGGGCATCACGACCCTTCGGGCTTGCCGCATAGACGCCCCGCTCAACACGCTCGAACCATCCGTAATGGTCGTCCGACATGATGCGCCTCGCCGTGACCACCCCTGTCTCGGCGGCAACGACACTCGCTTTCGTCGGTGCTGCGGCGACCATGGCCAGACAGCGCAGCGCGTCCTGGCGGTAGGCGGTCATCACCGGGCCGCGGCTCCCTCCGGTGTTTGGGTCGCCGACCCGGCGGGCGAACTCGCGGATCAGCCGTCCCTTGCGCGCGGCGTTTTTGCGCGGCCGGTAGGGGGCGGGGTCGAGATGGGGCTCGCAGAGCCCATCCCGAAGCCGCACGGTCAGAAGCCCAAGCCCCAGCCGGCGGCAGAGCGCGATGTTCGACCTGAGCGCCGTTTGGAAGCGCCGCCCGGTGAGGCGCGGGACGGCGAGATAGACCCAGTCGGTCACCGCCTGGCGCTCCACGCCCTGGTGGAAAAGTGCCAGCGAAAATCCGGTCTTGAGCTCGACGACGACCGGGTCCTCCCCGGGGCGCATGGCGACGACATCGGCCGAGGCGACCTCGCCTTTGACCTCAAAACCCATCGCTTCGAGATACGCCTTTACCGGCGGATAAAGGTCCGTCTCCCGGGGCCCGTCCCGTCCCATGCCGCTCAGCCTCGTTCGCGCCCGGTTTGCCTCCCAGCACCCGCGCCTTATGCTTGGGAGCGAGATTAGGGAGGAGCGGCGATGACACTCAAGGTTTATCTTTCGGGAGAAATTCACACCGACTGGCGCGAGGAGATCGCCGCCGGCGCGGCCGACCTCGATGTGAAGTTCTCCGCCCCTGTGACCGATCACGCGGCATCCGACGATTGCGGCGTCACGATCCTCGGGGCCGAGGCGTCGAAATACTGGCACGACCACAAAGGCGCCATGCTCAACGCGATCCGGACACGTCGGGGGATTGAGGAGGCCGATGTGGTGGTCGTCCGCTTCGGCGAGAAGTACAAGCAGTGGAACGCGGCATTCGATGCCGGCTATGCTTCGGCCAGGGGCAAGGCGCTGATCGTGCTGCATTCGCCGGAGCACCAGCACGCCCTGAAGGAAGTCGATGCCGCAGCGCTTGCCGTGGCCGAGACGCCCGACCAGGTCGTCGAGATCCTGCGCTATGTGCTGACCGGCCGCCTGCCGTCTCAGAACGCGGCGGCGGCCGAGTGATCAGCCCTCGCGCGAAGGTATGTCCAGCCCGCGCTGGACGGCCGGGCGGGCCAGAAACCGATCGAGATAGGCCACGATATGGGGGTGATCGCTCCAACCCACCATGTCTTTGGCCTCGTAGAAGTCGAGTGCGCGAAGCCAGGGGACGATGGCGATATCGGCGATCGAATAGGTGCCTGTTACCCAATCCCTGCCATCGGAGAGGTGGGTTTCGAGGACATTGAGAAGCCGCTTGGCCTCGTTCACGTAGCGCTCGCGCGGCCGTGGGTCCTCGATGTCCCTGCCGGCGAACTTCACGAAGAAGCCCATCTGGCCGAGCATCGGACCGAGCCCGCCCATTTGCCACATGAGCCACTTGATTGTCTCGGGTTTCGCGGCTCCCGCGCCAATGAGCCGCCCGGTCTTCTCGGCGAGATAGATGAGGATGGCACCGGACTCGAACAGTGCCAACGGCGCACCTCCCGGCCCGTCGGGATCGACGATGGCTGGGATCTTGTTGTTGGGCGAGATCGACAGGAACTCGGGGCTCTTGACGTCGTCGTCCGACAGCGTGACCCGATGGGGCTCATAAGGCAGGCCGAGTTCTTCCAAAGCGATCGAGACCTTCACGCCGTTCGGCGTCGGGAAAGAGTAGAGCTGCAGGCGTTCGGGGTGTTTGGCGGGCCAGCGGGCGGCGACGGGAAATTGGGCGGGGGCGTTCATGACGAGGCTCCTTGTGCGTTGTTCAGCACCTAGCCCCAGCGCCCCCGAAGTTAAACGGTTGAGCATGTGTGATTTCATGCTAGTCCCTGTGCGCCAAGGCCGCGAAGCCGGCAGATCAACATGGGGACCGCAGACATGATCAAAGAATTCCAGGAGTTTATCGCCAAAGGCAATGTGATGGACATGGCCGTCGGCATCATCATCGGCGCGGCGTTCACGGCCATCGTGACGTCGCTCGTCGACGATCTGATCAACCCAATTATCAGCCTCTTCACCGGCGGGATCGATTTCTCGGGTCTCGGCGTCGCCCTGGGAGAGGGAGACGATGCTGCGATGTTCGCTTACGGCAACTTCATCATGGCGGTGATCAACTTTCTCATAATCGCCTGGGTAGTGTTTCTCCTTGTGAAGATGGTCAACCGCGTAAAGGACGCGGCCATGAAGGAGGAAGAGCCGGCGCCCGAAGAGCCGACGGGGCCGACCCAGGAGGAGCTTCTCGCCGAGATCCGCGATGCACTGAAAGCGCAGTCCGCCTAAGCAGCGAGCGCGTCTTCCGGGGCGATGGCGTCGAGCGCCAGCGCCTCGGCGACGGCGGCATTGGTCAGCCGGCCGGCATGGACGTTGAGCCCGTTGGCGAGGTGGGGGTCGACAAGGCAGGCCGTACGCCAGCCATTATCGGCCAATGCCAGAAGATAGGGCAGGGTGGCGTTCGTCAGAGCAATGGTTGCCGTCCGCGCCACGGCACCCGGCATGTTTGCCACACAATAATGCATGATTCCATCGACCTCGAAGATCGGGTCGTCGTGGGTCGTGGGCCGTGAGGTCTCAAAGCAACCGCCCTGATCGATGGCGACGTCGACGATGGCCGCCCCGGGCTTCATCGTCGAAAGCCCAGCACGGGTGACGAGCTTTGGCGCTGCGGCGCCGGGCACGAGAACCGCGCCCACGACCATATCCGCCTCGGCCACGAGTTCGGCAGTGTTGCCGCGGCTTGCATAGCGGGTCCGGAAGACGCCCCCGAAAACCTCGTCGACATGGCGCAGGCGCGGTAGCGACCGGTCGAGTACGGTCACCTCGGCCCCCATGCCGGCCGCGACCCGGGCGGCATGCGTTCCAACCACTCCGCCGCCGATGACCGCGACCTTCGCAGGGCCCACGCCTGGCACACCGCCCATCAGCACGCCACGCCCGCCATTGGCTTTCTGGAGCGTCCAGGCACCCATTTGCGGGGCGAGCTTGCCGGCGACTTCCGACATCGGCGCGAGCAGCGGCAGGCCGCCGGCGGGGTCGGTTACGGTCTCGTAGGCGATGGCCGTGGCACCGCTCGCGAGGAGGTCGTGGGTCTGGTCGGGGTCTGGAGCGAGATGGAGATAGGTGAAGAGGAGCTGGCCCTCCCGAAGCCGGGCACGTTCCGGGGCCTGCGGCTCTTTCACCTTCACGATCATCTCGGCCTCGGCGAAAACCTCTTCGGCCGTCTGAGCGATCTGCGCTCCGGCAGCGGTGTAATCGGCATCGGCAAAGCCAGAACCGATCCCGGCGCCGGTCTCGACGCGCACCTCATGACCGTGAGCAACGGCCTCGCGGGCGGTGTTCGGCGTCATCCCGACGCGGAATTCCTGGGGTTTGACTTCCTTGGGGCAGCCGATGCGCATGGGTGATCTCCGGATCGCTCGGGCAGAGCATCGCCGAAGTCGGACGGATTTTCTTCGCATTTTCTGTCCCATGGGGTAGCCATCATTGGAGAATCTTGCGCAACATGTACGTTATACAATGCGATCTTCGACAGATTTCGAACTTGACGACACAGACCGTCGAATCCTCCACCTCCTGCAACGGCGGGGGCGGATGTCGAACGCGGAACTTGCCGACGCGGTGAATCTTTCGGCCTCGGCCTGTCACCGCAGGGTCGGGCGTCTCGAAACAGCCGGAGTGATCCGGGATTACGTGGCGCTGCTCGACGCGCGGGTGCTCGGAATGCCGACGATCGTATTCGTTGAGATCACCCTGTCGGGGCAGGCCGACGAGATTCTCGAAGCCTTCGAGCGGGAGGTGGCGCTGATCGAGAACGTGCTCGAATGCCATCTCATGGCGGGAACGGCGGATTACCAGCTCAAGGTCATCGCCGCCGACACCGAGGATTTCGCTCGCATACACCGGCGGTACTTGGCGCGGCTACCCGGCGTGGCACAGATGCACTCGTCTTTTGCGTTGAGGACGGTGCGGCGGACGACGGCGCTGCCGGTGTAGGCGTGGAGTAAATGAGGCCACCGCGCCCCGGACCTGATCCGGGGCCTCGTGGAGCGACACGTGCCCAAGCCGGTCGAGGTCCCGGGTCGAGCCCGGGACGGGGGGCGCTAGGCGACCTCGACCACGTCGAACTCATGGGTAATCTCGGCGGACTTTTCGATCATCTTCAACGCCGAGCAATACTTGCCGACCGAAAGCTCCACCGCGCGGGCGACGCGGCGCTCATCGACGCCGCTGCCCGTGACAGTGAAATGAAGATGAATGCGGGTGAAAACCTTGGGCGGCTCGGGCGCGCGGTCCGCCTCGAGGTCGCAGGTGACATCGGTGATGTCCTGGCGGGATTTGCGGAGGATTTCGACGACGTCCCAGGACGCACAGCTTCCCGCGCCCATGAGAACGAGCTCCATCGCCGAGGGACCGGGTTTGGGGCTGTCGCCGTGGGCCGTCCCAACGGTGATGGCGTGTCCGTCTTCGGTTTGCGCGGTGTAAGCATGGTCAGCGACCCATGCGATTCGGGATTTCATGGGGGTTACCTCTTCGGTCGAGGGGGCTGGGGCGGGTGGCCGACCGTCCACGCCGCAACACGCGATCACCGCTGCGGTTTGACAAGGGAGAGGCCGAGCAAGAGCGCGATGAGGGCGACCCACAGCGAGGGGGAGGGGTTTTCTCCCATGAGGGCAACGCCCAAGAGTACCCCTGAGATGGTGACCACATAGCCCACCTGAGAAGCGAATACCGCACCGGCCCGGTCGATCAGCGTGACGAATAGAAGATAGCCCGAGAGGTGAAAGATTGCGCCTCCGACGACGGCAGCCTCCGGAGTGCCAAGATTTGTGAAGATGAACCAGGTGTCGTGCCGGAGGCTGAACGGCAGAAGCATCAGCGACGCCGCCCAGGTTGAGCCGATGACCATCTGAACGGAATTCAATGCAGGGGGCCGGTAGCGCTTGATGAAGAGCGTCTCAAACGCATAGGACGCCGCAACGACCAGCGGCACGAGCAGCATCAAAGGCTGTGAGAGACCCTCGCTGCTCCAGCTTGGCCAAAGCACGAGCCCCACCGCCAAGAGCCCCAACACTAGCCCAATCAGCCGGTTGCGGCTCAACAGTTCGGACCCGCCAAGCAGCGCGCCCAGCAACGTGAGAAGAGGTGTTGTGGAAATTAGCAGCACAACGACGCTGACCGGCAATTCCGTCAGCGCGACATAGATCAACGCAATTGGCACAGCTCTTCCGGCAAGTCCGGTGACGCCAAAGAACACCATCGTCTGGCGGTTGAGGATCGGCGTTTGCCGCGTGACAAGGCCGAAGCCGGTGATTGCCAAGGCAGCCGTAAGAACGTTCCAGAATGAGGCAACAAGCGGGTGATGGCCGGTTGAAACCGCGTGCTGGCTGATCGGTGCGTTCACCCCCCAAAGAAGGCCCGCAGAGATCAGCAGAGCCCAAAGATGCGAGCCTGCGGCGGGACGTTTCGGCGATTGGGTATGATCCAAGATTTGCTCCAACGAAAAGCAAGCCCTGGATCGCCTGTGCTCAGAGGTCTCGTCACGGTACCCGCGAGTAGGTCGGTGTCAACCGGGGCTGAGGGCAGGCCCCGGTGCTTTAACTACCAAAAACGACAAACCCCCGGGCGTCAGCCTCGGGGGTCGTCTTTCGAACGGCGCGGGGCCGCTCCAGCGTCTTCAAGTTTCAGAGCATGCCTTCGCGCTGGGCCTTCTTCCGTGCGAGCTTTCTGGCCCGGCGGATCGCCTCGGCCTTCTCGCGCGCGCGCTTCTCCGACGGTTTTTCGAAATGCTGCCGGAGCTTCATCTCGCGGAACACGCCTTCGCGCTGGAGCTTTTTCTTCAGCGCGCGGAGCGCCTGATCAACATTGTTGTCGCGGACACTGACCTGCATAGTGGGGTCACCACCTTCCTAGGTTTGAGTTGCGTCATTTGCAGGAAGTGGCCGTATAGCAAAGCCGCCTTAGGTTGTCCACCGGCGACGAAAGCGGAAGGAAAGATCGTGGAAGAGTTGACGCTGAAAGAGAAATTGCTCGATGCGGCCCTGCCCCATGTGGCGTTCGACGGGTGGTCTCCGAAGGTGTTCCGGACCGCCGTGGAGGAAGTCGGCGCCGACCGTGGCCTTGCCGAGGCCGCCTGCCCGCGCGGCGCGGTCGATCTTGCGCTTGCCTATCACGACCGGGGCGATGCGTTGATGCGCGCGGGGCTGAAGACGGCCGAATTCGCCGATCTTCGGTTTCGCGACAAGGTGGCAGAGGCGCTCTGGATCAGGCTTGAGGTCATCGACGACAAGGAGGCGGCGCGGCGTGCTGCAACGCTCTTTGCTCTACCACACCATGCCGGCGACAGTGCCAAGGCCGTCTGGCAGACCGCCGACGCGGTCTGGACCGCGCTTGGCGACGCTTCCGACGATTACAACTGGTATACCAAGCGCGCCACGCTTTCGGGGGTCTGGGCGGCGACCGTGCTCTACTGGCTTGGCGACGACAGCCCCGGACACGTGAACACCCGCGCCTTCATCGACCGGCGCATCGACGATGTAATGCAGATCGAGAAGGTGAAGTCTGAGATCCGAGCGGCGCCGATCGTCGGGCCGCTGGCGCAGGCCGCCAAAAACGCGCTGGCGAAGGTTCGCCCGCCGATGGCGGTGCCGCGGGCTGATCTCCCGGGCTTCTGGGCGGGCCCGCGGGACGGCACCTGACCGACGGACGCCGAATTGGGTCTTTCGCTTCCCCGCGCGGCGTCCTATATCCAACGGGACTTCCCCGACATCGTGGAAACGGCCCAAAGGGCCAGCCGGGTCAGGCGCCGGGGAAAGACCGTCTGAAAGGAGAGAGGCGATGAACAAACCGATCATGGCCAAGGCCACCGCGGTGTGGCTCGTCGACAATACCACGCTGAGCTTCAAGCAGATCGCTGATTTTTGCGGGCTACACGAGCTTGAGGTCCAGGGCATCGCCGATGGTGACGTTGCGACCGGCGTCAAGGGGTTCGACCCAGTTCAAAACAATCAGCTCGAGCCTGAAGAGATCGAGAAGGGCGAGAAGGACCCGCTCTATAAGCTCAAGCTGAAATTCTACGCCGCCGCCGTGGGAGAGGAAAAGCGCCGTGGCCCGCGCTACACGCCGCTCTCGAAGCGGCAGGATCGGCCCGCGGCGATCCTCTGGCTCGTGAAGTTTCACCCCGAACTCACCGACGGGCAAATCTCGAAGCTCGTGGGCACCACGAAGCCGACCATCCAGTCGATCCGCGACCGGACGCACTGGAACATCTCCTCGATCCAGCCGGTCGACCCCGTCGCTCTCGGTTTGACGAAACAGACCGAGCTCGATGCCGCCGTTCAGAAGGCGAACGCGAAGAAGGCCAGGGAAGGCGAGGTGATGTCGGACGATGAGCGGCGCAAGCTCGTCTCGACCGAGCAGTCGCTGGGCATGGACCCGGAGCCGAAAATTCCCACGGCGATCTCGGGGCTCGAGACCTTCACGCTGTCGGAGGCCGAGGAGCCCGACAAGGAAGACGAGGCGTTGCCCGATGCGGACAGCTTCTTCAATCTGCCCGAGGGCGCGGACGAGGACGACGAAGAGAAGTAGGGCGGGCCTCGCGCGCCGATCGCGGGACCGGAACTTGCGCGGAGTTTCCGACTAGGCCCGTCGTTCACCGAGATAGGCGGCCACCCAGTCGCGGTGATGGGGGATCACATCAGGAGCCTCGACATACCACGCCAGCGGGGCGAATGCCCAGCGCTGCCCCTCGTCGCCGAAGCGGATGTCGCTACGACCGAGCCCTGGGGCCTCCAGAGCGTAGAACCATGCCGGTCCGGGGCTCGCGGCATAGTGGCGGGCATAGGCCAGATCGTTTGGCTTGAAGACAAGGCCCAATTCCTCGCGGGTTTCGCGCAAGACGCAGGTCTGAGGGCTCTCGCTGCCGTCTCGCGCTCCGCCGGGCAGGTCCCAGTAGCCCGGCCATGGGATATCGGGCTTGTCGTCGCGCAAGATGATGACGATCTGCTCGCCCACGAGAATGGCGAGTTTCGCGCCCGCGAAGGCGCCGGTCAAACCGACTTCCGGGCGCGGAGGGCGGCGGAAATCGTGCCGTCGTCGAGATAGTCCAACTCGCCCCCAACCGGGACCCCCTGGGCAAGCGACGTGACGCGGCAGCGGCCTTCCAGGGCGTCGGCGATGTAATGGGCGGTGGTCTGGCCGTCGACCGTGGCGTCGAGGGCGAGGATCACCTCTTCGATGCCCTCGGTCGCGACGCGGTCGATGAGTTTCGGGATGCGCAGCTCATCCGGTCCGATCGCGTCGAGCGCCGAAAGCATCCCGCCGAGGACATGGTAGCGCCCCTTGAACACGCCCGCGCGCTCCATCGCCCAGAGATCGGCCACGTCCCCGACGACGCAGATCTCCCCCGTGGCGCGCTTTTCGCTGTCACAGATGCCGCAGATATCGCCCGAAGAGATGTTGCCGCAGTTGAGGCACTCTCGCGCCGAGGCGGCGACCGCGCCCATGGCCTCGGACAGCGGTGTCATAAGCTGGCCGCGCTTGGCGATCAAATGCAATACAGCTCGACGGGCGGACCGCGGGCCGAGCCCCGGCAGTTTCGCCATCATCTCGATGAGCGCCTCGATCTCGGCTGGCGCCTCGTTCATGCGGTCAGAACGGCAGCTTCATGTCGGCGGGAAACCCGAAGTCCTGGCTGAGTTTCTGAAGCTCGGCTTGTTGGTGCGCCGCCGCCTTGTCCTGCGCATCCTTGATCGCTGCCAGGATCAGGTCCTCGACGACTTCCTTCTCCTCGGCGTTGAAAATGGAAGGGTCGATGTCGAGCCCGGTGAGCACACCTTTGGCGCTGGCCGTGGCCTTAACGAGGCCGGCGCCGCTCTCTCCCTGGATCGGCGTGGTGGCGAGCTCTTTCTGAAGCTCCGACATCCGTTCCTGCATTTCCTTAGCCTGGCCCATCATCTTGGCCATATCGCCAATGCCGCCCAATCCTTTGAACATGCGGTCAATCCTCTTCGAAGGGGTCCCATTCGTCCTCGACCTCCGCCAGCGCCTCGGAGGCGGCTTCGGCGGCGAGGGCCTCCGGTGTCTTGATAGCTCCGATCCTGGCTTGCGGAAAGGCATCGAACACCGCCCGGACCAACGGGTCTTCCATGGCCTCCTCCCGAAGCGCCTTGTCGGCCGCACCTCTCACCTCCGAGATCGTCTGTGCGCCGCCTTCGGCGACAACGGAGACGCCCCAGCGCACTCCCGTCCAGGTCTGGAGCCGCTGACCAAGGCGCTGCGCGAGATCGGCCGGCGCGCCGGGGGCCGGTTCGAACTCGATGCGGCCCGGCGCGTAGGAAACGAGGCGGACGAAGTCGCGGACCTGAAAGAGAAGCTGTGCGTCGCGGCGGGTTTCGATCAGGGCGACGACCTGTTCGAAGGTCTGAAAGCGCGCGAGCGCGGTCTCTGTGGCGGGCTGGACGGCGAGCGCCGTCGGGCCGGCGGTTGGCTGCGGCGCGGTGGCGCCCGATGGCGGCGGCGGCGGGGACGCCCCTTCGCGTCTTGCGGAGCCGCCGCCCGGCCCCGCCGGCTGCGGCCCGGCTGGCATGTCGCGAAGCTTGCGGACGAGTTCTTCGGGCGCTGGCAGGTCGGCCACATGGGTAAGCCGGATCACCGCCATTTCGGCGGCCATCATCGCGTTCGGGGCCCGGCCGACCTCCTCGAGCGCCTTCACGAGCATGCCCCAGGACCGGGACAGCACCCGCATCGGCAGACCCTCGGCCATCGCCCGGCCCCGGTCGCGCTCGTCGGGGGAGATCGTGGGATCGTCGGCGGCCTCCGGGGTGATCTGGGTAACGCTGATCCAATGGGTGACTTCGGCGAGGTCGCGCAGAATGGCCACCGGGTCGGCGCCATCGGCATATTGTGCCGAGAGCTCGTTCAATGCGCCCGCGGCATCGCCCTTCATGATGAGGTCGAAGAGGTCGAGAATACGGCCGCGATCGGCGAGCCCCAGCATCGCCCGGACCTCCGTCGCCCCGGTCTCTCCGGTTCCCTGTGCGATCGCCTGGTCGAGGAGGCTCATCGCGTCGCGCACCGAGCCTTCTGCCGCCCGCACCAGAAGCGCAAGAGCGTCCTCCGCAATCGCGCCCCCCTCCCGGGTCGCGATGTCCCGAAGATGGGCCAGCATCACCTCTGGCTCGATGCGTCTGAGATCGAAGCGCTGGCAGCGCGACAGCACCGTTACGGGCACTTTGCGGATCTCGGTAGTCGCAAAGATGAACTTCACATGGTCGGGTGGTTCTTCGAGCGTCTTTAGAAGCGCGTTGAAGGCATTGCGCGACAGCATGTGCACTTCGTCGATGATATAGACCTTATAGCGCGCCGAGGTTGCCCGGTAGGCCACGCTGTCGATGATCTCGCGGATGTCGTCGACCCCGGTGCGGGAGGCCGCGTCTATCTCGTAGACATCGACGTGGCGATCCTCGGTGATCGCCGTGCAGTGCTCACAGACCCCGCATGGCTCTGTGGTCGGCCCGCCGTCGCCGTCCGGGCCGATGCAATTGAGCCCCTTGGCGATAATCCGGGCGGTGGTGGTTTTGCCGGTGCCGCGGATGCCCGTCATGATGAAGGCCTGGGCGATGCGGTCGGCGGCAAAGGCGTTCTTGAGCGTTCGCACCATCGCGTCTTGGCCGATGAGGTCGGCGAAGGTGGCGGGGCGGTATTTGCGGGCGAGGACCTGGTAGGCGCCGGATTCGGTCATTTCGCAAGGTTAGGACGCCGCACCGGGGGCCTCAACCGAAACGACGGTTGTTTGCGCTGCGCGAACGACGTAATCTCGTGGCGCCGCTTGGGGCGGCATCCCGGTCCGCGGAAAGCCTGACGGCACCCCTTTGGAAGACGATCCACCCATACGGTGATCTCCAGCCCGGAGAGCGGACCATCGGGCGAGACGGAGGGAACCACTATGTCATCACTTGATCGCTATCGCCGGGAGGCGAAGAAACTCCGCCGGGCCTTCGAGGCCGGCGAGGAGGCCGCATGGGCACGGGTTCGCGCGGTGTTGCCCGAGGCCACAAGCTTGCGCCATACGGAGGCGCTCCATGTCGTCGCCCGCGAGGCGGGCGAGGCGAGTTGGCCGAAGCTGAAGCTCTGCGCGGAGGTCGCGGAGATGGACCGCGAGAAGCGGGCCGAGCGGCTGAAGATGGCGCTCTATTTCGGGCAACACTGGGTGACGGAGGCACTTCTGTCTGCCGACCCGAACCTTGAAGACGACAATCTCGGCCTGCAGATCGCGCTCTATCGCGCCGACAAGGTGGCCGAAGCGTTGGCGCGCGACCGGGGCGCGGCAACGCGGTTAATCGGGGTGCGCCGTCCGATCCTGCATCTTGCGTTCTCTCAACATCACAGTGGTCCCGGTGCGGACCGGGACGGCATGCTTTCGATTGCCGAGATGCTTGTCGATGCCGGGGCGGATGTGAACGATGGCTATCCGGCCGAGCCCGGGTCGGAGCATTTGCTTTCAGCACTCTACGGCGCGCTCGGCCATGCAGGCAACGTAACGCTCGCGCGCTGGCTCTTGGAGCGGGGAGCGAACCCCAACGACAACGAAAGCCTCTACCACTCCACCGAGTTGGGCCATCACGAGGGGCTGGACCTCCTTCTTGCCCATGGGGCCGATCCCACGGGCACCAATGCGCTTCTCAGGGCTATGGACTTCAACGACCATCTGGCGGTCGAGAAGCTCCTGGCTGCCGGGGCCGACCCCAACGAGGGCTGGGTCCCCGACCATCCCTCCGGCCAGCCGGTGGACCATGTGACCGCCCTCCACCAGGCCGCGCGACGGATGAACGATGCGAAGATGGCGCGCCTTCTCCTCGACGCCGGAGCCGATCCGGCCGCGCGGTTCGACGGGCTCACGCCCTATGAGATGGCGCGTGTCTACGGCAACGCCGAGGTCACGGACGAGATCGCGGCCGCAGGCGGCGCGGTGGATCTGCCGCCCGAGATCGCCCGGTTGGCGCGAATCGCCGATGGCGAGGTGCTGTCGGGCGAATACATCGATCCTGCACGCCTGCCCGACGAGCTCCGCAACATGGTCCGCGCGATCCTGCATCAGCCCGGCGCGCTCGATCATGTCCGCCGGCTGATCGAGGCCGGGCTCGAATGGGACCGGCCCGACGACATGGGCCTCACCCCGGTGCAGATCGCTGGCTGGGAGGGGCTGCCGGAGGTAATGGCGTACTTTCTGTCGCTGAAGCCCGATCTGTCGCATATCAACGGCTATGGGGGGACGCTTCTTTCGACCATCATCCACGGCTCGGAGAACTGCCCGGAGCGGGAGACCCGCGACCATATCGGCTGCGCGCGACTGGCCCTCGAAGAAGGCGTCGCGCTGCCGCGTCCGGCCATCGAACTGGCCGGTCAGCCGGAAATGGCGGCCTTTCTCGCCGACTGGGGCGAGGCGCATCCGGGGCAGGTGACGGAGGACGGAATTGGCTGAAAAATCAAGGCCCTTGTGGCTTCTGGCCATGCTGCTGACGCTCTGGGTCCTGGCCTATGGCTGGTCGGTTGTTGGGGCCTGGGGCGCCCCGCCTTCAGGCGAGGGGTTCACCCGAGGCATCAACCGGGTCGGCCTGTTCCTCGGCTGGCAGGCGGTGGCGGGGCTGTTGGGTGTTGCCACCCTCGCCATCGGGCGCGGCTGGCCGAAGGGCTCGGGAATCCGCCGGGTCTCGGCGGTCCCGTTCTGGCTGGCGCTGGCGCTTCTGGCGGGCCTCCTGGGCTTCTACGGCTGGGCGATGGTCTGGGCCTGAAACGGGTGTCTGCCAAACGTATGGCAAAGTGTCTGCAAAGCGTATGGCACTGCGTCTGGCAAGCCCGCCTCGTTCCGGCCTAACGGCCCGGGCCATCCCGCCGTTTTCGCTCGGCGACAATCCTGCGCACGACCTTGCCGAAGCGTTTGTCGCGGGCCCGCGCCTCGGCGACCGTTTCGCTCGCGCGCGCATCCTCCGCGACGAGGCGGCGCCAGCGGTCGAGACGGGCGGGGTCGAGCGTGCCGGTCTCAATGGCGGCGGCCACCGCGCAGCCCGGCTCGCCGGTATGGCTGCAATCGCGAAACCGGCAACCCTCGGCGAGCGCTTCGATATCGGCGAAGACCTCGCCGATCCCGTCGCCCGCCTCGACGAGCCCCACCTCGCGCATCCCCGGCGTGTCGACGATCCAGCCGCCGCCGAGGATCGGGCGGAGCGCCCGAAAGGTCGTCGTGTGCCGGCCCCTCTGGTCGTCCTCGCGCACGGACGCGGTCGCCTCGGCCCGGCCGGTGAGCGCGTTCGTGAGCGTCGTCTTGCCCACCCCGGACGAGCCGACGAGCGCCAGCGTCCGGCCCCGGCCTGTCCACGCGGCGACCTCCTTGGCGGCCTCGGGGGACCGGGCATCGACCGTGACCACCGGGCAGTCGCGGGAGACATCGCGGAGCGCGTCGAGATAGGGGCTGGGGTCGGCGAGGTCGGCCTTGGTGAGGATCACCAGCGGTTGGCCCCCCGCATTGGCCGCGATCACCAGATAGCGCTCGATGCGTGGGGCGGAGAACTCCGCCGAAGCTGCCGTGACGATGCCCAGCGTATCGACATTGGCCGCGATGAGCTGGCGCCGCGCCGCCTCGCCGGCCGCCTTTCGCGCGATCTCGGTCGCCCGGTCGAGGAGCCGTGCAATGCGCGCGGTGTCGGGCTCCAGGAGCACCCAATCGCCAACGGCGACATCGCCGGCCGAGAGATGGCCCGGAAAGGTCACCGTTTCCGGCCCCTCGGGCATGAGAACGACCGCCCGGTCGCGCTGGATTGCCGCGACGCGCGCAGGACGTGCGGTCTCGATGTCTTCAAGGTCGAGTTGCGACTGGAAGACGGCCGACCATCCGAGGTCGGCAAGTGTGAAATCTGTCAATGTATTGCCCTTTGGATACGCTGAGAGAGCCCGGCCATGCCGGGGCGGATCGAAGGGGCCCGAGCGCCGGTTGCTTAGGCGCGGACCCGGAGGGGCGTGACAAGCTCTGCCATGAAGCCTCCCGTCCAAAGGGTCAAAGGTGAGAGGCTGGACAACGACCCAAGCGGGGCTCGTTACGGCTGCTTCCTTCCGGACCTGACCGGGTTGGCGAGGCGCCTGCCCGCGCCAACCTCTCGACGAGTTAGATACGAGCCGCGGGGCGGATTCGCAAGGTCGGGCCGTCAGGTCTCCTGCCGCTCAGCCCAGCCGGCGAAGATCTTCTCCAAGACGACGACGATGTAGTAGAGAACGATCCCGAGGAAGGCCAAGGCGATGAGAACGGCGAACATCAGGGGATAGTTCGAGTTCGCCTTGCCGCTGTCGAAGAGCGCGCCGAGGCCGCGGCCGTGGGGGGAGACGATCTCCATGAGGTTCGTCCCGATGAAGGCGAGGGTCACGGCAATCTTGAGCGCCCCGAAAAATTCGGGCAGCGTTTTCGGCAGGGCGATCTTCCAGAAGATCTGTGTCTTCGACGCCCCAAGCGAGCGCAGGATATCCCGGTATTCGGGTTCGAGGGTCGACAGCCCAATGGAGACCGACACCGCGATGGGGAAGAACGAGATCATGAACGCGATGAGGATCGTGTTGAAATCATGGGCGCCGACGAAAAGGAGCGCTACGATCGGCACCACGGTCGCTTTCGGGATGGCGTTGAAGCCCACGAGCAGGGGGTAGAGCGCCTCCCGCATGGTTTTCGAAAACCCCATCACCATGCCGATGCCCACCCCGACGGCGACCGCCAGCAAGAGCCCCACGACCGTGCGCCAGAGCGTTTGCCAGCCCATCACCAGAAAGAGGTCCCAGAACTGGCTATAGGCCGCCGGAAGGTCCGAGGGCGAGGCCATGAGGTAGTTCGGCCAGCCGTTGATCCAGACGATGAACTCCCACAAACACAGAAACACCACGACCGCCGCCAGTGGGGCGAGCACCGAGCGGCTGAGAAGAAACCCGCCGATGCGCCGTTTCGGCGCGGCGTCCGCGTCGGGGGCGGTGAGCGTGGTGGGGACGTAAGCCATGGGCGGTCCTCAGGCGGCATCTGCGGGCGCGCGGCCCTGGGCGATTTCGATCTGGTGGCGTAGGACGTTGAGCATCTCGGCCGCTTCTGCGGTGTAGAGATGGTCGATGTCGCGGGCCCCTTTGAGGTTCACATCGAGCACGTATTGTGTGCGCGCGGGCCGGCCCGACAGCACGATCACCTCGTCGGCGAGAAAGATCGACTCGCGCAGATCATGGGTGATGAGGACCCCGGTAAACGGCTCCTCGGCCTTCAAGGCATGCATCGTCTGCCAAAGGTCCTCGCGGGTGAAGGCGTCGAGCGCACCGAACGGCTCGTCGAGGATGAGGACCTCGGGCTTGTGCACGAGGCTCCGGCAAAGCGAGGCGCGCTGGCGCATCCCGCCCGAAAGCTCCGAGGGGCGCTTGTCCTCAAACCCTTCGAGGCCGACAAGCGCAAGGAGCTTCCGCGCCCGCTCTTCCTGCTCGCGTTTTGTCATCGTGGTGGGCACGATTTCGAGCGGCAGCATGACGTTCTTCAAAATCGAGCGCCATTCGAGGAGCACCGGGTTCTGGAACGCCATGCCGACCGTCGCCCGAGGTGATTTGACGAGCTCGCCGTGGAGCCAGACCTCACCGAGGTCGGGCTTCATCAGCCCCGCGATGAGCTTTGTCAGCGTCGACTTCCCGCAGCCCGAGGGGCCGACGACGGCAACGAAGCCGCCCTCGGGGACGGCGATTTCGAGCCCGTCGAGGACCGGCAGGGGGCCGGTCTCGGTCTGGTAGGCGTGGCGCACGCCTTTGATGTCGATGAGGTTGTCGCTCATGGGGCCACCGGAGGTTGCCGCGGGCTCGTGACGCCCGCGGCAGGTGCTCAATTCAGCTTGAAGCCGCCTTCTGGGAGGTAAGCGTCGGTGAAGTAGAGCGACGCATCGGGCGTATTCTGGAACTCGTAGCCCTCGCCGATCTGGGCGATGGCGGTCTCGAACCGGGCGGGGTCGATGCCGCCCATGCCGTTCTCCATCACCCAGTCGGTCATGACGTTGTCTTCGAGCGCCATCTGGAGCCGTTCAAGCTCAAGCCCCGGGTCTGCTGCCGGATTGCGCTCGATGAGGCTTGCAATCGCGCCTTCAGGGTCGGCGATGGTGTCGACCCAGCCCTTGGCGACCGCACGGAGGAAGGCCTCGATGGTCTCGCCATTGTCTTCGGCCCAGTCGGTATTCACAAGGATTGCGTTGCCGAAAAGTTCAAGCCCGTGATCGGCCATCAGGATCGTCGAGATGTCGTCTTCGGGCACGCCTAGCTGTTTTAGATCGAGGACCGCCGAGAAGGAAAACCCGGCGACCGAGTCGACCTGGCCCTCGGCGAGCATCGGCGCCCGGGTGGGAAAGCCCACGGGCTCGACGGTGATGGTCGAGACGTCGATGTCGTTGGCCGAGGCGAAGGCCGGGAACTGCGCCCAAGCCGCATCGGGGGGCGGCGCGCCGAGGATCGACCCTTCGAGGTCTTCGACCCCCTCAATCCCCTGGCTTTTCCGGCCGATAATCGCAAAGGCGGGCTTGTCGTAGATCATCATCACCGCCGTCACCGGGGCGCCGGGGTTCTGGTCGAGAAACTTGATCACCGCGTTGATGTCGCCGAAGCCCACCGGGAAGGCGCCCGTGGCGATTTTGGGGATCGTGTTGGCCGCACCGGAACCGGCCTCGATGCTCACCTCAAGTCCCTCTTCGGCGAAATAGCCCTTGTCGACGGAGACGAAGAACGGTGCCTGGGGTCCCTGAAAGCGCCAGTCGAGCGTGAAGGGAAGCTCGGTTTGGGCCGCGGCGGTGCCGGCGGTGAGCGCAAGCGCGGCGGCGGCGACGAATGTACGGTGAAGCACTGATATCCTCCATGTCGGTCTGACGTCGTTGATCGACGGCATTTGTAGGATGCGCGCCCTCCCGGTCCACGGGCCGGGACGCGAAAACCCGGCCATTGTCCGCCATGCCCGGTTCTTTGGCAAGAAGTGCCGCCACCGCCTACAATCTAGGCGATCCGCAGTCCTTTTCCGACCAAAACTCTCCCGCTGGCGCCCGGCAGGCTCCTTCATCTTGGCGAAAAATACCGCGGGGGAGTCGCGAATGCGACGGGGGCAGAGCCCCCGCCACCCCTTATTGCTCAGAGCCCGATCCGGAACCGCGCGAACCCGTCCTCGCCGTCGCCGGCGGGCTCGATGTTCACGCCCTTGACGTCGCCAATATACTTCTCCGCCGCCGGTCCGGTGTCAAAGAGCACCGTCGTGCCCGGAAGCGGGGCGAAGCGCCAGTTCGCATCTGCCGAGGGCTCGATGGTGCCTTGTTCGACGATGTAGCGGACGATCACGTCGCGGTTCGTGTCGGGCGCTTCGAGGATGATCGTATCGCCCTTCGCCCCTGGGAAATCGCCGCCGCCGGAGGCGCGGTAGTTGTTGGTGGCGATGACGAATTCCATATCGTCGGTCACCGGGGCCCCGTCGAACATCAGGTTCTTGATCCGGTTGGCCTCGGGGTTGATCAAGACGCCCTTGGGGTCGAACTTCGAGGGCTCCGAGAGGTCGATCTCGTAGGTGACCCCATCGATCACGTCGAAATTGTAGGACGGGAAGGAGGGGTTCAGAAGAATCTGATCCGCCGCCCCGGGCTCGACCTGGTTGAACATCCCCGCCGAGCGTTCGAGCCAGTCGCGGACCTCCGCACCCGTCACCTTCACCGCGCGCACGGTGTTGGGATAGAGATAGAGGTCGGCGACGTTCTTGATCGCCACGTCGCCTGCGGGCACATCCGTGAAGTATTCCGGCCCCCCGCGGCCACCGGCCTTGAAGGGAGCGGCGGCGGACAGGATCGGCAGACCGGCATATTCCGAGCCCGCCAGCATCTCCTCGACATACCATTTCTGCGCGATGGAGACGATCTGCACCGAGGGGTCGTCGGCCACGAGTGCGAAGTAGGAATGCAAGGGTGCTGCCGTCTTGCCCACCGCGCGGCGAACGTAGGCGAGGGTCGCGTCATGGTCGTCCTGCACCGAGGCCAGGATGTCGGGGTCGCTTTCGACAAGTGCGGTGATCGAGCGGTCTTCGTTGCGCCGCGAGATCGCGCGGGTTTCGACGTCATGGGCCATCACCCGCCAGGACCCGCCCTCGTTCGAGAGCATGAGGTCGATGACACCGAGATGCGAACCCCAGAACCCGCCCATCGTGGCGGGCTTGCCGTGGATCGTGCCGGCCTCGATATCGACTGCGGCGAAGCCCTCAAAGGCGGGCGAGGGGAAGACGAGGTGATTGTGCCCGGTCATGATCGCGTCGATCCCCTCGACGGCGGCGAGCGGCACGGAGGCGTTTTCGAGCATGTCGCCCTCTGGCGCGCCGATGCCGGAATGCGAGAGCGCGATGATGATATCGGCGCCTTCCTCCTTCATCTGCGGCACATAGGCCCGGGCGGTGGCGACGATGTCGCGGGCGGTGACGTTGCCTTCGAGATGCCGCCGGTCCCAGTTCATCACTTGGGGCGGGGTGAAGCCGATGATGCCGACCTTGATTGGATGGGTCTCGCCAGCGCCGTCCGTGAGTTCCCGGTCGAGGATCACGTAAGGCCGGAAGAGCGTGGTGTCTGCGGTGGGGCTTGCCCCTTCTTCGGTGGCGATATTGGCGAGCACAGCCGGGAAGCCGGCGGTCGCCATGGAGTTCATCAAAAACGGCAGCCCGTAGTTGAACTCGTGGTTGCCGATGGTCGCGGCATCGATGCCGAGCGCATTGAAGGCGGTGATCATCGGGTGCATGTCGCCCTCCTTCATCCCCCGCTCGTAGGCGATGTAGTCGCCCATCGGGTTACCCTGAAGAAAGTCGCCATTGTCCAGTAGCATCGAGTTGGTGGCTTCGGCGCGAATGTCGGCGACATGGGCGGCGGTGCGCGCGAGCCCCACCGTATCGACGGGCCGGTCGCCGTAGTAATCGTAGGGGAAGATGTGGACGTGGATGTCGGTCGTTTCCATCAGCCGCAAATGCGCCTGACCGGCCGCGGCATGGGCCGAGAACGGGTGCAGCATCGTCAGCGATGCGCCTGCAGCAGAGGTGGCTAGAAACGAACGACGGCTCATGCGGAATGATCTGGGCATGGGGGCTCTCCGGCAGCGTTGCGTGGATGATGCCGAGAGTGCGCCCGCGAATTGAAAGTGTCGAGTCCCTTCCTATGCCCGATGGGCATGTTCCCAGACCATCGTTCGCCTATAAGTTGAAGTCCACCGTCGAATTGCCTTTTCCGTTGCTCCGTGCGAGGGGAACGCGAGCGGGACGGACGATGATTGAGGCGGATCAGGTGACATTCGGCGGCTCGGGGCTCGACAGGGCCGCCGAGCTCCGCGGCGACGCCGGCGCTATCGGCCGGCTCCTTGCCGGTGCCGAAACACGGGTGATCCCGTTCTGGCGCGGCAAGCCGGCCGTTCGCGCGGCGGATGGGGCGTTGGTCGCCGTCGCCGCGACCCACCCGGTGCTCGCCGAGGCGTCAGACCCCCCGGTCTTTCTCGGCCAGGATGAGGCGGGGGCGTGGTTCGGAGCGGATGTGTCGGCCTGGGAGCCCGCGACCGAGGCCGACACCCTCGGGGCCTTCTTCGACCCCTCCGAACAGCAGCACCCGGCCATGGCGCCCGGGGTCGCATTCGTCGAACTTCGCGGGGTAATGACCCGCCTGAGCCCGCGCGCCGCCGAGCTTGCGGCGACGGCGAAGGCCGTTCTCGGATGGCACGTCACCCACCGGTTCTGTTCGACCTGCGGACAGCCGAGCGACATCGCCGATGCCGGCTGGACGCGCCTCTGTCCGGCCTGCGGTACGCGCCATTTCCCGCGCACCGACCCGGTCGTGATCATGCTCGTCGTGAAGGGCAACCGCCTTCTCGTCGGCCGGTCGCCGCATTGGCCTGAGCGGATGTATTCGCTGCTCGCGGGCTTTGTGGAACCCGGAGAGACTTTCGAAAGCGCCGTCCGACGAGAGGTTTTCGAGGAGACCGCCATTCGGGTGGGACGGGTCCGCTACCTTGCCTGCCAGCCCTGGCCGTTTCCCTCCTCGCTGATGCTCGGATGCCTCGGAGAGGCGGAGACCGAAGAGATCACACTCGATCCTGCGGAACTCGCCGATGCGATCTGGATTGGCCGCGAGGAGACCGCGCAGGTGCTCAGGGGCGACCACCGAGATATCGGGCCCCCCCGCGAGGGCGCCATCGCGCGCTTTCTGATCGAGGCCTGGCTGCGCGACCGGCTGGAGTGACGCCATGAAACTGTCGGCCCGCGAGGACATTGCCGCTCCGATCGACGTCGTGTTCGCCGCAATCACCGATTTTGCGGCGCTCGAGCGCCAGGCGCTCCGGCGTGGCTTCGACGTGACCCGGCTCGATAGCGATGCCCTCCCAGGGCTCGGCGCGCGTTGGGAGGTGGGCTTCGACTATCGCGGTCACCGGCGGAGCACGCTGACCGAGATCACCGGCTGGACCCCCGACCAGGGCGTTGTATTCGCGACGGTCGGCGAGGGGCTCAGGGGCACCGGCGAGGTTGATCTCATTCGTCTGGCCAAGGCGCGCACCCGCCTTCATATGGGCGTCGACATTCGCCCTGAGACATTCCGCGCGCGGTTGCTGCTTCAGTCGCTGAAGCTCGCCAAACCCGGCCTGTCGCGGCGGTTCAAGGAGAAGATCGCGGCGCTGGCCCGGCAGATCGAAGCGCGTGCCTAGTGGTGCCGGCGGGCAGCCGGGTAGACACCGAGGAGCTTCATTTCGGTTGTGAAGTAGTCGAGTTCCTCAAGGGCGAGTTGGACGTTCCGGTCGTCCGGATGCCCCTCGATATCGGCGTAGAACTGGGTCGCGGAGAACGACCCGCCCACCATGTAGCTTTCGAGCTTGGTCATGTTCACGCCGTTGGTGGCGAACCCGCCCATCGCCTTGTAGAGCGCAGCGGGGATGTTGCGGACATTGAACACGAAGGATGTGATCATGCCGAACTCCCCCCGCCGGGTCAGATCGGGGGCCTTCGACATGATAAGAAACCGTGTCGTGTTGTGGTCCTCGTCTTCGATATGACGGGCCAGGACGTCGAGCCCGTAGACTTCGGCAGCCAGTTCGGAGGCCAGCGCGGCAACCGACCGGTCGGCGGCCTGAGCAACGTCCCGTGCCGCCCGGGCATTGTCCGGGCTGATCTTGCCGGTAATACCGTGTGACCGCAGGAAGCCGGCGCATTGCGGCAAAAGGACGAGGTGCGAACAGGCCGTCTTCACGTCCCCGAGCGACGCCCCGGGCACCCCCAGAAGGTTGATATGAACCCGCAGGAAGGCCTCGTCGATGATGTGGAGCCCGCTTTCGGGCAGGAGGCGGTGGATGTCGGCCACCCGGCCGTAGGTCGTGTTCTCGACCGGGAGCATCGCCAGTTCGGCATCGCCGCGCCGGACAGCCTCCACCACATCCTCGAATGTGGGGCATGGCAGTGGCTCATGGTCCGGCCGAGTGGCCCGGCACGCTTCGTGCGAATAGGCGCCGAGTTCCCCCTGAAAGGCGATTGCGGCCATGTGGTTCATCTTCCCAGCAGGCCCTCCGCCCGCTTCGACGGGGGCGTTTCGTCGCGCCTCATATCCCTTGCGGGGGGTGTTTGGAAGCGCGTAGATACGGCGACCGACAAAGAGCGTGGGAACCGATATGCTGGACACGATGACGGCGACGAAGATCGTCGGGGGCTTTTGCGGGATGCTCTTGATTTTCCTGCTCGGAAGCTGGGTCGCGGAAACGATCTACCACACGGGCGGTCACGGCTACGGCGACCACCACGAGCAGGCCTACACGATCGATACCGGTGAGGAGGACGCAGCCGAAGAGGTGGTGGCGGAGGTTCCCTTCGCTGAAATCTACGCCGCCGCCGATGCTGGCGCGGGCGAGCGTCTCTGGCGGCAATGTTCGGCCTGTCACCGGCTTGAGGACGGCGCCAACGGAACGGGTCCCTATCTTCACAACATTGTCGGGCGAGACGTGGGCGCGGCGGAGGGTTTCAACTATTCTGGAGCGCTCAGCGAAGCAGCGGAGGTTTGGACGCCCGAGAACCTCAACGGCTTCCTCGAAAACCCGCGCTCTTATGCGCCGGGAACGTCGATGTCCTACAACGGTATGCGCTCGCTCGAGGACCGCGCGAACCTGATTGCCTGGCTCGAAACCCAGGGCGGCTGAGACAGCCCAGCCCGGCGTCCGGTGGCCCGTCTCGCCCCTGCGAGGCGGGTTTTTTGCAGGACCCGTTCTGTTACGGCCGTTCACGGTTAATCAACTTGCACAGTCGACATTTGGTTTTTTAGCTTAAGTTTCCGAAATAGAGCTTCGTCGGAGCGAGAGAGGGAGACCCCGATGCGAGATATCCGCCGTCCACAAGCGCTGGCGCTCACGCGGGAGATCGGCGAACGGACCCGCAAGCGCGTGCTTATGGTGACGCTGCTGGGGCTCTCGGCGCTGATGTGGTCGGCCGCTCTGGTTAAGGCGGAGGGGCATGAAGATGTGATCGTGAGCCATGGGTACAACGAGTACGATGAGCTCAAGTACGGACCCGATGACGCGCATCTTGCCTACGTGAACCCTCAGGCCCCCGAAGGCGGCGAGATCAGCATCTCCTGGGTCGGGACGTTCGACAGCATGAACCCCTTCGCGACCGGCATCGGTACTCCCGGGGTGTTGTCGTCGTCGATGTACGAAGACATCATGACAACGACGGCCGATGAGGTCGGCTCTTACTACTGCGTCCTTTGCACCACCCTCGAGTATCCGGAAAGCCAGGATTGGGTGATTTTCAATCTTCGGGACGATGTCTTTTTCTCCGATGGCGAGCGGTTCGACGCTGGGGACATCAAGTTCAGCTTCGAGCTTCTGCGCGACGAGGGAACGCCCTCGATCCAGGCCTATTTCAAGGAAGCCATCGCTTCGGTCGAAATCCTCGACACGCACCGCATCAAGTTCACCTTTGCCGAGGGCATCCCCCGCAAGGGTCTGCTCACCCAGATGGGTGTGTTGCCTGCCTTTCCGCAACACTGGTACGAGGCGACGGGAGCGAAGCTCGACGAAAGCCGGATGGAGATCGGTCCCGGCACCGGCGAATACATGCTCGACAGCATCGATCCTGGCCGCCGGATCGTCTACCGCCGGAACCCCGAGTATTGGGGGCGCGACCACTACCTCAACGTCGGGCGGGGCAACTATGATACGATCCGGATCGAATATTTCGGTGACACCACGGCCGCGTTCGAGGCGTTCAAGGCCGGCGAGGTGACCTTCCGGCAGGAGAATTCCTCGCTGCAATGGGCGACGGCCTACGACTTCCCCGCGCTCAACGAAGGCTCGGTCGTCCGCAATACGCTTCCGAGCGGTATCCTCCCGGCCGCCCGTGGCTTCATCTTCAACATGACCAACCCGAAGTTCGAGGATCGCAACCTCCGCCGGGCGCTTGGCATGATGTTCAACTTCACATGGACGAACGAAAGCCTGCAATACGGGCTCTTCAGCCAGCGCGAGAGCTTCTGGGAAAACGAGCGGCTGAAGGCCACCGGCCTGCCGGAGGGCCGGGAACTGGAGCTCCTCGAGCCGTTCCGCGATCAGCTCCCCGAGGCCATCTTCACCGAACCTGCCTACCTGCCCCACGAAAGCGGGGCGCGCCCGATGGACCGGCGGAACCGTGGTCGGGCGCTTGAGCTGATGGCAGAGGCGGGATACACCCCTGGCGACGACGGCATGCTGCGCGACGCGAATGGCCGGACGCTGGACATCGAGTTCATCGAGGAAACGCAGTCGATGGACCGTATCCTCCTACCCTATATCGAGAACCTCCAGGCGCTGGGCGTGAATGCGACCTACAACCGGATCGACCCTGCCCAGTATCAGAACCGTATCCAGAACAAGAATTTTGATATGCGCGATGCCGCCTACCCCAGTGGGCTGGTCGAGGGTTCGGGACTTTCCCAGCGATACGGTTGCGAGGATCGAATGGACGTGTTCAACGACGCCGGCTACTGCAACCCGGTGGTCGACGCGCTGGCCGATCAGCTTCTCGAAATCGAGACCTATGACGAGATGGCGGCGATCATCCGCGCCGTCGACCGGATCATGCGGTACGACTACTTCATGGTGCCGGTCTGGATGCTTCAGGCGAACTGGGTCGCCCATTACGACATGTTCGAGCACCCCGAGGAGCTCCCGCCGTTCTCGCTCGGTCACCTCGATTTCTGGTGGATCAACCAAGAGAAGGCCGGGGCGCTCGAAGCCGCCGGTGTATTGAGGTAAGTCCCGATGGGCGCCTATATCCTGAGGCGGTTGCTCTTGGTGATCCCGACGCTTTTTGGGATCATGGTCATCAATTTCACGCTGACGCAGTTCGTTCCTGGCGGACCCATTGAGCAAATCCTAGCTCGCCTCGACGGCGGCGGCGACGTGTTCGAGACGATTTCGGGCGGTTCGGGCGATGTCGATATCCAGCTTGATCAGGGCGAGTCCGGCTATGCTGGCGCCCGCGGCCTGCCGCTCGAATTCATCGAGGAACTCGAACGCGAGTTCGGCTTCGACCGCCCGCCCGTCGAGCGGTTTTTTCTGATGATGTGGGATTACATCCGCTTCGATTTCGGGGAGAGCTATTTCCGTTCGATCTCGGTGGTCGATCTGGTGATCGAGAAGATGCCGGTGTCGATCACGCTGGGTCTATGGTCGACACTAATCGCGTATATGGTCTCGATCCCGCTGGGGATCCGGAAAGCGGTCAATGACGGCTCGTCTTTCGACACCTGGACCTCGGGGCTCATCATCGTCGCCTATGCCATCCCGGGTTTTCTGTTCGCGATCCTGTTGCTCGTGCTTTTCGCCGGCGGCTCCTACTTCCAGATCTTCCCGCTTCGAGGGCTCGTCTCCGACAATTGGGAGGAGCTTGGGTTCTTTGCACGGATCGGCGATTATCTGTGGCACATCACGCTGCCGGTGCTGGCGTCCACCATCGCAAGCTTCGCCACGCTTACGCTCCTGACGAAGAACTCGTTCCTGGACGAGATCAAGAAGCAATACGTCATCACCGCAAAGGCCAAGGGGCTTTCGGAACGTCGGGTGCTCTACGGACATGTCTTCCGGAACGCGATGCTCATCATCATCGCCGGTTTCCCCGGTCTTTTCATCAGCGTCTTTTTCGGGGCGTCGCTCATCATCGAGACGATCTTCTCCCTCGACGGGCTGGGGCGTCTTGGCTTCGAGGCGGCGGTGGCGCGGGATTATCCGGTGATCTTCGGCACGCTCTTCGCCTTCGGACTGGTGAGCCTCGTGGTCGGCATCCTGTCGGATCTGATGTATGTCTTCGTCGATCCGCGGATCGACTTCGAGACCCGGGAGAGCTGAGATGGCCGTCGCCGAACCGCTCCCGCCAGAACCGACACCGGGCCGCGACGCCCCCGCGCCGGTCGCACCGTCCCGCGGCCGGTTCGAACTCTCGCCGCTCAACAAGCGGCGCTGGCGCAACTTCCGCCGCAACAGGCGGGCCTATTGGTCGCTCATCATCTTCTCGGTGATCTTCGGGCTGACGCTCCTTGCTGAGTTCATTGCCAACGACAAGCCGATCCTCGTCAGCTACCGTGGCGAACTCCATGTGCCGATCTTCCAGTTCTACCCCGAGACGGCCTTCGGCGGCGACTTCCGGACCGAGGCAGTCTATTCCGACATCGAGGTGCAATGCCTCATCGTCTCGGGCGGGCTCGAAAGCTGTTTCGACGACCCGGAGGGGATTATCGCCCAGGCTGAGACGGGGGTCGTCGACGGCGCGGAGATCGAGCGCGGCTGGATGCTCTGGCCGCTCATTCCCTACAGTTACGACACGATCTCCGATATCGGCCGCGCGGCGCCCTCGTCACCGGATGCCAACCACTGGCTCGGAACCGACGATACCGCGCGCGACGTGCTCGCCCGCGTGATCTACGGGTTTCGCCTGTCCATCGTCTTCACGATTATCGTTACCGGGATCGCCTCGTTCATCGGCATCATCGCCGGCGCGGTGCAGGGGTTCTTCGGCGGCTGGCTCGACCTCATCTTCCAGCGTTTCATCGAGATCTGGGTCTCGACCCCGAGCCTCTACATCATCATCATCATGTTCGCGATCCTCGGGCGAAGTTTCTGGCTATTGGTGTTCCTGACCGCCCTCTTCGGCTGGACGGCGCTGGTGGGCGTGGTGCGGGCGGAGTTTCTCCGCGCCCGGAACTTCGAATATGTCCGCGCCGCCCGGGCCCTGGGCGTGTCGAACTGGACGATCATGTTCCGGCACATGCTCCCCAACGCGATGGTCGCCACGCTGACGATGCTTCCGTTCATCATCACCGGCACCATTGGCACGCTGGCCTCGCTCGATTTCCTCGGCTTCGGCCTGCCGTCCTCGGCCCCCTCGCTTGGGGAGCTCACGCTCCAGGCCAAGCAGAACCTTCAGGCGCCGTGGCTCGCCTTCACCGCGTTCTTCACCTTCGCGATCATGCTCTCGCTGCTGGTCTTCATCTTCGAGGGTATCCGGGATGCGTTCGATCCGAGGAAGACGTTCACATGAGTGGGAGCCCTTCCGGGATATCGCAGAGAACGCTTCGAGCCGCATACCTCGGGTCCCTGTCTGTCATCTGCCTCATGCTGGCAATGAATCGTGAGCTTCTGGCGTCTTGTGCCACCATCGTTGCGTCGGGACGCAGGCTGTCATTTGCCGACTATCTCACGCTGTCGACGCATTTCCTTCCCGCTGTCGCGATGCTCTTGACAGCTCTGTTTCTCCTAGGGCGCCCGATCACGGACGGACCTCGGTTGATTGCTTCCATGATGGTTGCCGGTTGGACCGTCTTCTCAACCCACTTCTTTGGCAATTTGTCGATATGACGGAAGCGCCGATCCTGCGGGTTCAAGGACTTAACGTCCGCTTTCGCCAGGACGCGGTCGAGACCCACGCGGTGCGCGGGGTGTCTTACGACCTCGCCCGGGGCGAGACGCTGGCGCTCGTCGGCGAGAGCGGGTCGGGAAAGTCCGTGACGGCGCTGTCGACGGTGGCGCTCCTGCCGGACAGCGCCGCGATCGCGGGCTCTATCACCTACGACGGGGCGGAGATGGTCGGCGCCGCCGAGGCGGACCTGCGGCATGTGCGCGGCAACGACATCAGCTTCATCTTTCAGGAGCCGATGACCTCGCTCAACCCGCTCCATACACTCGACAAGCAAATCGCCGAGAGCCTTCTCATCCACCAGGGGCTGACGGGGGATGCGGCCAAGGCGCGGATTCTCGAGCTTCTCGACGAGGTCGGCATTCCCGACCCCGAGACCCGGCTCAAGGCCTATCCGCACCAGCTTTCGGGCGGGCAACGCCAACGGGTGATGATCGCCATGGCGCTGGCAAACAACCCCAAGCTTCTTATCGCCGACGAGCCGACCACGGCGCTCGATGTGACGATCCAGGCCCAAATCCTCGAACTTCTCGCAAAGCTCAAACGCGAACGCGGGATGTCGATGCTCTTCATCACCCACGACCTCGGCATCGTGCGGCGTTTCGCCGACCGGGTCTGCGTGATGCGCCAGGGCGAAATCGTCGAGCGGGGTCCGGTTCAGGAGATCTTCGAAGCGCCGACACATGCTTATACGCGCATGCTTCTGTCGGCGGAAAGCACCGGAACGCCGGACCCGGTTGCCGAAGACGCACCGATCGTCGCCGAGACCGACGCCCTGCGGATCTGGTTTCCGATCCAGCGCGGGCTTCTCAAGCGCACTGTGGGGCATGTCAAAGCGGTGAATGCCGCGACGCTCTCGGTCCGGGCCGGCGAGACCGTGGGGATCGTCGGCGAAAGCGGCTCCGGCAAGACCACGCTTGCGCTGGCGATCATGCGGTTGATCTCCTCCGAGGGCCCGGTGAGTTTTCTCGGGCGGAACATTCAGGGGCTGAAAACCCGGCAATTGCGGCCGCTCAGGGCCGACATGCAGATCGTTTTTCAGGATCCCTACGGCTCGCTCAGCCCGCGGATGACGGTCGAAGAGATCATTTCCGAAGGCCTTTCAATCCACGGGGCCAGGGGTCAGGACACGCGCAGCCTTGTCTCGGAGATCATGGTCGAAGTCGGCCTCGACCCCCAGATGATGCACCGCTATCCGCACGAGTTCTCCGGCGGGCAGCGGCAACGCATTGCGATCGCGCGGGCGATGATCCTCCGACCCAAGCTCGTCGTTCTCGACGAGCCGACGAGTGCGCTCGACATGACGGTTCAGGTTCAGATCGTCGCTCTTCTGCGCGATCTCCAGAAGCGGTACGGTCTGGCTTACCTTTTCATCAGCCACGATCTGAAGGTCGTCCGTGCCTTGTCGCACCACGTGATCGTGATGAAGGCGGGCGATGTCGTTGAGGCCGGGCCGGCCGAACGCATCTTCGATGCGCCCCAGACGGAGTATACCCGCCAACTGATGGCCGCCGCGTTCGATCTGGGTGACGGCGCGGTTGCCTAGAAGGCAATGGTGATTGCCTCAACCTACGGGCCGGTTCTGGTTCCGGGTGGAGGTCCGGCTTCAACCCATTCGAAGACATTCCCGAACCGGGCGTAACCCGGGGACCTCGACAAAGGATGCGCCCCTTGGGGCCTGGGCGGTGTCCGCCGACGTCGCCCGACGTGAGGCCCGAACGACCGCTGCGGGTCCCCACCGATACTCAGTTGCCGCCCAAGCCCCGCCCCGGCGATCGGCTCAGACGAGCCAGCTCGTCGGGTTCGCCACGGGCTGGCCCTGGGCTGCCCGCTGGAGCCCGAGGACGCAGCGGACGATGAACCAGACGGCAACCGCGATCATCAGCAAAAAGCCGATCAGCAGCAGCGATAACGCAAGCGCGATAACCACGTAGAGGAGGCCGATCCAGAACGTTCTGATCTGGTAGGTGTAATGGGTCTCGACCCAGCCGCCCGCCTTGTTCCGGTTCACATAGGCCAGCACGACACCGACGAGCCCCGAAACCCCCAGAACGAGGCTGGCGAGGTAGAGGAAGTAGACGAGTTTGACGTTGTCGGGGCCTGGCGACAACCAGCCGCTCACCGCATCGTTTCCCGAGGGGGTCGGCTCGTTCGTCATTTCGCCTCTCGTTCTGGCGAACGATCCTAGCGGCGGGGGGCGGAACGGGTTTGACCCCCGTCAAGCGGGGAAGCCAGGGTCAGCTCGGTCCGAATGTCGTACAGGCAAGGTCTCTGGCCTGTAGCCGGCGACAGGCAAGTGCGGCGCGCTCCTGGGTCATCCCGACGAAGTTGGCATCGAACGCCCCGCCGCGGGGGACGACCTTGCGGAGCGCATCGTCAAGCGTGGCAAGCTCGGTCAGAGCGGTCGTCAAGAGAACCCGCTCGGCCTCGTGACGGTTCGGGTATTGCCCCACAGAGATTCCCCAGTGCCGTCCGCCGGAGGTGGAAAGACGGGTTACGATTGTCGGCTCATTGGGCGGCGGAGCCGCAGCGGCGACCTGTACGGGGCGCGGCAACGGCTGAATCGCGGCAAGGCTCGACCGGGCCACCTCGATGTCGGCCGAAGGCGCGAGCACGGAAGCACCGGTGGCCGGTTGCGGTTCATCGTTGGCGGCAAGCTCCACCGCGCCGGGGGTTGCTGGCATCGCCACGTCCGAGGCCACCACCTCTGCTAGGGCATCGGCAATCCCGTCCTGAAGCGCATCGGCCACCAGCACCGGCGCCTCCTCGCGGGGTCGAGCCTTCGGCAACGGGCTGCGTTTGACCGGGCCACGGGCGACGGCCATGGGCGCTTCGCCATTGCCGAGATAGGGCGGCTGCTGGGGTTTACGGACCGCCACGCGGCTCGGCGCGCGCTGGAACCCCATGTCGAGAAGCTCGGCGACACGGGCATTCCGCGTCGCGGTCGACCGTCCGCCGAAGACCGTGGCGATGATCCGCTCCCCGCCGCGCTCGGCGGAGGCGACAAGGTTGTAGCCGGCAGCCCGCGTGTAGCCCGTCTTAATACCGTCCGCGCCGCGGTAGGCCGACAGCAGCCGGCGGTTGGTGTTGGCGACGGTCCGCATGCCGGCATGGGTCTGAATGCGCGAGAAGAGATTGTAGTATTCAGGGTAGTCGTAGAATAGGTGCCGCCCGAGCGTCGTCATATCCCGCGCAGTGGAGAGATGCCCCGATTCCGTCAGGCCATGGGCGTTCTTGAAGGTTGTCCGGGTCATACCCATCGCCCGTGCCGTGCGGTTCATGCGCCGGGCGAAGGCCGCTTCGGACCCCGAGATCGCTTCGCCGATGGCGGTGGCGGCATCGTTCGCCGATTTGATCGCGGCGGCGCGGATGAGGTAGCGCAGCTTGATTTTCTGCCCGGTCCGCAAACCAAGCTCCGAGGGCGGCTCGGCCGCGGCCTTGCGGGAAATGGTGACGACCGTGTCGAGCGAAATCTCACCGCGCTCGACCGCCTCGAAGGCGATGTAGAGGGTCATCATCTTCGTCAGCGATGCGGGGTGCAAACGCGTGTCGGCGTTCCTCGAATGCAGCACCTCGCCCGACCGCGCGTCAATCACCATCGCCGCATAGGGCGCCGCAACACTCATCGTCGCCGCCAGCGACCAGAATGCCAAGATCAGAAAGAACGAACGTCCCCAAAGGACGGCCTGCGAAAGAGCCATCGCCACGTCTGAAACCTTTTCTGCCTCTCGCGACGGGATCGATGCCCGACGCTTATTGTTACATGTAACGTAACACGGTTAACGGCGTCCGAAAACACCCGAGTTTACAGGGGTTTGCGAGGCGGCAAGGGTCCGCTCAATATGGGGTGTGCCGCAGTGCCGTATCCACTAGATGTTGCAAATGGATGTGGCAATAACGTCCTCGATTTTTCGAAGAGCCCGGATTCGCGCGGTAGACGTGTCCACCGAGCGGTGCTGCGCGCCCCTCTCAGTCGCCTCCTTCGCCACGGGAAGGGGGTGGGGGGCGCCGACTATGGGCGGGCGGTTAAGGCTAGTTCGACCTTTTCAGAACCGCCGCTATGACTATATTGCTCGCGCAACGCTCCCAACGGCAGACCGGACGGCAACAGTGCAACGCGTCGATCCATGGACAATGGCGGACAAGGATGAGCCCGGCGAGGCCGATGCCGGGATTCTGACCCAGACCAGGTCGCGCACGCAGCGCCCCCCACTCTACAAGGTCATGCTCTTGAACGACGATTACACACCGATGGAATTCGTCGTCCTGGTGCTGGAACGGTTCTTCGGGATGAACCACGCCCAGGCTTATGAGCTGATGCTGACGGTGCACAAAAAAGGCCTCGCGGTAGTGGGCGTCTTTGCGTTCGAGATCGCCGAAACCAAGGTCAGCCAGGTGATGGACTTCGCCCGCCGACACCAGCACCCGCTTCAATGCACGATGGAGAAGGAATAGGGCCGGAGGTATGACCGGCCGCTTCAGTCTCGCGGTGGAAAGGGGCCACGTGTCCCTTCCTGACGGTCCCGTGCTGGTGGTCGGTGCGGCGGCCGACAGCGATCTGGGAATTCTCGACCGGACAACGGCACGGGTGCTGACCCGCTACCGCGATGCGCACGACGCGCTGAGCGCGGCCGGCTGGACATGCGACCTGGCTCTGGACGGGCCCTTTGCCGCCGCATTGGTATTCGCCCCCCGCGCCCGCGCGGCCCAACGTGCCGCCCTTGCCATGGCGCGGAACCGGACTGCCGGCCCGATCGTCGTCGATGGTGCGAAGACCGACGGGATCGATGCACTCTACCGCGAGGTGAAGGTTCGCGCCGAGGTTTCGGATGCCTACGCCAAAGCCCACGGCAAGGTGTTCGCGGTCACGGGAGGGGATTTTTCCGACTGGCCGGAATTCTCTCCCGCAGAGGGGGCTGACGGCTGGTGGCGTGCTCCCGGGGTGTTCGCTGAGGGCGGTATCGACACGGCCTCGGCGCTCCTCGCCGAAGCTTTGCCCGATGCGTTGCCGGGCCGCGTGGTCGATCTCGGCGCGGGCTGGGGCTACCTCGCCTCAGCCGTTCTGGCGCGGAGAGGCGTGGCTCATCTCGATCTGGTTGAGAATGACCACGCAGCACTGGCGGCCGCCCGCCGAAACATCGGCGGCGACGCTCGTGCCGCTTTCCATTGGGCGGATGCGCGATGCTGGCGACCAGACGCGCCTGCGGACCTGGTGGTGACGAACCCACCGTTTCATGCCGGGCGAAAGGGCGTGCCTGAATTGGGGCAGGCCTTTATTCGTGCGGCGGCGGAGATGCTCGGCCCCAAGGGCCAGCTCTGGCTTGTCGCGAACCGCCATCTTCCCTATGAGAGCACCCTTGAAGCCTGCTTTCGCGAACTGCGCGAGGTGGGCGGGACGCCGGCGTTCAAGGTGCTCGCGGCAGAACGCCCGCGGCCCCGGTAGAGGAACTCAAGCACCCATGACACTCGCAATCACCGGCAAGACCGCGGTGGTGACCGGAGCCGCCAACGGCGTCGGCCTCGCCATCGCGCGCCATTTCGTCGAACGCGGCGCGAACGTGATGTTTGCCGATATCGACGAAGCGCGCCTCGAGGCGGAGCTTGGCGATGTGGAGGACGAGAAGGGCACCGCGCGCTACTTCGCAGGCGACCTCCGCGAGAAGCTCACCCGCGCCAATTTGCTCTCGGCGACGATCGACGCGTTCGAGCGGGTTGACGTTTTGGTCAACGCCTCGCGCCAGGTCGATGTCTCCGACCCGCTCGACCCCGAGACCGACAATGTCGAGGCGCTTCTCGCGACGAACCTGATGATCTCGTTGAGAATGAGCCAGCTCTTTGCCAAGCGCATGATCGAACAGACCGAAGCGGAAGGGGACGAGGACGACGAGCGCCCCGCGGGCTCGATCATCAATCTCTCCTCTATCGCCGCCCGCCGGACGATGCCGGAGATGCTGGCCTATTCGGTTTCCTCCGCGGCGCTCGACCAGCTCACGCGCTCGATGGCCGTCACCCTGGCGCCTCATCGCATTCGGGTGAATGCAATCGCGCTCGGTTCGGTCATGTCGGCCTCGCTCCAGGGGGCGCTCCGCGACGAGGACGTGCACCGGAAGACCATCGTCGATCACACCCCTCTGGGGCGGATCGCGGGGGCGGGTGAACTGGCGGAGGTGGCGCAGTTTCTGGCCTCCGACGGGTCCGGCTTCATGACCGGGCAGGTGCTGACCGTCGATGGCGGCCGCACGCTCCTCGATGCTGTGGACGCGCCGGTCCACTGACATTGACCTTTGGGTCCACGCGGGTTGATCTGACGCAAGGCGGCGCGCGCCGCGGCCCGGCAAGACCCGGCAGATACCGGTAGGGGAGGTCAACATGAGCGAGCAGTTCGACGAACGGAAGGCCCGGGCGAGTGGTTGGTTCCGTCAGCTTCGCGACGACATCGTTGCTGCCTTCGAGGGGCTTGAGGACAGCCATGCCGAGGGCCCGCTGTCGGACGCCGCGCCGGGACGGTTCGAGGTGAGCGACACCAAGCGCGCCTCCGATGACGGCTCGGACGCGGGCGGCGGGCTGATGAGCGTGATGCGCGGCGGTCGCGTTTTCGAGAAAGTGGGGGTCAACGTTTCCACGGTTTTCGGCCGCCTCGGGGAACGCGCTCAGGCGGCCATGGCGGCTCGCAAGGGCATCCCCGGCATGGCCGAGGACCCGCGGTTCTGGGCTTCGGGCATCAGCCTCGTTGCCCATATGCAGAACCCGCACGTCCCCGCCGTCCATATGAACACGCGGATGTTCTGGACCCCCCATGCCTGGTGGTTCGGCGGCGGGTCCGACCTCAACCCCTGTCTCGAATACGAGGAGGACACGGCCCATTTCCATGCGGTCCAGAAGCTCCATTGCGACCCCCACGGAACGGAGATCTATCCCCGCTACAAGGACTGGGCGGACGAATACTTTTTCATTCCTCACAGGGGCCGCGCCCGGGGTGTCGGCGGGATCTTCTACGACGACCGCAACACCGGTGACTGGGAGAAGGATTTCGCGCTCACCCAGGATGTGGGCCGGGCGTTCCTGAAAGCCTTCGTGCCGATTGTGGAGCGCCGCCGGACGCAGGTCTGGACGGAGGCTGACAAGGAAACCCAGCTTGTCCACCGCGGTCTTTATGCCGAGTACAACCTCGTCTACGACCGGGGCACCAAGTTCGGCCTCGAAACCGGCCACGACGCCAACGCGGTGCTTATGAGCCTGCCGCCTCTGGCCAAGTGGATCTAGCGCCCCTCGCCCGGTCGTTTTGTATAACGGATGTCCCAATTGTCAGGCTGGGTGCGCGTGCCGCGGCGGATCGTGGGTTTTTCCGCCGTCTCTTCGCCGCCGCGAAAGAGGACCTGCACGCCGTCGATCATCCGCGCGACCGCCGGGGCGCGTTCGGTAAGCCAGGGCGGAACGCCAGGATAGGGGTTTTCGGCCGCCGGCGGCTCGTTTCGCGCGGTACGCTCCTTGGTGGCGAAATCCATCTGCCAGACCATGAGACCGGCCGACAGCAGGATCACGCCCATGATAAGCAGTCTCAGCACGATGCCACCGTCCAAGTTCTTTCGATCGTTTGCGGTTAAACGATAGAAAAGGCAGGAAAATGGCGGCGCGGGTCAGCCTCTGATGGCGTCGATCATCTTCTGGACGTTGTCGGGGTCGGCATCCGGTGTGATGCCGTGGCCGAGATTGAAGATGTGGGGGCCACCCGAAAACGCTTCGACGATGCGCCGGGTCTCGCTCACGAGGTCCGGCCCGCCGGTGACCATGTGCCGGGGGTCGAGGTTCCCCTGGACGCAGCCCTCCCGCTGGACATGGGTGGCGGCCCAGTCTGCATCGACCGAGTTGTCGAGGGCCACGCAATCGGCGCCGGTGGCGCGCGTGAAGCCCTCATAGCGATCCTTCGCTTCGCGAGGAAAGGCAATCACGGGGATATCGGGGTGACGGTCCTTGAGCGCGGCGATAATCCTCCTCGCCGGGGCGACGGCATAGGTATCGAAATCCTCCCCCCGGAGCGAGCCGGCCCAGGAATCGAAGAGCTTGACGACCTCGGCGCCGGCTTCGATCTGCATCGAAAGATAGGCGATGGTCGCGTCGGTGATCCGTTCGATGAGACCGTTGAACGTCGCCCGGTCCTCGGCTTTCAGGGCGTGGGCAGGCCCCTGGTCGGGTGTGCCCCGCCCGGCGATCATGTAAGTCGCGACGGTCCAGGGCGCGCCGGCAAATCCGATCAGCGTTGTGTGCTTGGGCAGGGTGCGGGAAAGGATGCGGACGGTCTCGTAAACAGGGCTCAGGGTTTCGTGGATCGCCTCAGCGGGCTTCAGTGCCGAAAGCCCGGCAGCATCGGTGATCGTCGACAGGCGCGGCCCCTCTCCGGTGACGAACCACAGTTCTGCCCCGAGCGCCTGGGGCACAAGAAGGATGTCGGCAAAGAGGATCGCGGCGTCGAACCCGTATCGCCGGATCGGTTGCAATGTCACCTCGGCGGCAAGTTCGGGCGTGTAGCAGAGCGAGAGAAAGTCCCCGGCTTGGGCGCGCGTAGCGCGGTATTCCGGCAGGTAGCGCCCGGCCTGCCGCATCATCCAGACCGGAGGCACGGCTTGCGTCTCACCCCTGAGCGCCTTGAGGATGGTCTTGTCGTTGCCCATGGATTTCCCTGCCCCGTGAATGCCTTGAGGCGTCCCGCGCGAGCGAGGAAATGTCAAGACAGACAGACGTTGTCAGTCAGAGTTTACATTGCTACGGCTTTCTCCATGACGCTTGACCTGCCTTCCCCGAACCAACCGCTGAAAATCGGCACACGGGGCTCTCCGCTCGCGCTCGCCCAGGCCCACGAGACCCGAGACCGGCTCGTCGCGGCTTTCAGGCTCGACCCGGCGGCCCTCGAGATCGTGGTCATCAAGACCACCGGCGATATGGTGCTCGACCGACCGCTGAAGGAGATCGGCGGGAAGGGCCTTTTCACCAAGGAGATCGAGGACGCGCTGCTCGACGGGCGCATCGACATCGCGGTTCATTCGATGAAAGACATGCCTGTCGCCCAGCCGGAGGGGCTGCTGCTTGAGACGTACCTGCCGCGCGAGGATGTGCGCGATGCGTTCGTCGCGCCGGGCGGGGGACAGCTTGAGGGTCTGGCCGCCGGGACGCGGGTCGGCACATCGAGCCTCAGGCGGCGCGCGCAGCTTCTCAGCAAACGGCCCGACCTCGAGGTCGTCGAGTTCCGGGGCAACGTGCAGACCCGGCTGAGAAAACTCGAAGAGGGGGTGGCGGCCTGCACGTTTCTTGCGATGGCGGGGCTCAACCGCCTGGGGATGGCGGAGATCGTCACCGCGCCAATCGCCCCAGACGAAATGCTTCCCGCCGTGGCCCAGGGGGCCATCGGGATTGAGCGCCGGGCGGAAGACATGCGGGCGGCGGCGCTGCTGGAAGCGCTTCATGACGGCCCGACCGGGGTCCGGCTCGCTGCGGAACGGGCATTTCTGGCCGCGCTCGATGGCTCCTGCGAAACACCCATCGCCGGATTGGCCGAGCAGGACGGAGGGACGTTGCGGCTCAGAGGCGAAATCCTCCGCCCGGACGGCTCGGAGTCCCATGCCGAAGCCTGGACGGCCCCCGCGGAGGACGCCGCAGACCTCGGACGTCGGCTCGCCGGTGAGTTGCTTTCCCGTGCCGGACCCGGCTTCTTCGACTGGCGCGCGGCCTGAACGGTGTCAGATCGCGGGGCTGTGGGAGGCCTCGTTCATCGCATAGGCATCGAACGAACGGGCGATCATCCGGGCCAGCGGCAGGGCATCGGGCCTAATCGAGAGGCCCTCCGAGGTGGAAAACACCATCGGCCTGAATGCCTCGTCGATGGTCGCCAAGAGCGCCAGGACCGCTGATCTGTCATGACCGCGCCGCTCCGCGAGATCGCCCGCATCGACCCGGTTGAAGCACATCAGCGCTTCGATCACGTCGGCCCGGAGGCGGTCGTCGCCGGAAAAGGCATGCCCGCGCACCGTGGCGAGCCGCCCCGCTCGGATCTGGCCAGTGTAGTCCGACGTAGCCGGCGCGTTCTGCGCGTAGCCCTCGGGATACCGCGAGATCGCCGAAGCGCCGATACCGATGAGGGTGCTGGACTGATCGTCGGTATAGCCCTGGAAGTTGCGCCGCAGCGTCCCGTTCGCGGCAGCCTTCGCCAACCCGTCATCCCGCTTGGCAAAATGGTCAATGCCGACGGCGACATAGCCGTCGGCCTCGATCAGCCGCTGCGCGGTTTCGAAGAGCCGCAGGCGCTCGGTGGGGTCGGGCAGGCGGTCGGCCGGAATAAGGCTCTGGCGTCGCGCCATCCAGGGGACATGGGCATAACCGTAGAGCGCAATGCGATCAGGTGACAGAGAGAGAACCTTCAGCACGCTGTCGGTGATCCGGGCCCGGCTCTGTCCCGGAAGACCGTAGAGGATGTCGATGTTGACGCTGTCGACCCCGACCGCCCTGAGGTTCTCGGCGGCCTTCTTGGTCACGTCGAACGATTGGATGCGGCCGATGATCTCCTGTACCTCGCTGTCGAAATCCTGGACGCCGATCGACGCCCGGTTCATTCCCGCGAACGCAAGGGCCTCCAGGCGCTCCCAGTCGATCTCGTTGGGATCGATCTCGACGGAGAACTCGGCATCCGTCGCAAGCGGCGCGACTTCGAACACTTTGCCGCGCAACCGGTCGATCAGGGCAGGGCTGAGGATCGACGGCGTCCCGCCACCCCAATGGAGGCGCGAAAGCGTGATGTCGGACGGCAGGTGTTTTGCCAGGTTGTCGAGTTCCTGCGACAAGGTGGCGACGTAGGTCTCGACCGGCCCGAGCGTGGAGGTGCCCTGGGTCCGGCAGGCGCAGAACCAGCAAAGCCGTCGGCAGAACGGGACATGGGCATAAAGGGAAATCTCCGATCCCGGAACAATTCCCGCCATCCAGGAAGCCGCCTCGGCGGGGCCGATGTCGCGGTTGAAGTGGTTGGCGGTCGGGTAGCTGGTATACCGCGGTACACGTGCGTCGAAGAGACCGAGCCGGCGGAGTTGCGTGAACCTGTCCATGGTGCTCTACTACGCCTCGTCTGCCCAAGGGACCTTGATTAGGATCAATAGGATTGCGCTGAGCGATGAACCGTCCTGTGCCGGAACTGAGTGACTGTAACGACTGCCCGATTCGGCATCGGGCGGTCTGCGCGCGCTGCGAGCCCAACGAGCTGGAACGCCTCGAGGCGATCAAGTACTACAAGACCTACGAAGCGGGCCAGACCATCATCTGGTCGGGCGACCGCCTCGAATTCGTGGCCTCCGTCGTGTCCGGGATCGCGACGCTCAGCCAGACAATGGAGGATGGACGCAAGCAGATGGTGGGCCTGATGCTACCCAGCGATTTCGTTGGTCGGCCGGGTCGCGAAAGCGCCAGTTTCGATGTGGTGGCGGTATCGGACGTGACCATCTGCTGTTTCCGCCGGAAACCGTTCGAAGACCTGCTGATTTCGACCCCCCATGTCAGCCAGCGGCTCCTCGAGATGGCCCTCGACGAACTTGACGCGGCCCGCGAATGGATGCTGCTTCTGGGCCGGAAGACGGCCCGCGAGAAGATCGCCAGCCTGATCACCATCATTGCCCGGCGCGATGAGAAGGCGAAAGACGCTCTGTCGCGGGGGCGGCCCCTGACAATCGCCTTGCCCCTGACCCGCGAAGCCATGGCAGATTATCTGGGCCTGACGCTCGAAACCGTAAGCCGTCAGATCTCGTCGCTGAAGCGCGAGGGCGTCATCACCCTCGAAGGGAAGCGGTACATCGTCATCCCCGATTTTCAGAAGCTACTCGATGAGACGGGCGACGATTCCGACGGCGGGTTGCTCGTCTAGCGCCTCAATGCGCCATCAGGACAGGGATCTCCGACGCTTCCAGGAGGTCGCGTGTCGCACCCCCGAAGATCGCCTCGCGGAACCGCGAATGCCCGTAGGCGCCCATCACCAGAAGGTCGCCGCTCACGTCGCTTAGGTGGCGGAGGAGCACATCGGAGATCTTCGGCATCGTCCGGGCGAGGACGGAGATGTCCGGCCGGACTCCCTTTCGGGACAGTGCTTCGGCCAGCGCCCCGCCGGGGTCGGAGCGGTGGGCACCGTGGCTTGGCGGGTCGATGATGACAATGTTCACCGCCGCGGCCTTCTCGATGATCGGCATCGCGCCGCGGATCGCGCTGAGAGCTTCGGGGCTGTCATTCCAGGCCAGCACAACGGTGTCGACCTTCAGCCCGTGGTCGTGATCGGGCGGCACGACGAGCACTGGTGAGCGCGTCCCAAATAGCGCGGCTTCGGCGATGGCCACGTCCACCGCGCCGCGCCCGTCTCCGTAGGGTTTGGGGATCACGATGAGATCCGCGAACTGCGCCTTGCTTGCGACGGTTTGACCGACGGCACCGATCTGGATCGCGTAGCCTTGGGCGTCCCAGCCGAACGGGCGCCCGTCGAGCAGCGCTTCGACTGCACGGAACGTGGTCTCGGCTTCCTCCCGGGCGATCTGAAACGCCTCCTGTACCGCGATTGCGTTCGCCCCGGCGAAGTGGGTCCCCAACTCCACCCGGTCGATTCCGAGACATATCGCGTCGAGATGGCCGTTTGCCGTCTCGGCGAAGGCTGCGGCGGTCTCGACAGCGGCGCGGTCTGCGGCCGCATCGTGCAGGACGGTGGCAATCGTGGTGTAGGTCATGGCGTGGTCCCTTTCCTGAGAAGGACCCTCGCATGTCGTCCCGCAGCGGTCTTTGACGCCCGTCAACGGATCACTTCCAAGCCGTTGACATGGATCAAGGAGGCTTCTCCGGCGCCAAGGCAGACAAGGGGCGCCGAGGACCGAGTGTGGAAGTGTCGGATTCGGCCGAAGGGAAAGGGACTGAAGATGTGGGACTATATCAAACTCGCGCTTCTGGCTGTCATCGTCATTTTTGCGGCGATTGCGGCCAATTACGCGCGGGACCTTGCCTACCAGGTCCATGCCATTTTGATCCTGGCAGTGGCCGGGGGCATGTTCCTGTGGCAACTCCGGCGGATCGACGAGCCCAAGCCCGTCATCGACCAATCGAGCTACATGGATGGGGTGATCCGCTACGGCGTTGTCGCAACCGCGTTCTGGGGCGTGGTTGGGTTTCTCGTGGGCGTCGTCATCGCCTTTCAGCTCGCCTTTCCGGTCCTCAATCTCGAATGGGCCCAGCCTTACGCGAATTTCGGGCGGCTTCGCCCGCTACACACCTCGGCGGTGATCTTCGCCTTTGGGGGCAACGCGCTCATCGCGTGTTCGTTCTACATCGTCCAGCGCACCTCGGCGGCCCGCCTCTGGGGCGGCAACCTCGCCTGGTTCGTCTTCTGGGGCTACAACCTCTTCATCGTGCTGGCGGCCACCGGCTACCTTCTCGGCGCCACCCAGTCGAAGGAATACGCCGAGCCCGAATGGTACGTGGACCTCTGGCTCACCATCGTCTGGGTCGCCTATCTCGCGGTCTTCCTCGGCACGATCATCAAGCGCAAGGAACCCCACATCTACGTCGCGAACTGGTTCCTTCTGAGCTTCATCGTGACGGTGGCGATGCTCCATGTGGTCAACAACCTCTCGATCCCGGTCTCGATCTGGGGCTCGCGGAGCGTGCAGGTCTTCGCCGGCGTGCAAGATGCGATGACCCAGTGGTGGTATGGCCATAACGCGGTGGGCTTCTTCCTCACCGCCGGGTTCTTGGGCATGATGTACTACTTTGTGCCGAAACAGGCCGGAAAGCCCGTCTATTCCTACAAGCTCTCGATCATCCACTTCTGGGCGCTGATCTTTCTCTACATCTGGGCCGGGCCCCACCACCTCCACTACACAGCACTTCCCGACTGGGCCTCGACGCTGGGCATGGTGTTCTCGGTCATCCTCTGGATGCCGTCCTGGGGGGGCATGATCAACGGGCTGATGACGCTCTCGGGTGCTTGGGACAAGCTTCGGACCGACCCGATCATCCGCATGATGGTCATCTCCATCGGCTTTTACGGCATGTCGACCTTCGAAGGCCCGATGATGTCGATCAAGGCGGTGAACTCGCTCAGCCACTACACCGACTGGACCATAGGCCATGTCCATTCGGGGGCTTTGGGCTGGAATGGGATGATCACCTTCGGGTGCCTCTACTTCCTCGTCCCGCGGCTTTGGAATCGCGCCTCGCTCTACAGCCTGCCGGCGGTCAATTGGCACTTCTGGCTCGCGACCATCGGGATCGTGCTCTACGCCGCCTCGATGTGGGTCACGGGCATCATGGAAGGGCTGATGTGGCGCGAGGTCGATGCGAACGGCTTCCTCGTCAACAGCTTTGCCGACACCGTCCAGGCGAAATTCCCGATGTACGTGGTGCGCGGGCTTGGCGGGGTGCTCTACCTCACCGGTGCGATCATCATGTGCTGGAACCTTTGGATGACCGTGAGAGCCGCGCCCGAGCGCGCCGTCTCGAACGCGATCCCGGCTGAATAAGGAGGGCCGGAACAATGGGAATTCTCGACAGACACAAGGTTCTGGAAAAGAACGCAACGCTCCTCCTCGTGGCTTCCTTCGCGGTGGTCACGGTGGGGGGGGTCGTGGAGATTGCGCCGCTCTTCTACCTCGAAAACACCATCGAGGAAGTCGACGGGGTGCGGCCCTACTCGCCGCTCGAACTGGCGGGCCGGGAAATCTACATCCGGGAGGGCTGCTATGTCTGCCACTCCCAGATGATCCGGCCGATGCGCGACGAGGTGGAGCGCTACGGGCATTACTCGCTCGCCGCGGAATCGATGTACGACCACCCGTTCCAATGGGGCTCGAAGCGGACGGGGCCCGACCTCGCCCGGGTCGGCGGGCGGTACTCGGACGAATGGCATGTCGACCATTTCACCGACCCCCAATCGGTTGTGCCCGAAAGCGTGATGCCGAAATACGCCTTCCTCAAAGACCGGCTGATCGATGGGGAGTATATTGGCGACTTGATGTCGACCCACCGCTTCGTCGGTGTGCCTTACACCGATCAGCAGATCGAGCTCGCGCAAGCCGATTTCGTCAATCAGACCGACCCGTTCGAGGGCGATGGCGTGATCGAACGCTATCCCGGCGCTCAGGTCAGGAACTTCGACGGCGAGCCAGGGGTGTCTGAAATGGATGCGCTCATCGCCTACATGCAGATGCTCGGCACGCTGGTCGATTTCTCGACCTTCACGCCCGACGCCAGCCGCTAGGGGAGGGGAGAGATGGAAAGCCTCACCCTTTGGGAACAAATCGCCGCCTCGAAGACGGTGATCTGGATGTTCCTCGCCTTCGCGGTGTTCGTCGGCTTCGCCTTCCGGCCCGGGTCGGGCAAGGCGCAGCGCGACAGTGCGGAAAGCATCTTTCGGAACGAAGACAGGCCGGCCGGTGATGCCGGGAAAGAGGAGGTGCGCCAATGAGCACCGAAGAAAAGAAGAACGCCGAAGGCTTCGGCACCACCGGGCACGTCTGGGACGAAGACCTCGAAGAATGGAACAATCCCCTGCCGCGCTGGTGGGTCTGGACCTTCTACGCCACCATCGCCTGGGGCCTGATCTACACTATCGCCTACCCGGCCTGGCCGCTTGTGGAGCGCGCGACGGGCGGGTTCCTAGGGTACTCCTCCCGCGCCGAGGTCGCCGAGCAAATCGGGGCTGTGGCCGAACGCAACGCCGGCATCACCGAGCGGCTGGCAAACGTCGAACTGGCGGCCCTCGCCGATGACAGCGAGCTTCAGACCTTCGCGGTCAACGCCGGCGCGGCGGTCTTCCGCACCCATTGTTCGCAATGCCACGGGGCGGGCGCGGCGGGGGTGGCTGCTTCGGGCTATCCGAACCTTCTCGACAATGCCTGGCTCTGGGGCGGCTCAATCGACGAGATCGCCTACACGGTCCGCCACGGCATCCGCAACGAGCAGTCGCTCGACTCGCACTGGTCGGAGATGACGGCGTTCGATGAAATCCTCTCCGACGAGGAGATCGCTCAGGTCGTGAACTACGTGCTCGCGATCTCCGGTCAGGAACACGACGCGCCACTCGCCGAGCCCGGGGAGACGGTTTACCTCGACAATTGCGCCGCCTGCCACGGCGATGCCGGCGAGGGTATCCGCGACTTCGGTGCGCCTGCGCTCAATGACGCGATCTGGCTTTACGGCGGCTCGGCCGAGACCATCGAGGAAACCGTCCGTTATTCGCGCTTCGGCGTGATGCCGGCCTGGGCCGAGGAGTTCCGCGGCGCCGCAGGTCTCTCGGATGCCGAGATCAACGCGGTTGCCGCCTATGTCCACCAACTCGGTGGCGGCGAGTGACATGACGACGAGACCCTGAGGGGGGCTTCCCCCGAAGGTAGCACCGGCCCCGGATCCTGTTCGCGCAATCCTCCGGGGTCGGTCGCTTTTTTTGACCAAGCTCAGATCGATCGACCAGCCAGTCCGCCCACTGCGGCGGTTGACCTGCATCAAGGTCGCTTCGCCCGAACCGGGAGAGAAGTAAGCTGCGAACAGATCGGATTCTTCTCTGATGTCAGACGATTCCTCAAACCCGTCTTTGTATGCCGCCCGTGAACCGGTGTTTCCCCGCCGCGTGTCGGGCCGATTCCGCACCTTGAAATGGTGGATCATGGGCATCACGCTCGGCATCTACTACCTGACCCCCTGGCTCCGTTGGGACCGTGGGCCCAACCTGCCGGATCAGGCCGTGCTTGTGGACCTGGCGGGGCGCCGTTTCTATTTCTTCTGGATCGAGATCTGGCCCCACGAGTTCTACTTCGTCGCCGGTCTTTTGATCATGGCGGGGCTCGGTCTGTTCCTCTTCACCTCCGCCCTGGGGCGGGTCTGGTGCGGCTACACCTGCCCGCAGACGGTCTGGACCGATCTCTTCATCCTCACCGAACGCTGGATCGAGGGCGACCGCAACGCCCGGGTCAAGCTCTGGAACGCGCCGATGAGCCTGCGGAAGTTGCGGCTGAGGCTGACGAAGTTCGCCGTCTGGGCGCTGATCGGGCTCGCGACGGGCGGGGCCTGGGTGTTCTACTTTGCCGATGCGCCGACGCTGGCCCGCGACCTCGTTACGCTTTCGGCCCATCCGGTGGCCTACAGCTCCATCGCGATTCTCACCGGAACGACGATCCTCTTCGGCGGTATCGCCCGCGAACAGGTCTGCATCTACATGTGCCCCTGGCCGCGGATTCAGGCCGCGATGATGGATCCCGACACCATCACGGTGGCCTACCGCGAATGGCGCGGCGAACCGCGCGGCAAGGGCAAACGTGAGCGCGAGGTGCCCGCCGACGCTCAGGCTGCCGGTCCGCAGATCGGCGGCCGAGTGCCCCATATACCGCTTCCCGGCATGCCGAGTGGGGTCGGCGGACCGGTGAGCCGGACGAGCGATCTTGGCGACTGCATCGACTGCAATGCCTGCGTCAATGTCTGCCCGATGGGGATCGACATCCGCGATGGCCAGCAGCTTGCCTGTATTACATGCGCGCTCTGCATCGACGCCTGCGACGATGTCATGGAGAAGATCGGCAAGCCCAAGGGCCTTATCGGTTATCTCGCGCTCACCGACGAGATGGCCGAGCGCGACGGCGCCGAGCCGCGCCCGATCTGGCGCCATGTTCTGCGGCCCCGCACGATCCTCTATACGGCGCTCTGGAGTCTTGTCGGGATTGGGCTGGTCGTCGCGCTCTTCGTGCGCACCGATATCGACGTCAACGTCGCGCCAATCCGCAATCCGCAATTCGTCACGCTGGCCGACGGGACGATCCGCAATGCCTACGATGTGCGGTTGCGGAACAAGCACGGCGAGGACCGACCGTTCCGCATTTCGGTGAAGGGCGATCTGGCACTCCGGGTGAGCCTTGAGGGCACCGTCTACGACAGCGTCACGGTGCCGGCGAACGAAACACTGTTGCAGCGCGTCTATGTGGAAGCCCCCCGCGCGTCCGATCCCGCAGCGATGGAACGCACCGGGTTCCGGTTCTGGATCGAAGACCTCGCGAACGGCGAACGCGTCTGGAACGATTCCGTATTCCATGGGAGGGACGAATGAACGCCAAACCTCTGACCGGCCGGACGGTCTTTCTGATCACCGCGTCCGCGTTCGCAGTCATCATCGGGGTCAATCTCACGCTGGCTTTCAGCGCTGTGGCGACCTTTCCCGGACTGGAGACCAGGAACTCCTACGTAGCGAGCCAAAGCTTCGAGGCCCGGCGCGACGCGCAGGACGCGCTCGGTTGGGACGTGACCGCGGCAGTCGAGGAGGGGCGGCTCGTCGTCAGTTTTCTCAGCGCCGAAGGTCCCGTGGCCCCCGAGATCGTGCAAGCCACGCTCGGACGCGCCACCCATGTCGACGCCGACCGGTCGCCCGATCTGACCTGGACCGGCACGGCCTATACCGCGCCCGTGGAACTGCAGCCGGGCAACTGGAATCTCCGCCTCGTGGCGCTTGCCGACGACGGGACCCGGTTCGAGCGCCGCTTCCCGATCCAAGTCAGACCCGGCCTCTAGGGCTACCCGGGGAGCGCAGCGTTTGGCCTATGCCGATCCGATCCATCCCGCCGCCTGCCCGGCCTGCATCGCGGTGCCCGACACCGGGGACGTGGCTCGGCACGAGCAGGCGCCAATCGAACGGCCGCGGATCGCGCTGTCCCTTCCGGGGATCCATTGTGCAGGCTGTATTTCCGGGGTCGAGCGGGCGCTCTTCGGGGTCCCGGGCGTCGCCGATGCACGGGTCAACCTCACGCTGAAGCGCGCCAGTGTCGATGCCGCACCGGGTGTGAGCGCCGATCGGCTGATCGACGTGCTTGCCGGTGCCGGCTACGAGGCCCATGAGCTCGATGCGACGGCCCTCAGCGCCACGGAAACCGATCGCGGCGGGCGCGATCTTGCGATGCGCCTCGCCGTCGCCTTCTTCGCCAACATGAACGTCATGCTCCTGTCGGTCTCGGTCTGGGCGGGGGCGGCCGATGCGACGCGGGACATGTTCCACTGGCTCTCGGGCGCCATCGCGATCCCGGCGGTGATCTTCGCCGGCGTCCCGTTCTACCGCAGCGCCTGGAGCGCGCTCCGCGCCGGCCGACTCAACATGGACGTGCCGATCTCACTGGCCCTGGTCCTCGCCCTGGCGCTCTCGCTCTGGGAGACCCGGGCCTCGGGGCACCATGCCTATTTCGATGCGGCGTTGTCGCTGGTCTTCTTTCTCCTTCTGGGGCGCTACCTCGACCACAAAACCCGCGCTTCGGCGCGCTCGGCGGCCGAGGAACTCACCGCACTCGAAGTCCCCAAGGCCTGGCGGGTCGAGGACGGGGAGGAGGTCGAAGTCTACGCCGCCGAACTGGCGCCCGGCGACACGGTTCGCGTCCGCCCCGGCGGGCGGGTGCCGGTGGACGGCAGGATCGTCGAGGGATCGAGCGAGATCGACCGATCTCTGATGACCGGCGAGAGCCTTCCTGTCTACGCCGGGCCCGGTCATGCCGTGAGCGCGGGCGAAGTCAATCTCACCGGTCCGCTCTCGTTGACCGTCACAGCGGCCGGGCGCGAGACGGCACTGCATCGGATCGCCGATCTGGTCGCCGTCGCCGAGGCGGGGCGGGCGAACTACAATTCTCTCGCCGACCGGGCGGCGCGGGCCTACGCGCCGGTCGTGCATTTTCTCGCTCTGGCGGCGTTCGGCGCGTGGATGTGGATTTCCGGCGGCGATCTTCGCCTGTCTTTGAACATCGCCGTGGCAACCCTCATCATCACATGCCCCTGTGCGCTCGGGCTCGCGGTGCCGGCGGTGACGGCAGCGGCATCCGGTCGCCTGTTTCGCCAGGGGCTCCTGATCAAGGACGGCACCGCTCTCGAACGGCTCGCCGAGGTCGACACCGTGGTCTTCGACAAAACCGGGACGCTGACGATGGGCGCTCCGGTACCGGAGGACTTTGGCGACCTACCCGAGACGGAGCGGGCCGTCGCGTTTCGGTTGGCCCAGGCATCGGCCCATCCGCTGTCGCGGGCACTGGCGATCGCTGCTGCGGAAGGCGGGATCGCCCCAGCACCGGTCGAAGATATCCGCGAGGTCCCGGGTTACGGTGTCGAAGGACGGCTCGGCGATGTGCCCGTCCGGCTCGGTCGCGCCGCCTGGGTTGGCGCCACGGCCGCCACCTCGACCGCGACCTACCTGCGGCTCGGGAATGGCGTGCCGCACGCAATCCGCTTTGTCGACGGTCCGCGTCCGGGCGCGACCGAGGCTGTCGCAGCGCTGCGTGCCGCCGGGAAGCGCATTGCGCTCGTTTCCGGCGACAACTGCGCCGCCGTCGACGCCTTCGCCAGTCGGATCGGCATCGAGGAGACCCTCTCCGAGGCGCTGCCAGAGGACAAGGCGGCCTACGTCCAACGCCTCGCGGAAAACGGCCACAAGGTGCTGATGGTCGGAGACGGGCTCAACGACACCGCGGCACTCGCGGCCGCCCATGTCTCGCTCTCCCCCTCTAGCGCCCTCGATGCAGCGCGCGTCGCCTCTGACATCGTGCTCCTCGGCCAATCCCTCGCCCCGCTCGCCGAGGCCCTGCGCACCGCCGTCAAGGCCCGCGGCCGGATCAAGGAAAACTTCACCATCTCGACGATCTACAACATCGTCGCGGTTCCCATCGCGCTTCTCGGGTTCGCCACACCCTTCGCCGCGGCCCTTGCGATGTCGACCTCCTCGATCACCGTATCGCTCAACGCGCTCAGGGTTCGCTGATGGAAGCGCTCGCCTATCTCATCCCGATTTCGCTGTTTCTCGGAGGGGTCGGGCTCGTCGCTTTTTTTTGGACGATGAAGTCGCGCCAGTACGACGATCCCGAGGGCGACCGTCACCGCATTCTGCGCGACGATTACGACGACAAACCGAAGCGCTGACCGATCATTCGGTTCGCAGACCGCTACTCCGAGGCGCTCTGAACGAGGTCGAGCACCGAGGGCCCCATCGCTTCGACGAGGAGGGCCACACCTTCGGCATTGGGGTGAATGCGGTCAGGCTGGAGATAGGCCTCGACGGCGAGAGCCCGGTCGGGCAGGGCGGCGATACCTGCAAGGAAGTTCGGATAGTAGAGCACCCCGAAATCCTCTGCGAGGTCCGGGTAGATCGCATCGAACTCCATCTTGAACTCGGCGCCATAATTCGATGGGGCCTCCATGCCGACGAGAAGCACGGGCAGTCCGCGGGCATCGGCGACGTCAAGTATGCCCTCGAGGTTCGCGCGGCTTGCCGCTGGGTTGATCCCCCGTAGAAGATCGTTGCCGCCGAGGGCCACGATCATCCCGTCCACGCCGTCATCGAGTGTCCAGTCCACCCGGGCAAGCCCCCCCGCAGTGGTGTCGCCGGAGACTCCGGCATTCCTCAGCTCCACGTCGGCGCCGTTGGCGTCGAGCCACGCGGCCATCTGCGGCACGAAACCGTCGGCAGGCGGCAGGCCATAACCCTGGGTCAGACTGTCGCCGAGTGCGACGATGGTGACCGGTTCCGCATTTGCTAACCCGGCCGTCACCAAGAACGCGGCGCAAAGGTTGAGGAATCTCCGCCCCGCCCCATATGCCCTTTTGCCCCAGGACAAAGGCTCCTCGCCCATGACCGAGACCGTGCTTTCCCTCGACAACGCGCAATTGTCGCTCGACGGCAATGCCGGGCGTGTGGACATTCTCAAGGGCATCTCGCTCGACGTGGTGCGCGGCGAAACGCTTGGGCTCGTCGGGCCGTCGGGGTCTGGCAAGTCTTCGCTCCTTATGCTCATGGGCGGGCTTGAGCGCGCCACGGGGGGGGCGGTTACGGCTCTCGGCCACGACCTGACCCGGCTCGGGGAGGACGCGCTCGCCCGCTTCCGCCGCGATCATATGGGCGTGGTGTTCCAGTCTTTCCACCTCATTCCCACGATGACCGCGCTTGAGAACGTGGCGACGCCCCTCGAACTCGCCGGGGCGCGCGATGCCTTCGAGCGCGCCGAGGCGGAGCTTGCAGCCGTCGGTCTTGGCGACCGGACCGGCCATTACCCGTCGCAGATGTCGGGCGGCGAGCAACAAAGGGTAGCCCTTGCGCGCGCGGCCGCGCCGCGTCCGGACATTCTTCTCGCCGACGAGCCCACGGGCAATCTCGACGAGACGACGGGCGCGCAGATCATGGACCTCCTTTTCGGGCTCCGCGACAAGCATGGGGCGACGCTGATTCTCGTCACGCATTCGGGCGAACTCGCCCGGCGCTGTGACCGGGTCGTGCGCCTGCGCGACGGGCGGGTCGACGAGCCGGCCCACGCCCGGGCCGCCGAATGACCTTTCCCGTCGCGTTCCGGATCGCCGCAAGGGAGCTTCGCGGCGGGCTTAAGGGCTTCCGGGTGTTTCTCGCCTGCCTCGCCCTCGGTGTTGCCGCCATCGCCGCCGTGGGCAGCGTGCGCCATTCGATCGAAGCGGGGCTCGAACGCGAAGGCGCGACGATCCTCGGTGCCGATGCCGAGATCGGTCTCACCTACCGGTTTGCCGAGGAGGTCGAACGGGACTGGATCGAGGCGCAGTCATTGGCGGTGTCGGAGATTGTCGACTTCCGCTCGCTGGCAACCGCCGATGTCGGCGAGGATCGCCGCCGCGGTCTCACCCAGGTCAAGGGGGTCGACGGCGCCTACCCGCTCTATGGCAACGTTCGCCTCGACCCTGAACTGCCCCTCGACGAGGCGCTCGCTGGCTGGGACGGGGTGCCCGGTGCAGTGATGGACCCGGTGCTGATCGGCGTCCTCGGTATTGAGGTCGGCGACGTAATCCGGCTTGGCACCAAGGACTTCGTGCTCACCGCCGCCCTTCTCGACGAACCCGACAGCGCGGGCAGCGGCTTTGCGCTGGGCCCGCGCACCATCGTGCGGACGACCGATCTGGACGGGTCGGGGCTTCTCGCCCCGGGCACCCTGTTCGAAAGCGCCTATCGGATGCGCCTCGCTGAGGGCGCTGACCTTTCGGCCCTCCGGGCAGAGGTCGACGAGGTCTTCACCGGTGCGCGCTGGCGGGACCGGCGCAACGGGGCGCCGGGAGTTGCGGAGTTCGTGGAACGGCTGGGCTCCTTCCTGGTGCTCGTGGGCCTTGCGGGCCTCGCCGTCGGTGGGGTCGGCGTCTCAGCCGCGGTGCGGGCCTATCTCGACCGCAAGACCGGTGTGATCGCCACGCTCAGAACGCTCGGGGCCGAGGCCTCGACGATCTTTCTGACCTACTTCATCCAGATCGGAGCCCTTGCCGTTGTGGGGATCGCCATCGGCCTGGCCCTCGGCGCGGCCTTGCCAATCGTCTTCGCTCCGATCATCGCCAACGCGCTTCCCCTGCCGGCGGTCTTCGCCCTCCATCCGGCGCCGCTCCTCGAAGCCGCGCTTTATGGTGCGCTCGCCGCACTTCTCTTCACGCTCTGGCCCCTGGCCCGCACCGAAGACGTTCGCGCCGCCGCCCTCTTTCGCGATGCGATGGGCGGGGTGCGGAGTTTGCCGCGCCCGATCTGGATCGTCACGACGCTGCTGCTGCTCAGCGCCCTTGTCGCCACCGCCGCCTACTTCTCGGGCCTTCTCGAGCTGACGCTCTGGACGGCGCTCGGCATATTCGGCGCCTTTCTCCTCCTCCTGCTCGCGGCGGCCGGGATCAGGCGGCTTGCGCGCGGCCTTGCCCGCTCGAAAGCCCTGCGCGGCCGAACCACCCTCCGCCTGGCGCTGTCTTCCGTTGGCGGACCGGGAAGCGAAGCGGGGTCGGTCGTCCTGTCGCTGGGGCTCGGCCTCACGGTGCTCGCCGCCGTCGGCCAGATCGACGCAAACCTGCGCGGCGCCATCGAGCGCGACCTGCCGGGGGTCGCGCCATCCTTCTTCATGGTCGATATCCAGACCGCCCAGCTCGACCCCTTCCTCGGCGGTCTTCGCGAGAATCCAGCCGTCAGCCGGGTGGAAACCGCCCCGATGCTGAGGGGCATCATCACCGAGATCAACGGCCGGCCGGCCGCCGAGACCGGCGGCGATCACTGGGTCCTCCAAGGCGACCGCGGGATCACCTATTCCGCCGTCCCTCCCGAAGGTGCCATCGTTACCGACGGTGCCTGGTGGCCTGAGGATTACACCGGCGAGCCCCAGGTGAGCTTCGCCACCGAAGAAGCGCTCGAGATCGGGCTCGAAATCGGCGATACGATCACTGTCGACGTGCTTGGCCGTCCGATCACCGCCCGGGTGACGAGTTTCCGGGAGGTCGATTTCTCGACCGCCGGTATCGGGTTCATCCTGTCGATGAACCCAACCGCGATCGAGGGCGCGCCGCACACACATATCGCGACGGTCTATGCCGAGGCGGAGGCCGAGCCCGCCATCCTCCGCGAGACCGCCGACACCTACCCGAACATCACCGCGATCCGCGTCAAGGACGCCATCGAGCGGGTCTCCGACGTGCTTGCCGGCATTGCGGCGGCGGTGACTTATGGCTCGGCGGCCACGCTTCTGACCGGATTCATCGTCCTGATCGGGGCGGCGGCGGCCGGCGAGCGCGCGCGGACCTACGAGGCGGCGATCCTCAAGACCATTGGCGGTGCGCGCCGGTCGGTTCTGGCGAACTTCGCGCTCCGCTCGGCCACCCTCGGGGCCGCCGCCGGGGTCGTTGCGATCCTCGTCGGTGGCATCGGCGGATGGGCCGTGTCGATTTACGTGATGGATACGGCCTACGTCTTCGAGCCGGTTTCGGCCATCGCCATCGTTTTCGGCGGCCTGATCGCGACGCTCGTTGCCGGGCTCGCCTTCGCCTGGCGCCCGCTGGCGGCACGACCGGCTCAGGTCCTGCGGGCCCGTGAATGAACCCGATTTCGGGTTGACTGGCAGGGCTGCGGATCGTAACCACCGCCTCGCTCCGGCGGAGTAGCTCAGTTGGTTAGAGCAGCGGAATCATAATCCGCGTGTCGGGGGTTCAAGTCCCTCCTCCGCTACCAATTCCCTCTTGAAGCAATGCCCGTCTCCTCGGCCCAGTGGACATGGCTGCTTGCCGAAACCGAACCCGGCGACGGTCTGCTCACGATGTCGCCCGGTGATGGGGAGCCGCGGCGTTGACGGCATCCCAAGTGAGGCCGAAACGGGCGAGGTATTTCCTCAAGCGGTCGGCGTCGTTCCGGCTGGTCTTCATCTTGCGCGATGCGGAAAACAAGGTTCTGCCGGCCGCACTGAGCGAGGCGGAGCCTTGGCAGACCCGAATGGTTTCGGCAAGCTGAACCCGGTCGAATGGATCGAGCGCGCCGGCTGCCTCGCCGAGGATGCCTAGAAGCAGTCGCAAGTCGTCATCGCGTCCGGCGCCCTGCCACATCGACTGCAATGTTTCGATTTCCGCGTCGACCATCGCGCGGGTAATCCGCCCGCGATGGGCGAGCGTGCAGAGGCGCTGAACGGACCCTCCCAGATCGCGGAAATTGCCCGACCAGGTCGTGCCGGGGTCGCCGGCAAACCGCAGATAGGCATCGGCGGCATCCGCATTGAAGCCGACTTGCCGGCCGAGAACGCGTTCGGCGCGTGCGAGTTCGAAAAACAGGTTCGGCTCGATGTCCTCGGACCGTTCGCGAAGGCTCGGCAGCGCAAAGCTCCAGAGGTTCAGGCGCGACAGCAGATCGGGCCGGAACCTTCCCTCGGCCGTCATCGACACAAGATCGCGGTTCGCCGCGGCAATGACCTGAAAGCGACTGGTGACTTCGTGATCCGAACCGAGCGGGTAGTAGCGCCCCGTTTCGATGGCGTGGAGAAGAACGGCCTGCTCGTCGAGCCCAAGCTCGTCGACCTCATCGAGAAAAAGCACGCCGCCATCTGCTTCACGCAGAAGCCCGCTGCGTTCCGAACCTGCCTGTCCCGTGTGGCTGCGGCGCTGACCGAAAAGGGTCGGCAGCGCCGAGCCCCCGCGGAGGGTGGCGCAGTTGATCTGCACCAGGCGGCCCTTGACCCGCCGCCGCTGGAGTTTGAGCTCGTAGATCCGCTGCGCGAGCTCGCTCTTGCCGGTTCCGCTTTCTCCGAGCAAGAGGATCGGCGCGTCCGAACTCGACGCGACGAGTTCGATCCGGTCGATCAACGCGTTGTAGGCACGGTTCCGCGTTTCGATCCCGCCTTTCAGCATGTCGCTGAACTCGCGCGCCATCACGTCGAAGCGCTGCTGGAGCGCATTGTAGCGGCTGAGATCGAGGTCGATCACGTCGAGCGTCGACGGTGCGTCTTCGCCGCGCGGCGGGCCGGTCTGGATGAGGCGCGCCGGGACATGGCGGCTTTCGGTCAGGAGGAACCAGCAAATCTGCGCGACATGGGTGCCGGTCGTCAGGTGGACATGGTAGCGCTCCCGGTCTTCGTCGAACCCGTAGTCGCGGGCGAAGTCGAAGAGCTTGCCGTAGACCTCCTGGAAGTCCCAGGGGTCTTCGAGGTCGAGCCGGACGAGTCGAACCTCAGCCCCCGGCGATCCGGCCTCGATCTCTTTTTGCACGCCTTCGGCGAGGCGGATGAAGCGCTCGTCATAGAGGAGTTCCAGACGGTCGACCGCGAAGCCGTCATGGGCAAAGAGGCTCACGGTAGGTTTCCAGCGACGTTTCCGACCCTGGTCGAGCTGGGTGCCGAGAAAGCCGATGACGACGTTGCGCAATGCACGATCCAATTCGATAAATCCAGATATCATCGAATAAGTAGCATTGTCGGCTACTGGGAAACAACGGTATTTCTGGTATTAAATACAGATGCTTGAGGGATTTTCAGGTTTTCCTCTCGCCGCCGGGCGAATCCGTTCACAACGGCAGCGTTCGAAAGAAGGATGAGAGCAATGGCAAACAAATCCGTGTTTGCATCGATCAAAGGCCGGCTGCTTCCGCGGGCAGACACCAAGAACGCCCACGGGGCGCCGGCCTACGCATACGATGACGCCCAGGCGCTCGCGCAGGTGGCCGTGACCGGGACGTTCGGCGGCATGTACTACCAGTCGGCCGAAGCCGAACTGGAATACGTGGTGATGGTGGCCGAAGCCGTCGAGGCCGAATACCTCGCCAAGGCGGCGATCTATGCCCGGCAGAAGGGCCATATGAAGGACATGCCGGCGGTGCTGCTGGCGATCCTCGCCCGGCGCGATCCGGCGCTCTTTCGGCGCGCGTTCGGCCGGGTGGTCGATAACGGCAAGATGCTGCGGACCTTCGTGCAGGTCGTGCGTTCGGGCCAGACGGGGCGGAAGTCCCTCGGCTCGGCGCCGAAAGCGATGGTGCAGCACTGGCTGAACAGCGCGCCCGACCGGGCGATGCTCAACGCCAATGTCGGCAACGACCCGTCGCTGGCGGATGTGATCAAGATGGTGCACCCGAAACCGGCCTCGGCCGAGCGGGAGGCGCTCTTCGCCTGGATCGTCGGCAAACCGTGCGACGTGTCGCGTCTGCCGGAAGCCCTGCAAGCCTGGCTGGTCTTCAAGGAGACCGGGAAGGGCGAGGTGCCGGACGTGCCGTTCCAGATGCTGACGCAACTGGAGCTGTCGACCCGGCACTGGGCGCGGATCGCACGCAACGGCTCGTGGCAGATGGTGCGGCAGAACCTCAACACCTTCCAGCGGCACGGCGTTTTCGGCGTCGCCAAGGAAGTGAAGCTGGTCGCCGGGAAGCTCCGTGACGCGGAGCGGATCAGAAAGGCGAAGGCCTTTCCGTACCAGCTAATGGTCGCCGCCCAGAACCTCGCACCGGAAATCCCGGGCGCGATCCGAGAGGCGCTGCACGATGCGATGGAACTTGCCGTCGCGAACGTGCCGGCTGTCGGCGGGCAGGTCGTGGTGGCACCGGACGTTTCGGGGTCGATGACCTGGCCCGTAACGGGGTACGGTCGTGGCAAGGCCTCGGTCGTGCGGCACGTCGATGTGGCTGCGCTGGTCGCGGCGGCGATGCTCCGGCAGAACCGCGGCGCGCGCATAATGCCGTTCGACTTCGACGTGCGCGATGTACGTTTGGAGCCCCGCGACACGATCCTGACCAACGCCGAGAAACTCGCGGCGCTGGCAGGGGGCGGGACGACCGTCTCGGCCCCGATCGCGCGGCTCAACCGCGAGGGCAAGTCGCCCGATCTGGTCGTGATCGTGTCCGACAACCAGTCCTGGGCCGATGCTCGGGGCGGGGGTCGCGGAACAGCTCTGATGAAGGAATGGGACCGGCTGAAGCGCCGCAACCCGAAGGCGCGTCTCGTGTGCCTGGATATCGCGCCGTATGGCACGACCCAGGCGGCCAAACGGGACGACGTCCTTAACATCGGCGGCTTCTCCGACGCCGTCTTCGGACAGATTGCCGATTTCGCGGCCGGACACTCGGGTGCCGAGCACTGGACGCGGGAGATCGAGGCGATCGACCTTTGAGAGAACCGGGCGGGCCATACCTGGCCCGTCCGACCCGAAAGACACATCCGGGCGGAATGCCGGCGGGACTACATCTGTGAAATGTGCTCGTCTCGTCATCCGCTTGTCCGCCCGACCCGAACGAAAAGAAAGGATATGCCCGACGAATGCAGGCGGAACTACATCAGTAATCTTTTGGTCGCGGGTTCGAGTCCCGCCGCGGCAACGCCTTCGGGATTGGCGCGTAGCTCAGCGGTAGAGCGGAAGAAACGTTTCGCCAACACCTTGTCGTCGGGACTAGGAAAGGAAAGGAACAGCGTCTGGCGAATGCAGATGGAATTACAGGTATTAAGCACCCGAGGTTGCGGGTTCGAGTCCCGCCGCGCCGACCATGACGGCGCGTAGCTCAAACGGCAGAGCGCGTATCAATTTCATCCCCACTTGTCGCCAGTACTTGAGCGCGACCGAACAGCGATCCCGGCGAATGCCCGAGGAACTACATGCGCACCTTCCCGGCGCTCCGTGGGGTTCGACTCCCCACCTTGCAGGCGCTCTCTGGCACGAGCGGGACCCGGGGTTGTTTCTTGCAGACCTTGTCGCCGGGGTCGTTCGGACACCGAGAAAATGTCCGGCCCAAGGGAATGCCCGTGGGACCGCATCGCAAAAGCCCGGTCCGGAGATCTGACGTTTCCCTGGTCCCCCGGACCCTCGCCGCAATTTCGTCAACACTTCCCGTTAGATGAGCCCAAAGATGACCGAGCAGCGCGAATACGATCCCGTCACCGGCGATCACCTCAAGGACTGGGGCCACCCGCCGGGGCCGCGTTACCCCGATCTTCTGGCGCGCGCGAACGCCATGCGCGCCGAGGGTTTTGGCCTGGTACGTATCCGGGCGGAGCTTGAACCGGAAATCCCGCCAGCCCCGGTCACCCGAGACCTGCGCGCGCCGGGCGAGGTGCCGTTTCACTTTAACATCGAGGCGAGCCACCCCGACGAGGAGGCCAACATCGCCAAGGTGCGCGAGACGATGACCGAGCTGATGCGCGTGCCCACGATCGAGGCCGGCGCCATCATGCCCGATGCCTGCCCGGCGGGGCCAGTGGGGACGATCCCCGTCGGCGGCGTGGCCGCGGCGCGGAACGCGATTCATCCCGGGATGCACTCGGCCGACATCTGCTGCTCGGTGATGATCACCGATCTGGGGTCCGCCGACCCCAAAACCGTGCTCGACGCGGCGCAATCCGTCACCCATTTCGGCCCCGGCGGAAGGCCCCAGGGTGACCGTTGGTCGGCGCCGAAGGATATCGCTGCGGCAATGCGCGAAAACCCGTTCACGAACGGTACGAAGACGACACGGATGGTGGACGAGCACTTCGGCACCCAGGGCGACGGCAACCACTTTCTCTACGTCGGGCGGTCCCGCGCGACCGGGCGGACAGCGATGGTCACGCATCACGGCTCCCGAGGACCGGGCGCAATGGTCTACAAGGCCGGCATGGCCGTGGCCGAGCGCCACCGGGCGGAGATCTCACCCGACACGGCACGCCAGAATGCATGGATTCCGGCCGACACCGAGGACGGGCGCGAATACTGGGCGGCGCTGCAACTGATCCGCGCCTGGACGAAGGCGAACCACGAGGCGATCCACGACCGGGCGGCGGCAGCGGCCGGAGCCGAGGTCGGGGACCGTTTCTGGAACGAGCACAACTTCGTTTTCGAGCGCGGCGGGCTTTACTACCACGGCAAGGGGGCGACCCCGGCTTGGCGCGAGTTCGCCGCCGACGCCACCGGCCTCACGCTCATTCCGCTCAATATGGCCGAACCGGTGCTCGTCGTGCGCGGCAAGGACGCCGAAACCGGTCTCGGCTTCAGCCCCCATGGCGCGGGGCGCAATTATTCGCGCTCCGAACACCGCCGGCGAATGGGCAAGCTGACCCCGGACCAGGCGCTCGACGCCGAGACGGCGGGGATCGACGTGCGGTTCCATGCCGGCACTGTCGACGCCTCCGAACTGCCGTCGAGCTACAAGAACGCCGATGCGGTCGTCGCGCAGATCAAATCATACGGGCTCGCCGACGTCGTCGATTACATCGACCCTTACGGCTGCATCATGGCCGGCGACATCCCGCCCTTCTGGCAGAAAAAGAAACGCTAGATGCAGATCGAGATCACGCTGACCTCGGCCGACCCCGCCGATTATCCGGCGCGAGACCTAGGGTTCCTGCTCCACAAGCACCCCGACCATCTGCACCAGCGCGACACGGCGGTGGGCAGGATGTCGATCTTCTTTCCCGATGTCGGCGAGGCGCGCTGCCGCGCCGTACTCCATCTCTCCGTCGACCCGGTCGCACTGGTGCGCGGCCGCTTGGAGAAGGGCGACGGGCTCTTGGCGCAATATGTCAACGACCGGCCCTATGCGGCGAACTCGCTGCTGTCGGTCGCCATGGCGCGAGCCATCGGTCAGACGATGGCGGGCAAATCGAAGGAGCGCCAGTGGCTGGCCGACCGCGCGCTGCCTTTCGAGCTCCGCGTCGTACCGGTCGCCGTGTCGGGCGGGCTCGAGGTGATCGAGCGGCTCTTTCTTCCCCTCGTTTATGCGGTCGAGGCGGTCCCGCTCGACGAGAGCGGCAGGCGCGCGATCTTCGATCTGCGTCTTTCGACTACGGCGCGGCTCGCCGAGATCCTGTCGCATCTCTACGTGCTGGTTCCGGTGCTCGACAACGCCAAGCATTACTGGATCGATGCCGCCGAGGTCGAAAAACTCCTCGCCAAGGGCGGCGACTGGCTGCCGGCCCATCCCGAGAAGGACATGATCGCCAGGCGGGCGTTGAAACACCGCCGCGGGCTTGTCGAGGCGGCCCTCGACCGGCTGAGCGACGCCCTGCCCGAAGAAGACGGGGAGGAGGCGCCGGCGGCGGAGGCCGAGGAGGTACTCGAAAAGCCGATCCGGCTCCACGATCTGAGGCTCGACGCAGTGCGCGATGCCATCCTCGCGGCCGGCGCACGTTCCGTGCTCGATCTCGGCTGCGGCGAGGGCAAGCTCATCCGCCGGCTGAAACGCGAACGCGGGATCGACCGGATCTGCGGGGTGGACCCCTCCGTGCGAGCCCTCGAGATCGCACGGCGCCGGCTCTATCTCGACGAGGCGGGAGAGGCGATGGCCGAGCGCATCCGGCTTCAGATGGGCAGCCTCACCTACGGCGACCGGCGCTGGCAGGGGTTCGACGCGGCCACGCTCGTCGAGGTCATCGAACATATCGACCCACCGCGGCTCTCGGCACTGGAGCTGTCGCTCTTCGGCGACGCCCGCCCGGGCCTCGTCGTCGTCACGACGCCGAACCGCGAATACAACGCGCTCTTCGAAGGCATGGCCGAGGGCCAGCTTCGCCACCGCGATCACCGGTTCGAATGGACCCGCGCGGAGTTCGGCGACTGGGCTGCCCGCGTAGCCGGGGCCTTTGGGTATACTGTCGAGACCGGGCCGCTCGGGCCCTTCGACGACACACATGGGGCCCCGTCGCAGATAGCCGTTTTCCGGAGGGTGGCATGACCCTTCCGGCATTCGAAGCCCTGATCGACAAAGACGTTCGGTCCGCCATCTCCGAAAAGCTCGATGCCATTGAGGCCGATTGGAACGTCCGGATTCTCTTTGCAGTCGAAAGCGGCAGTCGGGCCTGGGGCTTTCCCTCCCCCGACAGCGATTACGACGTTCGCTTCGTCTATGCCCATGAGCGGGACTGGTACCTCAGCCTTACACCCGGCCGCGACGTGATCGAACTGCCGATTTCGGACGACCTCGACATCAACGGATGGGACCTTCGGAAGGCCCTCAACCTGCTGCTGAAACCGAACCCGGTGCTGCTGGAATGGCTGTCGAGCCCGGTGCGCTACCGGTGGTCCGAGGCAGAGTGCCGGACGCTGGAGGCGCTTGCGGTACAGGTCGCTCATCACTTTGCGTGCCGGCATCACTATCTGCATCTTGGGCAGGGTCAGTGGCAGCGCCACATCGCCGGACGGGAGGCCGTCAACTACAAGAAGTACTTCTATGTTCTGCGTCCGGCGCTGGCATTGCGTTGGAGCCGATCTCGGCCGGAGCCCCCGCCGATGAACCTCCAAGCGCTTGTAGCGGGCCTCCGGCTCGAACCGCCGCTGGTTGCTGAGGTCGCGAGGCTTCTCGAGGCCAAAGCCGCCGCGAAGGAAACCGGCGATGGGCCGCGCATCTCGGCGATCGACGACCTGATCGAGCGCGAACTGGACATTGCCCGGAACGAGCAACCCCAATCGGCGCCGGGAGCCCACCGCGAGGCCGCCGATCAGGTCTTCCGCGACATCGTGGAGCGTCGGATATGAAGATCTCAATTCCCGACTTCGCGCTCGTCGTCCTGATCGGGCCCACGGGCTCGGGCAAGTCGACCTTCGCACGGGCGCATTTCGCAGAAACCGAGATCGTTTCGTCTGATGCCTGCCGTGCCGTTGTCGCCGACGACGAGACCGATCAGTCTGCGTCCGCCGACGCCTTCGACCTGCTGCGCTACACGGCCGGTATCCGGCTCAGACGCCGGCTCCTGACGGTGATCGACGCGACATCGGTTCAGCGCCCGGACCGGGCCGAACTCGTGGCTCTGGCGCGGAAATACCATGCGCTGCCTCTGGCTCTGGTGCTCAACATCGACCCCGAGCTTTGTCACGACCGCAACGCCGGTCGGGCGAATCGCGATTTCGGGCCCCATGTCGCTCGGAACCATTCCCGCGCGCTCCGGCGCTCGCTGAAGGGTCTGAAGAAGGAGGGCTTCCGGCAGGTCCACATCATGAACGCGCCCTGCGAAGTGGCCGCACCCGAAATCGATCGCCAGCCGCTCTGGACCGACCAGCGCCATGACCATGGGCCGTTCGACATCATCGGCGATCTTCACGGCTGTTTCGACGAACTCACCGCCTTGCTGACGCGGCTCGGCTATGCCCACGACCCCTATTCGCCGGGCGAAAGCCTGCTGTCGGCCCGCCACCCCGAAGGACGGCGCGCCTTCTTCGTCGGCGACATCACCGACCGCGGCCCGCGCAACATCGATTGCCTGCGTCTGGTGATGGGGATGTGCGCCGAAGGCACGGGCCATGCCGTCATGGGCAACCACGACCAGAAGCTCGCGCGCTGGCTCTACGGCCGAAAGGTGACGGTGAACCACGGGTTGGAAACCACTGTCGCCGAGATGGACGGGGCCTCGGAGGCATTCCGCAAGGCAGCCCACGGGTTTCTCGATGGCCTGCGCTCCCACGCCTGGCTTGCCGGCGGAAAACTCGTCATCGCCCATGCCGGCCTCAAGGAGGAAATGCACGGGCGCGGCTCGGCCGCCGTGCGCAGTTTCGCGCTCTTTGGCGAGACAACCGGCGAAGTCGATGAGTTCGGCCTGCCGGTCCGGCTCGACTGGGCGCGGAACTACCGCGGCGATGCGGACGTGATCTACGGTCATACGCCGATGCCCGAAGCGGAATGGCTGAACTCCACGCTTTGCATCGACACCGGCTGCGTTTTCGGCGGCAAGCTGACCGCCCTGCGCTGGCCGGAGCGCGAGACGGTCGCGGTGCCCGCGCTCGCGCATTATAGCGTACCGGCAAAACCGCTTGATCCGGGGCGCGACGTCACTGCGCAGCAGGACCACGACAGGCTCCTCTATTTCGACGATTTTGCCCGCAAGCAGCGGATCGAGACGAGGTTGGGCGGCGTGGTGACCATTCCGGAGGAAAACGCGCTTGCTGCCCTCGAAGTGATGAGCCGCTACGCCGTCGATCCGCGCTGGCTGATCTATCTGCCCCCCACCATGGCGGCATGCCCGACAGCACCGGAGGGGCCCTATCTCGAACGCCCCGCCGAGGCACTGGACTTCTTTGCCACGCGCGGGGTGTCCGACCTCGTGGTGGAAGAAAAGCACATGGGCTCGCGGGCGCTCCTTGTCATTGCCCGCGATGCCACAGCCGCACGGGCGCGGTTCGGGGTGGAAGACGGCAAGGCCGGCGTGGTCTTCACCCGTACCGGACGCCCGTTCTTTGCCGACGATGCTCTCGAAGCGGCGGTCGTGGGGCGCCTGGGTCAAGCGATTGGCAAAACAGGGCTGTGGGACGCGCTGGACACCGACTGGCTCCTGCTTGACGCCGAGGTGATGCCCTGGTCTGCCAAGGCGAGCGTGCTGCTCCGGAAGCAATACTATCCGACTGTGACCGCAGCCGAGCATTCCGCCGCGGCTCTTATTGGCGCGCTCGATGCACGCACGATCGCAGGGACCCAAAACCTTCGATCCGATGCTGCCGGACTGCGCGACAAGGCTCTGGCCATGCGCCGGACCATCGACGGGTATTGCTGGAGCGCCGAGACACTGGAGGACTACCGCATCGCGCCCTTCCACATTCTGGCAAGCGAAGGCCATGTGCAAACCGACCGCGCGCATGACTGGCATATGACGACGCTGGCGGCACTCTGCGAGGCCGACCCGATCCTCCAAGCGACGGGCTGGCGGCGGATCGATCCCACCGACAAGGCCCAGTGCGACGAGGTAACGGAATGGTGGGAGGCACACACGGCGGCAGGCGGCGAGGGCGTCGTCCTGAAGCCGAACGCCTTTGTCCTTCGTGGCGCAAAGGGTCTGGTTCAGCCGGCCATGAAGGTGCGGGGCCGCGATTATCTGCGGATCATCTACGGGCCGGAATACGATCTCGAGGCCAACGTCGCACGGTTGCGCAAGCGCGGGCTCGGACGCAAGTTTTCTCTGGCGGACCGTGAGTTCCGGATCGGCCTCGAAGGCCTCCACCGTTTCGTCGAGCGTCGCCCCCTGCGCCAGGTGCACGAATGCGCGCTCGCGGTACTTGCGCTGGAGAGCGAACCGGTCGACCCGCGCCTTTGAACGGTTCGGCGGTCCCGTTCCCAGGCAGAGCGGCATGGCGCGCAGGGCCGGGTTGGGCCTCGATTCAATGCCATGGCAGGCCACCCCGAAATCGGAGGGATGTTCCGGCGGTTCAAGCCGCCGACCGCATGTCGCAAACCCTCAAACGGCGCTGCGATAGAGCGGTGGGGTGACGGCCGCCGTCTCGGGGTCGATGCCAAGCTGTCGAAGGCGGTCCACCGCGCGCGCTACCTTTGACTCGAACACAGCATATTCCCGGCCGTCCGAACCGCTCTGATAGGCGCCGGAGACCCGTTGCGTCTGGAGCCCGACCAGACGGGCGCTCCGCTCCAGCGCCAGCGGCGAAAGCGTAATCATAGATGCGCCGCCATGGGCATCGATCGTGCGCATCAACCCGTCGATCACCAGCGCAAGGCACTGGGTTCGCGCCATGACCGTTGACACTTCGTTGGACACCACGAGCCGGGTGCCCTCCCAGAACTTGGGGCCCTTCCGGGTCGGGTCGAAGAGCTCTTTCGGAATGTCGACGAGAAGCCCCCGGGACGCGTCTTCGAGCATTGTCGTGTAGATACCCCAATTGACGTCGGTTGGCTGGCACCGCGCCCCGGCAATCACCCGCCCCTCGTGCTCGACGACGGCGTATTTCGCAAGCGGCGTGTCGTACTGGTCCATCTCGACGACACCGTCGGTGGGAATGTCCCAGCCGAGTTCATCGACGAAGAAGAGCTTCCGAAGCTTGAGGAAGTCATAGAAGAACGACCCGTGCAAATGCATGGTCGCCATATCGAAAACGATGCTTCTCAAGGCCAAGTCCCCCGACCGACATGGCGCAAGTAGGTCAAGCCACGGGGCATACAACAAGACCAATGGAGTGGAAGCGGTCTCCTTCTTTGCAACTGCGGCATGATCTCCACAGATCGTCAGATCAGACCGAAATCGCTGGCCACCGAAACGGCATGAGGCGTCGTTCTCGCATTGAGCTTGTCCTTGGCGCCGCGCAGGCGCTGCTTCACCGCGCCCTCGGAGATGCCAAGCTCGAAGGCGACCTCCTTGATCAGAAGACCGTTCTTGAGCAGACGAAGCGCTTCGACCTCGGCCTCGGTGATGTCGGCGGGCGCCTCTAGATCGGTAAAGAAGAGCTCCAGCCGGCCGACCAGGTCCTTGGCCTCGTGGGGTTGGTACTCCCGGTCGCTTCGGCAGAAGTTCCCGAAGCTGCGGATGCCGGGATCGGCGGGGTCCACGATCGACACGGCCAGGCCGTAGTTCAGGCCGTGCTGGGAGGCTTCCGCGAGCACGCCTTGCGTATCGTCGAACCCGGTTTGGCTCCAGGGCACCGACCCGGAATTCCCATAGATCCACCGCATGACCGGGTCATGCATCATCAGGCCGTGCTGGGTGTATTTTAGCACCCAGGCGCGCGGCAGCGAGTTGAACTCGAACTCCGGGCGGAGGAAAGCGACGCGGAACGCGACGAAATACCCGCTGGGGGCGAGCTCGTCGAATGCGTAGTCGCGCAATTTGCGTTCTCGCTCGTCCATGCTCTCTTGATTTGTCATAGATGACATTGCTTTACGCCGTCACCTTCGCCTAGGGTAGGCGCGGAATTGCGCAGGTCGGCACGTCGTGTCGGCCGTTTGGGGAACAGGATGTCATCTATCGACGAGGTGAAGGCCGTACTCGGCGAGCTGAAAAATGTAAGTCCAATTGGATTTGCGATCGGTCTCCACCTCGAATACACGACCTCGCGGTACATCTTCCAGACATATCCGAAGGCATGGATGGACGAATATTCGAGGCGTGGCTTTATCCTCGCCGATCCGACCGTGCGATGGGGCGTGGAAAATCTCGGGTGGGCCCGCTGGTCTGACCTGGCGGATCTCGACGAAGCCGGGATCCTTCCGGCGGCGGCGGAGTTCGGTCTGACATACGGCGTGTCGATCGCTGTCGAGTCCTCTGGAACGCGGTCACTTGGAAGTTTCGCGGCGACGGATCGGGATTTCTCGGAAGCGGAGATCGAGAGGCTGTCGGCGGACCTTGTTCGGCTCCATGACCTCACGAGCGACATCGAGATGGACTCTCCGTTTGACACCGAACTGCGGCGAATGGCGGCCTCGTTGAGCTAGGTCGCGATGCTATCGCGCCGGTTGATTGCCTCGCAAGATGCGGTAGACCTCCCTGGCATGGCCCGATTGCCCATCGGCGAAGAAATCGATGCGCGCTGCCATCGCCAGCCTGACGCGGCGCACGCTGTGCGGGGGTGGGAACAGAAGCGTATCGGCGCGAACGAGCCGTACGAATTGATCGGGATCGTACCCGTCGTCGATGAGCGCCTGGGCCAGCCGGCAGGTCGCCCGTTCAGGGGCCAGAACTTCCCGCCCCTCCGCGCGCGCCTGTTCGACGATTTGGCCTTCGACCTCGATCCAGTCTTGAATGACGGTAAGCATTCGGACACCAAGATTTCTGGTGCCTGAGTCCCATTGGCGATTGGCAGAATTGAGGCCAATCGGGGGTTATTTGCGTATCGCGAAGGCCAAAAGACGGCGGACAAAATCATTCCCGTCGGGACAACTATAACGGGTGCAAGGCGCTATTAATTCCAGATTTCGTTGTGCGTCGTTCGCTTGATCTTAACAATACACTAACGCGGCGAGGATTATCGTCGCAAGGCGCGTGAAAATGACCCAAAGTGCAGATTGAGGCGACCGGGGGCGAAAGCTAGATACTGGTCAAGTTCTCCTGCGGCGTATCTGTTGCGCGTGTGTGTCCCCGGCTTATTTCAATGCTGTCCGGGCGCCGCGGAGAACCTAAAGGGCTCAGAGCCTCAAGGGAGGAGCAGGTCCGAATAGATGAAGGGACCGCCGAGGCGATCCCTCCAAATGTGAGTATGAGTTCGATGTAGCGGGTTTCGAGCGGTTCCTGCGTAATCGTTGTCCGGCAATAGTGGCGAAAGTTGGACCTACTGGGTCCATGGCTCGAACAGAGTGTTGCCCGGTCGTCAGCAACGGTCGGGCAGCACCTTTGTGTGGTTGCGTGCTGCCGGTTTTCGAAAAGCGGAGTTCCCCAAGCCCACACCTCGCTTCGCCGCCCGGCTCATGCGTTTCGCCCCCTTGCCCTCCGGTGCCAAAACGAAGAACGATGGGTCCGCCAGCGGCGGAAATCGCCGCCCGAAAAGACCTGAGTTCGCATGACCAAGCCCTGCATCATCTGCGTCGCCATCACCGGATCGGTCCCGAGGAAGTCGGATAACCCGGCCGTGCCGATCTCGGTCGCCGAACAGGTCGAAAGTACGCAGGAGGCCTTCGAGGCGGGGGCGAGCATCGTGCATGCGCATGTGCGCAACGACGACGAGACGCCGACCTCCGACCCCGAACGATTTGCGCGGCTGAAAGAGGGGCTCGAGGCGCATTGCCCGGGCATGATCATCCAGCTTTCGACCGGAGGTCGTTCAGGAGCAGGGAAGACGCGGGGCGGAATGTTGCCGCTGCGACCCGACATGGCATCGCTCTCGGTCGGGTCGAATAACTTTCCCACTCGGGTCTATGAGAACCCGCCGGACCTTGTCGAGTGGCTCGCGAGCGAGATGACGACCTACGGCGTCACGCCGGAAGTGGAGGCTTTCGATCTTTCCCATGTCTTCCAGGCCGTCGCTCTGCATAAGGCCGGGACGCTCCCCGGCCGGCTCTACGTCCAGTTCGTGATGGGCGTGAAGAACGCCATGCCGGCAGACCGCGAGACCTTCGACTTCATGGTCAGGACGTTGGACCGCCTCGCGCCCGGCACCGAATGGTGCGCGGCCGGCATCGGGCGTCACCAGCTCGAGCTCAACGAATGGTCCATCGCCGCGGGCGGTCATGCCCGGACCGGGCTTGAGGACAACGTCCGGATCGACAAGCACACCCTGGCGCCCTCCAACGCAGCCCTGGTGCGGCGGGCCGTGGACATCTGCGAGCGCTACGAGCGCCCGGTTGCGACCTTCGCCCAGGCCCGCGAAATGCTCGGGCTGCGCCCGGCGGCCTAGATCGCACCGTCCTTTCGGTGGGCGCTGGTGTCCAGCCGACGGCTCGCACGGGTCCCCGGCACCAACAGTTCGGCCTTCCGGAAATAGGCGCGAAGCTCGTGCTTCGAAATCCCAAGCTCTCGCCGCGCCTCGGCCACCTTCTTCGACTGCCAGGGTTCCGCCTCCATCGGGATGAGGTGAAGGTCGGCATTGTTGAGATTGTCGACCGCGAAGCCGACGCCGAGGCGAAACGAGGCGATGTGCTCGGGTTCGAACCGCCAGTGTTTCGGGTATTCGGTCGTCGAGACACGCACGAAGAGGTCGATGGCCTCGTCGGTGATGTCTGATGCGGCCCCCATTGTGGCGCCGATCACGAAGGCTTCGTCCTGGACATGGAGGCCCCGCCCCAGAAGGACGTGGATGCAATCGTGACGATCAAGATGGATCGCCCCCGGCAGCGCGTCGGGGGAGTCGGGATTTTCATACTTCTTGATAATCTCGGGGACTTCGTCGGCGTTCGCGGCCGGCATCGTGGCGAGCACCTCGGCCAGCGTCATGTCGTCGGTGTCGAGCCCGGGGTTCCATTCGTCCCATTTCAGATCGATCCGGCGGCCCATGGGTTACCCCCCCTCGAATGTGGTGATTGCGCTGAAGGTCTGCTCTTCGGCGATGGCATCGCGCAGCGCCGTGGCCAATTCGCCGACATTGTCGATTTCGACGAACGTGGCGAGGTCGGGACGTCGCAGGATGTGGTCGCCGCGGATACCGACGCCGATGGTTGCGACCTGGATCGGGGTGGTTCGCGCGAGGTCCTCAATCTCGGCTTCGAGCGCGTCTTCGGCGTCGGCGGCCCCGTCTGTGGTAATGAGAATACGGTAGGTTCCGAACCCGCCCGCGACCGATGCCTGCGCCTCGAGGGCGACGCGAGAGGCACGAACCGCCGCCGTCAGCGGCGTGCCCCCGTCGCTGACAACCGGCGCGAGCCGCCCGGCGAGGACGCCGCGCGCTTCGCGCACATCCAGGAAGGGAAGAATCTCGCCGGTGTTGAGGCCGATCACCGCGACCCGGTCCGCCGGCTCCATCGCGTCGAGCGCGGCGACCACGGCGGTCTTGGCGGGCTCGATGTCGCTTCCCATGGACCCCGAATCGTCGAGAACGATTACGGTGAATGTCCGTCCCGGATCGGGGGTGGCCTCAACCGTCGACGCCTCGAAACTCGGCCATGAGGCAATCGCCGCCCAATCGGGTACCACGGGGGCACGCGCGGTCTCGCGCCGGCCCGGGGCTTCGTTGAAGATCGCCACGGCAATGAAGGCCGCGATGGCAAGCGCGATGTAGGTCGAGGCCGATCTGGCTTTCATCCCCGGTCCCTCACTGCAACGGCGCGAAAGTCGTGGCTTCCGCCTGCACGGTCAGCACCCGGAACAGCACCCGCATGTTCTCCCGCCATTCGGCTTCGGTTCGGGGCGGGTTGTGCCGCGGGCTCGTGATTCCGACGCCGTCCACCGTGAACTGGTCGCGGTTCATCCGGAGATCGGCATCGCTTGCATAATCGCCAAGCGCGTCCACCACGGCGATGGCACGGTCCATCGAGAGGTTCTGGGCGCTGGTCCGGATCGCACGGAGTTCGGCATTGTCAGCACCGTCCTGCTCCCGCTGAAGATAGTAGAGCGGATCGGAATGCCCCTCGACGGTGATGATCGCCCCTGAATAGGTCGATGCGAGCCGGAGGATCTCCTGAAAGTCCGCCTCATAGAGCGCCACCGGGAAGTCCGTCGAATCCGGGGCGAAATACACCTCAAAGTCGATCCGGGTGTTGGCGTCGAGCTGGCCTGTGCGCCGGAGCGTTCGAACGGCGGCCGCCGCCGCCTCGGGGTCGAAGGCTGCGATCTGGCGTTCGTCGAGGTCGGTGAGCCCGTCGGTCAGCGCGGTATAGTCCCACCCGGCCGTGGCAAGATTTGCCGGCACGCTCAGCCGGTCGGCGCCGCGGAGCGCTATGTTGACCTCCTCGAGCAGAACCTCGAACCGGCGCGGCTCGTTCGGGTCGGCGAAATGGCGCGAGTTGCCTGCCCAGCCGTCGGTGATGGCGTCCTGCCAGAGAAAGACACCCTCTTCGGGCGGCAGGCCGCCGAGGAGGGCGTCGCCCATCAGCGCGGCCATCTCAGCCCGGCGCGGATCGCCGGCATCTGCCATGAACCGCCGCATCTCTTCTTCGGCGCGGAACAGAAGGTTCGTCATCTCGGCGATCTGCTGACGGTTGGCATCGAAGTAGTCGGCACGCACGGCGATGTAGTCGGAAATCACCGAGGCTGCCTCTTGCGTCGAAATGAGGATCGTGGCCCCCCGCACCGAGCCTTCGGCGCCGGTTCCGACTGTGCCGTCAGAGGTCAGAAAACGCGCGTCTGGGAGGATGACGGCGGCGGCGTCCGCCCGCCCGTCGAGCATGGCGGCCGACGGCGTGTCGCCGTCGCCGGTGAGGTCCGCCGTCCAGACGATCTCGACATTGTCGAAGGAGAGCCCGCCGTCAGCCAGCACGCGGCCGACGAAATCGACATGTGGCCCGTTCGCCTGCACGGCGATCCGCTGGCCGGCAAGGTCCTCGATTCGCGCGATGCCCTCGCCGCCGACAATGCCGTCCCCGGCAGAGAAGGAGTGCTTGAAGAACACGACCTGCTCGGTGCGCGCGTCGGCCTCGGTGACCGGCGCGGCGGCGGCGAGCATTCCAAGCGTGCCCCGCAGATACGGCGTTTCGCAGGCGAGATAGGCCTCGAGCTGATCTTCGAAATTGTCCTCCACGGTCAGCGCCAGGGACAGACCGGCCGCCCCTAAAAGTCCGCCGTCCGGTGTCAGCGAACTGCCGTTGGCATAGGCCACAACGCCGTCCGCCCCCCAGGCTATGAGCGGCATGTCAGCAATCCAGCCGGAGTTGCAATCGCGCACCGGGGCAGTGACCGTTTCGGCCAGAAGCTGGCCCGGCTCGGCCCGCAGCGTCGTTGCTCCGAGTGCCCCTGCCATGACGGTCGCCGCGATGGCCAGGTTTAGGGTCCTTCGCATCAATGATCCTCTGAGATTCTGCTGGAAGACATGGTTGTGCTCCGTGGCCGAAGCAAGGTTTCCGCGGTTTCGGAGGCGACGCCCACCTCGGTCAGGAGCCGGTTCGCCGCGCGACCTTCCGCAGATGCCAAGGCCTCTTCGAGCGACGCGAGGGCAGCCGAGACCTTCCCGCGCGAGGCGGCGATCTGCGCCTCGATCGTTTCGCCCCGCGACTTGGCGCGCATACGGGCATGGGCAACGACGGCTTCCTCGATGAGCTCGGATCGCACCAGCGTCGCTCTGTGCGAGGCCAGCGTCTCGGGGTCGTAAAAGATGTCCCGCGCGGCCGCGTCGAGCGCGTCGGCCGCGCGCCCGGTCTGGTCGCGGAGATCGTCGGCAAAGCGGGCCGAGGCCGCCCGGAGCGCGGTGGCCCGGCCGTGGGCGGCGGTAATCGCGTCGAGCGCGAGCCGGGTGCGGGTGTCCGAAAGCCCGTGGCGGGCGCGGAAGGCGTGATGGAGGCGCTCGGCATCGCTCCAGAGCCAGCTTGCCGGCAGGAGGAGGCCGAGGGTCACCGTTCCCACAAAGGCACCGGTGGCCGCCACGAGCGTGGCGAAGCCGTCGAATGGCAGCGGCAGGCGCGCGCCAAGGGCAAAGGCTGCCGATCCGGCCGCGACGAGAAGGGCAATGCCCCAGGGTGCCAGACGCCCGATCATCGCCGCCGCTGGAGCGTGACCTCCACCCGCGCGAGCGATGCTTCATGGGCACGCTCGGACTGGCCCGCCTCGCGCGGCAGGGGGGCCCCGCCGCCGACCCCCGACGCAGTGATCCGGTCGGCAGCGAGCCCCATGTCGAGGGCGATGGTGCGGACCCGTTCTGCCCGGTCCTCGCTCAGGGCCAGGTTCGCCGCCGCCTCGCCCAAGGTTCCACTATGGCCAGTCACCGTCACTGTAATCCGGTCGTCCGCCACGGCGGCGGCAAGCGCCCCGCGAAGCCGTGCCTCCTCTCCGGCCGCCAGAACGGTGCCGCGGGAGAAGCGGAAGGTTTCGGTGTCTGGCGCTGTGACCGCACCGAAGGACACCAGCGCCGTCGTCCCGCCCGCGAGCAGGGCCGCCAGCAGGCCGGCGACGAAGATACGCCGCGGCGGAGGGGGCTCGCGCTCGGCCATCAGCCGGGTCGGCCCGAGGGTTGCGTGGGGGCAGATAGGCGCATGGCCGCGACCCTAGGCAGGTCCTTCGGCGAAAAAAAGGCGTCGCGGGCCCAGACCGGCAGGGTGTGGCCGGCGCGCGCTCATGCGACGATGAGAAATCGGGAACGTTGCCGGAAGGTCTCGCCCGCCGCGAGGCGGATCGACGGGAATTGAGGGTTGTTCGGCGCGTCGGGCCAAAGCTGCGGCTCGAGCGCAATGCCCTCGCGGCCCCCGGCATAGGCCTGCAAACCCGGCGCGTCCGAATGGACCTCCAACACACCTCTGTCGCCCTCGAGCCGGGCGCGCAGACCGAAGTGCGGCTCGAAGCAGTAATTGTGGTCGAGCGACGAGTCTGGGGGCCGGGGGCCGCGATGATCGTAAAGAGTGCCTGCCACTGAGGCGATCTCGCCTGTCGGGAGGTCCTCCGGCGTAGTCGGAAGAAAGCGTTCGCTGGGAACGGTGAGGCTGAGCCGGGACCAATCGGGAGCGCCGTCGGGGTTCCAGACACCATGGGAGCCCGGGTTCATCAAGGTCGGTGCGTCGGTGGTGGCTTCGATGTCGAGGCTGAGCCCGTCGTCTTCCAAGGCGTAGCGTGCCGTGATCCGGCGATTGCCGGGAAACCCGCCGGCGCCGTCGGCGAGATCGAGCGTGAACGTGGCAAAGGCGGCATCGCTGGCCGAGACCGCCCAGATCGCCGTGTGGGAGCCCGCGCGCCCCGAATGGAGCGTGTGGCGGCCGTCCTGATTGGCATCGAACGTGCAGCGCCGCCCGTCGATCTCCGCCCGCGCGCCGGCGATGCGATTGATGACCGGGGCGATGATCGGCCCGAAATAGCGTTTTTCGTTTTCGTAATCCGGAAGTGTGCCGGCGACGGAGATATTTGGGCCGGACCCGCGTCGATAGAGCACCAGCCGGGCGCCGTAGTCGAGCACACGGGCCGAGAGCGTCCCGTTGCGAAGGTCGATCGCGTGGACCTTGCGGCCATCCCCCAAGGCGCCGAAGGGCGTCACCTCGGCCACCAGGCGACGCCTCCCGGTTCGAGCGTGCGGCCGTTGTAGCTTCTGGGTTCGGGGGCGTAGTTGAATGCGAACCGGTGGGAGGCGCAGTCGCGAATCCGCAGACCTTCGGGCAGGGGATCGACCTCGAGCCCCGCCGCGCCAGCCGCCAGCCCGATGGCCCGATCCCACCCAGCGGCATCGAGCCAACCTGCGAGATAGGCGCGTTTGCCCTCCATCGCGAGAACGTCTCCGGCCGCGCTGCGCAAGAGCCCGGGGGCCGGCCCTTCGAGATGTTCGAACCAGCGCCGGACGAGGCCGCCGCCTTCGATCTCGATCTCGATGCCGGGCGCGAGGCTTTCGACCCGCGTGACCGTCAGATCGAGCCCAGGCATGGCCGGCGGCAGCGGGACGGGGATCGAGAAGTCTGCGGTCTTCGACCCCGTTCGCGGTCCCGCCAGGACGACGCCGGTGTGGCGTTCGACCACGGCGCGAAGGGTGTCGGTCCAGGCAAAGAGCCCCGGAATGAGCACCAGTGGATAACCTGCAAGTCGCTCGGTGTCCGGCGGCAGAATGTCGACACTGAGCCCCGCCCGCCGCAGCGCGCGGTAGGCGTCGAAGGCGAGGCCGAGATAGCTGAAGTCGCGACCCTGGGGCTGGATGTCCCAGGCCCAGGCCGAGGGATAGTCGAAGACCAGCGCCACCGGCGCTTCTTCCTGTCGGACCTCTCCAAGAGCGGTGATATCCTCGACCACTGCCGCCGCCTCGCCGAGGCCCGGCGCCGGCGCGCTGTCGGGTCGAAGAAGCCCCGCATGCATCTGCTCCTGGGCGAAGGGCGCCTGCCGCCAGCGGAAGTAGCTCACGACTTCGGCGCCGTGGGCGATGGCTTCGAGGCTCCAGAGCCGCACCATCCCCGGCAGGGGCGCGGGGTTCCAGGGCGCCCAGTTCACCGGGCCGGGCTGCTGCTCCATCACCCACCAGCGACCCCCGCCCACCGCCCGGTAGAGATCGTGGTGGAAGGCCTGAAAATCGGGGTCACCCTGGCGCGCGTAACGTCGCCGCTCCGCCTCGCCGGTATCGACACGGTCTAGGAGGAACCCCAAGGGGTAGCTGTCCCAACTCGCGATATCGAGGTCGGCGCCGACGGCGAAATGGTCGAAATCGGTGATATTGCCCATGTAGTTATGGATGAGCGGCGCATCCGAATGGGCGCGCAGGATCTCTGCCTGAACCCGGTTGAACCGCACGACCATGTCCGATGAATAGCGCCGGAAATCCATCGCATGGGCCGGGTTCGGCTCGGTCACGGTGAGATTGGGGAGCCCGACCTCGGAAAAGTCGGCATACTCCATCGACCAGAAGACATTGCCCCAGGCGCGGTTGAGCGCGTCGGGCGACTGGTAGCGCTGGGCGAGCCAGTTTCGGAACCCGTCGCGGGCGGCCGCCGAATAGGACAGCGTCGTGTCGTGACAGCCGTATTCGTTGTCGGTTTGCCAGGCGGCCACGTGCCGGTTCGCCCCGTAGCGCTTGGCGAGTGCTGTGACGATCCTGCGGCAGTCCGCCAGATACCCCTCGTGGGAAAAGCAGTAATGCCGCCGCGAGCCGAAACCGCGCGGTCGGCCGTCTGCGTCGAGCGCGAGCATGTCGGGGTGGCGGTCGAGCATCCACCGGGGCGGCGTGGCGGTCGGTGTCCCGAGGACGACCTTGAGGCCCGCCGCGCCGAGCGTCTCGATGGCCCGGCCGAGCCAGGCCCAGTCGTAGCTGCCGGATGTCGGTTCGAGGCGCGACCAGGCGAATTCGCCGATCCGGACCCAGGAGATGCCGGTCGCCACCATGCGCGCGGCATCCTCGGCCCAAAGCGCCTCGTCCCAGTGCTCGGGATAGTAGCAGACGCCGAGTTCCGGGGTCACAGGACGACCTTGGGTTCGGCCCGGCCCTTTGCCACGCCCCTGGCCGCAAACGTCATCCCGTTCTCGGGCACTTCTTCGCGGATCGGCGCTGCAATGCCTTCCATCGCCGAGGTGCAATAGAGCGTCGTAAGGTCGGAGCCGCCGAAGGCCGGACAGGTCGCATGAAGACCGGGCACCTCGACCGAGCGCAAAAGCCGCGCGTCCGGGCCGTAGGCGGAGACCCGGCCCGCCCCCCAATGGGCGATCCAGAGATTGCCTTCGACGTCCGTCACCGCGCCGTCGGGCACAAGGTCGGGGGCGCGGAGGTTTAGCCAGGGTTCGGCGTCACCCGCCGGCCATCCGGTCTGTGGGTCGAGCGGCTGGTGGCGTACGATCCTCGTCGGCGAGTCGGTGAAGTATGCCGTCGTGCGGTCGGGCGAAAAGCAGATCGCATTGGGTATGGTGATCGGCGCCTGGAGCTGGCGCAACTCGCCCCGGTAGTAGCGGTAGATCGCGCCGAGGTCCGGCTCGGCGGCTTTGCCCATGGTTCCGATCCAGAACCCGCCCCAGGGGTCGGCGCGGCCGTCGTTCGAACGGGTGGCTGAAACGTCCGCCTCCAGCTCGGCAACGTCGTCCTCATGCCCCGTTTCCAGGTCGAACCGGAAGAGCCGGGTCTCCGAGGCGATGAGGAGGGCGGTTTCGTCGACCCAGCCCGCGGCCGAGACGTGCTCGTCGAACTGCCAGTGGCGGGTCGCATCGCCCTGCCGGGTCAGAAGGCGCTTGCCGATAATGTCGAACCAGAAAAGCTGGCCGCGGAGCGGGTGCCAGAGCGGCCCCTCCCCGAGTTCGCAGCGGGTCGGGTCGTAGATCGCCGCGGTCATATCTCGTCCCACGCCGCGACGATGGCGGCGGCACGACGGGCGACATCGGCCGCCTTCGCGCCGGGTTTGTAGAGCGACGAGCCAAGCCCGAACCCGGACGCTCCGGCGGCGCGGTAAACGGCGAAATCCGCCTCGCCGACGCCGCCGACCATGTAGACATCTGTGTCCTTGGGTAGGACCGCGCGGACCGCCTTCAGCCCTTCGGTGCCGAGAAGCGAGGCGGGGAAGACCTTGAGCCCGTCAGCGCCGGCCGCAAGGGCGGCAAAACATTCAGTCGGGGTGAAGACGCCCGGAAAAGATTGCATTCCCAGAGACTTGGTCGCCCCGACCACGGCGGTGTCGAGATTGGGCGAGACGATCATCCGTCCGCCGGCCTCTCCCACCGCCCGGACGTCTCCCGGCGTGAGCACCGTGCCCGCACCGATCAGTGCCTGTTCGCCGAAGGCGTCCACCATCCGGGCGATGCTGTCGAGCGGGTCGGGCGAGTTGAGCGGCACTTCGATCCGGTCGATCCCGGCCTCGATCAGGGCTTGGGTGACCGGGACGGCTTCGGCGGGCGTGATGCCGCGGAGTATCGCGATCAGGGGGCGGCTCATTCGGCGGCCTCGCGGAAAGCTTCGCTGGCACGCATCAGACCGGCCCGCGTCATCTCGTCGGAATTTGCGTAAGCCGCTGAAACCCCTTGGTTTTCGAGCGCCTCGATATAGCGCGCCGAGACCGTTTCGGCGCCGATCACAACGACGTCGCGACCGAGCCAATAGGGCCGCGCGGCAGCCAGTTCTGCGCCGATCAGGAGACCGGACAGACGAGCGGTCGCCGCGGCCGGGGGGAGGCCGTCGAGGAGCCCCTCGGCCCGGATGCCGAAGAGCTTTGCGCCGAGGCTTTCGGGGCGCGAGAGCGTGTCGGACAGGGCGATCTCGAAGGCCGCGGCGTCCCAGCCCTCGCCGACCGAATGGCGCAGGACGGAGGCGTGGGCGAGGAAGTCGTAGAGCTCGCCGGTCATGAACGTGCGGAAGCTGACCACCTCGCCGGCGGAGACTTCGGCCCATTTCGAATGGGTGCCGGGCAAACAGGCCACGCCGTCAAAGCCTTGATTTTGATAAAGATAACCCGCGATCTGGGTCTCTTCGCCCCGCATGACGTCGGCCGGGGCGGCCTGTTTCAGCCCCGGCAGGATCGTGACGTGGAGGCGAGGGTCGGCCGTCTCCACCGCGATCCCGGGGCCGGCGAGCGGCGGACAGGGGACGGCGCGGTAGGGGGCCTCGGCCCAGCCCTGGCGGGCGCCGACCATGCCGGAGGCGAAGACCCGCATCCGGCCCTGCCCAAGCCAGGGCTCGACGGCCTGGAGGAGGGCGGCTTCGAACTCGTTTTTCTCAAGCGAATTCATGCCCTTGTCGGACACCGCCTCGGCGGCGACCGAGCCCCCACGCATCGCCCAGGCCCGCAGGCGCGTCGTGCCCCAATCGACCGCGACCCAGTCGCAATAGGCCGCTTCTCCACTCATCCGGTCACCACCACACCACCATCGACGACGAGCGCCTGACCGGTCATCCCCGCAGAGGTGGAGGATGCCAGAAAGAGACAGGGCGACACAATATCTTGTGGTTTGAGGTGCTTTTTGAGGCACATCCTGTCGAGATGTGCTGCCAAATCCTCCTCGGTCGCCCACATTTCGAGCTGCTTTTCGGTCAGCACCCAGCCCGGCGCAAGGGCGTTGACGCGGATACCGTCGGGGCCGAACTCGCGCGCGAGCGACCGGGTCATGCCGTTGATGCCGGAATTCGACGTCGTATAGATCGGGTAGCCCGAATTTCCCATCATGTAGCTGATCGATGAAAAGTTGATGATCGAGCCGCCCCCGGCCGCGCGCATGCCCGGGATAACCGCCTGGGCGGCGAAGAAATAGGACTTCAGGTTGATCGCCGTCGACCAGTCCCAGAAGTCTTCGTCGACGTCGAGCGTGGCATGCCGCTTGTCGTTCGCGGCGTTGCTCACCAGCACAGTGACCGGCCCGTGATGCTCGGAAGCCTCTGAAATCGTTGCCTGAAGTCGCGCGATATCGGTGATGTCGCAGGCCATGAAATGGGGCCGGTTGCCGGTGGCCTCTTCCATTTCGTCGGCGAAAGCGGAGGCGTCGGAACGCTGGACGAAGGCGACCTTGGCGCCCTGTTCGAGAAACCCCCGGGTGAGTTCGGCACCGATGCCCGCGCCGCCGCCGGTGATGTAGACCGAGGCCCCTTCAAGGTCGGGGAAGGTCGGTCGGGTCATGACCGACGCTCCGAAAACGGGTGTCGGCAAAGCGTATGCGATGTGTATGGCAGGCGTATGCCTCGCAAAACGGTCAGGTATTCCATCAATGGCTCTCGCGGTCTGGGATGCGGGTGTCCTTGCCGACGAGAAAGTCGAGATCGGCGCCACGGTCGGCCTGAAGAACGGTGTCGACATAAAGCTTCTGGTAGCCCCGGGTCGCGCGCGGCGGGTCGGGTTTCCAGGTGGCACGGCGGCGGGCAAGCGCGTCGTCGGAGACAAGGAGCGTCAGTTCGCCCTTCGAGGCGGAGACGCGGATGCGGTCGCCGGTCTCGACGAAGGCCAGCGGCCCCCCGGCCTGCGCCTCGGGGGCGACATGGAGGATGACCGTGCCGTAGGCGGTGCCGGACATCCGCGCGTCCGAGACGCGGATCATGTCGCGCACGCCTTCTTTGATGAGCCGGGCGGGGATCGGCATGTTGCCGACCTCGGGCATCCCGGGATAGCCCTTCGGGCCGCAGCCCTTGAGGACGAGGATCGTGTCGGGGGTGACGGGGAGATCGTCGCGGTCGATATCGGCTTTGAGCTCTTCGATGTTTTCGAACACGTAAGCCGGGCCCTCGTGTTCGAGGAGCGCGTCGGTTGCCGCCGAGGGTTTCACGATGGCCCCGTCGGGGGCGAGGTTGCCGCGCAGGACCCTGAGCCCGGCGGCGGGTTTCACCGGATCGTCGAAGGGGCGGATGACGTCGCGGTTGAAGCACTCGGCCCCGTCGGCAAAGGCCGAGATGTCGCCGCCGAGAACGGTCTTGGAGGCGCGGAGATGGGCGGCAAGCTCCTTAAGCACCACCGGGATGCCGCCGGCATAGGCGAAATCCTCCATCAGGTACTGCCCCGACGGCATGCAGTTTACGAGGAGCGGGATGTCGGAGCCCTTCTCGATATCCGCCAGCGTGAGGTCGACCCCGACCCGGCCGGCGATGGCCAGAAGGTGGACGACCGCATTGGTCGACCCGCCGACCGCGGCGTTTGTCAGGATCGCGTTTTCGAACGCCGCCTTCGTCAGGATGTCCGACGGCTTGAGGTCTTCCTCGACCATTTCGACGATGCGCCGGCCGGTGAGATGCGCCAGCGTGCCGCGCCTTGCGTCGACAGCCGGAAGCGCGGCGTTGGTGGGCAGCGCCATCCCCATCGCCTCGACGAGGGAGGCCATGGTCGAGGCGGTGCCCATTGTCATGCAGACGCCCGCCGAGCGCGACATGCCGGCCTCGGCGGCCATGAAGTCCTGAAGCGTCATATCGCCCGCGCGGACCGCTTCGGAGAATTTCCAGACATCCGTGCCCGAGCCGATGTCTTTCCCGCGCCACTTGCCGTTGAGCATCGGGCCCGAGGAGACGACGATGGCCGGGAGATCGACCGAGGCCGCGCCCATGAGCTGGCCCGGCGTGGTCTTGTCGCACCCCCCTAAAAGCACCACCCCGTCGAGCCCGTAAGCGCGGATGTTTTCCTCGACATCCATCGCGAGGAGGTTGCGAAAGAGCATCGCGGTGGGCTTCATCTGGGTTTCGCCCAAGGAGGTGACCGGGAATTCCACCGGGAGCCCGCCGGCCTCCCAGACCCCGCGCTTGACGTGTTCGGCCAGATCGCGAAGCCCGTGGTTGCAGGGCGTGAGTTCAGACCAGGTGTTGCAGATCCCGATGACGGGGCGGCCGTCGAAGACATGGTCGGGAAGCCCCTGGTTCTTCATCCAGGAGCGGTGGATGAACCCGTCGCGGTCGAGCTTGCCGTACCAGTGGGTGGAGCGGCGTTTGGTCATGGGCGCGACCCTTCGGACCAAGGATCGGGGTCGGGACGGGCGGAGCCCCGGAGGTTGCCGGGGCGAAACTGGCGAAGCGACGCCGGCCGGCTCATTTCACCGCTCCGAGCGTGAGACCGGCGATGAAGTGCTTTTGCATCAGGAAGAACATCGCCACCGGTGGGATCGCGGCGACGATCGAGCCCGCCGACATCATGTGATAGGCCGCGCGGAACTGGGAGTTGAAGGCGGTGATGCCGGCGGTCACGGGCTGGGCGTCGGGGCCCTGGGTGAGCACGACCGCCCAGAAATAGTCGTTCCAGATGAAGGTGAAGATCAGCACGCAGAGCGCGGCGATGGCGGGTTTCATCAAGGGCAGGACAACGAAGACGAAGATGCGCCATTCCGCGACCCCTTCGACCCGGGCGGCCTCGATCAGCGGGTAGGGCAGGGCGCGGATGAAGTTGCGCATGAAAAGCGTGCAGAACCCGGTCTGGAAGGCGATGTGGAAAAGGACGAGGCCGAGCTTGGTGTCGTAGAGGCCGAGATTCACCGTGAGGTCGCGCACCGGCACCATGAGGATCTGGAAGGGGACGAAATTGCCCGCGATGAACAGAAAGAAGATCAAAAGGTTGCCGGGGAAGCGGTAGATGCCGAGGGCGAAGCCCGTCATGCAGGAGAGCGCGACGGCGCCGATCACGGTGGGGACCGTGATGAGCACCGAGTTCAGCATGTAGCGCGGCATGTCGCTGTCGAAGAAGACCCGGCCGTAATTGGAGATGAGTTCGAAGGACGAGGGCACGCCCCAGTAATTGCCATTGGTGAAGTCGGCGTCGGGTTTGACCGAAAAGACCGCCACCGCGATCAGCGGCAGGAGCCAGAAGAGGAGCGCGAGGGGCAGAAGTCCCTGGTAGGTCAGTTGCCAGGCGCGGGAGGTCTTTTCGAGGGGCGTGGGGAACATCAGACGGCCTCCCGCGGTGCCAATGCGGCGCGCTCGGCCTTTTTCAGGCTCGCGCGGACGAGGTCGTAGGAAACGCCGAGCCGGTGGCGGAGTTCGTCCCGCTCGGTGGCCTCATAGGGCAGGCGCACCCAGGAGGCGTGGAAATACTTTGCGCGGATCGCGCCCGTGGTCTCGATCAGCATCCGCGCGGTTTCGGTGTCGGGGGTCTTCACAGAGACGCCGTCGCGGTTGTCCTGGCCGCCGAAGCAGGCGAACATCTTTCCGCCGACCTTCCAGCTTATGAGCTCCGGCGGGTCGGCGCGGGTGGCCCCGGGGAAGTTCTTGCAGATCGCGTCGACATCCTCTTGCGTCACGCTCATCGCCGCGCCTCCTTCTCGTCGCGCCACATCGACCAGAGGAAATAGGCGATGAAGACGAGCATGATGAAGAAGAGCACCACGGCGATGGCTGCGCCGTAGCCCATGCGGAAGCCGAATTCGGAGAGCGATTCCTCGAACATGTAGAAGCTGAGGACGCGGGTGGAGCCGAAGGGTCCGCCGTTGGTCATGACCGCGATGAAGTCGAAGGAGCGAAGCGCGCCGATGATGGTGACGACGAAGGCGATGAAGGTTGCAGGCTTCAGTTGCGGCAGGACGACGTACCAGAGCATCTTCCAGCCTTTCGCCCCATCGAGCCGGGCCGCCTCGATCTGTTCGGGGTCCACCGCGTTGAGGCCCGTGAGATAGAGGATCATGCAATAGGCGGTCTGCGGCCAGAGACCGGCGGCGATGATGCCGTAGGTGGCAAGGCTCGGGTCGCCGAGGATGTTGACCGGCTCGAACCCCCAGAAGACGAGAATGGCGTTCAGAAGCCCTTCGCGGGGGAGATAGAACCAGGAGAAGACGAGGCCGACGACGACCTGAGAGATCACGAAGGGGAAGAAAAACATCGACTTGTAGAAGCGGATGCCGCGCACGGTCTGGTTCAAAAACAGCGCGATGAAGAGGCCCATCGGGATGGCCAGAAGGTAGAGCACGAGCCATTTGACGTTGTTCCAGAACGAGACCGTGAACTTGCGGTCGTCAAACAGGAGGCGTTCGTAATTGGCGGTGCCGACCCATGTCATCTCCCCGAGCCCGTCCCATTCGTGCAAGCTGATCCAGAAACTCTGGAAGATCGGGATGATCACGTAGATCGAGAACATCGCGATGCCGGGGACGAGGAACAGCCACGGCGTGAGCGCGATCTCGTTGCGCCTGTACCAGCCGCGGCGCGGTTCGAGCCTGGCGGCTTCGGAGGCGGGCAGGGCGGTGTTGGCCATGGCGCGGGGTCCCCGGTCGGATGGTCGCCAGGTGGGCAGATTGCCCACCCTACGGTGGGGGTCGGGGCGGGCAATCTGCCCGCCCTGGTGTCATATCATTCGTAGATGCGCTGGCGGGCGTCCTCGAGGCGCGCCAGAATATCGTCGAGGTTGTCGGGGAAGACCATGAACTCCTGGAGGCCTTCCATGCCGACCGAGGCCATCTCTGCCGGGAAATCGCGGTCGAAGAACTGCATGATCCCGCCTGTTGCATTGTTCGACAGAACGTCGAAGCCCTGCTGGATGAACTTGTCGTCCGACACCGAGGCCGCCGCGTTCACAGGAAGCTGGCCGAGCTTGTCGCCGCCGTTGATGTCGGTCTGGACTTCGGGCGACGTCACGTAGAGTAGGAACGCCTTGGCGGCTTCCACGTTCTGGGCGCCAGAGGCGATATGGAACGTGTCGGTGGGCGCGTCTTCGGCCGGAGCGACATCGGGGTTGATGGTCGGGAACTGGTAGTAGTCGAGCTGGTCGTCAGTGAGCCCGCCGTCGCGCATGGCCGCGACCGCGAAGTTGCCCATGAGGTAGGCCGCCGCTTCGCCTTCGAGCATGAAGGGCAGCGCTTCCTGCCACGAATAGGACTGGTGGTCATCGACAAAAGCACCCATGTCGATCAGCTGGCGCCAGTTCTCGAAGGTCTGGCGAACGCGCGGGTCGGTCCAGGGCACCTGACCGGTGGCCAGTTCGATGTGGAACTCATAGCCGTTGGTGCGCGAGTTGATGTAGTCGAACCAGCCGCCGGCGGTCCAAAGGAACTTCGACCCGATCGTATAGCACTTCCGGCCCGAATCGAGGATCGCCTGACAGTTCGCCAGTTCCTCTTCCCATGTCGATGGCTCGGAGAGGCCGAGCTCGTCGAAGATGTCTTTGCGATAGTACACGCCCCACTGGTAGTAGGTGTAGGGCACGCCCCACTGGGCGCCGTCGAGGGTCAGCGCCCCCTTCGTCGAGGCGAGATCGGCCATGGCCGGGTCTTCCCAGAGGTCGGAGATGTCCATAAACAGCCCGGCATCGACGTAAGGCCGCATCCGGGTCGCGGCGTACCAGTTCACCACATCGGGCGGGTTCGCCGAGAGTGCGTTGCGGATCTGCGTTTTCCAGGCCTCGCGGTCGACGATGTCGAGCTCGACGGTGAGGTTCGGGTGCATCGCGTCGAAGTCGGCGGCGAGCTGTTCCATCACCGCGCGCGGCGCGGGGTTCGACATGTCGGAGATGATCCGCAACGTGCCTTCGAGGTTGGAATGGCTGCCGGCAAACCCGGCCGAAGCGGTGAATGCAACGCCGGCGAGCGCCCCGACGGACGCTTTGAGCATGGAACGCATGGTGTCCTCCCTGGTGTTCCACTATGGACAGGTTTCATTATTTGAAACCCAGTTTTACATATTGATATTCTAACCGCGACTCGCGTATCCTTGTCAACAAGGTTCTCGGGAGGAGGACCGTCAGGGAGGGCGGCGATGGCCGCAAGCAAAAGGGACGACACCGCCGAGGGGGGGACCGTCGGCAAGGCACTCGGCGTGCTCGACCAGGTGGCCGCTGCCGGCCGTCCGGTGAAGTTTTCCGAACTCCTCGACGCGAGCCCCTACCCGAAGGCGACGCTCTACCGGTTCGTCCAGACGCTTCTCGGCCAGGGAATGCTGGCCTACGACAGCGAGCGGCAGACCTACAGTCTCGGCATCCGTCTGGTCCGGCTCGCCCATGCGGCCTGGGCGCAATCCTCCCTCGCTCCCATCGCACGACCCCACGTGGATGCACTGGCGGCGGCGGCAGGGGAGACGGTGCACCTGGCGCAACTCGACGGCGGGCAGGTGCTCTATGTCGACAAGCGCAACGCCGCCCAGCCCATCGAGATGTATTCCTCGGCCGGCAAGGTGGGGCCCGCCTATTGCACCGGGGTCGGCAAGGCGATGATGGCCTTCCTGCCGGACGACGAACTGGGGGCGGTACTCGCCCGGCAATCCTACCACCGTTTCACGGCCACGACGCTCAGTTCGGAGGCCGAGCTGCGGGCGGAGCTTAAGGACATCCGGGCGCGCGGCTACAGCTTCGACCGCCAAGAACATGAGCCGGGGATCATCTGCGTGGCCGCGCCGATCCTGACATCGTCGGGCCGGATGCTCGGAGCCTTGTCGGTGACATCCTCGACCGGGCGCACAGACCTTGGCGCACTGGAAGAGCTGGTGCCGGACATCAAGGCCACCGCGACCGCGATTGCCCGGGAGGCCCAGACCTGGCGCTTCCCCGAAGAGACAAAATCATTCGAAATGACAGGGGTTTGAGGGATGTCCGGTGTCACGCTCAAGAAGGTGATCAAACGCTACGGCGAAACCCAGGTGATCCACGGGGTCGACCTTGAGATCGACGACGGGGAGTTCTGCGTCTTCGTCGGCCCCTCGGGCTGCGGAAAGTCGACGCTATTGCGGATGGTCGCGGGGCTCGAAGAGACCACCGACGGCGCGATCCGGATCGGGCAGCGGGATGTGACGCGGCTCGACCCGTCGGACCGGGGCGTGTCGATGGTGTTCCAGACCTATGCGCTCTACCCGCATATGAGCGTCGAGGAGAATATGGGGTTCGGTCTGAAGATGACCGGGCACCCGGCGTCCGAGATCACGACCAAGGTCGCCGAGGCGAGCCGGATTCTGAAGCTCGACGACTACCTCAAGCGAAAGCCCGCGGCGCTTTCGGGGGGCCAGCGCCAGCGGGTGGCGATCGGGCGGGCGATCGTCCGGGGCCCGGAGGTGTTTCTGTTCGACGAGCCTTTGTCGAACCTCGATGCGGAACTCCGCGTTGAGATGCGCGTGGAAATCGCGCGGCTTCACAAGGACATTGGGGCGACGATGATTTACGTCACCCACGACCAGGTCGAGGCGATGACGATGGCCGACAAGATCGTCGTCCTGCGCGCCGGGGTGATCGAACAGGTGGGCGCGCCGATGGATCTTTACCGCGACCCCGACAACCGGTTCGTGGCGGGCTTCATCGGCTCGCCGTCGATGAACTTCCTGAAGGGCACCGTAAAGGGCGGCGCGGTGGAGGTGCCGGCGCTGGGGCGGTCGGTGGAGATGGACGTGACCCTGCCCTCGGAGGGGAGTTCGGTGATCCTCGGGCTGAGGCCTGAGCATCTTCAGATCGTGCCGGGAGACACCAAGACGGTGGAACTCACCGAGGCGCTGGGCGGTGTGTCTTTCGCCTATCTCCATGCGGCGACCGGCGAGAAGCTGATTGTCGAGGAGCGCGGTGACGAACGCACCGGCGAGGGCGGCAAGGTGGGGCTCGGCTTCGACCCGGCACGGGGCTATCTTTTCGATGCCAACACCGAGGCGCGCATCCGGTAGCGATGCTTCGTTCGAAGGGTCGGGGCGGGCGAGCTTTCCGGCGAAAGGTCGGGGGTTCAGATCGCGTTGGCCCGGGCGATGAGGTCGACGCCCATCTGCGAGAAAAGGTCGACGTAGTCGAGGCAGACCCAGTTCTCGGCGATCTGGCGATGGCCGCCGGGCCCCGTGGCGGTGCGGTAGAAATCCATCACCCGGAGCGTCAGAGGCTTGCCGGTGGCGCGCACGCCGAGATAGTCGCCCCGGTGGGTCATCGTCATCGACGGCCAGCCGGAGATCGCGGCATAATCGCCATCGCCGATCCGGCAGTAATGGTCGCCGCCCTTGCGGTCGGGAAAGGCGTGGAGGAAGGACTTGCGGTGGTCCGCGACGAACCCATCCCAGCGATAGGTCGAGCCGATGCCGCCGGGGCCATACCAGAGGAAATCCTCGGCCCAGTGGCCGTCGGGGCCGGTCTGCCCGGGGCTGGCAGAGGTCGCGGGGTCGTAGTCGTGGAGATCGCCGAGCATGGCTTCGACGAGGTCGAGGCTCGCGGCTCCGTCTCCCGAAACCGGAAAGAGCCCGTCCTGGGTGGCCGGCGCGGGAAAGACGATCTCGGTCCCGAGTTCGGGCGGCAACGGCATCCGGCCGGACTGCCGGGCGAGATCGAGCAGGTCGAGGATGATATGGGCCCGGGCGATGCGCCCCGCCTCGATTTGGTAGAACTCGCCGGAGCGGAGGAACGCGAGCTTGCCCGAGGGGCGAAGGCCCCCCAGCGACGCGGAGAATGTCCCCACATAGTGCGTGAGACTAGCCACCCATTGCCCGCCGGTCTGGCGCCGATTCTGCCCGCCGATGAAGAGGATATCGCGCCGCTGACAGCCCGACAGCGCCGCCCGGAGCGGCAAGACGAAACCGTCGACGACCGCCTCCGGGCCGACCGCATCGCCGATGGGGGACGACACATGCCAGCTTGCATCCGGCGCGAGCAATGCCCGCGCCCGGCTGCGGATATCGGTTTCTGCACAGGTCAGCAGATCGCCAAGCTCTGCGGCGGCGGTTGCTCGATAATCCTGCATGTCTCGGGTTTTCTTCTCGTTCGGGACCGGCCGCGCCAAAAACCTCTTGGCAAACCGCCAACCGCGAGTCTAGCATTTTTGCATTCGTCTGCAAAACGGCGTCTGTAGCGTTGGACCCGCCGACAAGCGCGGGCCGCAAACGGGGGGAAGATGGCCGAAATTCAGCTTCGGAACGTGTCGAAACGCTGGGGCAGCTTTGTCGGCGTCGACAATTTCGACCTGACCATTCCGGACCAGGAATTCCTTGTCCTCCTAGGCCCCTCGGGCTGCGGCAAGACCACGACGATGCGGATGATCGCCGGGCTCGAAGATGCCACCGAGGGCGAGATCAGCATCGGCGACAGGGTGGTCAACAACCTCGAACCCAAAGACCGGGACATCGCGATGGTGTTCCAGAACTATGGGCTCTACCCCAACCTCAATGTCTACGAGAACATCCGTTTTCCCCTGAAGGTGCGCAGAGTGCCTGCCGCCGAGCACGACGCGCGGGTGCAGCGGGCCGCGGCCATGGTCGAGCTCGAGCCCTTCCTTCACCGCAAACCGGCCGAGCTTTCGGGCGGCCAGCGCCAGCGTGTGGCGCTCGCCCGCGCCATCGTCCGCCGCCCGAGCGTGTTTCTGATGGACGAGCCCCTGTCGAACCTCGACGCCAAGCTCCGCGTCTCGACCCGGGCCCAGATCAAGAACCTCAGCCACGAGCTCAAGGTCACCACGATCTACGTCACCCACGACCAGATCGAGGCGATGACGCTGGCCGACCGTGTGGTGGTGATGAAGGCCGGGATCGTCCAGCAGGTGGGTACGCCCACCGACATCTACGACAAGCCGGCCAACACCTTCGTCGCGGGCTTCATCGGCTCGCCGGCGATGAACCTTATGGAAGGGCGGATCACCGGCGGGGTCTTCGAGGGCGAGAACGTCCGCATCGAAGGGCTCTCCGGCCCCGAGGGCCCCTCGATCCTCGGCTTCCGGGCCGAAGATGCAAGCGTCGCGGAGACCGGCGGCGAGATTGCAGCGGAGGTCTACACGATGGAACTTCTCGGCGACGCGACGATGATTACCGTGCGCGCCGGTGGCGCGCTCGTTTCGGTGAAGGCGGCCAAGGACTACCGGGTGGAGATCGGCGACCGGGTGTCGCTGTCGGTCCCCGCCGCGATCTGCCATCTCTTCGACAAATCGACGGAGGCGCGGATCGACGCCTGAGGGCCGTGTAACAAAAGACTGAACCGAACCCGGCGCCGACACCGAGCGCCGAAGAACAGGGAGAAAGACGATATGTATATGAAGAGCTTCGCTCTGGCCGGTGCCGCGGCGCTGATGGCCACGACCGCCTTCGCAGGAGGGCACACAGCCGACGGCTGCGGCATCGAAAGCGGCCGGATTTCCATCGTCGGCAACGAGTTCCCCGCCATTCAGACCGTGGGCGGCACGGCGGTGTCCTGCGGCGAGGCGGCCGGCATCGAGGCGCGGTCGAACCTCACCGCCGACCACCAGCAGATCAACGTCGACGGGATGGCCGGGGACCCGGCTGAGTATACCTCGGCGATCATCGCGAACTCGTCGATCGTCGCCCTGATCAACGAGGACGTCATCCGCCCGCTCAACGATCTGGTCGAGGCCTACGGGCAGGGCCTTCAGCCGAACCAACTGATCCGGGTGGGCGATGACATTCTGGCCGTGGCGTTCATGGCGAATGCCCAGCACCTCGTCTACCGCGCGGATGTGCTCGACGAGCTGGGGCTCGAACCGCCGGCGACCTATGAGGCGATGCTGGAGGCCGCCGAGGCGATCCGGGCCGCCGGGATCATGGAAAACCCGGTCGGTGGCGCCTATGCGGCGGGCTGGAACCTCGCCCAGGAGTTCAACAACATGTTCCTCGGCTATGGCGGCACCCATTTCGTGCCGGGCACGGCCGAGCCCAACGTGAACTCGGAAGCCGGGATCAACGCGCTCAACATGATGAAGGCGCTGTCGGAGTACATGAACCCCGACTTCCTGACCCACGATTCGAACGCCACGAGCGCGGAGTTCCGCGCGGGTAACGTGGCGCTGATGAACATGTGGGGGTCGCGGGCGGCGGTTCTGACGGATGCCGAGGGCACGCCGCAGGAGGTGATCGACGGCTTCGCAATTGCCGGGCCGATGACGGTCGGCGGCGGAACGATCCCGGCTTCGACCCTTTGGTGGGACGGCTGGACGGTGGCCAAGAACATCTCCGACGAAGATGCCGAGGCGACGTTCAAGGCGCTGGTTCAGGGCATCTCGCCGGCAATTCTCGCCGATGATGAAGTGGCCAAGCAGGCGGTCTGGCTGATCGACGGCTATGAGCCCACCGAGGCCGCCGTGGGGGTCTTCGCGGCCGCCGAGATGGGTACGATCCCCTATCCCTACCTGCCGTTCATGGGGCTGATGCACACCGCGCTCGGCAACGAACTGGCCGACTTCATGGCCGGCCGTGAAAGTGCCGAACAGGCTTTGGCGGATGTCGAGGCGGCCTATACGGCGGCGGCGCGGGAACAGGGCTTCCTGGAATAGGTTCGACGCAGGACCTTTGCAGCGGGGTGCGGCGGCAAGGCCGGCGCACCCGGACCGGACCAACGGGGCAGCATGAAACACCGCACCTTCTTCTGGTTCTTCCTGCCGACGGCGCTGGCGATGCTTGTCTTCATCGCAGCCCCCATCGTTTCGGTGGTCACGCAGTCGTTCTTCCTGCCCCATGAGGCGGTACTGATCGAGACGGAGAATTGCGGGCCCTTCGGCTGCAATACCTCGATCACCATCGACCAGGAGGCGACGGCCGAGCTCTGGGAGGAGGCGCCGCTGGGGCGGTTTGCAGGCTTCGACATCTATCTCGACCGGGGGCATCTGGCGACCGCCGAGATCGGCCAGGCCTGGACGACGAGCGAGAGCTGGAGCGAGTTCTGGTCGATCGTGTTCAACCTTCCGTTCTACCGCGCCCTCGCGTTCACGCTGACCTATACATTCGTTTGCACGCCGGCGCTCATCGCGCTCGGGTTCGCCATCGCCGTGGCGGTGAACTCGCTCCACCGGCATCTGAGGGGCCTGATGATCTTCTTCTCGCTCCTGCCGATGATCGTGACGCCGCTGGTGGGCTCGCTCATCCTCTTCTGGATGATCGACGCGCGGGGGGTTCTGGGGAACTTCATTCAGTATCTCGCCGACGACCCCGATCTCTCGCTCAAGGCGTCGACACCGCTGATGTGGATCTCGCTTATCGTCTACGGCATCTGGTCTTCGGCGCCCTTCGCCTTCGTCGTTTTCTACGCGGGGCTCCAGACGGTTCCGCAGGACACGCTCGAAAGCTCCATGATCGACGGGGCGACGCGCTGGCAGCAGATCCGATACGTGACGATCCCCCATCTGATGCCGCTGGTGACCTTCGTGGCGCTCATTCAGTTGATGGACAACTTCAGGGTCTTCGAACCCATCATCGGGTTCACCGCCGCAGCCCATGCGACCTCGCTCTCCTGGATCATCTTCAACGATCTCGGCGGGGAGACGCGGCAATTGTCGGCCGCTGCGACGACCTCGGTGCTGACAATCCTCGGTGTGGCGATCCTGCTGTCGCCGGTTCTCATCCGGACCTGGCGCGATTTCCGGGGGAGGCCCGCCTGATGTCGTCGATTGCTCAGAGAAAGCCGCTCGGCCTCAGGATCGGGCTCAACCTCTTCATCGTCGTCTGGCTGATCATGGCCGCCTTCCCCTTCGTGTGGACGGTGTGGGGGTCGTTCAAGGTGGAGCTCGATTTCTTCTCCATCGCCGACTGGACCAACGCCATCTTCGGGCGGAACACCGAGGCGACATACGGCACGCCCTTCACCGGTGCGGGGTATTTCGGTGCCTGGGTGCAGGAGGAGTTCTGGCGGAATGCGATCAACACGACGATTGTCTGCCTCTTCGTGGTTGCGACGTCGCTGACCATCGGGACGCTCGGGGCCTATGCGCTGTCGCGCTCAGGTTTCAAGTATGTCTTCTGGCTTTTGATCCTTGCGCTGATCTTCCGCGCGATGCCGCCGATCACGCTGGTCTCGGGCTACCTGCCGGTGTTCTTCGACTGGAACGTCTGGGGGTACTTGCCGACCTCGATCATTGTGCTCGTGGCGATCAACCAGCCGTTCACGCTCTGGATGCTGCATTCGTTCTTCGAATCGATCCCGAAGGAGCTCGACGAGAGTGCGAAGGTCGACGGCTGCACCCAGTTTCAGGCCTTCCGGCGGGTGATCATCCCGGTGATGTGGCCCGGCGTGATCACCACGGGGCTGTTCTCGTTCCTGCTCGCCTATAACGATTTCGCCGTCACCACGATGGTCTTGTCGGAGAGCAACCGCACGATGATCCCGGCGATCAACGCCTTCATGGGCACGACCCAGACCGAGGGGAACGTGATGTTCGCCGTGGCCGCGGTGGTCTCGGCGACGGTGCCGCTCTTCATCATGGTCCTCTTCTTCCAGCGCCAGATCGTCAGTGGGCTGACGGCGGGTGCGGTCAAGGGCTAGGCCGGGCGCGCCTGGCTCTGCCGGCGGAGGGGGGCTGTCTGCCCCCCGCCTGCGGCCCCCCCCCGAGGAATATTTACCGGACGGATGGAGGCGGGGCGTGGGCGCCGTAATAGAGCCCCACCACGTGCTCGGCCTCGGCAAAGAAGAGCCAACGGGCGATGAAGGCGCCGGCGATGTGCGACAGGACCGCCAGACCGGCCAGAGCGTGAGAGAACGGCAGGACGACGAGGATCAGCCAGGGGACGACCGTTAGCAGGAGAAACCCGATGATCCTCAGCTTCAGGGCGTGGCGGCGGCCGACGATGTGGATCATTTCCTTCGTCAGGTAGTTCGGCCCGGTATGGGGTTTCTCGAAGGACCGCACGCCGCCCCGGCCGCCGAGCCCGGTCGCTGTGCCGAGCGTCGTGCCGGAGGCCGCAAGCCGGGTGTCGCCCACTTGCCAGACCCAAAGCTGGGCGGCGCCGGCGACGAGGAGCAATGGGGCGGCAAGGGCGATCTGGCCGGCCAGAAGCGCGCCTCCGGCCACCGCATAGGCCACAAAGAGAACCGGGGTCGACCAATGGTGCCAGCGCGGCACCGTCTTGAGCTGGGCATATATCATCGAGGTGGCGAAGACCGTCGCCAGGCTGAGGGCGGTGCCGACCCAGCCGAGGGGTGTCCAGCGGGCCTGGAAAAAGACCAGCCCCGCGCCGTAGGCGGCCATCACCAGAAGCGCGGCGATGGCGAACACCCCTTCGCGGGAGAGCCAGGACGAGCGCCATTGGGTCAGCGCGAGGACGGCCCGTTCGGGGTGGCCGAGATGGAAGGTGGAGGCCGCAAGACCGCCGACCGCGAGGAGATAGGCGATGGCGAAGAAGACGAGCGCCGTCCAGCCAGTGACGACCGGCAGGCCCAGGCCGAGGAAGGCGAGAAGCCCGAAGCCGAGGCCGGAGAGGACGGTGAAGACGATGATCGAGGGGGCGGGGTGCATGTTCAGCGCTTTGCGGGTCGGGGTCCCCGGTCGGAGTTAGAGACGGTCGAGGGTGCGGTCGAGCCAGCCGAGAAAGCCCTTGGGCTCTTCGGCGACGGGCGCGAGGAAGGGGGATAGGACGTCGAGGTCGGGCGCGGCGTCGCGGGGGCGGGGCGGCAGGTATTGGTTGACGGGGCGCGTGCCCTGCTCAGGCATGAGGTCGATGCCGCCGCGCTCGGCGGCGAGGCGGGAGACGGTGCTGTCGGGATCGCCAAAATCGCCGAAATGCCGCGCGCCGGCGGGGCAGGTGCGCACACAGGCCGGCACCCGGTCTTCCTCGGGAAGCGCCTCGTTATAGATGCGGTCGACGCAGAGGGTGCATTTCTTCATCACCTTCTCGGCGGGGTCCATCTCGCGGGCGCCATAGGGGCAGGCCCAGGCGCAGAGGCCGCAGCCGATGCAGGCGCTCTCGTTGACGAGGACGATGCCGTCTTCGACGCGTTTGTAGCTCGCCCCGGTGGGGCAAACGGTGACGCAAGGGGCGTCGTCGCAGTGAAGGCAGGATTTCGGGAAATGGACCAGCTGGGCGGGCCCGGCCTCGGGGGTGACCTCGAAGGAATGGATGCGGTTGAGGAACGCACCTTCGGGCGCGGCGCCGTAGGGGTCGGCATCGGCCAGGGGCGCGCCGTAATTCTCGGTGTTCCAGCCTTTGCAGGCGGTCACACAAGCGTGACAGCCCACGCAGGTGTCGAGGTCGATGGCGAGGCCGAGGCGCTTTTCGGTGGTTTTGGGCAGGGACGTCATCGGGCGGGCCCGCCTCTGAGAAGAACGCGAAAGAGCAGGAGCGCCGTGAGGAGGATCAGCGCCAGAAGCGCGCCCCAGACCGGGAGTTCGCCCGGGGGTTCGGCATAACCGCGGGCGATAAGCACTGCGGAGTTCGTCGTCAGCACGGTGAGATAAAGCGCGCCGAGCGTCGCGGCCATGGACGCCAGCGGCGGGCCCCAGGGCGCGCGGCGCAAAAGGAGCCCGCCGCCCGCGAGAAGGACCGGCACCAGAAGGACGAGATCGATGGCGGCGACGAGGCGGAACACCGGCTCGTCGATAGGCAGGACCACGCCGAGAAGGACCGTGCGGGCCCAGAGCATGAGCCAGACAAGGCCGAGGCCCGACCCCACCGCAAGGAGCGCAAAGGCGCAGAAACGGCGCTGCCAGCGGTGCGGGAAATCGGCCTCGATCGCACCGGGCGGAAGGCCCAGGACGAGGCGCCCGAGGGTCAGCGCGGAGAGCACCGAGATGGCCACATAGAGCGGGAAGGCGATGTTGAGGGTCGCTCCGAGAAGGTAGAACGCGCCGTTATAGACCCCGTAGGCGGTCGCCCCGGCAAGAAGCATCCAGGCCGCGCCGCCGCCGCCCCGGTTGAGCCAGACCGCCCCTGTGACGAGGACCGGAAGCGCAAGAAGGAGCGTGACGAGGTCGTTTCCGAACCAGGCCGCTGCGATCCAGCCCTCGTCGCGGTAAAGGCCCGGCGCGGTGAGCCCGGTCCCGGCTTGAAGCGCAAGGAGCGCGGCCAGCGCGATGGGCAGCGGGCCGCCGGCATCGATTGTCGATGCCGGCCCGGGCGGGGTATGGTCGGCCGCACTCATCGGCCGCTTTGCCGCCGGAGCATTCGGGGCGCGCGCGGGACCGGCGAGCGCTGGGGCTTGTGGCTGGGCGTGCTCCGAGCTTGCGGCTCGACGCGTTCGATCCGCACCCGGAGATCGAACCAGGCCGCCTGGCCGGTGACGGGATCGGAGTTCGACCAGCGCAGCCCGTCGCCCTTTTCGGGCAGAAGCTCGTGGATGAGGTGGTTGAGGAGGAAGCCTTTGGTGGCTTCCGGTGCGGCCCGGCCGAGGGCCCAGGCGCCTTTGCGTTTACCGATGGCGTTCCAGGTCCAGACGGTATTGTCGTTGAGCGCGTCCATCCGTGCGGCGGGGACGGTGATTTCGCCGTCGGGGGAGGTGACGCGGGCCCAGTCGCCCTCCCTAAACCCCTGTTCCTCCCAGACCGGCCTTGGGATGTAGAGCGGGTTTTGCCCGTGTATCTGCCTCAGCCAGGCGTTCTGCGAGCCCCAGGAATGGTACATCGCCATGGGGCGCTGGGTGAGGGCGTGGAGCGGGTAGGCGTCCGCGTCGATCTCGCTCTCCTCGAACGGCGCGTACCAGGTTGGCAGCGGGGTCATCGTCGTGAGCATGCGCTCGCGGAGGTGGTCTGGCGGGGAGAGGCGGTGCTTGCCCTCGGCGGCGAGCTGGAAGCGGCGAAGGGGTTCGGCGTAGAGCGAGAAAAGGTACGGGAGCGGCTTGTCGTAGAGACCGAGGGCCACCGCCCAATCCTGATAGGCGGCGTTCCAGGGTTTGAAGAACTGCGCCTCCTGGGGGATGTGGGCCATCCAGAAGGCCCCGTTTTCGCGGTAGCGCTCGATCTGGTCGGGGTTGGCCTCGCCGCGACCCTCCGAGCTGCCGTCGCCGCGCCAGCCGGCAAGCGGGCCGATGCCGGGGCGGCGGATGTGGCGGGTCATGTAATCGGCGTAGTCTTTGTACGTTGGCGTCCCGTCGTCGTTCGACATCCCCGGCAGGCCGAGGCGGTGGCCGAGGTCGAGCATCACCGACTGGAAGCCCCGCACGTCTCGGTCGGGCTCGACCACGGGCCAGCGGATGGCGTCGGCGGCGGCCTCGGGCTCCGAGATGGGCCGGTCGAGGAGCGATATGCAGTCGTGGCGCTCGAGATAGGTGGTGTCGGGGAGGACGAGGTCGGCATAGGCGACCATTTCCGACGAATAGGCATCCGAATAGATGATGCGGGGGATCACGTATTCGCCGCTTTCGTCTTTGTCGGTGAGCATCTCCATAACCCGGGACGTGCTCATCGAGGAGTTCCAGGCCATGTTGGCCATGTAGAGAAAGAGCGTGTCGATCTTGTAGGGGTCGCCGGCATGGGCGTTGGAGATGACCATATGCATCAGCCCATGGGCCGACATCGGGTTCTCCCAGGTGAAGGCCTTGTCGATGCGGCGGGGAAGGCCGTTGTCGTTGATGAGTAGGTCGTCGGGGTCGTGGACGAAGCCGAGATGCGGCCCGTCGAGGGGGAGACCTGGGCGGGGGAAGCCGTGGGGCCTGGGGTGCGCGGTTGCCGGTTTCGGATAGGGCGGTTTGAAGCGCATCGAGCCCGGGGTTTCCACCGCGCCGATGAGGATTTGCAGGACATGGAGCGCGCGGGCGGTTTGGAACCCGTTCGAATGGGCCGAGATGCCGCGCATGGCGTGGACCGAGACGGGGCGGCCGACCATGGTCTCGTGACGCTCGCCGCGGAAGTCGGTCCAGGGCCGGTCGAGGACGATCGGATCCTCGAAGGCGGCCCGGGCGATCTCGGCGGCGAGCGCGCGGATGCGGGGTGCTGTGACCCCGGTGCGCTCGGCGACGGCTTCCGGCGCGTAGTCGTCCGAGAGATAGGTCTCGGCCATATGGGCCATGACGGTGCGGTGGGTGACACCGCCGACCGCGTGGGTCGCGGTGAGGGAGGGACGCACGCCGGCCGTGTCGAAGGGGACAAGCGCGCCGGTCCGTCGGTCGATGACGAGTTCCTTGCCGGCGACGTCGCGCAGAAGGACGCCGTGGTCGGGGGAGGTCTCGTCGGCATTCACGAGACAGGGGGCGTTGGTCCAGCGGGCGAGGTAGTCGACATCGATCTTCCCCGCCTTCATCAGACAATGGATGAGGGAGAGGATCAAAAGCCCATCGGTGCCGGGGGTAATGCCGATCCACTCATCGGCGACCGCATTGTAGCCGGTGCGGATGGGGTTGACGCCGATAAACTTGGCGCCGCGTTCTTTGAGGCGCCCCAGCCCCATCTTGATCGGGTTCGAATCGTGGTCCTCGGCCACCCCGAAGAGGAGGAAGAGCCTGGTGCGCTCCCAGTCCGGCGCGCCGAATTCCCAGAACGCCCCGCCCATCGTGTAGATACCCGCCGCGGCCATGTTGACCGAGCAGAAGCCGCCATGGGCGGCGTAGTTCGGGGTGCCGAAGGCTTGGGCCCACCAGGAGGTGAAGCTTTGAGACTGGTCGCGGCCGGTGAAGAAGGCGAGCTTTTCGGGCGCGGTATGGCGGATCTGGGAGAGCCAGGTGGTGGCGAGGGTCAGGGCTTCGTCCCAGGAGATTTCCTTGAATTTCCCCGAGCCCCTCGGTCCGTCGCGCAAAAGCGGCGCGCGAAGCCGGGCCGGCGAGAGGTGCTGCATGATGCCCGCCGCGCCCTTGGCGCAGAGCACGCCCCGGTTCACCGGGTGGTCGCGGTTGCCCTCGATATAGGCCACCTCCATTTTGCCGTCGGGGCCGCCCTTCATGTGCACGTTGATCCCGCAGCGGCAGGCGCACATGTAGCAGGTGGTCTGGCGCACCTCGTCGGAGGGTCTGGGCGACAGTTCCAGGGCGGGTTCGATGGGCATCCGGCAGTGGTCCTCCGGGAAGGACATTAGTCGCTTAACTCCGGCAGATGCGACCGGATTTTTTCGGTGCTGCGCGATCAAGGCCGAGCATGCGGACCGATCCCGCATCCCTGCGGGAATTGACCTTCGCGCCCCGTCTCGCCACGGTCGGCGCACCTATCGGCAAAGGGGCCGCAGATGAGCGCGAATGACTGGTGGCGGGGGGCGGTGATCTACCAGATCTATCCGCGCTCGTTTCAGGACGATGATGGCGACGGCCTCGGCGACCTCCGTGGGATCACACGCCGGCTGGGGCATGTGGCCGACCTCGGTGTCGACGCGATCTGGCTCTCGCCGTTCTTTCCCTCGCCGATGGCCGATATGGGCTACGACATCGCCGACCACTGCGGCGTCGATCCGGCTTTCGGGACGATCGAGGATTTCGACGCTCTGGTCGCCGAGGCCCATCGGCTGGGGCTGAAGGTCACGATCGACCAGGTCTACCCCCACACCTCCGATGCCCATCGCTGGTTCGACGAAAGCCGGGCGGACACCGCGAACCCGAAGGCCGACTGGTATGTCTGGGCGGACCCGAAACCGGATGGGTCGATGCCCAATAACTGGCAATCGGTGTTCGGCGGCCCGGCCTGGGCCTGGGAACCCGCCCGCCGGCAATACTACATGCACAATTTCCTTCCGTCCCAGCCGCAGATGAACCTCCACAACCCGGAGGTGCAGGAGGCGCTTCTGGAGACGACCCGGTTCTGGCTGGAGCGCGGGGTGGACGGATTTCGCATGGATTCGGTGAATTACCAGTTCCATGACGCCAAGCTCACCGACAACCCGCCCATCGGCGACGGCAAGCCCGAAATGGGGCCTGAGAACACCTATGGCTACCAGGCCCATCTCTACGACAAGTCGCGCCCCGAGAACCTCGTCTTTCTGAAGCGCTTCCGGTCCATGCTCGACCGTTACGGGGCCGTTGCCGTTGGCGAGGTCGGCGACGGTGCCCGGTCGCTTGAGACGATGGCGGCCTATACGACGGGCAAGCGCCTCCACATGGCGTATTCCTTCGAATTGCTGGGGCCGACCTTCACGGCGGCGCATTTCCGAAAGGCCATGGGGGCCTTCGATGCGGTCGCCGGTGGCGAAGGGTGGCCGGCCTGGGCGTTTTCCAATCACGACGTGCCGCGTCACCTGACCCGATGGGCAGAACACAGCGACGATCCCGACCGGCTGGCAAAGCTCTGCGCGATGCTGCTTTTGTCGTTCAAGGGGTCGATCTGCCTCTACCAGGGCGAGGAACTGGGTTTGCCGGAAGCCGCGCTCGACTATGCCGAGCTGACCGACCCTGTCGGTTTGAAATTCTGGCCCGAGAACAAGGGACGGGACGGCGCCCGCACGCCAATGCCCTGGGCGGCGGCAGCACAACATGCGGGGTTCAGCGGCGCCGGCGAAACCTGGCTTCCGGTGAAGGCGCCTCATGCCGAGATGGCGGTCGATACCCAGGACGGTGTTCCGGGGTCGGTGCTCGAGTTCTACCGCGAGATGCTGGCGTTCCGGAAAGGCGCGCCTGCCCTTCGGAGCGGCGGCATCGCGTTTGTCGACGCGGGCGGGGATGTGTTGGGGTTCTGGCGGGGCGCGGGGGCAGACCGGCGGCTCTGTCTGTTTAACCTTGGAGCGACGGACCAATCGGTCTCGATGGAAGAGACCTTGGCGCTCGTGGGGCCGCGCGTCGGCGAGGTCGCCTTGGATGGGGGCGGCGTAACGCTCGGCGCGCTGTCGGGCGGGATACTGGAGGTCGCCTGAGGCGCCCGCCACGCACCACCCGGCCCCATTGCCAAGCCGGTCGGGGACAGGCACGATCCGGCGCGCAACGTTGGGAGATGTCTATGGGTGCCGAAGGCGGTCTCTTGGTGGCGGGCGGACCGGTCGTCTGGCTGCTTCTGGCCCTGTCGGTCTTCACGCTGACGCTCATCTTCTGGAAGACCGCCCGGCTCCTGTCTCTCGGGGCCTGGTCGGGCGGCCGGGCCGCCGAGGCGGGTGTTGCGGCCTTTGCGCTCGGTGACGTCGATGCCGCGCGGACGGCCGTGTCGGGGCGCGAGACGTTGCGCAGTGGCCTGGTCCGGGCCGCGATCGAGGCGCGGCTCGGGGCCGCCAGCGATGCGGCCCAACGCGAAGAGGTCGAACGGGTCGGACGGGCGCGCCTCGAGGCTGCCCGGCGCGGGCTCCGGGCGCTCGAACTCGTCGTCACCATCGCGCCGCTTCTGGGGCTGTTCGGCACCGTGCTCGGCATGATCGAGGCCTTTCAGGCTCTCGAAGCGGCCGGTGCCGGGGCCGATGCCGCTGCTCTTGCCGGAGGCATCTGGGTTGCGCTTCTGACGACGGCGATGGGGATGGGCGTGGCGATCCCCGCCGGTGTGGCGCTGGCCTGGTTCGAAAGCGCCATCGATCGGGCGGGGACGGATATGGAAGATCTCGCAACGCGGTTGTTTCTCGCAGGCGCCCCCCCGCCAGTGGCCCGGGCGGCGGAATGAACTTCCAATCCCGGCGCAGGGCGCGGCGCGGCGCATCGCTCACGCCGATGGTCGATGTCGTCTTCCTGCTTTTGTTCTTCTTCATGCTCGCCTCGCGGTTCGGCAGCGACGTCGGCTTGCCGGTGACCCTCGGTGGAGCGGGGACCGATTGGACCGGGCCGCCGCGCCTCGTCGATGTTCTCCCGCAGGGCGTGAGGCTCAACGGCATTCCCGTCGAGCTGGCCGATCTGCCTGCTGCGCTCGACGCGCTGATGGCGGTGCGCACCGAACCGGTCGTCGTCGCGCCGCGAGACGGTGCGCGCACCGGCGACCTCGTCGCGGCCATCGACGCGCTGCGCGGGGCGGGCTTTTCACGCCTTGTCCTCGCCCGATGAGCCGGTTTTCCCTGCGCCCGCCGCCGCGCCGGCCCCGCCTCGACGACGCGGTGCCGATGATCAACGTGGCCTTTTTGCTTCTGATCTTCTTCCTGCTCGCCGCCCGCATCGTGCCGCCCGCACCCATCGAGGTGGCGCTGCCCGAGGCCGTCGCGGGCGATCCTGCCAGCCCCGGCGCTGTGCTCTTCGTCGGCCCGGACGGGTCGCTTGGCTACGGCGCGGCCCAGGGCGAGGCCGCCTTGGCCGCGATCGTGAAGGACAGTGGCGGAGAAACGCTCACGCTCAGGGTCGACCGGGCCTTCGATGCGGCCCGGTTGGCCGCACTTCTCGCCCGGCTCGACGCCGCGGGTGTGGGGCCGGTGTCGCTCTCTGTCATTCCGGTGCCGTGAAGCGTCTTGCGCTCGGCGGTCGCGGGGCTAGGGTCGCCGACGGTGCGCGGGAAGGGCTTCGGCGATGGCGGATGTGGCGATGAACGTGAACGGCGAGGCGGTGCGGGCCGAACTGCCCGACAACACCCTGCTCGTCGACTTTCTGCGGGAAACCCTGGGGCTCACCGGAACCCATGTCGGTTGCGAGACGAGCCAGTGTGGCGCCTGCGTCGTCCATCTCGATGGCGAGGCGATCAAGTCGTGCTCCGTGCTTGCCGCAAGCGTTGCCGGCCGCGCCGTCACCACCATCGAGGGGCTCGCCGACGGCGACGCACTGCATCCGATGCAGGCGGCCTTCAACGCCCACCACGGTTTGCAATGCGGTTTCTGCACCCCGGGGATGATCATGGCGGGGGTGGACATGGTGCGTCGCTACAGGGCCTCCGGCGAGGCCCTCGACGAGGCGGCCATCCGGCACGAGCTCGAAGGCAATATCTGCCGCTGCACGGGCTACCACAACATCGTCAGGGCCATCGACGCCGCGGCGAAGGCGATGTGAGGGTGCGATGTACCATGTAAACTACCGCCGGGCCGGCAGTGTTGCCGAGGCCGCCGATCTCCTGGCAGAGGCGGAAGACGGCCAGCTCCTGGCCGGCGGCCAGACGCTGATCCCGACGATGAAGGCACGGCTCGCGGCGCCGAGCGACCTTGTCGATATCTCCGGCATCGAAGACCTGATCGGTATCCGCGAAGGCGACGGCGCGATCGAGATCGGGTCGATGACCCCCCATGCCGCCGTTGCAGCCTCCGAGGTTGTGCGCGCGCGGATACCGGGGCTTGCAGGGCTCGCGGCCGGAATCGGCGACCCGGCCGTGCGGCACCGGGGGACCATCGGCGGCTCGCTTGCTAACAACGACCCCGCCGCCTGCTACCCCGCCGGCGTTCTCGCACTTGGGGCGACCATCGTCACCAACTCCCGCGAGATCGCGGCGGAGGATTTCTTTCTCGGCCTGTTTGCCACCGATCTCGAAGAGGGCGAGATCATCGTCGCGGTGCGGTTCCCGCAGCCGGCGCGCTCGGGCTACGCAAAGTTCCCCCAGCCCGCGTCGCGCTACCCGATGGCAGGCGTCTTCGCGGCCGAAACGCCGTCCGGCATCCGCGTCGCGGTGACCGGCGCCGGGGAAGACGGGGTGTTCCGGCACGAGGGGCTTGAGGCGGCCCTTGCCGAGGATTGGTCGCGCGCGGCGGCCGCCGCCGTCGAAATCTCGCCCGAGGGCCTCGCGTCGGATATACACGGTGCGGCCGACTACCGGGCCGCGCTGGTCTCGGCGATGGCCGCCGAGGCGGTGGCGCGCGCAGCGAGCCGGAAGCCAAAGGGCTGACCCCGCCTGATCGGTTGCGGGCGGAGAAGGCCTCCGGGCCTAACCGACCGTGCCGGTTCTCGGCGCCTGGCGGGCGGTGAGGAGATGGCGCAGCGCCGCTTCATCCAGTGGCCGGGCGAACCAGAACCCCTGCAACACGTCGCACCCGAGCTCGGCGAGCATCCGGGCATGGGCCTCGGATTCGACCCCCTCTGCGATCACCCTGATCCCCAGATGACGCGCCATCTCAACGATCGAGGCCACCATGCTGCGCGAGGTCTCGGACTCGGTGATCGGGATCACCAGCCGGCGGTCGATCTTCATCGCATGGGGCTGAACCTGCCCAAGCCCGATGATCGACGCATGCCCGGAGCCGAAATCGTCGATCTCGATCTCGAGCCCGATCTCTCTGAGATTGTCGAGATAGAAGAAGAAGGCCGAACTCTCTTCCTCCACCAGAACGGATTCGAGAAGCTCGATGGCCACTTTTGTCTCCCCGATCTCGGCGCGCCGATAGGTGTCGACGAGGGCGGGGTCCTGAAGCCGTGGCGCGGTGACGTTGAACGACACTTTCGGTATCCAGAACCCGTCTTTGCCGAGCCCGGCGACGATCTTCAGCGCCTTGTCGAAGAGTTGCGCATCGATGTCCGGAATCACCGACATCTGGTCGGCGATGGACAGGAACGTGTCGGGCCCCAGAAGCCCGCGTTCGGGGTGCTGCCAGCGAAGCAGCGTTTCCATGCCGGTGAAATCGTGGGTCCTGGCGTCGAATTGCGGCTGGAACACCGGGACGAACTCGCCCCGGGCAAGCGCCTGCTCGATTTCGCCGGCAATCGTCCGGGCCTCGAGAATGGTGGCATGAACGTCTTTTGTGTAGGGCACCACCTGGCTGCGCCCCTTGTCCTTGGCGATGTAGAGCGCGGCATCCGCGCAGGCCAAGAGCTCCTTCTCTTCCAGCAGGTCGTCGGTCGAACTGGCCACGCCGAAGCTCGCCCCGATGCGGCAGCGTTTGCCGGCGATGGTGATCTCCTTGCGGATCTCGTCACGCAGGCGCAGGGCGAGCCCTTCGGCATCCCGGCTGTCGTAGCCCGGACCGAGCACCACGACGAACTCGTCGCCGCCGACCCGGGCCGGCACGTCGCCGCGGCGCACATGGGCGCGAAGGATTTCGGCCACGTGACACAGGACATGGTCGCCGGCGGCGTGGCCCAGCGTGTCGTTGACATGTTTGAAATGGTCGAGGTCGATGCGGATGAGCGTCTTCGTTTCGTCCCGGCGCTCGGCCAGCACCCGGTCGACATAGCGCCTATTGGGCAGGCCGGTCAGCGGATCGTGATTGGCCTTGTGCTCGATCTCCTCCTTCGCCTCCAGAAGCTGGGCCTCGCGCTGACGCTGCTCTGTGATGTCGCGGGACACCGAAAACGAGCCATAGCGCTCCCCCGCTTCATCGACGAGCGGCGTCACCGCCATGTCGTTCCAGTACACCGACCCGTCCTTGCGCCGGTGGAGGATCACCACTTCGAACCTGCGACCCGCCGCCTTCTCCTCGGTGATGAATGCGATGGTGTCGGGGTCCGTATCCGGCCCGTGCAGCAGGTCGCCGGGTTTGCGGCCCACGATCTCCTCGGCCGAATAGCCCGTGAGCTCGACAAAGCTGCGGTTGACCCAGGTGACGACCCCCTCGCGGTTTGCCATCGCGATGGCGTCATTGGCCGACGCGACGACGCGGCCGAACTCCGCAAGGCGCCGTTCGCTCCGGCGCAACTCCTCGCGCGACGCCGCCAGCGCCGCGTGGGGCAGGATGATCGCCCTCCGGCCTCCGACAGCCAATACGGCAAACGGCAGGGCCAGGGCCGCCAGGATGGCCGCCGTCACCGAGCGGATCAGCTCGTTGCCCATGGCCTGGAGCGCGGCGTGGTTGGGCTCGATGACAAGAAAGAACGGTGTGCCGTCGATTGGGGTTACGCTCAGCCCGGCGCTGCCCGGGTTCGCTGCGACGTCGGTGATCTCGACGGTGTTGGCAAAATCCGTCCGCGCCAGCACCGCGCCGAAGTCGAAGGGGAACTCGCCAACCAGGGCGCCGATCACGGTGCCCTCCCGAACGACAGGAGCGCTGATGAGAAAGGTTTGGCCGTCGGCCGCGGGACGGTAAAGCAATCTCGGTTCGGTGGCGTCGACGCTGGAGAGCGCGCGTTGTGCCAGCAACTCGAACTCGGAGGCCGAAAAGTTCGAGGGATCGTTGTCGATTGACGTCTCGGAAAGACCCTGCAGGCGGTCGTCGTAGACCCGGAGCCATGCGAGTTCTCCGAACGTCGCGAACCTGCGCAGCCGCTCCTGCACCCGGGGCGTCATGCCGCCGGGTTCGCCCACACCCCTAAGAACGGTGGTGTCGCGGCCGAGGATTCTGAGCTCCCGTTTCATCCGACCGAGTTCTCGGGCGATCGCCTCGGCGCTGGCCTCCGCCCTCGTTTCGATAGCCTTGGTCTTGATTTCCTCAAGGAGGGGCTTTGCGGTGACATGGACGGCGACCGAACCGGAAACCACCGCGACGATGAACGCAACGACGAGGAGGATGAAGAAGGACCGCCAGATGTTCAAAGGACGCTCTCCCGCGTCTCCCCGGTCCGGCAAGAGACAGGCGCTGCCGCCGGAACCATCGGCCGGGTCGTATGGATTGCAGCCTTCCGCATCGTCTTTCCCATCCACTCCCGGCGGAGGGCATAGGCCGAGCGGTGTTAGCGCCGGTTTAACGCGCCCGGTCGTGGCTGCCGGCGGTGAACGGAGCCTGCGGCGGCCGGCTCCTACTCCTCCCGCGGTGAACCCGGTCGCGCCGCCGGGTCCGGCCTTGGGACGGACGGGGCGGCGGGCATTTCTTTGTCCCGCCGCCGTTCAGGCTCACTCTGCCGGCTCGACCGCCCCCGCCGGGCCGTCCATCGACGCCCGGCTCGCCCGCCACTTCTCAAGGCTCGCCCAGTCGAAATAGATCGCCAGCGCGGAGGGCAGCACAAAGATCGTCAGCAGCGTTGAGGACAACAGCCCGAAGGCGACGGCTGTGACCAGCGGCACCATCGTCTGGGCCTGCGGCGATGTCTCGAAGATGATTGGCAGAAGGCCGACGAAGGTCGTCGAGAAGCTCAACAGCACGGGACGGAACCGGTGCCGCACCGCTTCGATCGCGCCTTCGACGGCGCTTTCCTCGCTTTCCATTTCGAAGAAGGCCAAAAACAGGATCGCATTGTTCACCACGATCCCGGCCAAAGAGGCAAAGCCGATGAAGCTCGGCATCGCCAGGTCGATGCCGACGGCCATGTGCCCCAGCACCACCCCGATGATCGCGAACGGGATCGACAGCATCACGACGAGCGGCAGGGCATAGCTGTGAAACTGGTAGGCGAGGATCAGGTAGACACCGACCAGCCCGATCAGAAGGGCGATGAAGATCGACGTCTGCGTCTCCTGCTGAGCTTCGGTTGCCCCTCCAATGCCGACGGAAACGGCGGGGAACGCCTCCATGATTTCAGGGGCGTAGACGTTGAGGATTTCGCCTGAGATCTCCGCCGAGGTGGTCGCCTCGCGGTCGATCTGGCCGATGATCCGGGCAATTGCCGCCCCGTCCTTACGGGTAATCTGGGCGTAGCCGTCGACGACCTGGAGATCGGCGATCTGCGCCAGTGCCGTGACTTCGCCGCCGGGCAGGGTAATCGGGAAGCTCTCCACATCGGCCAGCGTCTCGACGGTATCGCCGAGTTCCACGCGCACCGAGAGGTCGGTGAAGCCCTCGCTGAAGCTGTCGGTCTCGTCCCCTGAGAACGCCGCGCGCAACTGCCCGGTGAGGTTCTGCGGCGTGAGGCCGGTGGTCGCGCCGAAGGTGTTCAGCACGATCTCGATTTGCGCCTGTCCGCCCGAGAAGTCCTGATAGGCGCCCGTGACGTCTGGCCGCACGATCAACCGGTTGTAAAGCGCCTCGCTCGCGGCTTCGAGCTGGCCGAGATCGCGGGAGGAGAGTTCGACGTCGAGGTCGGCGCCGCCCGGCGTCCCCGCCGTCTGGACAAAGCTCGACTGCGCCAGCCCCGAGACGAACCCGACCCGTTCCTCCCAGAGCGTGGCCACCCGGTCGGCTTCGATATTGCGCAGTTCCGACCCGAGAAGGTCCACGGTGACCGTTGCCGTGTGCGGGCCGTTGTTGCGGACGTCAGGGTTCGTGGCGAACCGAACGAGGACCCGTTCCACCAGTGGCGCTCCGCCCTCGGTTCCCGGGGTCAGTTCCGCGTCGACCGCGTCGAGGGCGCCAAGAACCCGGTCCACCACGGCCTCTGTGCGCTCCAGCGGCGTTCCGGTATCCAGAGCGATCCGCGCCTCGATCGTGTCGCCCTCGGTGGTCGGGAAGGCAATGACCTTCACCGTCCCGCCGGTGATGAGCCCCACAGTGGCAAGCAGCGCCGCGAAGGTGAGCCCCAGCGTGAGGTAGCGCCACTGCACAAGAACCCGCGCCGCCGGTACGACGGCCCGGTCGGTGAGCCAGCGAATGGCACGGGGAGCGAGGCGGCGTTCCTGGGCCCCTGGGTCGGAATGCACATGGCTGAGATGGTGCGGCAGCACCAGAAAGGCCTCAAGGACGCTGACGGCGAGCACCACGAGGAGCACCACCGGAACAATCTCCAGGATCGAGCCGATCTGGCCCGAAAGGAACATCAGCGGGGTGAAGACGCAGGCCGTCGTCAGGAACGATGACAACACCCCGGGAGCCACCTCGGCGGCGCCCCGGATCGAGGCGTCCCCGGGGCTCACCCGGGCGCGCCATTTGTCGATGTTGTCGGCGATGACGATGCTGTCGTCCATGATCAGGCCCACGGCCATCAGCATCGCAATGAGCGAGATCATGTTGATGGTCACGCCAAGCCCGTTGAGCACAAAGAAGGCGCCGAGAAAGCTGATCGGCAGAGCGGCGGCGATCCAGAACGCGTCGCGGAAGCTGAAGACCGCCGCCATTACGAGCAGCACCATGACGAGCCCGATGGCTGTGTTCTCGACGACGACCCGGATGCGGTCGAGGATATTCTCGGTTTCGTTGTTCACGACCGTGATTGCGAACGGGTCGGGGAGGGCGGCCCGCTCGCGTTCGACAACTTCCTCCACTTGCGCGAAGGCGTTGATCGCATCGGCGTCCTTGGTCTTCAGAACGCTGATCGTCGCCGCCCTGGCGCCGTCGATGAAGGATTGCTGTTCCGGGTTCGCAGGAGCGAGGCGCACATCCGCGACGTCGCGCAACCGCACGAAGCCACCGGCAACGGTTTCGCGCACCACCAAGTCCTCGAGCGCGGCAACCGAACGGCTCACCCCTTCGTAGCGCAGTGTCAGTTCGCGGTCGGCGGTGCGCGCGGTGCCGAGCGGTTGGTTGAACGACCTTGCATTCACCGCATCCGTGATGTCGCGGGCCGAAAGCCCGTAGCGCCGGAGCGCTGCCTGGTCGAGCGCAATCGTGAGTTCCGGCGCGCTGATCCCGCTGACGCGGGTTTCGGCGACCAGCGGCAGCGCTTCGAGTTCGGCGGCCAGCCGGTCGGTGTAGCGCAAGAGCCCGTCGCGCGTGTCGATCCCGGAAACCGCAAGGAGCACGATCTGCTCTTCCAGCGCGGCGATCGCCACCGTCGGCTCCTCGGCGTCGGCGGGAAGATCGGAAAGCGCCTGCACTTCCGAGAGCGTGTCGTTGAAAAACTGCGAGATGTCCCCGTCCTCGACCATCGTCAGCGTTGCCGTGGCCAGCCCTTCGGTGGACTGGCATTCCAGCGTGTCGAGGTCGCTCAGCCCGTTCAGCGCCGAATCGAGCTCGACGCAGACCTGCTCGTCGACATCGATGGCCGAGGCGCCGGGATAGACCACGCTCACCGTCACCGAGGAGGGCGTGAACTCGGGAAAGCTCTCCCGCTCCATGCCTGTGATGACCGAAATCCCGAGGATGGCCGCCGCGATCATCAGGATGTTGGCGGCGACCGGGTGGCGGACGAAGTAGCCGATCATTGTCCCGCACCTACTTCTGCGGAGACCACTTCGAGGCTCTGGCCGAGGATGGCGGGTTCGGGCGGTACGGTCACGATCCGGTCGCCGTCTTCGAGCGCGGCCTCGACGACCACCCGTCCGCCGGCCCGCGCGACCGAGGATATCTCACGCCGCGCCAGGGTGTCGTCTGCCGTGGCCACATAGAGAAACGTGTCGCCTCCGTCGCGCTGCACGGCCTCGCGTGGCAGGGTCAGCCGGGCGTCTTCGGTCTCGGCGCGGAACTCCACAGTGACGAACGAGCCATCCGCCAGCGGCGGTCTGCGTTCGGCGAGGTTCGGCACGCCGCCCTGATCCACCCGCACGACGATCCCGATCGTCCCCGACGCTTCGTCGATCGACCCGTCGATCCGCACGATTTCGGCAGGGTAGCGCGCCGCGGCCTGTTGCGGAAGCCGGATCACCGGCTGGAGACGAGAGAGGCGGATGACCTGCCGGGCCAGGTTCTGATCGGTCAGATCGAGCCGCGCGAATGTCGAGGGTCCATCGGGAAGCAACAACTCCAGAGCGGCGATCAGTTCTTGGGGCTGCACCTCGGCAACGACCTCGACCGCCTCGATCCCCGCAAGCGTTGCGAGGCTCTCACCGGTTCGCACATATTCGCCCTCGCCGACTTCGACGGAAACGACGCGGCCGGTGAAGGGGGCCTCGATGACGGTGTTCGACAGGCTCCGCTCGGCGTCTTCGAGTTCGACTTCGCGGGTCCTCAGACTGGCCTCGGCGCTGATGCGTTGCACCGGGATCAGCGCCAGTTCGTTCTCGAGGTCGAGCACCCTGCGCTGCTGGCCGATGAGATCCCGCTGCACCTGGTCGACATTGCTCGCCGAGGTTGCCCCGGTTTCGAGAAGCTGGCGCCGCCGGTCGAAATCCACTTCGATGACGTCCTCGATCCGGCGTTCGAGTTCGAGCTGGCCCTCGACCGTCGTCACCCGCGCGTCGAGTTCCGCAAGTTCGGCTTCGGCGGAGCGGAGATTGGCCTCCGCCCGGTCGCGGTCGATCTCGTAAGACCGCGGGTCGATCCGGAGAATGACCGTGCCCTCGTCGATGATCGTGCCCTCGGCAAGGTCGTCGAGCATCTCGACGATCCGCCCGTCCACCTGGCTGACGCCTTCCCATGTGCGCACCGGTTCGACCCGTCCGAAGCCTTCCACCGATACCGCCACGGGCCCCGGGTCCGGCACGAATGCCTCGACCGTGAAGACGCGCTCGGTCTCGGCAACCGCGGCCTCGTCGCCCGGCGCGGGCTGGAGCGCGCGAAACGCGAGAACGCCGAGAAGGACGGCAGGGACGAACAACAGGATGCGCCAATTCATGAGCGGGGGTCTCCCGGCTGGAGGGGGTAGATCGTATCGACGAGGTCGGGCACATGGTCGGTGATGTCGCTCCATCCGGTGTTGAGCTGAACCACGTCTCGAACCGTCGGCAGAAGGATGGTCTGGAGGATGATCGTCAGCGCCCGTCGGCGGGCGTAGTCGCCGTCCTCGATGCACTCGGCGACCGCAATGAAGCGGGCCAGGGCCTCGACCCGGTGGACGAGGACCTCGGCAAAGAGCATTTCGGCGCCGTGGCCGCCAAGAACGATCTGGCGCAACAGAAACCGCGCTTCCCGGTCGAGCCTGGGGCTGAGGACGGTGCGCAGTACGGAGGCAAGCCGGGCGCGGATCGCCTTTCGCGCGGCGCCTTCTGTGACCGGCGGCTCAGCCGGCCAGTCCGGTCCGCCGTCGAGTGCAAGCATCGACCCGATGCGCTGTGCTGCCGCCCGCAGGCAGGCGTAAAAGAGCTTTTCTTTCGACCCGAAGTGGTACTTCACCGCAGAGAGGTTCTGGCCGGCGTCGGCCACGATGTCGCGCAACGACGCGGCATCAAACCCCTTTTCGCCGAAGTGCTTCATTGCCGCCGTGACCAGCAGTGCGCGGGTCGCGGCGGAACGGTCGGTTTCCGGCGGGGCGGTGTCGGCCAAACGTCGGCGCTCCGGTTTCAAACGGTCGTTTGGATATGGGGCCGACCCTTCGGCATGTCAAACGGGCGTTTGACTTTGTGCGGAGGGCGCTTTCTGGATGCGCAGAAACCCGCCGCAGGGCGCGCACGGTCCACACGGTCGCATCCCCGTTGTCTAACGCCTCACGCCCCGCTCTTTGCCAGCGCCCGCTTCGCCGGCAAGTCCGCCCAGGGAGCCACGCGGTTCAGACACCAGACGGCTCCGATGATGGTCGCCAGGTCGACCGCAACCGCGGCCGCGAAAACCCCATCGTGGCCAAGAAGAACCACGCCGATCCGTGCAAACGGGACATAGATCGCCGCAATGCGGGCGATGGCACCAGGTCCGCGCGTCCCGGTCGTCGGAGGGCAAGGCGGTCGGTCCGCGGATATCGATCATCAGACCCGTTCCATCGGCCCTTTGGCGGCGAGGTCGGCGCGGCGGGCATCGACATTCAGGATGCCGCCCTGGTTGGAACGATACCGCAGCCTGGAAAAGCCGAGCACCGCGTTGGCACCGGGCGCATCGACTGTCAGATGCGTGATTGTCCGTGTCGCCGGTTCGAAGCCCATGTCGCGCAGCGCACCCAGACGTCCGTCCCATCCGAAAACGTCGAGGCCCTTCCACTCGACGACATCTTCGAGCGGCTCGATCAGCGCGTCGGCGTCCGGTCGGGCCGTTTCGGCGCCCGATGGCGAACGCCCGCCGGCATGGTCGCGCAACCCGCCATAGGCCAGAAGAGGCGATGTTCCGTTGCCGAAGGGGCCCTGGATGATCGGCGGCCAGTCCTCAATGCGCAATCTGTCGAGAAGACGCGTCCCCTGCCAGCCCGGGGCGGTGTCGAGCTCGGCTTGGGAGACATCGACCGTCCAGAGGCCGTCGTCAAGGGTCGGGGTCGAGAACCGTCGAGCGCCGGCAAAGCCCGGTAATGCTCTCTTCGCCCCGCAGGCCCTCGAGCACGATGCGGATCTTCTCCTCGGCAGAGTGCTGCTTGCGGGTACGCCGGCGGATGTCCTTCATGACCTTCTCGGCCGGCGGCTTCTGTGTTCCGTGTTTCTGTCTCATCTCCACTCCTTGGCGGTTACGATGAGCCAGAAACCCTCCGTTACGAAATCAAATCAGATGTCCCATCGGCGCTGATGTCGGACATGATGGATGGTGCAGATTAAGGCGCAATATCAGGCAGTACGTGACATCGTCCGCAGCACCTGATCATGTTAAGATCGCGCGTCGTCGCATTGCGTTGCGCTTGTCTCGGACTTGACGAGTGCGAGGCAAGCACATGGAAGACTCGGACAAAGGGCAATGGGTCTGCGTTCATTCGTCGGATCGCCGCATTCCACGGCCCGAGTATGTGCTATCGACGGAAAGCGAACTCACCGCTGGCCGACCGTTTGCTGGGGCGCTTGCGAACAACTTGGTGCAATCACGTCTCGGATTCCTGTCGCGTCGCTCGGTCGGCATCCGGGTGATCTGCGCCCCAAACCACTCCCGCGTCCCTGGCGACGATCCGGGCTTGCAAAATGTCAAGCTCCTTCAGCGCGCTGGTTTGATCCTGCGTTCGTGCGACTGCCTTGTCAAAGGCGCGACGAACCGACCGGGGGCGCCAAGGCAGGGCCGCAGTTGCGAGCCAGCGGCGCAGCTCTTCGGGCAAACGGTCGTATTCGCGCATCGGGTCCTCGTTCCTGCGCTTGAGCTTGAGGCTCGTCTTGCCGCGATTGCCACGCATCAGACTGCCTCGTCGGGGTCGTCCACAGGGTCGAGGACGAGAACGAGGCGTGTTTCGCCCGTACCCTCGATAGGCGGCGAGCGGTGCAGCAGTGCAGACCGCGGGCGCTCGGGCCATAGCGTGCCGCGTAATAGGATCGGCGCGCCGGTCGGAACCGTAAAAACGCGGGATGGTTCGGCGCCGTCGGTCGAGATGCCGTACTGCGTGCCGGTGCCGCGATAGGTGCAGACCAGCCGCGCTGTCACCGCGTCGATATGAAAGCGCCGGCAGGCGTTCGTGGTTACGACATCAAGGCGCAGGCGAACCCAGCGGGCCGACATAAGCCCCGCGAAGATGTCCGACAGCGCGGCGATATCGTCCAACGGCCGGTTCCGCTCAGGCCCGGATGGCATGCCCGCGACGTCGAAGATCTCTGTGACGGCCTGACGGACGACTTCGGGGCGCAAGATCATGCGCGCCCGCGGCAGAAGGTCCGGGTCGAGCCCATCGATCCAGGACTGGAATGCCGGAATGGGCTGCCGCTTCCAGATCGCGGCCGCCGCACCCTGATGGTGGATGGACGAAAGGCTCTCGAGCGTGTTGCCGGCGCCTACCGGGATGGCATCGTCGTGGACAATTTCTTGGACGAGGTGGTCAGTGGTCATGCTCTGCCTCGGCCATCAGAAGAAGAAGTGATCGCGGCCGACCGCCAACATCAAGCCGTTCGACGACTTCGAGCGTGTCGGTATCGACAAGCACCACCTGACCCGCGGCCGGGTCGGATATGGCGACGCGGTCGCCGGCAACGGAAACCATAGGACGGACAACGCCTCGCTCCATCGCATAGGCGTCGGTCAGCCCCCCCATCTCACCAAGAATACGCCCGGTCAGAGCCGCAAACCGCACTAGCCGCCCATCGGCGAGAAGCGCAAAGCCTATCATACCCCGATCATCGAGTGCCCAAGCCATACGGGGTGCGGGCAATTCGATAAAGTTGAAGTCGCTTGCGTCCGCCGACGGATCGAGGATCGCCATATGCGCGGCGCCCCAGTTTCCGATAAGCGCCGTGAAGTGTCGCGGGCTTAGCATAGTTCGGATCATCCCTTCGGCAGGGGCCTCTGCGGGATAGGCAACAAAGCGGCCTGCGGGCGGCGTGACGGAGGTGTCGAAGATCGCGACGCCATCCTCGCCGCCGAAAGCCACGTACCCGCCCGCCTTACCCTCTCCGTGGAGGTTCAGGCAGCCAACGCGGGACAGTTCTGCTCCGTCCGGTCCGATCACGGCGAGGGCATCGGGCAAACCTTCACCCTCGGGTGCGACCGTGGAAATGGTGAAATCGCCCAAGGGGACCGCGACACCGTGATGCGGTGCGCCGGTCTCGATCGTCTTGACGGGGGCAAGGTCACCTGTGGCGGCGGCAGCGGCATCATGGAGCGTCGCGGTACCGGTTCCGTCCCAGAAGATAGCGACGCGGGATGGGTCCATGTTGAAATGAACCGGACGCTCGCCCGTTGCAGGGCCACCGATCAGTTCAGGATCTTGCAGGATAACATGCGCATGGTCGCCATGATCCTCCTCCGCCACTCCGCTATCGATGACCTGCACCTGGCCCGCATCGCGGCTAACAGCCCAGGCATGGCGCCCGTCCGGGCCAAGATAGAGCCGTGCAGGCGAGGCGATGTCGAAGACAGCCGGTGCGGCGTCGCTGCCGGGGTTCAGAATTTGGACCTGTGGCGCTTCGGCATCGGCCACGACGAGCCTGTATCTTGCATCATCGTCGTCCGCGACCGCAGGTGCCGCGGCCAGAAGGGCGGTGGCAAGGGTCAGAAACGGCTTCATGGGTCTGTCCTCAGGCTGCGGTCTGGCGGCGCCAAGCGGGGAAGGGATCGGGCAGGTCGGGCAGCGCGTCGGGGCCCGGTGCGAGGTGTTCGGGCAAAAGGCAGGCGTCCAGCCGGGCCTTCAGCGCGGACCAGTCGATGCCCGCTCCGATGAAGACGATCTCCTGTCGTCTGTCGCCCCATGGCTCTTGCCAGTGCTGCGCGATGTAGGCGCGTGCACTTTCGTGCTCGGGCCAACGTTCGCGGGGGACGGCGGCCCACCAAGTACCGAGCGGCTTGACAGAGGAAAGCGCCCCGGCAAGCGAGAACTCAGCAACCCATTCCGCGCGCGTCGCGATCCAGAAATGCCCCTTGGCGCGTATCACGCCGGGCAAGTCGCCATTCAGCGTGGCGAGGATTTTCTCCGGCTCGAAAGGACGGCGCGCGCGGTAAACATAGCTCGCGACGCCGTATTCCTCGGTTTCGGGCACGTGGTCGGCGAAACCGTAAAGCTCCTTGGCCCACATCGGATGTTCATGAGCCTTCTCGAAATCGAACATCCCAGTATCAAGGATCGCCTCGGCCGCCACATCGGAGTGGTTCGTCTCGATGATCTCGGCATCTGCGTTGAGGCTTCGGATGATCTTGCGCGCAGCGTCGGTGCGCTCGGGACCCGCGTCCGCAACTTTGTTCAGGATCACAACGTCCGCGAACTCGATCTGTTCGACGAGCAGATTCACGAGCGTCCGGTCGTCTTCCTCGCCCAGCGTCTCGCCGCGATCCTTTAGGAAATCGTGGCTGGAGTAGTCGTTGAGCAGGTTCACTGCATCGACCACCGTCACCATGGTGTCGAGGCGGGCAACGTCTGAAAGGCTTTCGCCCTCTTCATCGCGAAAATCGAAGGTGGCTGCGACCGGGAGCGGTTCGGAGATACCGGTCGACTCGATGAGTAGGTAGTCAAAACGTCCCTCGGCAGCCAGCCGACGCACCTCGTCCAACAGATCGTCGCGCAGCGTGCAGCAGATGCAGCCGTTCGACATCTCTACCAAGGTTTCGTCGGTTCGGCTGAGCTCTGTGTCTGCGCGCACAAGGTCCGCATCGATGTTCACTTCGGACATGTCGTTGACGATGACCGCCACGCGACGACCCTCGCGGTTGTTGAGCACGCGGTTCAAAAGAGTCGTCTTGCCAGCCCCCAGGAAGCCAGAGAGGACGGTGACGGGAAGTCGGTTGTCTGTCATGGAATGGATACCTCGTTCAGGGTGTTTTTGGGGTTCTTGCGCAAGCGCGCCCGCAGCATGTCGAGGCTTCGTTGCAATTCTGGGCGAGAGATATCGCGGGCGATAACCACGATCCGCGAAGTCGTGTCGCGCCCATGCCAATCGCGCAGTGGCACCGGTGCGTCGAAAATGTGTTGCACGCCGTGGAAGACGAAGGGCATGTCCATCCCTTCAAGAAAGACGATCCCCTTGATGCGCAGGATGTCGGGGCCGCGCAGTGCGATCAGCGTTTCCAACCATACTTCAAAGACCCGGTCCGGAATTGGGTCGTCAAGCACGATGGAGACCGATTGGATTCGGCTGTCGTGGGTTGGGACGACCGGCGCCGTTTTTGGCGGGGCGAAACCAGAGAGACCGGCCAGAGGGTCGGGGGCCGGAGGCGTGAGCCAGGCCAGCATCTGAGGCGCTGTCGCTTCACTGCGTAAGCCGCCAAGACCGAAGAGCGCGTCCACGGGCAGCTTGCCGCGTTCGGCCTGCAGGATCGAGGCCGTTGGATTGAGGCCCCTCAGGCGCGCCTCAAAGCCATCCGCGGCCACGGGCTCCACAAGGTCCGTCTTACTGATCACGATGAGGTCGGCCATCGCGGCCTGAGAGACCGCCTCGAATTGCGCATCGAGCGTCGCCGGGCCGTTCGCCGCATCCGCGACCGTCACCACGCCGTCGAGACGGAAGTTGCGCGAAAGCCCCGGATCGACGGTGAAGGTCTGCAGGATCGGACCGGGGTCGGCGAGCCCCGTGGTTTCGATCGCGATGCGGTCGAAGTGCAGCTCTTCGTTCGCTCGGCGGGAAAGCAGGTCCGCAACCGTGCGGCCGAGATCGCCGCGGATCGAGCAGCAGAGGCAACCCGACTGCATCAGAACGGTTTCCTCACTCGCCACCTCGATCAGGTCGTGGTCGAGACCCGCATCGCCGAACTCGTTGACGATGACGGCGATGCGTCCAGCGCTTGCGTCGCCAAGAACTGCGTTGAGCAAGGTAGTCTTGCCAGCCCCAAGGAAGCCGGTCAGCAGGGTTACGGGAACGCGGGTGTCGGACATGATCCGTCCTTGAGATGCTGCGTTTTGGCGGGCGCCGCGGTGTTCTGTCATCGAAAGGCGGGCCGAGCCGCGGGGCTGTGTTGTAATGTTATGTCATAACTTTCAAGTGACACAATAGCTGCAGCATCAACCTAGGCAAGGCGTGTTGACCATCGGACGTCGAGACCCAAAAACGGGGCGCCCTGCAGAATGCAGTGACGCCCCGTCTTGACTTGCGAATCAAAGGCAACTGGCAAGCGAGCCGGCGAGGTTGCGGAGTAGCTGCGGGTAGAGGTCCGGCCCCGGTTCGAGGTCCGAGCCGAGCGGGTCGAGCACGGCAGTGGTCGCTTCGGTCCCGTCCAGAACGGTCGCGACGAGGCCCGGGTTGAACTGTGGCTCCGACAGGACGCATTGGATGCTCTCGTCGGCGACACGGCCCTGGATCTCGGCGATGCGGGCCGGGCTGGGGTCGGTCGCGTCCCCAATCGATATCGCACCGGAGGCGGGGAAGTCGAAGGCCGTCTCGAAATACTGGTAGGCGTCGTGGAAGACGATGAAGCGCAGGCCGCGCACCGCTTCGAGGGTTGCATTCACGTCTGCCGAGACGGCTTCGAGCTCCTCCCGCGCAGCGGCGGCATTGGCGAAATAGGTGCCGGCATTGTCCGGATCGGCGGCGGAGAGCTTGCCGGCGATTACGTTCAGCCAAACGGCCGCGTTGTCGGGCGACAGCCACGCATGAGGGTCATGCTCGCCATGCGCGTGGCCGTCGTGGCCATGGGCGTGATCGTCATGCCCGTGATCATGGTCATGGTCATGATCCATGTCAGGCTCTTGGGCGATCGGCTCCACATCGGTGCCGTCCGCATCCTTGAAGAAATGTTCGTTCGCCTCGAACTCAAAGGGCATGTGTTCGGTGAAGAATACATACGTGCCCGCTTCGGCAACGGCGATTTCGAACACGGTCATCTCGCTCTCGGCATCAAAAACCAGAGAATAGGCCATCTCCGCGGCAACAAGCACGTCGCCACCGTTCTTTTCGTCGGCGTCGTCCCCCTCGAGCAAGCCCTCTGCAGTCTCTTCGACTGCCTCAATGTCGTCACCCGACAGGATGACCATTTTCATCGCTGGGTCCGCGTAGTCGTGATGTGATCCCCGGAAACGCCCCCGATCTTGGGTAGAGTTTTTCGCATCGAATCCCTGGCTGGGAGAGGAGCGGAAACGCATGAAAGCATCGAAGTTCACGGACGCGCAGAAGGCGTTCAT
>JASJAR010000037.1 GCA_030066905.1 Paracoccaceae bacterium | reverse complement strand
CTCACCTCTCTCGAACTCAAGACTACCAGTATCAAAGGCAGTTCCGGGGTTGAGCCCCGGGATTTCACCCCTGACTTAATAGTCCGCCTACGCGCGCTTTACGCCCAGTAATTCCGAACAACGCTAGCCCCCTCCGTATTACCGCGGCTGCTGGCACGGAGTTAGCCGGGGCTTCTTCTACGGGTACCGTCATTATCTTCCCCGTTGAAAGAGCTTTACGACCCTAAGGCCTTCTTCACTCACGCGGCATGGCTAGATCAGGGTTTCCCCCATTGTCTAAGATTCCCCACTGCTGCCTCCCGTAGGAGTCTGGGCCGTGTCTCAGTCCCAGTGTGGCTGATCATCCTCTCAAACCAGCTATGGATCGTCGGCTTGGTAGGCTTTTACCCCACCAACTACCTAATCCAACGCGGGCCGATCCTTCTCCGATAAATCTTTCCCCCGAAGGGCGTATGCGGTATTACTCTCAGTTTCCCGAGGCTATTCCGCAGAGAAGGGCACGTTCCCACGCGTTACTCACCCGTCCGCCGCTCACCCGAAGGTGCGCTCGACTTGCATGTGTTAGGCCTGCCGCCAGCGTTCGTTCTGAGCCAGGATCAAACTCTCAAGTTGAAAGCCGGTTGCCCGGCTATCCTTGACGATTGAACCTCTGCACATCCTTCGATTGCGCTACCGCTTCGCTACTTGAGCGCTGCGGTTCCGACCCGGGCAGGGACGGAACAACCGAAGAGTCATCTGTTTGATGTGCTCCAGGTCTCTTGCGAAACCAGAAGCCGTACAAACAGTGAAGCTGACACTCTCATCATCGTCCCATCCGCCGAAGCGTCAGGGTCTAGAGAGCCGATATACAGAAGCCGCTTCGTCGCATGGACCAAACCGCCCGCATATCTCTTCAGTAACCAGCAATTTCAAAGAGCGGAGAGACAAAAACGACTGAGTGCGCCCTAACTTGGTCGGCGCGCCCCGCCTCAATATCTCTCATGTTGTTTTGCGTCTCGTCGCGTCGGCATCGCTGCCTTGGCCCGTCTGGCGCCCCGCCTCGGCGTGTCGCCTCGTCGGTGGAGGGGTATTTACGGAGACCGGCCGGGGTCCGCAAGGGGTTTTTTTGAGAGATCATGACATTTTTTCGACTGCGCCCGTTCCCTTCGCAAAATATGGGGTTTTGCCCCTTCGCAGCCCCTATCGGCATCGCTGCAGGGACCCCGCTTGCCGGCCCCGACCCACCGAACAGGCCGATATCCACAGACTCACCGCCCGTTTTATGGACCGGTCGGTTCGCCGGAGGGCGCGCCGCCGTTCAAAGCGCAGCGTCGAGCCAGCCAACGAGTCGCGGGAGGATATCGTTGTCGAGCACCTCCGTCGTGGCAAAGATGTTGAAGACGTGATCCATCTCCAGCGTGACGAGTTCGCCCTCGCCGCCATGATAGGAGACGAGCATCTCCCCGGCTCCGGGCTGCGGCTCGATCAATGTGTCGTTCGAGCCGATGAAGACGAGGAGCGGGCCGTCGAAGCCAGCCAGGGCGCCGGCCGTGCTGGTGGTCAGCATCTCGTCGAAATAAGCACCCTTCAGCGTCGTCTCCCCGCCCCAGGGCAGGGCCAGCGTCACCGGTGTGTCGGTCTCGGCGGCGATGGCTTCGAACACGGCCTCGGCGCCAAACATGTTGGTGAAGTTTGCCGAGGGGATCGTCACCGGGGAGAGCAGGACCAACCCGTCGACAGCCTCGGACGCCGCCGCCGCATGGGCGCCGACAAGCGCGCCCTGGGACCAGCCGAGGATCGCCAGCCGCGAGCCGTCCACGGCGTCGCTGGCCTCAAGCATCTCGATGGCGGCCAGCGCATCGGCGATCTGGCCCGAAAAGGTGGTGTCCTCCCAGGCCCCGTCGCTTTCGCCCGACCCGCGGAAGTCGACCCTGAGGCTCGCGTAACCGGCCTCGGCCAGCACCCGCGCGGCGCGAACGAAGACGCCTTCCTCGGCGGAGGGGATCGTCAGCTCATCGCGAGTGCTGCCAAACCCGTGCAGCATCAGAACGACCGGCGCCGGCCCGCCCTCGGGCGTTTCGAGCGTTGCGGCCACTGCACCGCCCGGCGTGTCGATCCTGATGTCCCGCGTCTCGGCGAAGGCCGCTCCTGCGAGGGCCGTAACGGCGGCGGCAAGAAGTGCTTGGCGGACAATCGGGGACATTCGGTGCTCCTTTTCGGCGGTTTCGCCGACGATGGCACGACCGATGTCCTTTTGGGAAGCGCTCAGGCCCGCGCTGCCGACCGGCCTGCCAGGAACGGGCGCAGGCGATAGATGAGCAGGCCGCAGATCACACCGAGATAGACGAGCGGTTCCGTCGCCCAGGTCTTCGAAGCCATCACGAAATGCACCGCCCCCAGAAGCGCCACGGCATAGGTCAGGCGGTGCAGGCGGCGCCAGGCCAAAGGCCCCATCTTTCGAATCGCACGGTTCGTGGATGTCGCCGCGAGCGGGATCAGAAGCACGAACCCCAGCATCCCGATCGTGATGTAGGGCCGTTTGGTGATGTCTTCCCAGACCGCTCCCAGGAACTGGACATCGAGGAAGAACCACACGCCCAAGTGCCACGTGACAAAGTAAGCAACGAGAAGCCCCAGAGCGCGGCGGAACTTCACCAGGCTGACCCCGGTGAGGTCCCGCAACGGGGTGACGGCGAGAACGGCGACGAGCATCTGGAGCGCCAGAAGCCCCAACGCGTGTTCGAGCGCCTTCACCGGCTCCGGCCCAAGCCCGCCGGTGAGGCCAAGGTAGAAGTAGTAAAGCGGCACCGCCCCGCCGATGGCATAGACCGGCCAGGTCGGCACGCGGCGGAGCGCTCCGTTCACACGCTGCGACATCGTCATGGCCGCGGCGGCGCCCGGCGGAAACTCCGCGCTGGCCAAAGCCCCCCTGTCGCTCCTAGACTGTGCGGGAAGGCGACCATCCACGACCGCGGCGCCTCCACATGGACAGGAGGCGAAGGATGGAGATCGGCGTTCTTTTTCAACATGGCTGGGTGATCTCCGCCCATGCGCTTGCGGCGCTTGCGGCATTGGTCCTCGGCGGCGCCCAATTGGCCCTTCCGAAAGGGACGGCGCGCCATAGAACGGTGGGCCGCATCTGGATCGTCCTGATGGCGTTTATCGCCCTGTCGAGCTTTGCGATCTTCTCCATCCGGCTCGTCGGCCCGTTCAGCCCGATCCACCTTCTGTCGGTTCTGGTGCTCGTGACCCTCGTCCAGGTCGTCCGCAACGCCCAGCGAGGCGATATCGCCCGCCATACGACGGCCGTCCAACGCCTGTATTGGCTCGCGCTCATTGGCGCAGGCCTCTTCACGCTCTGGCCCGGACGCGTCATGCACCAAGTGGTCTTCGGCACCTGACCGGCCACGGTCTCAAAAGAACTCATTGATGAGGTCCATCCCCGCATACATCGAAGCGACCTCGTCGCCGTAGCCGTTGAACATCAGCGTCGGAATGCGGCGGGCAAAGAGGCCCTGGCCGATGCGGCGCTCGGTCGCCTGGCTCCAGCGCGGATGGTCGCGTTCGGGGTTCACGTTCGAATAGAACCCGTACTCGCGCGGCTGGGCGCGGTTCCAGGACGCGACGGGCTGCTCCTCGGTGAGCGTGATCCGCACGATCGATTTGATCGACTTGAAGCCGTACTTCCATGGCACCACGAGCCGAATCGGCGCGCCCTTCTGGTTCGGCATCGGCTCGTCATAGACCCCGACCGCGAGGATCGTCAGCGGATGCATGGCCTCGTCCATCCGTAGGCCCTCGAGATAGGGGAAGTCGAAGACGCCCCGCTGCACCCCGACCATCGCCTGGGGCTGAACGGCGGTCTCGAAGGCGACGTATTTCGCCCCCGGCTGCACGCCGACCCGGTCGAGCAGGTCTTTGAGCTCGAACCCGACCCAGGGCACGACCGACGACCAGGCCTCGACGCAGCGGAAGCGGTAGATGCGCTCTTCGAGCGTCTGGCCGGCAAGGAGGTCGTCGAAATCATAGTTGCCGGGCTTGTCCACCAGTCCACCGATCTCGACCGACCAAGGCTCGGAGACCAGCGCGCCGGCATTGCGCTTGGGGTCTTCCTTGCCGGTGCCGAATTCATAGAAGTTGTTGTAGGACGTGATGTCCTCGAAGCTGTTGGGCTCTTCGTCGGTGGAAAAGGCCGAGGGCACCGGGTCGAAGGCGGCCAGCGCCGGCCCCGCGATTGCGCCGAGGCCCAAAGCGCCCGCCCCGGCCATGATCTGCCGGCGGTTCAGCCAATCGGTCTTCGGGGTGACATCGGACCATTTGAGGTCGCTCTTGTATCGTCCGGCCATCGCGCGGCTCCTCGTTTGCTTGACTGAAAGATGGCGCGCGGCACCCTCTCTGCCCACCCCCCTCACAACAGTGTCAGAGAGCCTCGTCGCCTTGAAACACTAAAGGAACACGCAGCGGCGGATAACAAAACCGTGACTGGCAGACCGCCGGGGCGCTGGCTTAGAGCCGCTGCCCCGTCGGTCAAGTCGCACCGGCGGAAATCCCCGGTGATCCGCCCCCGATACCCCACCGTAACTCTGCCCGACGTCGCAAAAGCGGCGTTCGGAATGAAAAGCATCCTGGAGGAAACCACATGCTTAAGAAATCTCTTCTCGCGGCCACCGCCGCCACCCTCATCGCCGCCCCTGTCTTTGCGGGCGACATGATGAAGAAAGACATCGTCGACACCGCCGTCGAAGCCGGCTCGTTCTCGACGCTCGTCGCCGCTGTGGAAGCTGCCGGCCTCGTCGACACGCTGAAGGGCGACGGCCCGTTCACCGTCTTCGCGCCGACCGACGAAGCGTTCGCCGCGCTGCCCGAGGGCACCGTCGAGAACTTGCTCCTGCCCGAGAACCGCGACCAGCTCGTCGCGATCCTCACCTACCACGTCGTGCCCGGGAAGGTGATGTCGACCGATCTGTCGGACGACATGACCGCCGCGACCGTGCAGGGTCAGGACATCATGATCGACCTCGACAACGGCGTGATGGTGGAAGAAGCCTCGGTCGTGACCGCCGACATCGAAACCTCGAACGGTGTGATCCACGTCATCGACCAGGTGATCCTGCCCGAGTAATCGGTCAGCCAGCTACGCGGGGCGCCCCTGGGCGCCCCGTTTTCGTTTCTCGATACTTTGATGGAATGGTGGGACATCCCATGAACCGCAGAACTCTGATCAACGCCGTCGCCGCGCTGGGATTTGCCGGCGCCCTGGCGGCTTGCGCCCCGATGACCGAGGACGATGTCGTCGACATCGCCTCATCGAACGACGACTTTTCGACGCTTGTCGCGGCGCTGTCGGCGGCCGACCTTGTCGAAACATTGCAGGGGCCGGGACCTTTCACGGTCTTCGCACCGACCAATGACGCCTTCGCCGCGCTGCCCGAGGGCACTGTCGAGAGCCTTCTTCTGCCGGAGAACCGCGACCAGCTCGTGGCGATCCTGACTTATCATGTCGTTCCCGGCGCCGGGACGGCCGAGACCTTCCTCGGCGAGCGCGCCTCCTATGGGACGGTCAATGGCGCGGCGGTCCATGTCGATGGCACCGGCGGCGGCGTCACGGTCGAGAACGCCACGGTGGTCACCGCCGATATTATGGCGTCGAATGGTGTGATCCACGTGATCGACACCGTTCTGCTGCCCTGACCGGCATCGCCCGGGGGCGGGGCCGACTCGCCTCGGGCAGTCTTTCGCCGATCGGCCCATGGCGATCGGTCCGGCCAATCTCCGCCGAGCGCCGCCGAAGCGCCCCAGCCAATCCCTGCCGAGGCCGAGGCCATCGGTTTTGATGCGCCATCACCCGCCGAGTCGTCTCAGCGGCTCCGGCAATCGCCTGCCGAGCCACCGCGGGGGCCTCCTGCTCCCCCTTAACAAGTCCCCCCACCGGGTCCCAAGTCAGGGACACGGGGGCTCGTCCGAAGCCTCCCCACCTGCGACCAGAAAGGGAGCAATACACATGCGTAAGACACTCATTCTCGTTCTCGGCGGCGCCTTCGCCGCCACGATGGCAAGTGCCGCGACCCTCGAAGAAATGGACGCGAATGCCGACGGCATGGTGACGTTCGACGAATTGCTCGTCGTCATGCCGGACGTGACCGAAGAAGCCTTTACGCTCGCCGATGCCAACCAGGACGGCATGATCGATGCGGGCGAGTTCTCCACCGCTCAGGACTCTGGCATCCTCCCAGCCAGCTGATGCGAGTGAGGGGCGCCGCGTGGCTCGCGGCGCCCCTCTTTGGACCGTTCTATCCAACCTGTCCGAGTATCAGTGCATGACCGCATCCTCCGGCGGTTGCCGGTTCGTGGCGGCGACGCGGTCGCCGACGATCAGCCCTTCCGACCCTGCGCTGACACTTACCGTATCGCCGTCGGACACATCGCCGGCGAGGATCATCTCGGCAAGCTGGTCCTGAAGGCTGCGCTGGATGACGCGCTTTAGCGGACGCGCTCCGTAAACCGGGTCGTAGCCTTCGTCGGCGAGCCAGCGCCGCGCCCCTTCGTCGAGGTCGAGCGCGATGCCCCGTTGCGCAAGGCGCCTTCCGAGCCGGCCGAGCTGGATCTCGACGATCCCGTCCATGTCCGCCCGGGTCAGCCGGTCGAAGACGATCTGGTCGTCGAGCCGGTTGAGGAACTCGGGCCGGAAATGCGCCCGCACCGCCTCCATCACGTCGCGCTTGGCCGCCCCGGCATCCGAGCCCTCGGGAAGCTGCGACAGCGCCTGGGAGCCGAGGTTCGACGTCAGGATGATGAGCGTCTGCTTGAAGTCGACCTTGTGGCCCTGCCCGTCGGTCAAAACCCCGTCGTCGAGCACCTGCAAGAGCACGTTGAAAACCTCCGGATGAGCCTTTTCGACCTCGTCGAACAGGACGACCTGATATGGCCGGCGCCGCACCGCCTCGGTGAGCACCCCGCCCTCATCATAGCCGACGTAACCCGGAGGCGCACCGATCAGCCGGGCCACGGAGTGCTTCTCCATGAACTCCGACATATCGATGCGCACCATCGCCCCGTCGTCGTCGAAGAGGTACTCCGCGAGCGCCTTCGTCAGTTCCGTCTTGCCGACGCCGGTGGGGCCGAGAAAGAGGAACGAACCCAAGGGGCGGTTCTCGTCCTGGAGCCCCGCCCGCGCGCGGCGGACGGCGTTCGACACAGCCCGCACCGCCGCGTTCTGCCCGATCACCCGGCAGCCGAGTTCTTCTTCCATGCGGAGAAGCTTCTCGCGCTCGCCTTCGAGCATCTTCGAGGTCGGAATCCCCGTCCAGCGCTCGACCACTTCGGCGATCTGCTCGGGCCGCACCTTCTCCTCGACAAGCTGGCTCGCCTCGGCCTCCTCAGCCTCTTCGGCGCGCTTTTGAAGGTCGGGGATGATCCCGTAGGACAGCTCACCGGCGCGGGCGAGGTTGCCCTCGCGCTTGGCCTGGTCGAGTTCGGCCTTGGCCCGTTCGAGCTGTTCCTTGACATCCCGGCCCGATTCCAGCCGGTCGCGCTCGGCCTGCCACTTGGCGGTCATCTCCGCCGATTGCTGCTGGAGGTCGGCAAGCTCTTTTTCGAGCTTTTCAAGCCGGTCGGCCGACGCCTGGTCGTCTTCCTTCTTCAGCGCTTCCCGCTCGATCTCCATCTGGAGGATCTGCCGGTCGAGGGCATCGAGCTCTTCGGGCTTCGAATCGACCTCCATACGCAGGCGCGAGGCGGCTTCGTCGACAAGGTCGATAGCCTTGTCGGGGAGGAACCGGTCGGTGATGTAACGGTGGGAAAGCTGGGCGGCGGCCACGAGCGCGGCGTCGGAGATGTCGACCCCGTGGTGGACCTCGTATTTCTCCTTAATGCCGCGGAGGATCGACACGGTGTCCTCCACCGTCGGCTCGGCCACCATCAAAGGCTGGAACCGGCGGGCGAGGGCGGCGTCTTTCTCCACATGCTTGCGGTATTCGTCGAGGGTCGTGGCGCCGACGCAGTGCAACTCGCCCCGCGCCAGGGCGGGTTTGAGAAGGTTTGCGGCATCCATTGCGCCCTCGGCCTTCCCGCCGCCCACAAGCGTGTGCATCTCGTCGATGAAAAGGACGATCTCGCCGGCGGCCGCGGTCACCTCGGAGAGCACCGCCTTCAGCCGTTCCTCGAACTCGCCGCGGTACTTCGCCCCTGCAATGAGCGCGCCCATGTCGAGCGCCATCAGCTTTTTGTTGCGCAAGCTCTCGGGCACGTCGCCGTCGACGATACGCATCGCAAGCCCCTCGGCGATGGCGGTCTTACCGACGCCGGGCTCGCCGATCAGGACCGGATTGTTCTTCGTGCGCCGCGACAGGACCTGCATCGCCCGGCGGATTTCCTCGTCGCGCCCGATGATCGGGTCGATCTTGCCCTCGGCGGCGGCCTCGGTGAGGTCGCGGGCGTACTTCTTCAGGGCGTCATAGCCTTCCTCGGCCGAGGCCGTATCCGCCGTCCGGCCCTTCCGGACATCGTTGATCGCCGAATTGAGCGCCATTGCGGTGACGCCGCCGGCCTCCAACGCGTCCTTGGCTTTCGACCGGACGACGGCGAGGGCCGTCAGAACCCGTTCCACGGGCACGAAGCTGTCGCCGGCCTTCTTGGCGAGCTTCTGGGCCTCGTCGAGGACCTTCGCGGTTTGCCGGTCGAGGTAGGTCTGGCCAGCATCGCCGCTGACTTTGGGCAGTTTCGACAATGCGACATCGACCCCCTCGGCCACCCGGTCGGGCGCACCGCCGGCGGCCTTGATCAGGTTCGCGGCCATTCCCTGATCGTCGTCCATCAATGCTTTGAGCAAGTGTTCGGGGGTGAGCGCCTGGTGGCCCTCGCGCATCGCGATGGTCTGCGCGGCCTGCAAGAACCCACGCGACCGCTCGGTGAACTTCTCCAAGTCCATCGGTCTCTCCTATCTTAAGCGCCCGGGGTCAGCGGCGCCCGCTTATGCGGCACGCCCAATTGGGCCTCGGAGAAGATATGGGTGGGCTCGGCGCGCCCTGCAAGAATGGCGCATGCAAGGCTCCGCAATCTCTTTGCCGCGCCTTGACGGCCATAATCCGCTCAACGCTCGACATCCAACTGGAAACACTTTGTTTTCAAGCTTTTCTGTCCAACGCCTTTCCCATGGCAAAGGCCCGCCCTTCTTGCTGGATCGCCGCCTGCGTGATCCTCGCACTTGTTCTGCCGAAGTTGGGCGCGGTACTGGTGGATCTATCTCCCCAAATTCGAACCGCCGTTATTTGTACCGGCGACCGACTTGTGACCTTGCGAATTGGCTCAGATGGCACACCCGTCGAGGTCGTTTGGATGGACGATCACATCTGCCAGCCGCTCGCCCCCCCGCCCGATCCGGCAAACACAGCCGCAGAAACCTGGCCGGTGATGTTTACCCCACCGACGCGCCTCGCGGCATTGACGCCGGACCGCCCCAACAGGCTCGCTCAACACCTAAGCCACCCGCCGCACGGTCCTCCCCTGCTGGCTTGAGACAATAGCCCCCTCAAAGCCCTCACCAACAGGACCTTTCACAATGACCGACGCAACCGCTTCGGCGCCGCAGCCGTGCGCCGAGCCTACAACCGCCGCTGCCCTCTACCGCCTGGTTTGGAAGTGGCACTTTCTTGCCGCGCTCTACGTGCTTCCCTTCATGCTGCTGCTTTCGATTACCGGCGGCATTTACCTCTATAAGCCGCAGATCGAAGGTTGGCTCTACGCTGACCGGCTCAACGTCGAAGCCACAGGTTCGGCCCTGCCCTATGAGGCCCAACTCGCCGCGGTCGACGCGGCTGTGGGCCTGACCCGCATTCGCGGGGTTACCACCTACGACGACCCGGCGCGATCGACCCTCGTCGAGTTCGACGACGCGCAAAAAACCCGCTCCTACGCTTGGGTAGACCCCTACAATGCGACTGTTTTGGCCGTCACACCGCGTGACGAGACCGCCCTGCGGATCGTCAAGAAGCTCCACGGTGAGCTTCTTCTGGGTGAGTTCGGCACCAAGTTCGTGGAAATGGCCGCCCACTGGGCCATCGTGATGTTCATAACCGGCGTCTACCTCTGGTGGCCCCGTGGCCAGCGGACCCTGGCCAAGGCCGTGAGCCCTCCCAGCGGCACGGGTCGGAGCTGGTGGCGCGAGACGCATATGTACTCCGGGTTTCTGGCCACGATGCTGATCGTCCCGATTCTTATCACAGGGCTTCCCTGGACCGATGTCTGGGGCGGCGGACTGTCCTACGTGCAGGATCAGACTGGCCAAAAATCCCGCAGCCTGCGCTTCGGGGGGCGGGTGCCGAACTCGACGGCGTCTGAAGGCACCACAATCGCGATGACCGAAGTATTCGATGTCGCCCGTGCCGAAGGTCTCAAAGCCCCTTACGAGCTTCGCCCGCCGAAGAACGAAGAGGCCGCATTCTGGCTGCGGTCGGCTTCGAAAAACCGGAACGATCAGTCCGAATTGATTGTCGATCAATACTCCGGCGCGGTGCTCAAACGCCACGACTTCGGCAATAACCCTCCAGTCGCTCGGGCGGTGTCTTATGGGATATCTTTCCACCAGGGCGAACTCTATGGCTGGCTCAACGTCGCCCAGAACACCCTGGCCGCCGTCTTGGGCGCGCTTCTCGCGGTGTCGGGCTTCGTCGCCTGGTGGATGCGCCGTCCGAAAGGTGAATTAGGTGTGCCCAACGCACCCGATGCCGCGTTATCGACCGGTATGATCGTCCTCGTCATCGGCCTGGCGATCTTTCTACCGCTCATGGGCGCGTCGCTGGCGCTAGCGCTCTTGCTCGACTGGCTATTGTTTCGCCGTCTGGGTTGGTTCCAAGGCAGCCGTACCTGACCAAAGCAGGGGCGCGGCTTGACCGCGCCCCGACCCCGGTCCAAACCCATGCGCCATGGATGACCGCCTCATCGTCGCTCTCGATGTGCCGAACGCGCTCGACGGGCTGGCCATGGCCGAACGCCTAGGCCCGGCCGTTGGGTTCTACAAGATCGGGCTGGGGATGCTTACCACCGGCGGGCTGGCGCTCGCCAATGAGCTCAAGGGCGACCACGGCAAACGCATTTTCCTCGACCTCAAGCTCTTCGACATCCCCAACACGATCGAGGCGGCGACCAGGGGCCTTGCCGCCTTCGATATCGATTTTCTAACGGTCCAGGGCGACCCCCATGTGGTGCGGGCGGCCAAGGAGGGCGCGGGGCCACAGATGAAGATCCTCGCCGTGACGGTGCTGACGTCCCTGGACCGGTCGGACCTCGACGCAAACCTTGTTATCGACGGATCGGTTGCGGAAATCGCCCTCGCCCGGGCCGAAGCCGCGCTGGCGGCCGGTGCGGACGGGGTAATCGCCTCGCCCCACGAGGCCGCCGCCATCCGCACCCTGCCACAGGCCGCCGGCAAGCTCATCGTGACCCCCGGGGTGCGCCCCGCAGGCGCGGACAAAGGCGACCAGAAACGGGTGATGACGCCCGCAGATGCCATCGCCGCCGGCGCGGACCACATCGTGGTCGGCCGGCCGATTACCCGCGCCGCCGACCCCAAGGCTGCGGCAGAAGCGATCCTCGCCGCGCTGCCCTAGGGCGGGAGGCCGGTGGGTTGCTCGCCAGGTGCTGGGCTTGGCCCGCAAGCGACATTGCCCTCCGAGCAGTGAGGCGCGGTCGCGCCTTGAGTGGCCGACGCCCCGGACGTGTTCCGCGGCCTCGATCCACCGGAGGACCAAGCCTGTCGAGGTCCGGGGTCGAGCCCGGGACGGGTGCTGTTGGAGAAAGGCCGGTCACGTTTTGCAGGGCTCCGACGTCTGCTCAAGGCCAGATCCGAACTGTCTTCTACCCTCGGCCCTTGCAATTGCTGCGCCGCAGCTACACTCCACACCCATGGTCCGCCGCAACGCAAAACCCGTAAACCTCGCCCTCCAGGGCGGCGGCGCCCATGGCGCCTTCACCTGGGGTGTGCTCGACTACCTCCTTGAAGATGGCCGGCTCCAAATCGCCGGGATCTCCGGCACGTCCGCAGGTGCGATGAATGCCGTGGCCGTGGCGGCCGGCTGGGTCGAGAACGGCGTCGACGGCGCGCGCTCAGCACTGGAGCACTTCTGGCGCGCGATGGGCGACGCCGCGCTGCTCAGCCCGTTCCGCCGCTCGCCGCTCGATGTGTATCTGGGCACCTGGAGCCTCGCCGGTTCGCCAAGCTACCATATCGCAGACGCGCTGACCCGCACCTTTTCGCCCTATCTTCTCAATCCGCTCAACCTCAACCCGCTCCTCGATCTTTTGCGCGAGAGCATCGATTTCGAGCGGGTCCGGGCCTGCGACGCGTTCGAGCTCTACGTCTCGGCGACCAATGTCGAGACCGGCCGGGTCGAGGTGTTCGACCGCGCTGGCCTGACCCCCGAAATGGTGATGGCCTCGGCCTGTCTGCCGTTCCTCTACCAGGCCGTCGAGATCGACGGCGTACCCTATTGGGACGGCGGCTATATGGGCAACCCCTCGCTCTTTCCATTCCACACCCATGGGGCCTGCTCGGACATCGTGATCGTCCAGATCAACCCGATCTTCCGCCCCGGCACGCCGACTTCGGCCCATGACATCCAGGACCGGGTCAACGAAATCGCCTTCAACGCCTCACTCTTGAAGGAGCTTCGGTCCATCGACTTCGTTGCGCGGCTGATCGAAGAGGGCAAGCTCAGCCCGACCGACTACCGCCAGCAGCGCATCCATATGATCCACAATGAAGACGCGCTGATGCCCTTCGGCGCCGCCTCGAAGCTCAATGCCGAATGGGCGTTCCTCGAAAAGCTCCGGGATCTCGGGCGGGAGACGGCGGCGCGCTGGCTCGACGACACCTACGCGCGGATCGGCAAGGAGCAGACCGTCGACATCCGCGCGATGTTCCAGGGCACGGGTGCGCCTACTCGTTAATGTCGTGGTCGAAGGTCTTGACCTGGCCTTTCTGGATGCCGACCGCCTTGCGAAGCCCCAGCCAGGCGGCGATGGAGACGACGGCGAAGACGACAAGAAGAAGCGGCAATGAGCCTGTGATAACCGCCGCCCCTGGGCCGCCGAAGCCGAGGATCAGGGCGACGACGCCGGCGCCGATGGCAAAGCCGAGGAAGACGAAACCCGGCGCGAGCACCTCAACGATCCCGAGCACAAGCGCGGCTGCCGCCCAGACCCACCAGACATCCCAGCTCATGCCCGCCCCCGCAGCATCTTGAAGGCGTTGCCGAAGGCTTCGACGGCATCGGCGGGGACGATCACGGTCTGGTTGCCCTGCGCCCCGCCGAGGCTGCCGAGCGCTTCGACCTGTTTCAGCGCGACCTGGTACTGCGCCGCCTCAAGGCCGTTTTGCTGAATGGCTTGCGCCACAACCTGGGTTGCATAGGCCTCGGCCTCCGCCTCGATCCGGCGGGCTTTGGCGGCCTGCTCGGCGGCATAAAGCTCGGCATCGGCATTGAGTTCCACGGCCCGCTTCGAGCCTTCCGCTTCGGTCACCGCCGCCCGCCGCGCCCGTTCGGCATTGAGCTGCTGGAGCATCGCCTCCCGGGTCGCCTGGTCGAGATTGACGTCGAGAAGTTCGGCCCGCGTGACATCGACGCCCCAATCGTCCACGGCCTTTTCGATGGCGACCTTAATCGCAGATATGAGCTGGGCCCGGTTCGACTGGACCTCGTCGAGTTCCATCTGGCCGATCTCGGCGCGCACGATGCCGGCCACGGTGGTCGAGATCGCCCCGTCGACATCGCGAATGCGGTAAACTGTCTTTTCCGGCTCGGTGATCCGGTAAAAGACCGATGTGTCGACCTGCACCAGCACGTTATCGGAGGTAATCGCGTCCTGCGTCATCGTCGGGAGTTGGCGTTCGAGGATCGAAATCCGGTGCGCCACCCGGTCGAGAAACGGCACGATGAAGTTGATGCCGGGCCCCAGAACCGACTTCAGGCGCCCGAACCGCTCAACGACGTGTTGTTCGGATTGCGGGACGATCCGCACCCCGAGAAAGATGCAGAGAATCAGGAAAACCGCGAGCAATATCAGCACGATATTGCCGCCGAGAAGCGCCTCGAGTTCGCCGTTCATTGGGGCCTTCCTCGTTGATTTCGTTAGCGATTATCTGGGGACTTTGGCAAAATTGAGAAGGGGGCGCGGGCGAGCAGGCCGCCGGTGGGGCGTGTCGGCAACAGGGGCTTGATCCGTCCTGCCGGCGCCCCATGCCTCCTGACAGGCCCCGCCACCCCAAATCGTGTAGACTGCGCCCATGCCCGCTCTTTGCCGAGATTGCCTGGAGACCTTTGAGACCGGCACCCGATGCCCGGCCTGCGGGCGACCGCGGATTCTGTCCCACCCGGAGCTCTTTTCGCTCAGCGTCGCCCATATGGATTGCGACGCCTTCTACGCCTCGGTCGAGAAGCGCGACGATCCGAGCCTCAGGGACAAGCCCGTCATCGTCGGTGGCGGGCGGCGCGGCGTTGTGACCACCGCCTGTTACATCGCGCGGATCAAGGGGGTGCGGTCGGCGATGCCGATGTTTAAGGCACTGAAGCTCTGCCCCGAAGCGGAGGTCGTGCGCGGCCGGATGTCGGTCTATGTCGAGGTATCGCGCCAGATTCGGGCGATGATGGAGGCGCTGACCCCGGCGGTCGAACCGCTCTCCCTAGACGAGGCCTTCCTCGACCTGACCGGGACCGACCGGCTGCATCACGCCCCGCCGGCGCGGATGCTCGCGGGGCTCGCCCGGCGCATCGAGACGGAACTGGGGCTCAGCGTCTCCATCGGGCTCTCGCACAACAAGTTTCTCGCGAAGATCGCCTCCGATCTCGACAAGCCGGACGGATTTTCCGTGATCGGCAAAGCGGAGACGCTGGCGTTCCTCGGGCCGAAGCCGGTCAAGCTGATCTGGGGCGTCGGCGCGGTGACGCGGGAAGCGCTCGAAACGGTGGGCATCCGGACGTTCAACGACCTCAGGCGCTGGGACAAGGCGGACCTGCACGCCCGGTTCGGGTCCGGCGGCGACCGCCTGTGGCACCTCGCGCGCGGAGAGGATTACCGCCGCGTCAGTGCCAACGCCCCGGTCAAGAGCATCTCCAACGAGACCACGTTCGGCGAGGACACCACCGACACCGACATCCTGGAGGGGCATATCTGGCGTCTCGCCGAGAAGGTCACCGACCGGGCGAAGGCGAAAGGCATCGCAGGCCGCGTCGTCACGTTGAAGGTCAAACGGCACGACCACAAGATCCTGACGAAACGCCTGGCGCTGCGCGAGCCGACGCAGATCGGCGATCGGCTCTATCACACCGCAAGGGACCTTTTCGATCAGGTGGCCGCGGAAGGGCCGTTCCGGCTCATCGGTGTCGGGTTGTCGGACCTTGTTCCGGAAGCCGGCGCCGACCTTTCGGGCGATCTTCTCGACGCGCAGGCCGACCGCCGGGCGGGGGCCGAGAAGGCGGCCGACAGGATCAAGGCGCGGTTCGGGAAAGACGCGATTCTGAAAGGCCGCGCGCTGCGCTGATTACTCCGCCGCGAGCGCGAGGCGGCGGCGGCCGATTTCCACGATCTCGGCAACGACGCCGCGCATGATGGCCTGGAAGGATTTGAAGTTGCCGTTGGGCCGGATCATCGTCTCGTTCATGTAGAGCGAGCGGTCGATCTCGATCTGGAGCACGTGCTGGCCGCGCGACGGGCGCCCGTAATGCTGTGTCACATAGGCACCCGCGAAGGGAGCGTTTCGGGCCGTCTTCAGCCCGGCGCGCTGGAACGCGGCTTCGACCAGTTCGACGACGTCGTTGTCGGCGGCCGCCCCGAACCTGTCGCCGATCACGATATCGGGAAGCGTGCCCTTGCTCGTCGAGATCGTCTCGATCGCCTCGCGCGGCATCGAATGGCAGTCGATCAGAATCGCTTCGCCGTAGAGCGCCCGCGATTCGTCGAGGAGGCGGGTCAGCGCGTCGTGATAGGGGTGCCAGTAATCGTCGATCCGGGCGCGCGCCTCGCGCAGCGAGATCTTGCCCCGATAGATCGCACGGCCATTGGCCACGACCCGCGGCACGACCCCCAGCCCCGAGGCCACACGCGGGTTGTGGGCGGATTTCCCCACGCCCTCGATCAGAGCGGGATCGAGTTCGTCGAGGCTGCGGTTGACGTCGACGAACGCGCGCGGCGCCGAACAGGCGAGCAGCGGCGCGCCGTGTTCGGTAACGCTGCCGAACAGAAGATCGACAAAGGCGTCTTCCGAGGACCGGATCGCCCGCTCGTCGAGGACCGAGCGGCGCAGGAAATTCCAGGCATAATCACTGCCCGAATGCGGCGAGGCGAAGACGACGGACGTCGTTCTCGCCTGGGGCATGGAGATCGTGTAAGCGGCTTTCGGCATCGGGCCTCCTAGCCGGACTATAGGGCACAATCGAGCGCTGCCAAAAGCCCTTGAAGCGTCACGGCGAACCTTTTATAGACCCCCCACCGGCGCGGGGTACCCCCGCGTCTTGTTCGTTTGGGCAAGCTGGAAACAGTGGTACGGGCGATTAGCTCAGCGGTAGAGCACTTCGTTGACATCGAAGGGGTCACTGGTTCGATCCCAGTATCGCCCACCATCGGAACCAAAAGGCGCAAGCGCGCCGCGACATGAGGACAGAGCCATGAAGGTTCGCAACTCGCTCCGCTCGCTGAAGAGCCGGCATCGCGACTGCCGCGTGGTGCGCCGCAAGGGCCGCGTCTACGTGATCAACAAGACGCAGCGCCGGTTCAAGGCCCGCCAGGGCTGATTGCCCGAGGCGAGAGGGAAGACGGGCCGCCTTTCGGGGCGGCCTGTTTCGTTTGTCACTCGAAAATCGAAATGACGGTGTCGGCAAGGACGCGCACCATCGTCGCGTCGTTCATGTAGCCCGTCGCGGGCAGGCGCCGGTCTTCCTGATAGCGCCTGAGGGCGTTTCGCGTGCGCTCGTCGAAGTCGCCGTCGATGCGGCCAGGCTCGTAGCCCAGGGCATCGAGACGCTGTTCAATGGTCCGGCGCGTCGTGGCCGACAGGCCCATGGCGTCCTCCTGCCGCTCGGCGGCCTCCCGATCCGCGCCACGGGCTTCCTCCTCTTCGAGCCGGGCGATCTCGTCGCGGGCGCTCTCGGCATAGGCGCCTTCGGGATATCGGCGGAGATACTCCTCGTAGGCCCCCTTCGAACCGTTTTCCTCGACCTGCTGCCAGGTGAGCTGTTCGGTCGCGGAGACTTCGGGCCGCCGGATTTCCTCGATGGCGCGCAACTCGGCGCGGGCGTCCTCGGCGAAGATGCCGCCGCGGTAGCGGTCGAGATAGCGCCTGAGGTCCTCCTCGCGGCCAGAGGCGCCGGTGTCGCGCCAGAAGGCCCGGTCTGCCTCAGCCGCGCGCTCCGCCTTGGCCCGTGCGACCTCCTCGAGCTCCTCGGCGCGGGCGCGGGCCAGCCGGTCGAGAAGGCGGATCTGTTCCCGGGTCAGATACCCCGTCTCGACAAACCCTTCGGCGGCCTGAAAGGCGGTGACGGCACCCCGTGTGCCGGGGCCGAATATTCCGTCGATGCCGCGGGGATTGTACTCAAGGAGCGTGAGCGCGCGCTGAATTTCGCGGCGCTGATCGCGGGAAAGACCAAGCGCGGCCTCCGTCGCCTCCGCCGCCCGGCGTGGCGCGTCGGCGAGATCGGCAATCCGTTCGTCGGCCTCGGCTGCGTAGATGCCACGGGGGTAGCGGTCGAGATAGGTCTCGTAGGCCTCGACCGTCCCGATGTTCCGCACCGCCTCCCAATAGGCGATCTCCGCCTCGCGCGGATCGGGCGCGGCGGCAGCGGGTGACGCAGGGTCGGCAAAGACGATCCGGCCATCCGAGGGCAGAAAGCCCGAGGCGGCGACATCCGTCCCCGAAAGCGCGTCGGCGCCAAGGACGGCTTCGCCACCGACGGCGGCGACGACCACTGCGCGCACCTCTTCCGGCGACCCGACGAGAACCGTCACCCCCTGCGGCACGGCTAAGTTGCCGACCCCGCTTTCGAGAAGCGGCTGGTCCACGTCGAACCCGCCGCCATCGCCAAGCGCGAGGAGCGCACGGCCGGGCGAGGCGGCCAGCATGGCCGTGAGCGTCGACAGCGGGATGCCTTCGCGGCGCAGGGCTTCGAGCGACCGGCCGTCGGCACCGGTCGACAGGAAATAGGTCTCGGTGGCGCTGTGGACGAAGCGGCCGGCGAGATAGACGACCGCGCCGTCACCGGGAACGATATCGCCTTCGAAGCCGACAAGGGCGCGGTCCGTCTGCGGCCCGGTGGCATCGGTTGCCACCCGCAGGGCAAAGCCCGCATCCGTCAGCGCCTCCCTGAGGTCGCGCAGATTGTCGGCGCCCCTGACATCGCGGATCGCCTCGTAATCCTCGTTGCCGAGAACGAGGGCCGCCGGGTTTGCCAGAGCCGATAGCGGCAGGCACACTGCCAGGGCGGCCAGAAAACCGCGTTCGAGTTTCGGTCGCATGAGACCCTCCAGGTGCTCTCAGCACATCCCCGGGCGCCATTTTCGGCAATGGAGGCTTCTGACGCAAGCCAAGCCGGGGTAGCCTCGGGCGAAACGGAGGAGGGACGCCGTTGGACCCGATTGCCATTGTCTTCTACGCCATCATTTGCGGCTGCCTGAGCCTCTTCGCGCCGAGCCTCGGCGGCATGGCGCCGCGCCTTGCGGTCGGAGCGGCGGTCGGCATCGCGGCCTCGATTGCACTTCCGTTTCTTCGGACCGCGATGGCCGGCGGCTACTGACTATTCGGCGGCCACCGCGTCGGCCGGCTCCACCCGCACGGCGGAATACTTGAACTCGGGGATCTTGCCGAACGGGTCGAGGGCGGGGTTGGTGAGCACGTTCGCGGCCGCCTCGACGAAGGCGAACGGCATGAACACCATGTCCTCCGCGACCGCCCGGTCGGCCCGGGCCATGATCTCTACCGCCCCCCGCCTTGTGCTGAGCCGCACTCGGTCTCCCGCATTCAGGCCGAGGCGTGCCAGTGTCCGCGGATGGAGGGAGCAATTGGCCTCCGGTTCCACCGCATCGAGCACAGCAGAGCGGCGGGTCATCGAGCCGGTGTGCCAGTGTTCGAGCTGGCGGCCGGTGATGAGGACCATGGGGAACTCCGCGTCGGGCGCTTCGTCGGGGGGAACGAGTGCTGCCGGCGTAAACTTCGCGCGGCCGCCCGCACGGGGGAAGCCGTCGCCGAAGACGATCGCCTGACCGGGGTCGTCGGGTGCCAGCGAGGGATAGGTCACCGCCCCCTCCCGTTCGAGCCTTTCCCAGGTGATGTTGGCAAGCGACCCCATCCCCGCCTTCATCTCGGCAAAGACCTCCCTTGGGTGGGTATAGGTCCAGCCCAGACCGCAGCGCTTGGCCAGTTCGGTGGTGATCCACCAATCCTCCCGCGCCTCCCCCGGCGGCGACACGGCCGGCCGGCCCATCTGCACCTGGCGATTGGTGTTCGTCACCGTCCCGGTCTTTTCATAGAACGCCGCCGCCGGCAGGATCACATCGGCGTAGTTCGCCGTCTCGGTGAGGAAAATGTCCTGCACGACGAGATGGTCGAGTTTTGCCAGCGCCGCGCGGGCATGAACGACGTCCGGGTCGGACATCGCCGGGTTCTCGCCGAGAATATACATCGCAGCGATGTCGCCGTCATGAACCGCACCGAGGATTTCGGTGACCGTCAGCCCCTTCTCGGAGGATAAATCGCCTGTGCCCCAAAGCTCGGTGAAGGCCGAGCGCACGCCATCGTCGGTCACGCTCTGATAGTCGGGCAGGTACATGGGGATAAGCCCGGCGTCGGATGCCCCTTGCACGTTGTTCTGGCCTCTGAGCGGGTGGAGCCCCGTCCCCGGCCGCCCGACATGGCCGCACATCAGCGCCAGCGAGATCAGGCAGCGGGAGTTGTCGGTACCATGGACGTGCTGGGACACCCCCATGCCCCAGAAGATCATCCCAGCCTGAGCCCGGGCAAAGGTGCGGGCGACATCGCGGAGGGTCTCGGCGGGGATGCCGCAATGCTCGGCCATTTCTTCAGGCCGGAAGGCCGCCAGATGCGCCTTCTCGGCCTCCCAATTCTCGGTGAAGGCCTCGATATATTGCCGGTCGTAGAGCCCCTCCTCGACGATCACGCTCATGATCGCGTTGAGCATCGCCACATCCGTGCCGGGCTTGAACTGGAGCATATGGGAGGCGTGCCGCGAGAGCGCCTGGCCGCGCGGGTCCATCACGATGAGCTTGCCGCCGGCTCGCGCGAACTGCTTGAAGAAGGTCGCCGCGACGGGATGGTTCTCGGTCGGGTTCGCCCCGATGACGATGGCGACGTCGGCGTTTTCGATCTCGTTGAAGGTGGCCGTCACGGCACCGGAGCCGACGTTTTCCATCAGGGCCGCCACCGAGGAGGCGTGGCACAGCCGGGTGCAATGGTCGACATTGTTGTGCCCGAAGCCCTGGCGGATGAACTTCTGAAAGAGGTAGGCCTCTTCGTTGGAGCATTTCGCCGAGCCGAAGCCCGCCACCTCGCGGCCCCGGCCCTTGAGGCCGGCGGCGGCGGCGTCGAGCGCCTCCTCCCAGCTCGCTTCCCGGAAATGGGTCTGCCAGTTTTCGGGGTCGACGTTGAGGCCCTTCGCGGGCGCGTCGTCGCGGCGGATCAGCGGCTTTGTCAGCCGGTGGGGGTGATGAATGTAGTCGAACCCGAACCGGCCCTTCACGCAGAGCCGGCCCTCGTTGGCGGGCCCGTTGATGCCCTCCACATGGACGATCTCGTCACCCTTGACCTTCAGCGACACCTGACAGCCGACGCCGCAGAACGGGCAGACGCTTTCGACCTCGCGTTCCGCCGCCGAGTCGCCGGGCCCCGCATCGCGGACCACAGCTGAGGGCATCAGCGCGCCAGTGGGGCAGGCCTGGACGCATTCGCCGCAGGCCACGCAAGTCGAGGCGCCCATATCGTCGCCAAAATCGAAGACCGGATAGGCGTCGTGGCCGCGGCCGGCCATGCCGATGACGTCGTTCACCTGTACCTCCCGGCAGGCCCGCACGCAGAGCCCGCATTGGATGCACGCGTCGAGGTTGACCGTCATCGCCACATGGCTGTCGTCGAGAAGCGGGATGCGGTCTGGTTCGAGGGCGGGGAAACGGCTGGTCTCGACCCCTTGCGCCTCGGCCATGTCCCACAAATGGGCCGAACGGTCGTGGGCGGCGGCGCGTTCGGGCTGATCGGCAAGGAGCATCTCCAGGACCATCTTCCGCGCCCCCGTGGCCCTCGCACTCTCGGAGACGACGTTCATGCCCTCGGTCGGGGTGCGGATACAGGAGGCCGCGAGCACCCGCTCGCCCTCGATCTCCACCATGCAGGCCCGGCAATTCCCGTCCGGCCGGTAGCCGGGGGCGGGCTTGTGGCAAAGATGGGGGATGGTGGTGCCGTGCCGCTGCGCGACCTCCCAAATGGTCTCGCCCGGCGCCGCGGCGACGTCTTGTCCATCGAGCGTGAAACGGATGGTCTCGGCCATGGGCGGGCTCCCTTCGGCGCGACCCTATCGCAGATCGCGGCGAGGGCGGAAGACCGACCCGCGACGCAAGGGTTTGGTTTTGCGACAGGCTGCGGCTGGAACCGGGATCCGCACGCGGGTCCCGGGCGGCGAAACCGTGCCCGGGTTACCTCGAGACGGGAATGACGTTCCGTTGAAGCCGCGGAGGGTGCTGGGCAGCGGCCGACGTTGGTCGCGGGGCGCCGATCTCAAGACCGTCCCGTCCCGGGCTCGACCCGGGACCCCGATCAACGATGCGCGCCCCGGGGATCGGGGCCCCGGATCAGGTCCGGGGCGTGTTTTGCCAGAGGAGTTCCCTGCGCACGCGCAACGCCCGATCACGACCAAGACCACCCGCGGCATCTTCGCCGCATGGCAGCACCGGCCAGCCCGCGCTCACATGTGGTCTTCGGCATCCGCGACGTCGATGCCCAACGCATCCATCCCGTCTTCGAGATACTCCGCCAGGGCGGGGATACCCATGAGGTATTCCTCCGTGGGCGCCGTTGCTTCGGCTGCCGCCTGGGCCTTGGCCTCTTCGAGCTCGTCGGCCTCGTAGGTCCCGCGACCCACCCACATCAGCGCCACGAGGCTCACTTTCTCGTCGTCGTTGAGCCCGCCGATATAGTCGTGCAGGTGCCGGTCGTCAGGCCCTTTTTCGCGGCTCAGCATGATGACCCGCACGATCTTGCCGGTGGAGATGTCGAGCATGGGTGCGCCCTTCCTTTTCTCCCGACTGTGACGCCGCGAACGCCGAGGGGCAAGGGGCGGTTCAGCCCCAGATGCGGTAGTAGAGCCAGTCGGGAAGGAAGTTGCCGCCCCGGAACAGGAGGCTGAAGAGCCCCGGGAAGCTTTTCTGGAACTTGTCGCTGTTCATATGGTCGAAGAACCGCCGCGCGGCTTCTTCGGGCTCCATGATGAACGGCATCGTGAACGCGTTCTTGTCGGTCTGGCGGGTCCGGATATAGCCCGGGTTGATGAGTTGGACATCGACGCCCGTCCGGCGAAGGTCGCAGTGGAGCCCCTCGGCCAGGACCATCGTGCCGGCCTTCGACGCAGCATAGCCAATCGACCCCGGAAGGCCGCGATAGCCCGACAGCGATCCGGTGATGACCACATGGCCTGCGTCGCGCTCGACCATGCCGGGCAGGACCCGGGACAGCACCCGCGCCATGCCCGTGAAGTTTATGTCGCACATCGCCTCGACCTGCCCCGGATCGAGCGCGGTCGCCGGCTGCGGCCAGTAGACGCTGGCGAGACAAACGATCCCGTCGACCGGCCCCACCTCGCCGACCGCTGCCTCGACGCTTTCGGTATCGGCGATGTCCATGGCCACTGCCGTGGCTTTGCCCGGCAGCGCCGCGGCGACCTCCTCGAGCCGGTCCTGGCTGCGCGCGCTCAGCACAAGCTCGGTACCGGCCCGGGACATGACCTCGGCCACCGCCTGACCGAGCCCCTCGGACGCGCCGACGAGCCAGTACTTCTTTCCCGTCCAGGTGCGCATCAGGCTGCTGCCGGTTCCTTCGGCCGCAGCGTGGCAATGATTTCGGCCACGGTGACCCCGAATTTGCGGAACTGGCTGCGGTTCACGATCGTCCCGCTCTCGACGAGATACATCCAGTCGGTGGTGTCGAGCACATGGCCGCCGGAGCTCTCGGGCAAGCGGATCTGGTAGTTCAGGAGCATCCCGCAGCCCGATTGCGTGCCCGTGCCGGCGCCCACAAGATCGTCCGCCTCGGCGCGGATCGCGCCGTCGTTGCCCACCGAAAGGCGCCATTCACGGTCCTGAGTCGAGCCGTCGTCGTAGCGGAAATGCTCGGTCATCACACCCTTGTTGCCGTCCCAGCGGGCCTCGAAATCGGCCACGAAGCGGGACGAGACCCGGCCCGTGGGACCGTAGATCACGCCTTCGCAGACGATGGGGCCATTGAGGTGGCGGCGGATGTCGAAAACAGGTCCGGTTTCGGCCAGTTCTTCGGGCCGCTGGGCGCGGAAGCTCAGGAACCGCGTACGGGCCCAGACGGCGGCGAGCATCGCCGCCGCGCCGAGCAGGAAGGAGGTCAGGGTCATCATTGGTCAGCGTCGTCCATGTTGAGCGTTGCAAGTAGGGCAATCGCGATGAGTTTCAGGGCACAGGGCACGCCTGCGTAGAGAAGGGTGAGCGTCCGGAGCGCGGCGTCGGAGGATGCCGCAGAGCCGGATTGAAACCCCACCGCATCGAGGATCGGCAGAAGGGTTACGGCCGCGAAGGCCAGAGTGAATTTGGTCACGAAGTTCCAGAGCCCGAAGGCCTGCCCCGCATCCGGGGCAATTCGCGCCATCCGACGCGAAAACATCGCCGGCAGCAGCGTCATGTCGGCCCCGAGCGCCGCCCCCGAAGCAAGGCAGATCAGGGCGAAGGGCCAGGTGTCGCCGGGGCCGAGCGCGAGCGCGAAACCGAAGGTCACGATGGCAAGCCCCATCGCCGACAGCAGGGCGCGGCGGGAGCCCACCCGACGGGCGGCGATCGCCCAGAGCGGCGCCGAGCCGGCAGCCGCGAGAAAGAACAGAAGAAGGAGGGGGCCTTCCCAGCCCGGCGCTTCGAGCCGCGATTCGACAAAGAAGAGAAACAGCGTCGAGGACACGGCAACAGGGGTCGCATTCACCAAAGCCAGAAGGAGGAGCCGTCGCGCGACCGGGTCGGCCAGGACGGTGCCGATGCCGGGGCCAGGATCGGTACGGCGGGACATGCCCCATTCGGGACGCATCGCAAAACCGGCGACGAGGACGAGCCCGGCAAAGGCCGCCGCAAATGCCGCGAACGGCGCGCCCCAGACGAACGCCAGAACGGTCGGCGCCATGGCGGCAAGCGATACGCCGAGAAGCGCTCCGGTCTCGCGCCAGGCCGCCAGCCGCACATGGCCACCCTCGATTCGGCCGGCCTTCTCCACACCTTCGGCGTAGAAGGTGATGGTCAAAAAGCTGAAGGAAGAGAACAGGCCCGTCAGCGTCAGACCGAACCAGAGAAGCGGGGCAACAGGCGGGGTGACGGCGAAAAGACCGATCATCGAGAGCGCCAGTACGGCGAGAGCGACGGCGACCGCGCCCCCCCGCTGCGCCCGGCTGCGTTCGGAGAGCCAGCCGAGTACGGGGTCCTGCACCACATCGAGAAGACGCAACCCGAAGAGCACGGCCCCAAGGGCCGCTAGCGAAACCCCATATTCGTCGACGTAGAACTTCGGCGCGTGGATATAGATCGGCAGCCCCGCCGCCGCGAGGGTCGCGCCGAAGAGCGCATAGGCCGGCAGCCGGTCGCCGGCGCGGGCATGGTCCATCGTCGCGTCGGTCACGTCGACACCTCCTCGACGGGAGGATCGGGCCGCGCCCTGTAGCGCGCACCTTTCCACCAGAGCTTGAGCGCCTGCCAATGGATCAAGGCCAGCACGCGCCGCGAGCCGAAGGGGCGCCGGAGCATCGCGCCCAGAAGCGAAGAAGCGGTCGCTGGCCGCCGGTCACCGGTCAGGGTGGCCACGACGCCGCTTTCGGCACCGCTCAACTCAATGCGGATCGCGATGCGGTCGGCGGCGATGTTGAACCGGAAGACATAACCGCCCGCGATGGGCTGGAAGGGCGAGACGTGGAAGATCTTTTCGGCCTCGATGATGTCGGCGGGGGTGATCGGCGCATTCCCCGGCGCGCGGCAGAGATAGGAATGACGGTCGCCGAAGGTATTCGTCACCTCCGCGATCACGGCCCGAAGGTCGCCCGCCTCATCGCGGATGAGCCAGAACGACACGGGATTGAATATATGCCCCAGCACCTTCGGTTGGGCCAGGAGTTCGATCCGGTGGGCCAGATGGCCGATCTGGTGCGCGGCCAGAACATCGCGGACCCATTCCGGCCCGCGCCCGGCCCCCGGGTGGCCGCCATGGTCGCGGTCGTCGAGGGCAATGACGGCGCCGCGATTGCGCCCGAAGAGCCGGGGTGCGCGCAAAGGCGCCTCGGCATCGAGCAGCACGTAGTCGATACCATAGCGGAAGGCGTTTTCGATGCCGCCCGTTCGGGCATGGGTCGTCTCGCCCCGGATATGTTCGAGCCGGTTCGTCATTCCGCCGCGATGGCCATCTCGGTCCGCATCGCCATGGCCTCGGCCACATCGAGCGCGCTCCGCAGCCCGTCCTCATGGAACCCGTTGCGCATCCAGGCGCCGCAGAACCAGGTGTTGAGCGAGCCGTTGATCGCCCGGATCGTCTCCTGGGCGGCCAACGCACCGAGGTCGTAGAGCGGATGGGCGAAGGTCACCTCGTCGTAGATCAGTTCCTCGCGGATCGGCTGGGTGGCGTTGAGGGTGACGAAGAGCGGGTCGGATTTCGGGATCGGCTGGAGGGAGTTCATCCAATAGGTGAGCCCGATGCGGTCGGTCGTCTTCTCCTTCGGCTCGGTGTAGTTCCACGACGACCAGCAGGCCTTGCGCTTGGGCATCATCCGCTCGTCGGCATGGAGCACCGCCCGGTTCGGCTGGTACGTCACCGCCGAAAGCGCCGTACGCTCGACGCCGGTGGCATCCGACAGCATCGCGAGCGTCTGATCCGAATGGGTCGCGAACACGACATCGTCGAACGACTCCCATTCGGCACCCGCGACGCGCACCTCGACCCCGGTCACAGTGCGGCGGACCGCCTGCACCGAGGCGCCAGTGCGAATATCGGCCCCACGCGCTTCTAGGGATGCCGTCAACCTACTGACATACTCGACGGAGCCGCCTTTGACCGTGTACCACTGGTGGTCGTCGGAATAGCTCAGAAGCGAGTGGTTCTCGAAAAACTGCACCATCGCCTTGGCCGGAAAGTCGAGAATCTTCTCGGTCGGCGTGGACCAGATCGCCCCGGAAAACGGCGTGAGGTAGTAGTCGCGGAACCAGGCGCCGAGGCCGAGCTTGGCGATGAGATCGCCGATTGTCATGTCCGGCCGGTCGGCCGCCGCAAGGGCTTCGCGATTGAAGGTCATGATGTCGCGCAGCATCCGCCAGTAGCGCGGGTCGGCGAGGTTTTTCTTCTGGGCGAAGATCGCCGGCATCCCCCGCAGCCCGTATTCAAGCCAGCCGCCCCGGATCGAGGCGCCAAAGCCCATATCCGACTTCGCGGTCGGCACGCCGAGCCGGTCGAACATCTTCAGGAGTTCGGGATAGGTCGCATGGTTGAAGACGATGAAGCCGGTATCGACGGGCTGATCGGCGTTCTTCCCGGCAATCACCGTGCGGGCATGGCCCCCAAGACGCGGCGCAGCCTCGAAGAGCACCACCCGGTCGGTGTCGACGAGAAAATGCGCCGCCCCCATCCCAGAGATGCCGCCGCCGATGACGGCCACGCGCCTGGGCGCGCTGCGCCTTACTTCATAGGGCATAAATCTCTCCGGGATTGCCTTGTCGTCGCAGAACATACGGCGCAGAGGCTGACACGGATTACATTGCGATTTCTTGCACCTTTCGTGATCCAGATTCGTTACGCCCGCGTACATGGGATATGTCACTGACCGGCCAGGCCGTCGAAATTTCGGGTGCACCCCCCGTGCTTGCTGCGCTAAGAGCGCCGCGAGGACCAAAGATGCAGTCTGAAAGAAGCGACAGTCGGGCGAAGGACGGCAGCGGCAAAACCGAATGGGTGCTGCACATGCGCAGGATTGCTGCGGAGCGTGACCAGGCTGCATTCGCGGAAGTGTTTGAGCACTTTGCCCCCCGGGTCAAAGCGTTCTTGATGAAATCGGGAGCGAGCGACTCCCTTGCCGAGGATTGTGCGCAGGACGTTATGGTGACGCTGTGGAACAAGGCTCATATGTTCGATCCGGCGCGTGCCAGCGTGGCCACATGGGTGTTTACGATCGCCCGGAACCGGCGGATCGACGCACTCCGCAAGGAGCGCCGGCCTGAGCCCGAGGATTTGCCTTGGGGCCCCGAGGCAGAGCCAGACCAGGCCGACATTCTGTCGCTGCAACAGGAAAGCGAACTCCTCGGCAGGGCGCTGAAATCGCTGCCCGAGAAACAACGCGAGCTTATCGAGAAGGCCTATTTCGGCGACCTCAGTCACAGCGAAATCGCCGCAGACACCGGGCTTCCCCTGGGCACGATCAAATCCCGCATCCGGCTGGCGCTGGAGCGCCTGCGGCACGCAATGAGATGACCGATGGAAACGATTAATCACCACCTCAACGACACGCTCCTGATGGGCTATGCCGCCGGCACCCTGCCCGAGGCGTTTAACCTCATCGTCGCGACCCATATCTCGATGTGCGACGAATGCCGGGCCCGGTTGGGCAGCTTCGAGGCCGTGGGCGGGTCGCTGATCGAGGACGCAGATGCGGCCGTCCCAATGGCCTCCTCGGCGCTTGGTGACGTCATGGCCCGGATCTCGGGCGCTTCGCGGGCAGACGACATTCGCCTGCCCGTTGCGAGGGAGGCGCGGACCTTTCCCGCGCCGCTTGTGGACTACGTTGGCGGCGACCTTGCGGATGTGAAATGGCGGTCTCTGGGCGGCGGCGTCCGCCATGCGGTGCTCAATACCGGCGGTAAGGCCACGGCCCGTCTCCTTCACATTCCCGCGGGCACGAAACTGCCCGAGCACGGGCACAAGGGGCTCGAGGCGACCCTCGTTCTGCAGGGCGCGTTCAGCGACGCTGACGGCCGCTTTGCCCGCGGCGATATCGAGATCGCCGGGGAAGACCTCGACCATACGCCGGTCGCCGACGAGGGTGAGGACTGCATCTGTCTTGCGGTCACCGACGCACCATTGAAGTTCTCGGGCTGGATTCCCCGGATCGCCCAGCCGTTTCTGGGGATCTGAGCGCGGGCGTCACTCGCCTCTGGGCAATCTGACAACGGTCGACGCCGGCGTGGCGTCGGCCTCGATCTCCTCGAAATCGAAATTGTCGAGCCGTTCGGCGCGCTTGCCCGCACGTTCGGCGGCGGTGGTGATACCGTCGATATCGGCACGGGCCTGGTTGAAATGGCTGTCGAGCTTGCCGACTCGTTCGACCACCAACTCGACATCGCGGTGAAGCTGCTTGAGGGTCTTGCGGATCGCTCCGGCCTGTTCGCGCATCCGCGCATCCTTCAGGATCGCCCGCATCGTGTTGAGCGTCGCCATGCAGGTAGTGGGCGAAACGATCCACACCCGGGCGGCGAACCCGTCGCGGACGATTTCGGGGAAATTGGCGTGAAGCTCGGCATAGACCGCCTCCGAGGGCAGAAACATCAGCGCCCCGTCCGCCGTCTCGCCCTCGATGATGTAGCGCTCGGCAATCGCCTTGATATGGGCCCGCACGGCGGTGCGCAGATCGCGGGCCGCGATGTCGAGGTCGCGCTGGGCCTCGGCCCGCCGCAGGGCCTCATAGGCTTCGAGGGGAAACTTCGAATCGATCACGATCGGCCCCGGCGGGTTCGGCAAATGAATGAGGCAATCGGCCCGTTTGCCGTTTTGAAGCGTCGCCTGAAGGGTGAAACTGTCCTTCGGCAGGGCTTTTGAGACAATGTCGGTGAGCTGGATTTCCCCGAACGCCCCCCGCGTCTGCTTGTTCGACAGGATGTCCTGGAGGCTCAGAACATCGCCCGATAGCTTGGTGATGTTCTCCTGAGCGGCATCGATGGCCTTCAGCCGCGCTTCGAGCTCGGTGAGCGACTTCGTCGTCTTTTCCGAGCCGCCCTGAAGGACCGCGTTCACCTTCTCCTGCATCTCCGACAGGCTGCGCGCCGATTTAAGCGCATTGTCCGACAGCCGGTCGTTGACCTGACGCTGGACCTCCGCAAGCCGGGCCTCAAGGGTCTGGAGCACCTGGGCCTGGGCCGTGGTCTGGGTGTCCGACACCGTGCGCAAGCCGCCCGTGAGCTGCGCCTGGCCCTGCCCGAGCCCCTCGACCGCGCGGCCAAGTTCGTTCATCTGGTAGATCAGGGGTTCGGTAAGGCGCGCCGACCGGCGCGCGGCGCCGAGGGCGAGGATCAACAGCACGAGCACGAGAAGCGTGACGAACACAGCGCCCGCTGCGGCCAGAACCGCCGGATCGCCCGGCGCATAAACCTGTCCGCCGATCTCGATCATCGCCGCCCGAAGAGCCGTTCGATATCGGCCAGTTTGAGTTCGACGTAAGTCGGCCGGCCGTGGTTACACTGACCCGATCTCGGTGTCGCCTCCATCTCCCGCAACAGCGCATTCATCTCCTCGGCGCGCATCCGGCGGCCCGAGCGCACCGAGCCGTGGCAGGCGATGCGAGAGAGGATCGCGTCGATCCGGTCGCCGACGGCTGTTGCCGTGCCGAGGTCGGCGATCTCGTCGAGAATGTCGGCGACGAGCGCCGCACCGTCCACAGGTCCCAGGATGGCGGGCGTCTCCTGCACCGCGACCGCGCCCGGCCCGAAGGGCTCAACGACGAGACCCGCATCGGCCAGTGTCTCGGCATGGGTCAGAAGCCGCGCGGCCTCCGCTTCGCCAAGCTCGACGATGTCGGGCACAAGGAGCATTTGCCGGGCCACGCCGCGCGCCGCGCGTTCGGCCTTCAGGCGCTCGTAAACGAGACGTTCATGGGCGGCGTGCTGGTCGACGATGACGAGCCCGTCCACGGTTTGGGCGATGATGTAGTTCTCGTGGATTTGCGCCCTTGCGGCCCCCAGCGGTCCTTCCGGGGTGATCTCCTCGGCCGGGAGATCGTCGGTCCGCGCCGAGGGCGCGGCGGCGTCAGCAAAGCCCGGCTGGGCACGGGGTCCGGGGCTTGGCCGGTCCATCTGGTAGACCCGCGGCGCGGCGGGCTCCGGCGTCATCGCCCCGAGCACCCCGGCGGCCACCGTTGTCGAGGCCCGGTGCCCCGCTTCGGCCAGGGCATGACGAATGCCCGAGACCACCAGCCCCCGCGCGAGCCCCGGCTCGCGAAACCGCACCTCGGCCTTCGCGGGGTGGACGTTGACGTCGACGAGCGTCGGGTCGCAGTCGATGGTCAGCACCGCCGCCGGATGCCGGTCGCGGGAGAGAAGGTCGGAGTAGGCTGCCCGGAGCGCGCCGAGAAGCATCCGGTCGCGGACGGGGCGGCCGTTGATTAGGACGAATTGCTGGACGGCCGCACCACGCGAATAGGTGGGAAGCGCCGCGAAGCCGCCGAGATGTAGGCCCTCCCGGGTCGCATTGAGGGCAACCGCGTTGTCCCGGAAAGACTTCCCGAGGATGTCGCCCAAGCGCGTCGCCAGGTCAGGCGCCGGCGCGAGGTCAACAAGCCCCTTCGTCCCGCCGCCGGTGAGATCGCGCAGGCGGAACCCAACCCCGGGTGCGGCCATGGCGAGCCGTTTTACAGTATCCGAGATCGCCTGGGTCTCGGCGCGGTCGGTGCGCAGGAACTTGAGCCGGGCCGGCGTGGCAAAGAAGAGATCGTGCACCTCGACGACCGTGCCTTGGCTGGCCCCGGCAGGCCGCACCGGGCCGATCGCGCCGCCCTCGGCGGCGATCTCCGCCCCCTCGCCCTCTGCCCGGGTCACAATGGCGAGCCGTGCGACACCGGCGAGCGAGGCCAGCGCCTCGCCGCGGAATCCGAAGGAGCGAATGTCGAGAAGGTCCGATCCGTCGATTTTCGACGTGGCGTGGCGCGAGAGCGCCAGCGGCAGGTCGGCCGGCGCGATGCCCGACCCGTCATCGGTGACGCGGATGAGGCTCTTGCCGCCATCGGCGATATCCACGCTCACCCGACGCGCCCCCGCATCGAGCGCATTCTCGACCATCTCCTTGACCGCCGAGGCCGGCCGCTCGATGACCTCGCCCGCCGCGATCCGGTTGATTGCAGCCTCGTCGAGCTGACGGATGCGTCCGGGAGACGCGCCTATATGGGGGGGGTTACCGTCCATACCACAAGGTCTAGCATGGACGGCACCGATTCGGGAGGGGGCGATCAATCGGTCGGCAACAGCCCCACAGGCTGGCCGACGACGACGAACTTCAAGGCCTCGGGATCGTAGAGCCGGGCGGCCACGCGCGAGATATCCTCCATCGTCACCGCATTCACCTTGTCGTTGCGGGTGTTGATGTAGTCGATGGGGAGGCCCTGCATCTGCATCCCCACCATGATGCGGGCGATGGGCCCGTTGCCGTCGAACCGCAGGGGGTAGGCGCCGGTCAGGTAGGTCTTGATCGCCTCGAGCTCGTCCTCGGCGATGCCGGTTTCGGCGACCCGGGCCCATTCGGCGCGGACGACGTCGATGGCCTCGGCCACCACCTCGTTGCCCGAGGCGACCTGGCCAAGCACCATGTCGGCATGGTCGTAATCGACGAGGTAGGTGCCGATCCCGTAGGTCAGCCCACGCTTCTCGCGCACCTCGTCGGAGAGGCGCGACTGGCGGCCCGACCCGCCGAAGCTTTCGTTGAGGACGAAGGCGGCGAAGAAGTCCGGATCGTCCCGCGAGATGCCCTCATGGCCGAAAAAGGCCACCGATTGAGGCACATCGAAGGGCACCACTTCGAGAAAGCCATCGGCGGCGACCTCGGCGGCCTGAGGCATCGGCGCGCCGGCCTCGGGGAGATCGCCGAGCAGCCGGTCGAGAAGCGGGCCCAACTCTTCGGGGGTGATGTCGCCGGCCGCGCCGACGAAGATGCGGTCGTGGGCGATCACCCGGTCGCGGGCCTCGATCAGATCGTCGCGGGTCAGCGCCGAAACGCTCGCCTCGGTGCCGCTGTCCGACGAACCGTAGGGATGGTCGCCGTAGACGAGCCGCGCGAACGTATCGGAGGCGATCTCGTTGGGGTCGGTGGCGTCGTTTCTGATCCCGGCAATCACCTGAGCGCGCACCCGGTCGATGGCGTCCTGATCGAAGCGGGTCTCCGCAAGGGCGGAGCGCAGAAGGTCCACCGCCTCGTCCCGATTTTCGGTCAGGAACCGCGCCGAGATCGAGAGCGCATCGTTGAAAACGTCGAACTCATAGCTCGCCGCCAGGGCCTCGCGAGCCTCGGCAAAGCCGCGCGCGTCGAGGTCGCCGGCCCCCTCTTCGAGAAGCCCGGTCATGAGGTTGATCGCCCCGCGCTTGCCCGGGGCATCGAGGGCCGAGCCGCCCTGGAAGCGGATTTCAAGCGCCAGAAATGGGATGCTCTCCTCCTCAACGAGCCAAGCGGTAATCCCGCCCGGCGATGTTACCTCGACGATATCGACGGCGGCCCGGACCGGGCCGGTGAGCCCCAGAGCCAGAGCGGCGGCAAGAAACAGGCGGATCATTGGGTCGCCTCCAGTTCGGGGCCGGTCTCGGGCGCGCGGAGCCAGCCGGTGACGGCGTTGTTGCGGTTGAAGACCGCCCGACCCGCCGCGACGATCTCCTCGGCGGAGATGTCCTGGAGGATGTCCGGCCAGGCCTCGACATCGGCAACCGTCAGCCCACTCGTCAGCGCCGCCCCGTAGCGGCGCGCGAGGGAGGAGATGTTGTCGGCCTCGTAGATCTGCGCCGCGCGAAGCTGCATCTTGATCCGGTCGAGTTGGTCCGGGTCGACGCCTTCGTCGAAAAACTCCGCCACCGCCCCGTCGAGGGCAGCTTCGGCCTCTTCGAGGCTCACGCCCTCGGCGGGCACGATCACCAGCCCGAAGGTCGTGTCGTCAAGCGACAGCCCGCTATAGAAGGCCGAGGTGTAGATCGACACCTGGCGGTCGAATTCGAGCTTGGTGCCGAGGACCGAGGTCGCTCCGGTGCCACCGAGCACTTCGGCCAGAAGCGTAAGCGCGGCGGCCTCGCGCTGGTCGCCAGCGTCCCGCTCAGGGGCGAGATAGGTGCGGATCACGTAAGGCTGAGCGACGCGCGCGTCTTCCATCACGAGCCGCCGCTCGGCGAGCTGGGGGGGTTCTGCAACCCTCTCCCGCGGCACAATATTGGGATTGGCCGGGATCACCCCGTAATGCCGCTCGGCCATGGCGATGACCTCGTCCGGGTCGGCATCTCCCGCCACGACCAGAATCGCGTTGTTAGGCCCGTAATGCCGGTCGTAAAACGCCATCGCGTCTTCCATCGAAAGGCGCTCGGCCTCGTGCATCCAGCCGATGATCGGCACCCCGTAGCGGTGGTTGAGAAACTGTGCGGCCCGCCGTTGCTCGCCAAAGAGCGCGCCGGGGCTGTTGTCGGTGCGCTGCTTGCGCTCCTGGACGACGACGCCGCGCTCGGTGGGAATGTCCTCGGGCACGAGCCGCAGCCCATCCATCCGCGAGGATTCCATTTCCATCATCAGTTCCAGCCGGTCGGCGGCGACGCGCTGAAAATAGGCGGTGAAATCGTAGGAGGTAAACGCGTTGTCGCTGCCGCCATTGGCCGCGACGGTCTGGGACAACTCGCCGCTCTCGAGCGTATCGGTGGCCTTGAACATCAGATGCTCGAGGAAATGGGCGATGCCGGACGTGCCCGCCGGCTCATCGGCCGAGCCGACCCTGTACCAGACCATATGAACCACGACCGGGGCCCTTGTGTCTTCAAGCACAACGATTTCCATGCCGTTCTCAAGGGTGTGGGTCGTGACCTCCGCAGCGGAGAGGGGAAGGGCGAGAAAGGCAAAGCCCGCCGCATAGGCAAAGAGTCGGCGCATGAGACCTCCGATGACAGCCAGTGCCACATCTACGCCGCTACGGTGCCGCTTCAAGGCACCCAACGCGGCCGTGAGCAGGTGTCAGCGCGCCGGATCGGGCGGAGGCGCCGACGTCGGGATGCCTGCGGCCCGGAACCGCTGCAACTCGCGGTACTGGTCGAGCGTCTGGGGCTCGTAGGCGTCGAAATAGACATTGATGTTGAAGAGCCGCTCCAAAGGCCGGCCCCGGTTTTGCTGCCGGAATGCGAGGTCCTCGGCCGCCAGTTGCTGGCGGATGCCCGAGGTAACGCCGAAGCGGCCTGTGGCGGCCAAGAGAGCGGCATCCCCGCCGCGCGATGCGGCGACACCCGGTCGCCCGCCGAGCGCGGCGACCGCATCGGCCTCCGGCGTCGGGTCGAGCCGACTCCGTCCGCCCGGGTTGGGCTCGGGCAGGGCGGCGTAGCTTGCCGGTTCTTCGAGGGGACCGGTGGGCAGGATGCTGAACTCGTCCGGGGTTCCGTCGCTGCGGAGGTTCAGAAGCTCCGGTTCCGCGCCCCCCCGGCTGCACCCGGCCAAGGCGACGGCAAGGATCACCGCCGATACCAGCCGCACCCCGTTCGAACTTGCTCCCGCCATACCCATGCCGCCCTGATTAGCCGCCTTTGGCGCCGTCGTCACGCGCCTTCGCGTCGCCGCTTGCGAAGAGAACCAGGCCGATTGCGCCGAGAAAGATCGAGATATCGGCAACGTTGAAGGCATAAGGGTTGTTGATCCCGCAACAGGACATGTTGAGAAAATCCGCCACCGCGCCGTAGAGCACCCGGTCGACGCCGTTGCCGAGTGCACCGCCGACGAGAAGACCGCCGGAGATCATCGCCCGCCGGCCGGGGCGCTCGGTAAGCATCCACCAGACGACCCAGGCCGAGATGGCCACCGCCAGGCCGACGAGAAACCATCGCATGACGTCGCTGTCGCCGGCAAAAAGGCCGAAATTCACGCCCCGGTTCCACGCCATCCGGAGGTTCAGATAGGGCGGCAACACGTCGATCGATCCGCGGTTGATGAGGTCGAGCCAGAAGACGATGGCGACCTTGAGCAACTGGTCGACGGCGAAGACCATACCGGCCGTCAGGAGGAGGGGGCGCGCCGGTCCCATCAGTGCCTGAAATGCCGCATACCGGTGAAGACCATGGCGAGCCCGGCCTCGTCCGCCGCCGCGATCACCTCGGCATCGCGAACCGATCCGCCGGGCTGGATGACCGCCGTCGCCCCCGCCTCGGCGGCCGCGAGCAATCCGTCGGGGAAGGGAAAGAAGGCATCCGATGCCACGACCGAGCCGATCGCGGGGCTTTCGGCCAGACCGAGATCGGTCGCCATCCGGCCTGCCTTGAGGGCGGCGATGGTCGAACTGTCCACCCGGCTCATCTGACCGGCGCCGATACCGACGGTCCGGCCATCACGGGCGTAGACGATGGCGTTCGACTTCACGTGCTTGGCCACCGTCCAGGCAAAGAGCAGGTCGGCAATCTGGCCCTCGCTTGGCAGCGCTTCGGTCACCACCTGAAGATCCTGAGGTCCGATGGCCCCGGTGTCGTCGTCCTGGACCAGCCATCCGCCCAGAACCTGCCGGACCGCCTGTCGGGGCGCGGCCGGGTCCGGCAATCCGCCCGTGGTCAGAAGCCGCAGGTTCTTTTTCGCCGCAAAAATCTCCCTTGCCGCCTCATCGGCCTCGGGGGCGATAACGACTTCGGTGAAGATCCCCGAAATCGCCCGGGCCGTATCTCCGTCGAGCGGACCGTTAAGCGCCACGATTCCCCCGAAGGCCGAGGTCTTGTCGCATTCGAAGGCGCGCGCGAACGCCTCCGAGTAGCTTGCCCCCAGCGCCACGCCGCAGGGGTTGGCATGTTTGATGATTGCCACCGCGGGCCCGACGCGCTTGGGGTCGAACTCCGCCACGAGCCGGAAGGCCGCATCGGTGTCGTTGATGTTGTTGTAAGAGAGCGCCTTGCCCTGGTGCTGAACGGCGGTCGCGAGGCCGGGGCTCCCGGTCCCGTCGGTGTAGAACGCCGCCGCCTGATGGGGGTTCTCGCCATAGCGCAGCGGTTGCACGAGCCGGCCTGAAAACGCCCGGCGGCGGGGGACGTCTTCGGCGCCCTCGGCTGCGAACCAACTCGACACGGCGGCATCGTAGGCCGCGGTCCGGGCATAGGCCACGCTTGCCAGACGCCGCCGCGTGGTGTCGCTCAAGCCGCCCACCGCCCCGATCTCGGCAATCACGGCAGGGTAGTCCTCCGGGTCGACGACCACGCCCACGAAGCGGTGGTTTTTCGCCGCTGCGCGGATCATCGCCGGGCCGCCGATATCGATGTTCTCGATCGCTTCGGCGGCCGCGGCACCCTTCGCCACCGTCGCCTCGAAGGGGTAGAGATTGACGACCAGAAGGTCGATCGGCCCGATTCCGTGGGCCTCCATCGCCGCGACATGGGCAGGGTTGTCGCGCAGCGCCAGAAGGCCGCCATGGACCGCCGGATGGAGCGTCTTCACCCGGCCGTCCATCATCTCCGGAAAGCCCGTGACATCGGACACATCGCGCACGTCGAGACCGAGCTCGCGGAGGCGCCCGGCGGTCCCGCCGGTGGAGAGAAGCTCCACGCCCGCCTCCGCCAGCGCGCCTGCGAGATCGTCGAGCCCGGTCTTGTCGGACACCGAAATCAGCGCCCGCCGCACCGCGATTGCCTCATCCATGACCGGCCTCCCCCGGGGCCTAACCGCTGACCTCAAGCTCGTCATCCGCCTCGTCCGTCTCGAAGTCGCGGAGGTAGGTCGGGGTGTCCTGCGCCTTGGCGAAGGACCAGTCGAGCCGTGTGGTGAATTCCATCGCCGCCGCATGAAGCACAATCTGCTGGGTTGCGCGAGGGGTCAGGGCGCTTTTTTCAAGATAGACGCTGGGTTCGAGCCCGAGCCGGGCCGGGCCGGAAAAGCGGAACACCCAGATCTCGCCGCTCTTCAGGGCGATGGAGACGGCCTGGCCGCCGAGGTCGATCCGTGGGTCGGCATCGGGGTGCAGATGGAACCGGGCGGAGATCGGGATGCCTTCGAGTTTCGTGCGGTCGAAGGCGAGGTTGAACCTTCGCTCGGCGGCCTGCCCCTGGGGCGAGAGCACGTCCGACCCGTCGAGCGACCGGCCGTCGCGCGACAATTCGAGGGTCCGGACATGGGTCAGACCGTGGGTCGCGAGATACCCGTCGTGGGAGGCGATCACATGGGGGCCGGTCGCGCCCTCCCGGAGCGTGAACTTCACAGTGCTCGGCGCCTCGACGAGCAGCTCCACCCGCCGCCCGGACCAGAGGCGCCCGGGCCCGAGCCGCGACGACGAATACCCGTCGATCCCGAGCGTCGAATGGGAGGGTGTGGCGCGGCCGGCGCGGTGCCAGCTCTCGCCGAAGGTCGCGCCGGAGCCGCAATTGACGATCACCGGCCGGCGCCCCGAGGTCATCTCGAAGGCCAGCGTCGAGGCATGGGCATTGTCCGACGGTTCGCCGACGGGAGGCACGGCGGCATCGAGGATCACCGTTGTGCGGCCCTCCGACAGGCGGGCAAAGCCCATCGCCAGGCCGTCGGTCCCGGCGGCGCGGACACCGGAGGTCGCAAGCGCATGTTCGAGCCGGCCTTCGAGCCCCCGGCCGCCGCCGTGAAATCGCGCCAGCCCGCCATCGGCGTGGCGCAGGCGCCGCAGCACCGGCGCGATCCGCTCGATGGCCTCGTAATGCCCGGGCGCCGGCATTCGCCCCGCCTCGCTGAGCGCTGTCGCAGCCCAGTTCAGAAGGGTGAAGACTTCGAGAAGGTCTTCGGGAGACCGCGTCGGCACGCCGCCGTCGGCCCCGATGACCTCGGCGCATTCGCGTCCCAGCGCACGAGAGGCCGCGCCCACGAAGCGCTCGAGCCCTTCGAGCGAAAGCGCACCGTAGACGAGGCCGGTGAGTGCCTCGAAGCGCGGCAGGCCGACCGGAGCCCCCCGCCAGCGCCGCTTGAGAAACACCGTCTGGCGGCCGAGGGCACGGAAAAACGCGTCGCTCCGGGCGGTTTCGGCCCCGTTGAGCAGCATCACGGCATTGGAGATCATCCGGATGAGCCGCCGGCCCGTCAGGTCCGCCGTCCATCCCCGCCCGGTACCGCGTCCGTACCGTGCAATCCAGTCGTGGGTCCAGTCGAAGGCCCGCTTCTGGGCCAGGGCATCGCCGCAGGCGGCCAGATCGTCGAGCCAGGTAAACCCATGGAGTGCGGCTTCGAACCTGCGGTCCGGCATCGGCAGGTCCCACATCGCGCCGTTTTCAGCTTCGACGAGGAAACCGGCGAACAGAAATTTGCCGTCCGTGAGTTGCCGCCCGCGCGAAAAAGACCCGATCGTGCGCGGTTCGGGCTGGCTGACGAACCCCGAAGCCGGATTCGCAAGCCCGGCCAATCGGGCATGGAACCCGTCCTTCCAGCGCGATCGCTTCGCCGCCCAGCTTTCGGTTTCGGCCATGCTCTGCCTTTGCCCCGGCCTCGCGCCGCCTCACCCGCGGGCCATTGCCGGCAGACTAGACCGATTGGCGGGCCCTGTCATCGCCCGATGGCGCCGCATCGGCACGAATGAGCCGGGCGATGAAAAAGCCGTCGATCCCGCCCCGCTCCGCCCAGCTTTCCGGTGTGATCCGCAGCGTCCCGTCCGCAAGCCTCCATGCCTCGGCCAGACCCGGTAACGCCCTTCCGTCGATGGGATCGACCCGGAGAGAGGGATGCCGCCCGAGGGCAGAGGCGACCTGCTCCTCGCCTTCCTCGGGCAACAGCGAACAAGTGCAAAAGACCATGCGACCGCCGGGGCGGAGAAACGCGAGCGCCCGGTCGATCATCGCCGCTTGGAGCGCAAGGAGCGGCGCAAGGTCCATCTCGCGCTTGGCCAGCGGCAGGTCGGGATGGCGGCGGATCGTGCCGGTGGCCGAACAGGGCGCGTCGAGAAGCACCGCATCGAACGGCCCCCCGGTCCAGTC
>JASJAR010000036.1 GCA_030066905.1 Paracoccaceae bacterium | reverse complement strand
CTCGCCTCGCAGACCTTCGACAGCCTCAACGCCTTCATCCTCGACGGCGAACCGGCCCAGGGGCTCGAACGCATCTACGACACCCTCCTGGCCCGCGCCTGGGACGAGCCCGACGCCGCCTACGGCCGTCTCGCCGAGACCATCGAGTACCCCGACGACCGCTCCTGGGTGATCTTCAACCTCCGCCCCGAGGCGCGGTTTGCCGACGGCGAACCCGTCACCGCCGACGACGTCGTCTTCACCTTCGAGACCCTGAAGGCCGAGGGCTCGCCGCTCTACCGGATCACGCTTCAGGACGTCGAGACCGTCGAGGCCCTCGGCGCGCACCGTGTTCGGATCAGCTTCGCCGAGGGTGCCAATACGCGCGATCTCATCGGCACCGTGGGTGAGATCGACATCCTGCCCGCCCATTACTACGAGACGGTAGAGTTCTCCCGATCCACCCTCGACCCCCCGCTCGGATCGGGGCCCTACGTCATCGACCGTGTGAACCCCGGGCGCTCGATCCGCTATTGCCGGAACGAGGATTATTGGGGCGCAGGCCTGCCGGTGAATGTCGGGGCCTGGAATTTCGACTGCGTGACATACGAATATTTCGCCGACCGCACCGCCGCCTTCGAAGCGCTGAAATCCGGCGAGTACCTCTTCCACGAGGAGTTTCTCTCGGCACTCTGGGCCAACGCCTACGACTTTCCCGCCCTCGACGAGGGCTGGGTGATCCGCACCACCATCCCAGACGGCCGCGCGGCCGGGGCGCAGGGCTTCTGGCTCAACATGCGCCAGGACAAGTTCGCCGACGTCCGGGTCCGCGAAGCCATCGGCAAGGCGTTCAACTTCGAATGGTCGAACGAGACCCTCTTCGGCGGCCTCTACAACCGCACCGACAGTTTCTGGGAGGGCACCGAGATGGAAGCCTCCGGCCTCCCCGAAGGCGCCGAGCTTGCCATTCTCGAACGGTTCCGCGACGCCCTGCCCGAAAGCGTGTTCACCGAGCCCGCCGTCTCCCCGGCCGTCAACCGTCCCCAGAACGCCGACCGCCGGGCCCTCGCCGCTGCCGGCGATCTCCTCGATGCGGCCGGTTGGCTGGTCGGCGAGGACGGGCGCCGCCGCAATGCCGAGGGCGATGTGCTCGAAATCGAGTTCATCGACGACGGCCCCTCGTTCGAACGGATCGTCCTGCCCTACATCGAAAATCTCGACCGGCTCGGGATCGACGCCGAGTTCGTCCTCCTCGATCCCGCCCAGATGGAGGAGCGCCAGGAGAATTTCGACTACGACGTCATCCCCGGGCGGTTCAACCTGCCGCTCACCCCCTCGGTCGAGCTTTATTCGCTGTTTCACTCCCGCAGCGTCGACGCGCCGGGAACGTTCAACCTCACCGGCCTTGCCGACCCTGTGGTCGACGCATTGATCGACACCGCGCTTGCCGCCGAGAGCCGCGAGGACCTCAATGTCGCCGTCCGCGCCCTCGACCGGGTGCTGCGCTCGAAACACATCTGGGTGCCGCAATGGTCCAAGGGCGAGCACTGGATCGCCTATTGGGACGTTTTCGGTCGCCCCGAAATCAAACCGCCCTACCGCCGGGGCGACGAGTTCTGGTGGTTCGAGCAGGAAAAGTACGACCGCCTGAACGAGATCGGCGCGCTGAGGTAGCATAAGGTCTCGCTCGCCCGGTGATCGGGGCGCGTTCTGGCCCGAAGCGGACGTTTGGGTCTTGCTCCGGTAGCCCCTGGCGAAACACGCCCCGGACTTGATCCGGGGCCTCGATCCACCGGAGTGCCAAGCCTATCGAGGTCCCGGGTCAAGCCCGGGACGGCGGGGGACTTTGGATCGAAGCCTCGGATCCCGTCCGGGGCGGGACTTTTATTGGCCTTGAGCGGCCGTCCGGGTCTTGCTCCGCAAGCCCTTGGCGAAACACGCCCCGGACTTGATCCGGGGCGCCGACCCACCGGAGTGCCAGGCCTGTCGAGATCCCGGGTCAAGCCCGGGACGGGTGTTCGTTTGGTTGCTTTGGCGCTGACCCGAACGCCCGCTCAAGCTTAGAAATCCACCTCCACCGCGATCCCCGCCGCGATCCCCCGCTCGAGCACGGCGGCCGCCACCGCAAGGTCCTGCAACCCCACGCCCGTCCCGTCGAACACGGTGATCTCCCCGGCCGACCGCCGCCCCGGATGATCCGCGTTGATCACCCGCCCGATGGGCATCACCTCCGCCTCCGCGACAAGGCCCTCGGCCACCGCATGTTGCGCCTCCCCCAGCGTGACCGACTGGGCCACCTCATCGGTGAACACCGCCGCCCGACCGAGGATCGCGGCCTCCACCTCCTGCTTTCCCACCGTATCGGTCCCCATGCAGGCCAGATGGGTGCCCTCCCGCACATGGGCGTCCATCAGGATCGGCGCGAAGCTCGACGTGATCGTCGCGATCACGTCCGCCTCGGCCCCGAGCCGGTCGAGTTCCACCGCCTCGAACGGAAGCCCGATCTCCCGCGCCGTCTCTTCGAGCCGGACGAGCTTCTCGGGGCTCCGGTTCCACCCCAGCACGCGCTCGAAATCCCGCTGCCGTGCGGCCGCGCGCAACTGGAAGGCCGACTGGTGGCCCGCCCCGACCATCCCGAGCACCTTGGCGTCGGCGCGCGCGAGATGTTTGATCGAAACCGCCGCCGCCGCTGCCGTCCTCAGCGCGGTAAGAAGATTGCCGCCGACCACCGCCTTCAGCCGCCCGGTATCGGGGTCGAAGAGAAACACGCTCGACTGATGGTTCGGTATGCCCTGGCCCGCATTGCCTGGCCAGTACCCGCCCGATTTCACCCCCAGCGTCAGCCCCGCCCGGTCGAACCCCGACTTGAAACCGTAAAGCGCCTCGGCATGGCCGATCGCCTCCCGGACGACCGGAAAGTTCACCGCCTCTCCCGCCGCCATGGCGGCAAACACCGCCTCGACGGCGTCGAACGCCGCCCCTTCGTCCATAAGATCGCCAATCGCGGCTTCCGGCACGATCCACATGTCTTACCCTCCCATCGGCCCGGCCCCGCGCCGTCCCGGCTCCTTCATTTTGGCGAAAATACCGCGGGGGGCCGCCGCAGGCGGCGGGGGCAGCGCCCCCTCCCCGCCCTCAATAGGCCTTGCCGCGCGCCGACACCGGCCAGACCGCCTCAACCTTCCCATTCCGCACCCCCACATACCAGTCATGGACGTTGCAGGTCGGATCGCAGTGCCCCGGCACGAGCTTCAGCTTGTCGTTGACGTTCAGCACGCCCTCGGGGTCGGCGATCACCCCATGCTCGTCGGAGCACTTGACGTATTCGACATCCCGTCGCCCGAAGATCACCGGCAACCCGCTGTCGACCGACTGCGCCTTCAGCCCCGCATCGCAGATCGCCTTTTCCGCCTTGGCATGGCTCATCACGCTGGTGAGGATGAAGAGCGCGTTCTCCCATTCGCCGGCGTCGATCCGCTGGCCGTTCTCGTCGAGAATACGCCCGTAATCGGCGTCCATGAAGGCATAGGAGCCGCATTGCAGTTCGTTGAAGACACCGGAATTCGATTCAAAGTAGTAGGAGCCCGTGCCGCCCCCCGAAACCAGCTCCGGCTTGAGGCCCGCCGCGTCGAGCGCGGCGACCGCGGATTTCACCATGTCGATGGCGATCTGTGTCTTGGCCTTCCGCTCCGCGTAGGAATCGATGTGCTGCATCGCCCCCTGATAAGCCTGGATGCCGTAGAAGGTCAGATTGTCGGCGGCGTCGATGGCCTGGGCGATCTCGGCCACCGCATCGGGCGTCGTCACCCCGCAGCGGCCGGCACCGACATCCATCTCGACGAAGCAGAAAAGCTCGTTGCCGTGCTTCACCGCCGCCGCCGAGAGATCGGCGACATTGGCAATATCATCGACGCAAACGATCGTCCGGCAGCCGAAATTCGGCAGCCGCGCCAGCCGGTCGATCTTGGCTGGGTCGCGCACCTGGTTCGACACCAGCACGTCCTTGATGCCGCCGCGCGCGAAGACCTCGGCCTCCGAGACCTTCTGGCAGCAGACCCCCACCGCGCCGCCGAGCTTTTCCTGCAAGAGCGCCACGTCCACCGATTTGTGCATCTTCCCATGCACCCGGTGCCGCATCCCATGCGCCTTCGCATACTCGCCCATCTTCACGATGTTGCGCTCCAGCGCATCGAGATCGAGCACGAGGCAGGGCGTCTGGATATCCGCCTCGTCCATCCCGACCTTCGCGGGCACGTCGAACCCCACTTCGAGGTCGTCAAAATCCGTCACATCCTTCATTGCATATCCTCCATTTCATCCGGCCGTGGGGTGGGGTTTCACACCACCATCCAAGGCAGCTTGTCGAGATCGACATTCCCGCCGGTGATGATCACGCCCACCCGCTTTCCGGCGAAGACGCGCTTGTTTTTCAGGATCGTCGCCAGCGGCACGGCACAGCTCGGCTCGATCACGATCTTCATCCGCTCCCAGGTGAGCTTCATCGCCGCGACGATCTCCTCTTCGGAGGCCGTAAGGATGTCGGTCACATGGTTCGACACGAACGCCCAGGTGCGCTCCTTCAGGGGCACCTTCAGCCCGTCGGCCACGGTCACCGGCGCGTCGTCAGCGATGATGCGGCCCGCCTTGAAGCTCCGGTAGGCGTCGTCGGCCTGTTCGGGCTCGGCGGCGTAGATCTCGACCTCCGGCGCGATGGTCGACAATGTCAGACAGCAGCCCGAAATCATGCCGCCGCCGCCAATTGGGGCGATGACGGCATCGAGCCCCTCAACCTGTTCCATCAGCTCCCGCGAACAGGTCCCCTGCCCCGCGATTACGCGCGGGTCGTTATAGGGGTGGACGAACTCGGCGCCGGTCTCGGCCTCGACTTCGGCGAAGACCGCCTCGCGGCTCGTCGTGGAGGGTTCGCATTCGGTGATGATCCCGCCATAGCCCCGAACGGCGGCCTTCTTCGCCTCCGGCGCGGTCTTCGGCATCACCACATGGCAGGGAATGCCCCGGCGCCCGGCGGCATAGGAGAGCGAGAGCGCATGGTTGCCCGAGGAATGGGTCGCGACCCCCTTCTCAGCCATCTCATCGTCGAGCCCGAACACCGCGTTGCATGCCCCGCGCACCTTGAACGCCCCGGCCTTCTGGAAGTTCTCACATTTGAAGAAAAGCTCCGCGCCGGTGAGCGCATTGAAGTAGCTCGATGTCAGCACCGGCGTGCGGTGGATATGGGGCGCGATCCGCTCATGGGCCGCGACCACGTCGTCGAAGGTGGGAAGATCGAGACCGTCCTTCATCACGCCGCCTCCTCTCTCGTTTCGTCATTGCCATGCCGGTAGACCGCCTGCGCCGCGGCGACCCCCGACCCGAGCCCGATGTCGAGGCCGAGATCGGCCATCACCATTTCCGCCGTGGCGAGCCCCGACAGCGCCAGCGCATCGGTGAGCTGTCCCAGATGCCCGATCCGGAACACCCGCCCCTCGACCTCGCCGAGTCCCACGCCGAAGGCCATCCCATAGACCTCCGCCGCCCGGGTCACGATCGTTCCCGCATCGAACCCCTCGGGCGTGCGGATCGCGGTGACACTGTCGGAATAGACGGAACGGTCGACGGCACAGATGTCGAGCCCCCAGGCGCCCACCGCCGCCCGGACCCCGTCGGCGATCCGCCGATGACGGGCGAAGACGTTGTCGAGGCCTTCATGGAGCAGCATCTCCGCGCCGACCTTCAGCCCGTTCAGAAGCCCCACACTCGGGGTGTAGGGATAGCCGTTGGCCGCATAGCCCGCCTCCATCGCGCGAAAGTCGAAGAACGACCGGGGCAGCTTCGCCGTCTCATAGGCGGCTCGCGCCTTCGGCGAGACCCCGACGATCGCCAGCCCCGAGGGCAGCATGAACCCCTTCTGCGAGCCGGTGACGACAATGTCGACGCCCCACTCGTCCATCCGGAAATCCATCGAGCCGACGGAACTTACGCCGTCGACGAGAAACAGCGCGGGATGCCCGGTGGCGCGGATCGCCCGCCCGATGGCGGCGATGTCGGAGGTCACGCCCGTCGCGGTCTCGTTATGGGTGGCAAGCACCGCCTTGAAACCGTGGCCTTTGTCAGCCGCCAGATGCGCCTCGTACTTCTCCGCCGGGAGCCCCTCGCCCCAGGGCACGTCGATCACCGTCACGTCGAGCCCGAATGCCTCGCACATGGCGATCCACTTCGCCGAGAACATCCCGTTGCGGCCCACGAGCACCTTGTCGCCGGGGCTGAGCGTATTGGCAATCGCCGCCTCCCAGCCGCCCGACCCGGAGGCCGGAAAGACGATGACCTGCCCCGCTTCGGTCTTCAGCACCTTCTTCACACCCTGGAGGGCGGGATGCAGAATATCGGCAAAGGCCGGCGAGCGGTGGTCCATCGTCGGCATGTCCACCGCCTTACGGATCGCCTCGGGGATGTTCGTCGGCCCGGGAATGAACACGGGGTTCTGCAATGACATGACCTTCCTCCCAAAAGATGCACTGTCATATCGCCTCGCTGCGGCCTGGCGCAATTTTTTTGAAATCTTTTTTCTGAAGTTGAAAAAATCGGGAAGCCGCGTATTTTCAGCATGTTGCGTTTTTCACATTGCGAATGTCTATTTCAGATGTCGGCAAGATCGATCGAGAGAACCGCCCCATGATGACCGAACGACGCCCCCGCGGCCGCCCCAAGGCGTTCCATGACAAAACCCGGCAGAACACCATCCAGTCGCTCGACCGGGCTTGTGGCATCCTCGCGCATCTCGCCGAAGCCCAGGGGCTCACGCTGACCGAACTTGCCGGCCGGCTTGGCCAGTCGCCGGCCACGGTCTACCGCGTGCTCACGACCTTCGAGGGCCATGACATGGTCGAACTCGACCCCGCGACGCAGAGCTGGCATGTCGGCGCCGGGGCGTTCCGCGTGGGCTCGGCCTTTCTCAGACGCACCAACATCGTCGAGCGGGCCCGTCCTATGATGCAGCGCCTCGTCGACGCAACCGGTGAGACGGCCAACCTCGGGATTCGCCAGGGCGGCCAGGTGCTCTTTCTCTCCCAGGTCGAGACCCACCGCTCGATCCGCGCCTTTTTCCCGCCGGGCACGCTCTCGCCGCTCCATGCCTCGGGGATCGGCAAGGCGCTGTTGTCGGCGATGGAGAACGATGCGATCCGGCGGCTCGTGCGAGAAGCCGGGCTCGAAGGCTTCACCGCAAAAACCATCACCGGCACCGAGCGCCTCCTTGAGGACATGGCCGCGACCCGCGACCGGGGCTATGCCATCGACGACGAGGAGCGCACCACCGGCATGCGCTGCGTCGCCGCCCCGGTCCGAAACGCCGCCGGCGAGGCTGTGGCGGGGATATCCGTCTCGGGCCCCGTCAGCCGCATAACCGACGCCGCCATCGAAACCTTCGCCAGCGACGTGGTCTCGGTCGCGGCCGCGCTCAGCCGCTCCATCGGCGCCCCGTCCTGAGGCTCAGCCCAAACATCTCCCCACCGAATGCCCGTCCCGGGCTCGACCCGGGACCCCGAGCCTTTGGAGCGCCCGTCTTCGGGGGCTCCGGGCCGAGCCGGGGTGGCATTTCGCTTCAAGGCAATCGGCGCAAGGTTTAGTCCGCCGACTCTGCGACGTTCAGGATCACATCGGCGTCGGCGCTCTTTTCGCGCACATACCGCCCGTTCGGCAGGTCGTTCCGCTCCGCCCGTTCGGCGGCTTCGCACTCGGTATGGCCGTGCGACAGCCAGCGCTCCACCAGCCGCGCGCGCAACATCGCCTCGGGTACGCAGAGAAACACGCTCAGATCGAAGCTGGACCCCAGCGCCGACCAGGGCCGCTCCCGCGACAGAAGGTAATTGCCCTCGACGATGATGATGTCGGTCGTCTGCGGAATGAGCCGCGCCGCACCGCGGGAAATCTCCAGCTCGCGGTCGAAGACCGGCACCGCAACGGCGTCCTCGGTGTTCGCCTTGAGGCGCCGCAGCATCTGTACGAGCCCGCCCACGTCGAACGTATCCGGCGCCCCCTTGCGTGACAGCCGTCCCATGGCGACGAGGATCTTGTCGTCGAAATGATAACCGTCCATCGGCAGGACGGCCGCCCGGTTGGCGTCGCGCTGGTTGAGCCGGACGGCGAGCGCGTCGGCGATCGTCGATTTGCCGGACCCGGGTGCGCCGGCGATGGCCACGAGGCTCCGCTTGCCGACCGGCAGGGCCGAGAGCCGGTCCAGCAGCTCTTCGGTGCCCTCCGGCAATTCGAGGTCAGGCGCCATGTCACTCTCCCCCCCAGGAGTGACACCCAGACTACTTGACGCAGGGTCAACTTGCAATCCGGTCACGTGATTCTACCCAGAGTTGAACAGAAAGTGGAGAACGTCGCCGTCTTTGACAACATATCCCTTGCCTTCGGCCCGGAGTTTTCCGGCATCCCGCGCCCCCTGTTCGCCGCCATGGGCGACGTAATCGTCGTAGGAAATCGTCTCGGCACGGATGAAGCCGCGTTCGAAATCGCCATGGATCACGCCGGCCGCCTGGGGTGCGGTCGTGCCCTCGCGGATCGTCCAGGCGCGGGTCTCCTTCGGCCCGGCGGTGAAATACGTCTGAAGCCCCAGAAGATCGTAGCCGGCGCGGATGAGCCGGTCGAGCCCCGCCTCGTCGAGCCCCAGTTCATCGAGGAACTCCGCCGCCTCGTCGGCATCGAGCTGGGCGATCTCCTCCTCGATCTTGGCCGAGATCACCACCGAGGCCGCGCCCTCCCGGGCGGCGAGGGCGGCGACGGCGGCCGAGTGGGCGTTGCCCTCGCCGGCATCCGACTCGTCGACATTGCAGACATAGAGCACCGGTTTCGAGGTCAGAAGCTGCAAGCCCTTCCACGCCTTTGCGTCCTCGGTATCCACCGCGACGCTGCGTGCCGGCCGCCCCGCTTCGAGCGCCTCCGCCGCGGCCTTCAAAAGCCGCTCCTGCTGCACCGCTTCCTTGTCGCCGCCGCGCACCTTGCGGACGATGTTCTGGAGCCGCCGCTCGATGCTTTCGAGGTCGGCGAGCATCAGTTCGGTCTCGATGGTCTCGGCATCGGCCACGGGGTCGGTGCGGCCCTCCACATGGGTCACGTCGGGATCGTCGAAACACCGAAGAACATGGGCAATGGCATCGACCTCGCGGATATTGGCAAGAAACTGGTTCCCCAGCCCCTCCCCCTTCGAAGCCCCCTTCACCAGGCCCGCAATGTCGACGAAGGTCATCCGGGCCGGGATCGTCTCCTTCGACTTCGCGATCTCGGCAAGCACCCGCACCCGCGGGTCCGGCACCGCCACCTCACCGACATTGGGCTCGATGGTGCAGAACGGGAAGTTCGCCGCCTGTGCCGCGGCGGTGCGGGTCAGGGCGTTGAAAAGCGTGGACTTTCCAACATTCGGCAAGCCAACGATCCCGGTTTTGAAGCCCATGGGTGCGATCCTCTGCTCAGCGGCGCGAGACCGATACGCGCCGCGTCGCCCAAGGGCAAGCGCTTGGCCCCAGATGGCCTCAAGCCAACCCCGCCCCGGACGTGATCCGGGGCCCCGCTCCACCGCAGCACCAGGCCGGTCGAGGTCCCGGGTCGAGCCCGGGACGCGGTGCGCCGCTTGCCCGACTCACGCCCCCCGTGAGACCCTCGCCCCCGCTTGCAAACGGGAGGAAAACCACATGCACCCCACGCCCTATCTCTTCTTCAACGGCAATTGCGCCGAGGCCATGGCCGCCTACGGCGCGATCTTCGGCACCGAGCCGGGGCCGATGATGAGGGCCGGCGACATGCCCGACGTGCCTGTGCCCGACGACCGCAGGGACTGGATCGCCCATACCGACCTCAAGATCGGCGACGGGATGCTGATGGCCTCCGACAACATCTTCGGCCAGTCCGACGCTATGGCTGGCGCTTCGGTCCTGCTCTCCTACCCAACCGCCGACGAAGCCCGCGCGATCTTCGACAAGCTCGCCGCGGGCGGGGAGGTCACCATGGCCTTCGAGCCCACCTTCTGGTCGGCGGGCTTTGGCACCTGCACCGACCGCTTCGGCATCCGCTGGATGGTCGGCACCGACGGGGAACCGCCCGAGAGCCATTGATTTCCCGCCCCGCCTGTCGCACACCCACGCGGGCGCGACGGGGAGAGACAATGACGCGGATCGACGACACGTTCGCGAGGCTCGGGGCCGAGGGGAAGAAGGCGTTCGTGGCCTATATCATGGCCGGCGACCCCGACCCCGCGATCTCGCTTGAGATCATGAAGGGCCTGCCTGCCGCCGGGGTCGACATCATCGAGCTCGGCGTCCCCTTCACCGACCCGATGGCCGACGGCCCGACGATCCAGCTCGCCGGCCAGCGCGCCCTCGACGCGGGCCAGACGCTCGACGGTACGCTGGCGATGGTCCGTGCCTTCCGCGAGACCGATCAGACGACGCCCATCGTGCTCATGGGCTATTACAACCCGATCTACTCGAAGGGCGTGGAGCAGTTCCTCGCCGAGGCCACCGAGGCGGGTATCGACGGGCTCATCATCGTCGACCTGCCCCCCGAGGAAGACCCGGAGCTGTGCCTCCCGGCCCGCGCCGCCGGGCTCGATTTCATCCGCCTCGCGACCCCCACGACCGACGACAAACGCCTCCCGAAGGTCGTCACCAACACCTCCGGCTTCGTCTATTACGTCTCGATCACCGGCATCACCGGGGCGGCCGACGCGGTCGCCTCCGATGTCGGCCCGGCGGTCGCGCGGATCAAGGCGGCCAGCGGACTGCCCGTGGTGGTGGGGTTCGGGATCAAGACGCCCGAGGCGGCGGCCGATATCGCATCGGTGGCCGACGGCGCGGTCGTCGGCTCGGCCATCGTCGAGCGGATCGGCCGGGGAGACGCGCCGGCCGACATCCTCGCCTTCGTGAAATCCCTCGCCGATGGCGCCCACCGGGCCTGAGCAGGTGCCAGTTCAACGATATCGAAGAACACCCGCCCCGGACGTGATCCGGGGCCTCGACCATACGGCCTGCCCAGCTCAGCGGGGCCCCGGATCACGTCCGGGGCGGGTCCCTCTTTCGCCCGACCTGAGCCAACCCAAACCTCGGCGGCCCTCCGGTCTTGGCGCTGCGATAGGCGTCGAGAAACACCCGCAGTTCTTCCAGCGCCGGCAGGATCGCCTGAAGCCGCCCCGGGTCCACCCCCCCGGCGAGATCGTCGAAGACGGGGCCGAGATCGGCAATCGCCTTATCCCGAAACGCCCGGCCCGCCGGCGTCAGCCAGACCCGTTTCGACCGCCCGTCCTCGGGGTTCGGGCGCAACTCGACCAGCCCGTGCTTTTCGAGGCCGGAAAGCGTGTGGGTCATCGTCGTCTTCGGCACTTGAAAGGCCCGGGCGAGATCGAGCGGGGTCTGACCGTCCTTCACCCGAATGAGGTGGTTGCAGACCGTGAAATGCGGCCGCGTCAGCCCGTGCGGAAGCCGCGCCTCCAGCAAGGCGCGGCTCAGTTGCTCCACGATCCCGATCTCGTTGAAGAGCCGGAAGAACATGGCGTCACGCTCCTGGCTCATCCCCCCTGATCTTCGCCTCCAGCGGCCAGCGCGGCGCCGCACCCACCTCGGGCCCATACCCCAGGCGCCCCAACATTTGCACCGTTCCGCCGCCGGGCGCCAGCATGGCGTGGACCTCGCCGTAGGGTCCGGCCATCTCGGGAAACTCCTGAAGCGCCTGGCTCATCGGCTGCACCGACAGCCCTTCTGCGGTGGCGGCGAGATGGATGCGCATCCAGTCGCGTCCGGCGGCGATCTGGTCGGCCCGGGTGTTGGTCTCAGTCACCTGCCAGACATAGGCCATGCCGGTCATCGAGTTCGCGGTGACCATGTCGATCCCCGACCGATAGGCGATGCTCCCGGTGTCGAGCGCGCCTTCGCGGGTGAAAAGTCGTGCGAGCCGCAGGCTCTCGAAGGTCGGCCCGGTGAAGTCGATCCCGTCGGGGCTCGCATCGACCTCCCGGTGCCCGATCCGAAAAAGATCGACGCTTTCTTTGTAGGTGCGCGGCGTCTCGAACTCGATCTGGAAAGCACGCGCGGTGATGTCCCTGAGCGCGGCAACCGCGCCGGTCTCCCCGGTCGTGGCAATCGCACTGCCCGCCGCCCCTGCCGCCCGCAGGGTCGCCAGCGCGGCTTCGGGCACGGTTCGCGCGGTGTCGTAGGGCTCCTTCACCGACCGCCGGTGCGGGATCGCCTCGAACATCTGCGGCTCCGGCACCCCGGCACCGGGGCTGAAGCGCGCATGGGCCACGGGCCGGCCATCGAGCGCGCGCGGGTCGCCGCCTTCGGGGAACACCTCGATCTCCACCCCGTAACCGGCCGCATTGGCGGCAATCGACATGGTTTCGAGAAAGCACCCCAGCCCGATCACGATCTGGCGGCTGAAGGGGTCGGTATGGGGCAAGAGCCGCTCGGTATCGACATAGAGGGTCACCTCGCCCGGGGTGGCGAGATCCACCAGCCAGGGCTGCCGGTTATGGGGGTTCGGGGCGAGTACCGCATAGCTCAGCGCGTTCTTGCGCGGGTCGGCATAGGCGCCGGCGGCGGCCCAGGGGCTCTGGGCGGTCTGCGGCATCCGGGTCACCGAATAGCCGACACCTCCGGCGGCGAGGATCGCGCCGCCACCGAGGATCGAAAGGGTTTGTCTGCGGGTCAGGGCCATGTCCGGGCGCTCCAATCTAGTACGATATCGCATTAGTTAGTGCGATGTCGTACTATAGTCAAGCCGAAACGCCCCATTGAAGGCCAGCCCGATTTTGGTAACCGTTCCGCACCACCTCGCCGGAAGCCCCGCCCATGCCCGTCATCACCGAAATCGAAGACCTCAAGCGCATCTACAAACGCCGGGTCCCGAAGATGTTCTACGATTACGCCGAGACGGGCTCCTGGTCGGAACAGACCTTCCGCGAGAACAGCTCCGATTTCGACAGGCTCTATTTCCGCCAGCGCGTCGCGGTCGATATGACGCACCGCTCCACCGCCTCCACGCTGGTCGGCGAAGAGGTGGCCATGCCGGTGGCGATCGCGCCTGTGGGACTATTGGGCATGCAATCGGCCGATGGCGAGATCAAGGCCGCGCAAGCCGCCGAAACCTTCGGCATCCCCTTCACGCTTTCCACGCTCTCAATCTGCTCCATCGAAGATGTCGCGGCGAAGACCTCCAAACCCTTCTGGTTCCAGGTCTATACGCTGAAGGACGACGACTTCATGACCCGCCTTCTCGCCCGCGCCAAGGCCGCCGGCTGCGAGACCATCGTCATCACCCTCGACCTCCAGCTTCAGGGCCAGCGCCACAAGGACCTCAAGAACGGCCTCTCCGCGCCCCCGAAACCCACGCTGGCGACGATGCTCAACCTCGCCACGAAGATCCCCTGGGGCCTTGAGATGCTCGGCACCCCCCGCCGCACCTTCGGTAACGTCGTCGGCCACGCCAAAGGGGTCACCGACCCCCGCTCGCTCACAAGCTGGACCGGTCAGGCCTTCGACCAGGCGCTCGACTGGGACCGGGTCGCCGAGCTTCGGCGCATGTGGGACGGCAAGGTCATCGTCAAGGGCATCATGGACGCCGAGGATGCCGCGAAGGCGATCAACGCCGGGGCCGACGCCATTGTCGTGTCGAACCACGGCGGGCGGCAGCTCGACGGGGCGCTGTCGTCGATCCGCGCGCTCGAACCGGTGGTCGAGGCGGTCGGCGACAAGGTCGAGGTCCATCTCGACAGCGGCATCCGCTCGGGCCAGGACATCCTCAAGGCTCTCGCCCTCGGCGCGAAGGGCGTGATGATCGGACGGGCGATGGTCTATGGGCTGGGCGCGATGGGCAAAAAGGGCGTCTCCGAAGCCCTCCGCGTCCTCCAGCGCGAGCTCGAATACACCATGGCGCTCTCGGGGCGCACCTCCATCGCCGCGATCGACCGCGACATCCTCCACGTCCCGAAGGGCTTTTCCGGCGACTGGGACCGCTGACTCCCTCCCGGGCGCCGCCCAACGCCCACCCGTCCCGGGCCGGGCTCCACCGCCAGGGCACCCCGTCCGTTGTCCAACGCCCGCCCCGCACCGGCCGTTCCCCGCGGACCGCCGCCCCGCCGTGCAACCCCCGCGCGACTCGCACCCCTGCGACATCCGCAAGGATCGACAGCAATACGCCGATGGGAAACAATCCCCTCCCATTGCCCGGAATTGATGCGGAAACGACGCAGAATTCACCCTAAACCGGCCATGCCTCCGCCCGGAACTTGCCGCATTCGGCGCCACCGCGCTAAGGCGGGAGTGTAACGATTTGGTGGGCGCCATGGTTTTGCGTGCGATTGCGGTTCTGGTTCTCTTCCTCTTCGGCCTTCCAGCGGCGGCCGGCGGTCTTTACACGTCCGCCGACAAGGTCGAGTTCGGCCCCGAAACCCTGAGCCTCGTGCGCGCCACCGAGGCGCTCTTCGACGCCATGGAGGCCGAAAGCGCAGCCCCCGGGACGCCGCGGTTGCACCTCCGCGCGCTGACGGGCGAGGCCGAGCCGGTCGGTCTGCCGGCGGCGGGACAGCGGGCGCTCCGGTCCGAGAACGGACCCGTGGCGAACCTCACCGCCTACCAGATCACCTGGTACCCCACCGACCGGCTGTCGGGCACGGTCGACTTCATGGGCACCTGGGCAAACGGCCGCAACCTCGTCTGCGGCTATGCCACCTGGGACATGACGGACCCCACCGCGCCGCAGCTGGCGGCGATGACAACGTCCTATCTCGACACCAGGACCCTCATTCGCCTTCCCGTCGACGCCGCCCATGCCGAGCTTCTCCGCGCCAATTGCGCCTATGGCGAGATCGAGCCCAATCTGGAACTCGCGCGCAGCCCCGGCTGAACCGGTTCCATGATTTTGCCATCTGGCGGGGGTAAGGCCCCGCCATGGCCGCATCCGACCCGCTCGACGCCCTGCCTCCGGACCTGCCGGAGATGCCGATCCGCAGGCGCATCGGTCTGCTCCGCTTTCCCGTGAGCCTCGTCTTTCTCGCCGCCCTTCTCGCCCTCGCCTTCATCCGGCTCTCGACCGCCGGAGATTCCCTCCCGCTCATCGTCGTTCTGGCCGCCAGCCTCGTCGTGATCGCCCGCCTCTGGCGCCTTGCCCGGGCGCGGCAGCGCGCGATCTTCCGGCGCCGCGCCTGGTGGACGGTCCGCCTCGACGAGGACGGCGGCGGGCTCTCGTTCTCATGGGAGCCGGTACGCCTGGCAGATCTGATGCCCCGCATCCCGCCGATGGCCTATGCCGGTCTCCTGCCCACGGCCTTCGCCATCGGCCAACTTCCGCAGCTCCTGGGGTCGCAACTCCCGGTCTCGGCCAATCTCTTCCTCATCGGGTTCGTCTTCATCGCGATGCCCTCGATCTTTCTTCTGCGGCTGGCACTCTTTGCCGCCAGAACACCCGAGACGCCGGCGACACTCCGGCTTGACGCGACGGGCCTCCGGCTCGAAGGCCCCGAGCTCTACCGCCCGGGGCTGCGGCGCTACGTCGTCCCCGACAACTGGCTCCGCTGGGGTGGGCTCGACCTCGCGCCCGACCGGATCGCGGGCGTTGCCATCGACCCCGGCGGCGTCGTGTTTCGCTGGCACCGCCGCTGGGCGCGCAGCCCGAGGTGCCTGCGGCTTCCGACGCTCAATCCGACCCATCGACGGGCCATCGCCGCCTGGGCCGCCGGCCACGCGATCCCGGTCTCCGGCCACGCCAGCCCCTGATCGCTCCGAGCAGCGCACCGGGCCTCAGACCCCCCCTTCTTTGTTCCAGAAATACTCGAACGCCCGCCCGCGCGGCGCGCAACGCTCGCCAGATTTCCCTTGCCCCCTCCCCGACCCCTCGCTAAACACCGGCCTTCTCTGGCGGACACCCTTGGAGGCCGCCGGTTCACAAAACTGGAGACAACCCATGGCTGGCGAGATCCCCGATCTCATCGCCACGGAACGGACGGGGACAGGCAAGGGGGCCGCCCGTCAAGCCCGCAGAGACGGGCTCGTTCCTGGCATCATTTACGGCGGCGGCACGGACCCTCTGCCGATCAACATCCCCTTCAACGTGCTTCTGAAACGGCTCAAGCAGGGCAGGTTCCTCTCGACGCTCTTCAACATGAAGGTCGAGGGGCATGACGACGTCCGGGTCATCTGCCGCAACGTCCAGCGCGACGTCGTGAAAGACCTGCCGACCCATGTCGACTTCATGCGTCTGAAGCGGACCTCGAAGGTCAACCTCTTCATCCCCGTCGAAATCGTCGGCGAGGACGCGGCACCGGGGCTCCGGAAGGGCGGCGTGCTGACGCTCGTGCGCCCCGAGGTCGAGCTCATCGTGACGGCCGCCGACATCCCCGAAAGCGTGACGGTCGACATCTCCGGCATGGAGATCGGGGACACCGCGACGATTTCCGGGGTGACGCTCCCGGCGGGCGCCAAGCCCACCATCGACCGCGACTTCGTCATCGCCAACATCTCGGCCCCCTCCGGCCTTGCCTCGCAGGACGACGAGGAGGGTGCAGCGGAAGCCGACGAAGTGCCGACAACCGCCGAGTACGAGGCGGAGAGCGCCACCGAAGACTAAACCCGCACAGGGCGGCGGATGGCGGGGCCCTTCGGGGCCCCGTTTCTGTTCAGTTGGCCGAAATCTCCGTCTGCGGCGCAGTCACGCAGGCGAGGGCGGCGGCAGGAAACCACGGCGTCGGAGCGGAGGCATCGTCGGCATCGCCGGGGACGATGTGGGCGGCGTCCACCCCGCAGTCGGTTTCGAGCCGCGCCCGGGTGACCGCCTTGTCGGCGGTGACAATCGTGGCAAGCCCCGTCCGCGCCGCCCAGCCGCGGATCTCGGCGTTCGAGATGCAGCCCGAGGTCCCCGCCCCGAACACGCAGCGGCCGAGCGCGGGTTCTCTCAGATGCTGGATCAGGTGGTCCTCGCCATCGGGCAGCGTCTCGGCCACCTCCCGCGCCAGGGTCTCCTCCAACGCGGTGCGGGCCTCCGTCGCCCTGGCGAGCGCCGTCCGCGCCGCGGCCAGCGCGGTGTCGTCTCCCGCCGCCTCGGCCTCGGCGACCCTTGCGGCATCCTCGGCGATCTTGGCACTGACGACCCGGGTCAGGAGATCGCCGTAAAGGCTGACCTCGGCGACGGTACCTGCGAAGGCCGCCACGGTCGGGGCGACATCGCGCAAAAGCGGCATCCCGGCGCGCACCGAATAGGGCGAGCGCACGAGGTCGCCGTCGTACTGGCAATGCTCCTCGACGATCATGCAGGTCTCGGCGGCGATCTCGATCTCGTTCATGGCCCTCAGCGTCATGTCCTGAAGGCCCTCCACCACGGCCATCGCCTCCATGTTCAGCACCAGCCCCTCCACGAGCGGCGTCATTTGCAGCACACAGGTCGCCCCGACGCCCTCGCCCGCACGGCGCCGGATCGGCCCGAGATAAGCCGCCGGCGTTTCGAGCACCGCCTTGAGGTCGGCGTAAAGCGTCTGGTAGGCGCCCCAATCGGCGGCGATCTCCTCGTGCTCGTCGTCGGCGGCCAGAAGGTCTTCGCCGCGCGGGAAGTTCTCAAGCACCTGGTAGGGCGTGATCTGCAATTCGAAGATCTTGCCGGCACTGGCGGCGGCCACCGGCAATTGGGTGATCCGCTCGATGGCTTCGCCGGCGTCCTTCGGCAGAGACGCCTGGGCCGCCACCGCTTCCGCAAGACCTGTGGCACCGGCCGGCGCGTCGGGGATCGCCGCCCCGCCCTGCTGGTAGAACGTGAGGTTGCGGTTGAGGCTTTGGGTCTCGGCGGTTGAGGTATGCCCGGCCGCGGCACTGGCCGTCGCCCCCCAGCCCGACCCCTTCACCGAGGCCCGCACCGCCTGGCGCTCGGACCGGCTGGCGGTCTCGGTTTCGGCCAGTAGATAGGCCCGCGCCCCGGAGATCGTCGCCGAGACGAACCCCTCGCCGCAGACCGCCTGGAACCGTTCGATGTCTCTCAATGCCAGCGCCGCGGCCGCCTCGGTGAGCCGCACCGCACCGACGATGCCCCCCGGCCCCTCTTCGGGCGGGCGCACGTATTCGGCCCCGTTCAGCACCTCGGCATTGACGAGGAACGTCACCGAGGACGATGAGACGTTGGTGTTCCTGGCGAAACTCGCCTTCCCGCTCACCTGATAGCCGACACCTTTGACCGACACGCTCGACGACACGTTGAGCGCCTTGGCGAGCGCGTAGCTGTCGCGCACCTCGGTGATCTCGATGTCGGAGGTCTGGGCGGTCCGCCGATCGACGCCGTAGTCGATACACACCGTAGGGATCGGCTCGGCCCGCGCATGGCTCCAGCCCCAGGCGAGCTCCACCACTTCGGGCGCCTCGACGAAAAAGCTCTCCTCGGTGGCCTCGTCGTCGATCACCCCCACCGGGCTCGGCCGCCAGTTGCCCCAGGCCGCGGCCTGGCTTTCGGGGGCGTGCTCTTCGAGCGCCTCGGCGAGGGCTTCGTCGTCGCCGCCGGTATGCCCTAGCCGGCCCTCGCTGTTGAGATAGAGAAACAACGATAGTGCAGCCCCGCCGATCACGACGGCCGATAGATGATTGATGGTGAATCCGTGCTCCTGCGGCGCGCGCCTGGCCATGATCCCCTCCTCCTCGAAAGGCCCTGGCCCTCGCATCAGGCTATCACAAACCCCCGAATTTTCGTCAGAAATCCGCACTTCACCCGCCGGGCTGGAAATTCCCGCCCGCCCGGGGCAAGTAGAAGCGACCCCGCAACAACCCCGAAACACGCCCATGCGCCTCTTCGTCGGCCTCGGAAACCCCGGCCCCAAATACGCCCGGCACCGCCACAACATCGGATTCATGGCGGTCGACCGGATCGCCGCCGACCATGGCTTTTCTCCCTGGCGCGGAAAGTTCCAGGGGGCGCTTTCGGAGGGCCGGCTCGGGTCCGAAAAGGTGATGCTCCTGAAGCCTGAGACCTTCATGAACCTCTCCGGTCAGTCGGTCGGCGAGGCGATGCGGTTCTTCAAGCTCGCGCCCGAAGACGTGGTGGTCTTCCACGACGAGATCGACCTCGCGCCGGGCAAGCTCCGGGTCAAATCGGGCGGTGGCCATGCCGGCCATAACGGGCTTCGCTCTCTCCATGCCCATATCGGCGAGGCTTATACCCGCGTGCGGATGGGCGTCGGCCACCCCGGCCACAAGGACCGGGTGCCGGGCTACGTGCTCCACGACTTCCCGAAGGCGGACGAGGCCTGGCTCGACGACTTGCTGAGAGGTATCTCCGACGGCGCCGAGGCCCTCGCCGCCGGCGATACGGGCCGGTTCCAGAACGCCGTGGCGCTCAGGCTCAATCCGCCCCGGTCCTCGACGACGAAGCGTGAAGACCCCGACCCGGCCCCCGAGCCGGGTCCTCGCGCGCCCGAAGACCCCCGCAGCCCCTTACAAAAACTCGTCGACCGGTTCAGGTGAGCCCCGTCCGCGACGCCTTCGCCTTTCAATCGAAAGCCTGCGCCGAGCTGGGCTCGCCTTTCATGGAACGGCTCATGGCGCTCTTTGCCACAAGCGACTGGCCCGATGGCCCCGTCGCCCGGCGGCTGCGGGACTGGCCCGACGACCCGCACCCCTCGGCCTCGTCCCTGCCGCTCCGCGTCGCCGGTGCGCTCCACGGCCTCGTCCTCGGCGGGCACCCGCATCTCACCCCCGTCTATCCGCCCCGAGACACCACGGACGACGCCGTCTGGGCGGCAGTCGCCGATGCGCTGGCGAGCGATTTCGCGGCAATCCTCCGAGCTCTCGAAAGCCCGCCCCAGACCAACGAAGTCCGCCGCTCGGTGGCGATCCTACCGGGCCTTCATATGATCGCTGCCCGGTACGGGCTGCCCCTTGAGCTTGTCGAACTCGGCACCAGCGCGGGCCTCAACCTTCGCGCCGACCGCTTCGCCTTGCACACTGCCACCCACCGGCTCGGATCGGTCGACGCGGCGGTGCGTCTCGCCCCCGACTGGAGCGGCCCCGCCCCGGCTCCCGCCGAAGTCTCGGTTGTTCGCCGTACCGGCATCGACCTCGCCCCCATCGACCCGCTGGACCCACGGGGCGAACACCGGCTCTTGTCCTACCTCTGGCCCGACCAGCCCGACCGCCTCGCCCGCACCCGCGCGGCCATCGCCGAGGCCCGCGCGGCACCGGCCGAGATCGTCGCGGGCGATGCCGCGGATTTCCTCGAATGGGTCCTCGAAGAACCCGCACCGGACCGGGCCCGCGTCGTCGTCCACACCGTCGCCTGGCAGTACTTCCCCGAGGCGACCGCCCGCAGAGCCCTTGCCGCGCTCGAAGCCGCCGGGGCGGCGGCCACCGAAGCCGCGCCGCTGGCCCGGCTCTCGATGGAAGCCGACGGCGGCCGGGGTGCCGCGCTCACCCTCACGCTCTGGCCCGGCGGCGCGACCCACCCGCTGGCCCGGGTCGATTTCCACGGCCGCTGGGTCGACTGGACGGGGCCCTCCGCCCTCCCCCGCTGACCCTGCGGTTTCGAAACCGCAGAGCGCGGGATTTCGAAATCTCGCCCGCCCCGCCAGACGCCCTATCTCTGGGGACGAAGGAGAGCGCCATGACCAAGCCCGACCCGTCCGACAACGTCCTCGGCGCCGCGCTTCAGCCCTGCTCCACCGACCCCGTCACCGGGTTTTTCCGTGACGGCCATTGCAACACCTGCGCCGAGGACCGGGGCTCCCACACTGTCTGCGCAGTGATGACGGCGGAGTTCCTCGCCTTCTCGAAATACGTCGGCAACGACCTGTCGACCCCCCGGCCCGAGTTCGACTTCGCCGGCCTCAAACCCGGCGACCGCTGGTGCCTCTGCGCCAGTCGGTTCCTCCAGGCCGCCGATGAGGGCGTCGGCCCCAGGGTGGACCTTGCCGCAACCCATACCCGGGCGCTCGACATCGTGCCCATGGCGGTGCTCGAAGCCCATGCGCTTTCCGAGACCGGCTAGGGCGCGACCTCCATCAGCTCATCGATGAAGAGGCTGAGAAGCTGCGGCCGCCCGCTGACGCCGGCCTTGCGGTAGATCGCCGCCGTCTGCGCCTTCACCGTGCCTTCGGAGGCGTTCCGGAGCGTGGCGATCTCCTGGGTCGAGAGCCCCTTGATCGCAAAGAGGGCCACATCGCGCTCGGCCGGCGTAAGCGCCCATTCGGCGAACCGCTCTTCGAGGACCTCCATGAAAGCGCCCGAGGCCAGCCGCAGAGCGTCTTCGGCCGCCCGCGTCCTGGCCCGGGCCTGTCTGATTGCGATCCAGCCGACGACGAGGCCAAGGACGAGCCCGAGGGCGGCGCCGATCTCGATCAGTTCCACCAGAGCCCAGTCGAGCGGCGTGACCTCGATGCCGAAGACGGAAACGGTGATGTCGGCGACGAAGAACCCCGCGCAGAGCGCCTGAATGCAAAGAACCAGGGCGAGGAAGATTCGGCCTTTCACGACGGCTCCGGCACCAGGGTCAAACCGGCCCGAACCGGCCGTCAATCGTCGTCGTCATCGTCATCGTCTCGGTCGCCGCCGCCGCCACCCCCGCTGCCGCCACTGCCGCCGCTCCGGTCGCCACGATCGTCATCATCATCGTCATCGTCGCGATCGTTGTCATTGCCCCCCCAATCGTCGTCGTCGTCTTCGTTCCAGTCGTCATCGTCGTCGTCGTCGCTGCCGCCGCCCGCCGCCCCGGTGGCGCCGGTGGCACCACTGGACGAAGACCCGCCTTGCCCCGACTGGCTCGGCAGAGCGGCCCCCGCCTGAAAGTAGTCGCGCAGGATCACGCCCGTCGCGGGGTTCAAGACGATTTCGCGGCGGCCCGGCGGGCCGATGCCGAGAAACCGCACCCGACCGAGAAGGGTGCGCGACATCCGTATCTCGGTGAACCCCTCGTCGCGCAATTCACGCACGATCCGGTCGCGCAGGGCATCGCCCTGAGCGGCCGCAGGAAACCCGGCGAGCGTGAGGGCGAGAACGAGGAGCAATCGTTTCAACATGGAAGGACCTTTGTTGGTCCCCGGCCCGTTGGCAAGGCCGGGGCCGGTCAATTTCCGCGCTTCTTGCGGAAGGTGGCATTGAAGGCGATCGACACACGCTCGCCCCCCGCCTCGTTGGGATAGACCCAATGGGTGAGATAGGACGGAAAGAGGATGAGCTCTCCGGGCCGTGGGCGCAGCTTCTTCTTGGCACGGAAGGCCGGCGCCCCCAGAAGCCGCCAATTGGGCAGGTCCGAGCGCGGGTCCAGAAACTCGATCATGCCGGAATTGCCGACCTCCACCTCGGGCTGCGAGACGTAGTAAACCCCCGACCAATGGGCGCCTGGGTGAGTGTGGGGCGCGTTGAAGCCGCCGGGCGGATTGGCGTTCATCCAGCCCGAGACCTTCAGGCGCAACGTGGCCGGATCGGCCTTCGCCTTGATCCGCCGGGTCGCGTCGAGCACCGCCTCGCGGGCGATCTCGCCCAAGGTGGCGAAGCAGTCGGCCTCCTCGGCAAAAATGTTTCCCGCCGAATGCCAGCCGTTGCGGTTCGACTTGTCGACGCCGGGCGAGGCGGCGCGGAGCTTCGCGCCCTCCTCGATCAGGCTGGCGTTCAGGGCCTCGTGATCGGGCACCGCGTAGCGCAGAAGCGGCGTCGCGAAGAGCTTTTCGTGTTTGACGGTGTCTGCCATCGGTTCTGCGCGGGGCCGGTCGCCCGGCGCGGACCTGCGCGCCGGGCGGACGATGTCAGCGAATTGAATGCTCACTCGTCGTCGCCTTCGTCGTCATCGTCATCGTTGTCGTCGCGTTCGTTGCGTTCGTTGCGTTCGTTGCGCTCATTGCGTTCGTCGCGCTCGTCACTTTCATCTTCGTCGTCTTCGTCGTCTTCATCGTCTTCATCTTCGTCTTGATCTTCATCTTCGTCGTCTTCGTCGTCGAACGCCTCGTCATCCTCGTCGTCGAAGTCTTCGTCGTCCTCCTCATCGTCCTCCTCGTCATTGCCGCGCAGGCTCATCTCCCAGACATTGTTGTTGAGTTCGAGTTCGTAGCGCCGCCCGTCGGGACCCATCGCGTCGATCTCGGCATAACGGCCCTGGCGGTAGACCTCGGTCACCGTGAAGCCATTGGCGACGAGACGGTCGATCTGGCCCTGGATCGCCGGCGGGTAACTGGTCTGCGCAAGGGCGGTGGTGCCGAACAGGGCCGCGCCAGCGGAAAGTGTGAAGAGCTTGTTCATTTGGAATATCCTTTCGGTAACGTCGCGGAAGTGCGAACACCGGCAGTCCTGCCCGAAAACCGCTTCAAGGATATTAGCCCGGGGGTTATGCGGGGGGATGTAAACCCCAGGGTTAGGCGCATAAACCTCGGTTTACGGGGCTCACCCGCCGGCTTCCATCTCCACTCCGAGCGCCTTGGCGACGGTAAAGATGTCCTTGTCGCCGCGCCCGCACATGTTCATGCAGAGGATGTGATCGCCCGGCAGCTCCGGGGCGATCTTGGCCACATGGGCCAGCGCATGGGAGGGCTCGAGCGCGGGGATGATCCCTTCGGTCTCGCAGCAGAGCTGGAAGGCCGCGAGCGCCTCGGTATCGGTGATCGCGACATATTCCGCCCGCCCGATATCGTGGAGCCAGGAATGCTCCGGCCCGATCCCCGGATAGTCGAGGCCGGCCGAGATCGAGAAGCCTTCGAGGATCTGCCCGTCCTCGTCCTGCAAAAGATAGGTCCGGTTGCCGTGGAGCACCCCGGGCCGCCCTCCGGTGAGGCTCGCGCAATGCTCCATCTTCTCGTTGACGCCCTTGCCGCCGGCCTCGACCCCGATGATCCGCACCTCTTTGTCGTCGAGGAACGGGTAGAAGAGGCCCATCGCATTCGAGCCGCCGCCGATACAGGCGACAATCGTGTCGGGCAGCCGGCCTTCGAGCTCCAGAAGCTGCGCCTTGGCCTCGCGGCCGATGATCGACTGAAAGTCCCGCACCATCGCCGGGTAGGGATGGGGGCCCGCCACGGTGCCGATGCAGTAGAATGTGTCGCGGACATTCGTCACCCAGTCCCTGAGCGCGTCGTTCATCGCGTCCTTCAGCGTACCGCGCCCCGACGTCACCGGCACGACCTCGGCGCCGAGAAGCCGCATCCGAAAGACGTTCGGCGCCTGCCGTTCGACGTCATGGGCGCCCATATAGACGACGCATTTCAGCCCGAACCGCGCGCAGACCGTGGCCGTCGCGACCCCGTGCTGCCCTGCGCCTGTCTCGGCGATGATCCGGGTCTTGCCCATCCGCCGGGCCAGGAGGATTTGCCCCAGAACGTTGTTGATCTTGTGCGCGCCGGTGTGGTTGAGCTCATCGCGCTTGAGGTAGATTTTCGCCCCCCCGAGCCGCTCGGTGAGACGCGGGGCGAAATACATCGGGCTCGGGCGGCCGACATAGTGGGTCCAGAGGTCCTCCATATCGTCCCAGAAGCTCTGGTCGGTTTTGGCGCGCTCGTATTCGGCCTCGAGGTCGAGGATGAGCGGCATCAGCGTCTCGGAGACGAACCGACCGCCGAAATCGCCGAACCGGCCGTTTTCGTCCGGGCCGGTCATGAAGGAGTTCAAAAGATCGTCGGGCATGGCAGGCTTTCAATCGGACGCTCCTTGCTAACGGGGCCCAAGCCGTTTCGCAACGGCTTCCCGACGCGGTTTCGAAACCGCGTCCGAAATCCGCGTCGACGCGGATTTACGCCCGAACCCGGCGGATCGGCAGGCGGTTGCAGAACACAACGAAATGCCCGCCATTCTCCACCGCCTGAAAGCCCCGTCGTTCGACTTCGCGCAGAAACATCGCCCGACCGACGAGCCGCTCGACATCGCGCACCTGCCGCTTGACGATTCCGCCCTTCGTCGCGGGCCCCGAGGAAAAGACCTGAGCCAGCCAGCGTTCGGGGGTGATGTGGTCGGGCAGGGCCATGGCCCACAGCTCGCAGATCAGGGTTAAGGGAAGGTTAGAGCGGCCGTTTGTATCCGACATGGCTCGGCACGAAGCCCAGACGGTCGTAGAAGGCCGCGCTGTCGGTTCGGGTTGCGTTCATCGTAAGCTGCATCAGCCGGCACCCCGCTGCCCGGGCCCGCGCCTCGGCATCGGCGAACATCGCCCGCCCGATCCCCTGCCCGCGCATGTCCCGCGCCACCCGGACACCTTCGATCTGCGCCCGCCGCGCCGCGCTCAGCGACAGCCCGGCGATGAACGTGATCTGGTAGGTGGCCACGATCCGGCCGTCCGCCTCGCCGACGACCGCGAGGTTGCCGCCCTCGCCGGCCATCGCGTCGAACGCCGCGAGATAGGGGGCGATGTCGCTTCCCTCCCGGGCCGCGCCGAGCGCATCGTCCCTCAGCAAGGCCACGATGGCTGTCACGTCCGCCCGCTCCGCCTCGCGAAAGGCGACCCTCACCGGACGGCTCTGAGGAAATCCCGGATCAAGGCAGCGTCCTTCACCCCGGGGGCCGTCTCGACCCCCGAAGAGAGGTCGAGCTGATTAGCACCCGTCACCCGCACCGCCGCCATGGCGGTCTCTGCCGTCAGCCCGCCTGAAAGCATCCAGGGGGTCGCCCAGCGCCGTCCGGCGATCAACCCCCAATCGAAGGCCACCGCATTCCCACCGGGCCGGTCGGCCCCCTTCGGCGGCTTGGCATCGACGAGGATCTGATCGGCCACGGCTTCGAAATCCGAAATCCTGCCAACGTCTTCCGCCGACCCCACTCCAACGGCCTTCATCACCGGCAGCCCGAAACGCGCCTTGACCTCGGCCACCCGCTCGGGCGTCTCGCCCCCGTGAAGCTGAAGCATGTCCAGCGGGACGGCCCCGGTCAGCGCATCGAGAAACCCGTCCTCGGCATTCACCGTCAGCGCCACCTTCGCCACCCCCGGCGGCACATCGAGCGCCAACGCCCGGGCGGTCTCGAAACCGACATGGCGGGGGGATCTCTCGAAGAAGACGAAGCCGAGATAGGCCGCCCCCTCCTCCACCGCAGCAGCGACCGTCTCCGGCGTGGAGAGCCCGCAGATCTTCACCCGTATGGACATGGGGGGCGTCGTGTCAGCCTCGGCCGGTGCCGTCCAGCAGCGCAAGCACGTCGTCGCCCTTGGCCTCGTCGACCTTCAGGTCGCGCATCTCGCGCTCGAGCCTCTCGCGGGCCCGCCGCTCGCGCGCCGCCGTCGACCGGAAACGGTGCTCGCGCAGCCATTCCCAGACGAAGCCGATGAGAATGCCGGCCACGATGGCGATGAAGATCAGCCCATAGAGCGGCAGCGTGACGGACCAGGAAAACCCCAAAAGCCCCGACACGTCGCCCGGCAGGAGCGCGAAGGTGACGGCCTCGCGGTTCGCAAGTGCCACGGTGATCAGCACGATGGCAAGGGCGAGGAGGAAACCGACGCGGAGATAGAACATCACGCCTTACCGTTCAGACGGTCGCGCAGGAGCTTGCCGGTCTTGAAGAACGGGACGTGCTTTTCCTCGACCTGCACGCTTTCCCCGGTACGCGGATTGCGTCCCACCCGCGCGTCGCGTTGCTTGACCGAGAACGCACCGAAGCCCCTGAGTTCCACCCGGTCGCCCCGCGCCATGGCGTTGATGATCTCTTCGAAAATGGTCGACACGATCCGCTCGACATCGCGGTGGTAGAGATGGGGGTTCTCATCCGCGATCTTCTGGACAAGCTCCGATCGGATCATGGCGTTCCCCCCGTTTTGATCTTCTGACCCACGGACTATAGGGCGATTCCACCCCGCGCGGAATACGTCCCGGCAGCCCAAGGCGGAGAATCTCCGGACTAAAGCGCTGAATTTGGCGGGGTTTCGGCGGTGCAGCACCCGGGCTGGTTGCGCCGGCCAATATGCGCAGCGTTCGGTGGGAGTACGATTCGGACACCGGGCGCGACCCTAGGCCTCGCTCCGCGCCGCCTCGATCAGCTCCCGCGTCTGCGGCATCCGCCGGAGCGAAGCCTCGATCCGCTGACGCCATTTGGGGCCCCGCGAGACCGCGTCGTCGAACGCCTCGACAAGCTCGGCGGGACGGTCCTCGGCGAGCACCTCGACGAGAAACGCCGCCTGGGCACGGTCCTTGCGCGACTTCGCCTGATCGGGCCCGCCCCGGCGGCGGTCGGCGACGATAAGCTTATGGACCGCGAAGGCCTCGGGGCGGGGGACTTGGACGAGCACGCCGGAGCGATAGAGCAGCACCGCCTTGATCGGCCTCGAAAGCACGAAGTTCAGATGATGCAGGGATTGTGCGCTCACTCCGAGCGCGGGCAGGTCGCGAATGCCTTCGTCGCCGAATGCAGGCGTCAGAAACTCGATCTCGACGGGATGCGAGGCGTGCCGCCAGCGCCAGGTCTTGCCCTTGGCCAGACTGGGGACCGCATCGAAATCGAACTCCGCCAGGGTCGCGCCAAGCTGCTCGGTCACATGGTCGCCGAGTGCGATGGAAAGGCGTTCGAAACTGGCAAGGTCGATGTCGCCGGTCTGCGCCATGGCGTCGAACCCAAGACGCGCGCCGAGCTCGCCTTCATAGGCTTTGAAAGCCACCGTGCCGACAAGCGTCCCGCCAAGCCGAAAGACGCCGGCGCGCGCGAATGCGGTCAGGATCTGGCCGGCTTCGGCGTCCAGGCGCCCGAACCCCTCGGCGCGCAACACGCGAGCCAGGCGCGTCTGTTCGGCACGCCGGGCGGCGGCGCGTTGGCGCAGCTCTTCAGCCTGGCGGAGTCGTGCCTCGAGCTCATCTGTGGCCTCCCCGAGGTAACGCGCATAGGATTTTGTGCCCCGTCTGAGCCGTTCGTAGAGATATGTCCGGCCGCCGCGCGTCCGTCGTTCGATGGACCCGGTGATCTCGGAGGCGGCATCGTCGAGCAGGAGCCGCATGAGATCGGAATAGGCGGCCACGGCGATGGAGGAATGGGGTTTGACAGTCATGTGTGCCACATAAATTTCTTTGTTGCACATAAGCCCATGGCAGCTTGTGTGCAACAAAGAAACTTCCGTTGCACAAAAAAAGGCCCCGCCGAAGCGGGGCCTTCCTGCCGCCTGTCGCAGCTTACTTCTCGTCGTCGCCCTTCAGCGCCGCACCGAGGATATCCCCCAGCGAGGCCCCCGAGTCCGACGACCCGTACTGCTCCACCGCCTCTTTCTCCTCGGCGATCTCGCGCGCCTTGATCGAGAGGTTGAGCTTGCGGGTCTTCTGGTCGATGCCGGTTACCCGCGCATCCACCTTGTCGCCGACCTGGAACCGCTCGGGGCGCTGTTCGGCGCGGTCGCGGGAAAGGTCCGAGCGGCGGATGAAGGACTTCATCCCCTCGTACTCCACCTCGATCCCGCCGGTTTCGATTGCGGTCACTTCGACGGTCACCACTGCGCCGCGCTTCACGCCTTCGGTGGCATCCGAGAAGCTGTCGTCGAGCGCCTTGATCGAGAGCGAAATCCGCTCCTTCTCGACATCGACCTCGGTGACGACAGCCTTCACGGTGTCGCCCTTGCGGAAGTCCTGAATGGCCTCCTCGCCGCGACGGTCCCAGGAGATGTCGGAAAGATGCACCATCCCGTCGATGTCGTTGTCGAGGCCGATGAACAGACCGAATTCGGTGATGTTCTTGACCTCGCCCTCCACCGGTGTGCCTTCGGGATGGGTCTCGGCGAAGACCTCCCAGGGGTTGCGCATGGTCTGCTTGAGACCGAGCGACACCCGGCGCTTGGCGCTGTCGATTTCGAGCACCATCACCTCGACCTCTTGCGACGTGGAGACGATCTTGCCCGGATGGACGTTCTTCTTCGTCCAGGACATTTCCGAGACATGCACCAGCCCCTCGACGCCGGGCTCAAGCTCCACGAAGGCGCCGTAGTCGGTGATGTTCGTCACCCGGCCCTGATGGGTGCTGTCGAGCGGGTATTTCGCCTCGACCGTATCCCACGGGTCGTCCTGGAGCTGCTTCATGCCGAGCGAAATACGGTGGGTCTCTTTGTTGATCTTGATGATCTGGACCTTCACCTTCTCGCCGATCTCGAGGATCTCGGAGGGGTGGTTTACCCGCCGCCAGGCCATGTCGGTGACGTGGAGAAGCCCGTCGACCCCGCCGAGGTCCACAAACGCGCCGTATTCGGTGATGTTCTTCACGACACCGTCGACCGCATCGCCTTCCTGGATATTGGCGATGACTTCCGCACGCTGTTCGGCACGGCTCTCTTCGAGGATCGCCCGGCGCGAGACGACGATATTGCCGCGCCGCCGGTCCATCTTGAGGATCTGGAAGGGCTGTTTGAGGCCCATAAGGGGCCCCGCGTCGCGCACGGGCCGCACATCGACCTGGGAGCCCGGCAGGAACGCCACGGCACCCCCGAGATCCACCGTGAAGCCGCCTTTGACGCGCCCGAAGATCGCGCCCTCGACGCGGTTCTCGTCGGCATAAGCCTTCTCGAGCCGGTCCCACGCCGCCTCGCGGCGCGCCTTGTCGCGGGAGATGACGGCTTCGCCCCGGGCATTTTCCACCCGGTCGAGGAACACCTCCACCTCATCGCCCACGGCGATTTCCGGGGCCTCTCCGGGGTTTGCGAATTCCTTGAGCTCGACCCGGCCTTCCATCTTGTAGCCGACGTCGATGATGGCCTGCCCCGCCTCTATGGCGATGACCTTGCCTTTGACAACCGAGCCCTCGTCGGGCGTGTCCATCTCGAAGCTTTCGTTGAGGAGGGCTTCGAATTCCTCCATCGATGCGTTTTGCGCCATGTGGCTTTCGGTTTCCTTTTTGTGCCCTACCGCTTCGCTACCTGAGGGCGGGGCGTTCGATTTGACTGGCCGCGCGGTTGTCTCCGCGGGTCTCGGGTTGACGCTCACCTGAGGTGAGACGGTTGGTCTCCGACGACGGACGGGACGAAAAAACAAGAGGGTCGGCGCTGACCGACCCTGCTCAAGTCTCACGTCCACGACTGTCTCGCCGCTTCGACGGGTGGCGTATAGGCGAGGTGGCGGCGGCAGGCAAGGCAAATCCCCGCGGCGGCAATCAGCCCCTGTCGTACGCCGCCTCGTCCACGAGTGGCGTTCACGAGTTCGCCTGTGGTCCCGCGCAGCTCCCCAAGCCCGAGAGCAAGGGCCCCCCGGGCGGCTCGATGACGGTCCGAGCCATCCGAACCGACCGGAACGGCGGCGGCACCCGTGCAGGCCGCATCGGGCGCCGGTTTCCCCGCCACCGGTGCGGCGCCGCCGGTCGCGCTCAGCGCAAAAGGGCCCTGAATGCCTCCTCGAAGGCGATGACGTTCCGGTCGGGATCGTACTGCGCGGCGCAATAGGCCACAGCGTTCTGAGAGACCTGCCGCATCCGGTCGGGGTCGGCGGCGACAGCCACAAGCGCCTCTTTCCAGGCCTCAGGCGCGTTCTCTTTCACCACGAACCCCGTCCGCCCGTCCGCGACGACGTCAGACAGCGGCGGAACGTCCGACACCATCGGCGGAACGCCGAGCGCCATCGCCTCAATCACGGTTTTGCCCAGACCCTCGTAATCGGCGCAATGGCACAGAATCTGCTGTTTCGAGAGGGTGTTCCAGAGCGAAGCCTGGTCGACAAATCCCGAGAACCGCACCCTTTCGCCGAGACCGAGGGCGGCGACGCGCGCCTCCATCTCCGACCGGCGTTCGCCCTCACCGATCAATGTCAGCCGGACCGGTGCGTCGGAGGGAAGCGCGGCCATGGCATCGATCAGAATGTCCTGACGCTTCTGGTATCTCGAGAACCGGCCCACCATCGCGGCGTGGAAGAGACCATCGTCGCCTCGGGCAGTGTAGGGCAGCCGTCGCCCGAAGGGCGACGACGAGCCGATATCGGCCACGAGCGCCGGGCCCGGCGGACCCTCCCAGCCAAGGGCAGCCGCGCTCCGGGCCGTCATGCCCTGGAGACCCTGCGAGATGTAATTGACCAGATCGACCGACCCGAAGGCCCGCCGGTAGCGCCGTCCGAGCGCACGGCTGGCGCGGGCGTCCTCGTACCAGCGCAGGCCCGCCATCCTTAGGACCACCGAAGGTCGCCCCCCCCGCCCTGCCCCGCGCCTGAAGCGCCGCCTCGAGGAACGGCAACTCGTAAAACAGGTAAAGCAGCTCGATGCCCCGCTCGTCAAAGAGCCGCCGGAAGCGCGCCTGGTTGAGGTTCCGATACCAAAACGCGGGCCACCCGGGCCGCCGGTCGCTTTTTTCCGAGAGCGGAACGAGGTCAACCCCGAGGGCGTGGGCCGTCTGCGTACCGATCCCCCTCCCCTCGAGCGAGATGTATGTCACCTTGTGGCCCCGCGCGGCGAGCTTTTCGGCCAGAAGCCGCATCGAGGTTTCCGCCCCGCCGAAGGGGCCGGGGCCGTAGGGGTTCTTGATGCTGAAAAAGGCGATGTTCATTGCCGCTTTATGGGGATCTGAGGCCGTGGCCGGTCCAGGCCATGTCGGATCGGGCGGCAAGGCGGGAGGTCCATCTTTCTGAGCGCGTCGGGCCGCGCGGCCGGGCAAGCGCCGCCAACACGACAGAGAATGGTGCGATTGTCAAAGCCGACCCGCGGCGGGGAGCGGGGGCAATGGCTGCCGAACGGTTGTCCGATGCTTTGCCAAGCTGTGGCCGCGATACCCCGTCGCCGGAGTCGCCCGCCGGGCCGATACCTTGCTCCTTCGTCAAACGGTCTCGTGTCCGGGCAACCTGCCCCCGATACCGCCGGCAATCCGGAACGAAACGCCCCCCGTTCGGACCGTCCGGAAAGACCGACCGAGGCCTTATCGAGCGGCGGAGCATCTGCGGTCCCTATCGGCCGGGGCTGCCCCTGCAACGAACAGGGATTGCCGTATCTGAAATTCGCTCCCCGGCGCCCGCTACCCCGAAACGCGCCAGCCGCACCGCCTATGCCGCGAGCCAGCCCCTCAGCGCGTCGAAGAACGCCTCCTCCTCCTCGATGAAGGGGTAATGCCCCGAGCCCTCGAAAATCTTCAGCTCGGCATTGGGCAGAAGCGCGGCGATGCGCTCCGCACCGGGCTCGGGCGGGGTGATGCCGTCATGGGCGCCGGCCATGACGAGTGCGGGGGCGGCGACTTTCGGCAAAGCCTCGACGACGTTGTAGCTCCCCAAAAGCCCGCCCCCGGCATTCCAGGCCCGGTGCTCGTAGACCGTGCGCGCATCGAGATCGGCGCCGACGTCCGGGTCCCACTTATGAAAATACATCTCAACGACGGTGTTCCAGGCGTCCCGCCAATCGGCATCGTCGGCCATCGGCTGGGAAAAGAGCTTCCCGAACGCGGCCATCTGCGTCTCCGACCCCGAGACAGTGGGCTGATAGTCGAAGGCCGGGACGGCATCGACGAGCACCAGCCCGTCAAGCCGGTCGCCATGGCGGGCGGCGAATTCCTGGGCGACGAAGCTGCCATAGGAATGGCCGACCAGTGTGAAGGTCTCATGGCCGAGCGCGCTCATCAGCGCCGCGGCATCCGAGGTGAGCCGGTCGAATGTGAGGTCGGCAAAATCCTCCGGCCGGCCCGAGCGGCCATTGCCGAAGTGATCGTAGAAGACGACGGTATTGCTCTCCGCCAGGCGGTCGAAATAGGGCCGGAGATAGTCGTGGCTGAGCCCCAGCCCGCCATGCATCATCAAAACCGGCCTGCCGCTGCCGAGGCTTTCGTAGCTCAGTTCTGCGCCGTTCACGTCCATCGTCGTCGTCATCTCACCCTCGCGTCCGTGGTCCACACCCTGTCTTCGAGGTGACCGCGCCGTTACGGCTGCCGGCCAATCCTCGCCCGCTCAGAGTGATCGGCGCTCCGACCCGGGTCAACAGCGGCGGGCGACCGGGGCTCCCGGGCTCGTCGACCCAGCGAACGCACCCCTAACGACTTCCTAACGTCCAGCGGGGAATCTGCTGCACGGATCCACCCGCGGAAGGGCATAGCCCTTTCGCACCACGTCAAACGGTCTCGTGCCCGGAAATCCTCGGGCCCCGACACCGCCGGCATCCCGGGGGCCCTCAACCCCCGGTTCGGACCTTCGGGAAAAGACCCCCGGAGGGCGAGAGGCCGCCAGACAGGCGGGCCCGCCATATTACCGAGACGCCAGCGCCCGTTCGATATGGGCCTTGGCCGCCGCCACCGCCGCTTCGATGGAAAGCGCGGTCGTATCGAGAACAATCGCATCACCGGCCGGTTTCAGCGGCGCGGCGGCACGCGCACTGTCGCGGGCGTCGCGCTCGCGGAGTGTTTCGAGCACCTCCTCGGCAGTGATCTCCTCGCCGGCGTCCCGCAATTCCTGCCAGCGCCTGAGCGCGCGCACCTCGTCCGAGGCGGTCACGAAAAGCTTCGCCTCCGCATCCGGGCAGATCACCGTCCCGATATCGCGCCCGTCGAGCACCGCGCCGCCCGCCCGCCGCGCGAAGGCGCGCTGGAAATCGAGAAGCGCCACCCGCACTTCCGGGATCGCGGCCACCTTCGACGCCGCCGCGCCCACATCCGATGTCCGGAGCCCGTCCCGGGCGAGGTCCTCCACGGTGAGCGCCCGTGCTGCCGCCAGGGGCTCGGCACCCTCCAGCACCTCTCGCCCCACGGCCCGGTAGAGCAGCCCCGTATCGAGGTATCCGAACCCGAACGCCGCGGCCACGGCCCGGGCGATCGTGCCCTTCCCCGCCGCCGCCGGCCCGTCGATGGCCACCGTGAAGCTCACGGCACCTTCGTCGTCATTGCCGCATCTTCTGCGGCAAACTGCGGCAAACCGTCGGTGATCTCGTAGTAGTCGCCCTTGTCGGCAACGAAGATATGTCCCGCGAGTGCCAGCCCCGTCGCGCCGTCGAGCGCCCCGGCATGGATCGACAGATAGCTCCCGCCGCCGTCCCAGAAGAGGCTCGACCCGCAGGTGCCGCAGAACCCCCGCCGTGCCTCGGGGCTGGACGCATACCACGTCACGTCGCCGGCGATCTCCACGCGCGCACGCGGTGCCGATGTGGCCGCAACGAAATGGCCCGAAGTCTTCCGGCACTGGACGCAGTGACAGGCCACCACCGGGCGCATCGGGCCAGACACCGTGAAGCGCACCGCGCCGCAGAGGCAGCGCCCCTCAACCATGGCCGAGCCTTTCATAGACCTGAAACGCCGGCTCGGGCGGGCCGTCTTCGGGCAGACGCTCCTGAAGGACCGTCATCAGACGCCCGTCCTTCGACACCCGCCGCAGGGCCCGGGCGATCTGCCGTTTGCCCATCCAGGCGGTGCCCGACAGGGTATCGGCATCCTCCGCAAGCACCGTAAAGGCATCGTGGCTTTCGGCCTCCGACGGTATCCGCCGCCCATCGGGCACAGCCTCGAACAGCGCCTCGCCCTCCTCGCCGGCCTCCCGCCAGCGCACCGTGAAGCGCAGAACCTCGTCCAGCTTTTCGATCCGGTAGGTGCCGTCCGTCACCGGATCGCCACCGATGGTGAGTTCGGGCAGAAGCCGCCAGTGCCCCAACCAGCGGGTCACCGATTATCCTTTCGCAGCACCGCCCCAAGCTCCTCCATCAAGGGCACGAAGACCGGAAAGGACGTCGCGATGGGCCCCGCGTCGTCCACCGAGACGCCTTTCGCCGAACCCATTCCGAGGCAGAGAAAGCTCATCGCGATCCGGTGGTCGAGCCGGGCCTCGGCGCGTCCGCCGCCCGGGACACCCTTGGGCCCCAGCCCGTGGACGCTCATGGTATCCTCTGTCTCTTCGACGCTCACGCCATTGGCCCGAAGCCCCACCGCCATCGCGTCGATCCGGTCGCTTTCCTTGACACGCAGTTCCTTCACCCCCCGCATCACCGTCACCCCCTCGGCGAAGGACGCCACCACCGAAAGGATCGGGAACTCGTCGATCATGCTCGCGGCCCGCTCGGGCGGCACCTCGATGCCGCGCATCGATGGCGAGAACCGCGCCCGGAGGTCGGCCACCGGTTCGCCCCCCTCCTCGCGCTCGTTCTCGTAAGTGAGATCGGCACCCATCTCGCGCAGCGTCGTGTAAAGCCCCGCCCGGGTCGGGTTGAGCCCGATGCCGGGCACCAGCACGTCCGAGCCCTCGACGACAAGGGCCGCGCAAACCGGAAAGGCCGCAGACGACGGGTCGCGGGGGACGGCAATGGACTGGGGACGAAGCTCCGGCTGACCCTGAAGGCGAATGACCCGGACCCCGTCCTCGACCGCCGTTTCGACCTCCGCCCCGAAGCCCCGGAGCATCCGCTCGGTATGGTCGCGGGTCGCCTCGGCCTCCCGCACCACGGTCTCCCCCGGCGCGTTGAGGCCCGCCAGCAGCACCGCCGATTTCACCTGGGCCGACGGCACTGGCAGGGTGTAGTCGACGGGGACCGCAGCACCCGTGCCGACGATCGTCAGCGGCAGCCGCCCGCCCTGCCGGCCGTAGGCGGCGGTGCCGAAGCCGCCGAGCGGGTCGGTGATCCGCCCCATGGGCCGCGAGCGCAAGCTGGCGTCCCCGGTGAAGGTCGCGGCAATCGGCGTCGTCGCCATCGCCCCCATGATAAGCCGGACGCCGGTGCCGGAATTGCCGCAATCGATCACGTCCTCTGGCTCGGCGAACCCGCCGACGCCCACCCCGTGGACGCGCCATTCGCCCTCGCCCCGCCGCTCGACCTCGGCGCCGAAGGCGGCCATGGCCTTGGCGGTGTCGAGCACGTCCTGTCCTTCGAGAAGCCCCGTGACGCGCGTCTCGCCGACACTCAGCGCCCCGAGGATCAGGCTTCTGTGGCTGATCGACTTGTCGCCCGGCACCTCGGCCACGCCCGTGAGCGGCCCCGCGGCCGGTGCGGTCATCGGTTCGGGCACGCCATGGGCCGACATCTTCAACTCCCCTCGGAACGGAGACGGTGCATAGCCCGGGGCCCGAAATCCGTCCATGGCGGATTTCACCGCGCGGCCGCGCCGAGCCACAGGTCGGGGTTGGCCTCGGCGATCTGGCGGTAGAGGTCTTCGCCCAGAGTCAGCCGGAGTTTCACCGACACTTCGCGTTCCGACATCGCGGTGTTGCGCGTCATGTAGAAGTCCGACCCGAAGAGCACCCGTTCGCGCAGCCGCGCCGCCCAGGGGTCGTGCCCCATGATGAACATCTTCAGAAACGGCGTGAAATCGTCATAGTAGAACATCGTGTAGGAGATATCGGTCCAGAGCCCCGGCCAGTCGCCGGAGCCGATGGCGCGGCGGATCGCGCTCAGCCAGTTGGCGTCGTCGACATCCGGATGCCGCGGGTCCACCCGGCCCTTGACATAGTCCATCCAGTCGTCCTGCCCGCCGAAATGGGCGAGACAGAAACGCAGGTCGGGATAGGTCTTCAGCACCTCGAGCGCGGCCTTCGGCGCGCAGAGCCTGTCGCCGGCCTGGCGCGAGAGCCCGCGCTCTGAGACCCCGCCCCGGCTGCAATGGGACATCACCGGCAGGTCGCGCTCGCGTAGCATCGGATAGACCCGCTCCATCAGCGTCGGATGCGACGGGGCATAGCCGAGACGGGGATAGATCTTCAGCCCCTTGCAGCCGGCATCGAGATAGCGCTCGACGCGCTGGGCGGCATCGTCGCGGTCGGGATGAACCGTTGCAAAGGGGATCACCTGGCCTTCGTTTTCGGCCGCCACCTCCAGAAGCTCCTCGTGCTGGCGGTCGAGCCCGTCGCGCACGGGCCCGTAGCCCATCCGCGCCATGTCCATCGGCAGCACCACGAAACGGGTATCCTTGGGGTATTGCTTTCTCAACTCGTCGAAGATGCGTCCCTGGCGGCCGCGATGGGCCTCGCGCTGGAAGCTCAGAAGCCGGAATGCGGCCGCGCCGCGCTCGGGCAGGATGAGCGAGATCGCATGGGCCCAGAGGGCAAGAAGGTTCGGCACATGGCCCAGAAGTGCGACAAACACGCTGGGGTACCAGCGCGGGATGTGCCGGGTGGTGAAGGTGTGGATATGGCAGTTGGTGATGCGAATGGGCGCGGTGTCGTCGGACATGGGCGAGGCTCCGGTGGCGTCGCACCGGAGCCTATCACGGCGCCCTGAGGAACGTCAGGTAATTGGGCCGCCGCCCCTCGCGAAGCGCCTTTTGCTCGTAGCGGGTCGAGAGCCAGTCCTCCCAAGGTCGGTCAAGCGGATGGTCGACCCGCTCGAACCCCGCCAATGGGACCTCTTCGAGCGCCTGGCGGACGTAATCGTCGATGTCGGTTGCCACACGAAACGCCGCTCCCGGGGCAAGCACCCGGTGCAGGGGCCACAGATGCTCGGGCGTGACGAACCGGCGGCGGTGATGGCGCGCCTTCGGCCAGGGGTCGGGGTAGAGCAGGAACGCCCGCGCGATGGAGGCGTCGGGCAGCGCGTCCATCAGATCGCGGACGTCGCCGGGGTGGAGGCGGATGTTGCCGACCCCCGCCCGGCGGATCTTGCCCAGACACATCGCGATACCGTTGACGAAGGGCTCGGCGCCGATAAGGCCGATATCGGGGTTGCGCCCCGCCTGATGCACCAGATGCTCGCCGCCCCCGAAGCCCACTTCGAGCCAGACCGGGCGGGGGCCGAACACCGCACGGGGGTCGAACCTCTCCCCGAGCGGGCCCAGCGAGAGCCGCGGCAGGTCTTCGTCCAGATAGCGCCGCTGGGCGGGTTTCAGCGCCTTGCCGTGGCGGCGGCCATAGAAATTGCGGCGCGGGTCCGGGGCGTCGGTCATGGGCGCGCTGTCTCGCGCCGGCCCGGCGCGGCGTCAAGCGCCATCGGCGGCGCCGGTCTCAGTGGAGCGCGACGGTGTCCTCGGGATAGGAGAACCGGGTGATCTCGCGAATGCCCTCGAAGGGCGTTCCCTTCACCGCGGCCCGGACGATCTTCTCGGCGCGCTCGAAATCTTCGACCTCGAAGCCGAAATTGACCTCGCCCATCCCGATCTCGGCCCCGGCCCATTCGCCGGCTCCTGCGTCTTCGAGCGCGCGTTCCACAAGGCTCATCGCCTCGTTGCGGAAATCGAGCGGGTGGGAGTATCCCGCCGGGATGGCATCGATGTTGTAATAGACCTCGATGGATTTGTAGGCCCCGGCCTCCGACGGCGCCGGCTGAGCCTCCTCCGCCATCGGGTGCAGAACGAAACTGTCCTGCAACCCCGCCTTGTGGGCGACATCCCAGATCAGGCTTTCGGCGACCATGAAATCGTCGACCTCGAACACAGCGGCGAGACCGAACCGGCCCAGCGTGTCGTCGGGTGCCGCGGCGAGGGCCGCGCGGACCAGCGGCTCGGCCATCGGGTCGTCACCCACGAGGGTGAAGGCCTCGGCCCGGCCGGTCTCGGCGCCGAACCGGGCGGTGACCTTGGCGGTACCGGCCGCCCGTCCGACTCCGGCGCCCTCCAGCGCCGTACCGATGAGTTGCGAAAGCCGGTCGCGGAACGCCTCGGCCTCCGTCGGCGCGGTGCGCCGGGGCTCATGGGGTGCTGGTTCCGGCACAACCACATATACCTTGCACTGCATGTCTGCCTCCGTCGAAGCCCCGGGCGGCAATCGAGCAAAACACTTGGGCGGGATTATGTCACCGATCCGGCGGCGGGTGCGGCCTGGACCGGCATCGCCGGGGCCGCCCCCCCGGGCGTTCAACGCCGTCCTGCCCTCGTCGAGGTCGGCCGAAGCTGAGTGCCCGCTCAGGTGCCGTCCGCAAGGCGCAGGGCGGCGGCAATCGGTCTGGCGTCCCTCGGAGGGTAGGCGCAAAACAGCACGTCGGGCGGCTGCGCGATCCCGTTCAGCGCCGACACGACCGTCGCAACAGCAATGCGCGCGGCCTCGTCCTTCGGAAAGCCGTATGCCCCGGTGGAAATCGAGGGAATGGCGACCGACCCGATGCCCTAGGAGGCGACGATCGCCATCACCGATCTGTAACACGAAGCCAGTGTCTCGGCTTCGCCCGCCTCGCCGCCGCGCCATATTGGGCCGACTGTATGGATGACAAAGCGAGCTTTCAGATTATGCCCGGCCGTCAGTTTGGCGTCTCCCGGGCGGCAACCGCCGAGACCACGGCACTCGTCCAGCAGACCGGGCCCCGCGGCCCGATGTATCACTCCGTCAACGCCGCCCCCGCCCAACAGGCTCTCATTTGCGGCGTTGACGATCGCTTCGACGTCCAACTCGACGATGTTCGCGATGACCAGACACGGCAGCATCGCCCCTCAAAGCGCCCCCTTCAGCGCCTCCGCCAGATCGGTCTTCTCCCAGGAGAACCCGCCATCGGCCTCCGGCGCCCGGCCGAAATGGCCATAGGCCGCCGTACGCTGGAAGATCGGCTTGTTGAGCGAAAGATGCTCGCGGATGCCGCGGGGCGAGAGGTCCATCACCTTTGGGATCGCTGCCTCGATGGCCGCGGCCTCCACCGCACCGGTGCCGTAGGTGTCGCAATAGATCGACAGGGGCTTCGACACGCCAATGGCATAGGAAAGCTGGATCGTGCAGCGGCTCGCGAGCCCCGCCGCGACCACGTTCTTGGCCAGGTATCGCGCGGCATAGGCCGCCGAGCGGTCGACCTTCGTGGGGTCCTTGCCCGAAAACGCACCGCCGCCATGGGGGGCGGCCCCGCCATAGGTATCGACGATGATCTTCCGGCCCGTCAGTCCGGCATCCCCGTCGGGCCCGCCGATCACGAAGGTGCCCGTCGGGTTCACCCACCATTCGGTGTTCCCGGTGATCCAGTCGCCGGGGAGCACCTCGCGGATATAGGGCTCGACGATCCGCCGGATGTCGTCGGAGCTCTGGTCCTCGCTCTCATGCTGGGTCGAGAGCACGATGGAGGTCACCTCCACGGGCTTGCCGTCCTCGTAGCGCACCGAAAGCTGGGATTTCGCGTCAGGCCGCAAGGTCGGCTCCTGGCCCGACTTCCGCACCTCCGCCAGCCGCCGCAGGATCGCGTGAGCATAGTGGATCGGCGCGGGCATCAGTTCGGGGGTCTCGTCGACGGCATAGCCGAACATGATGCCCTGGTCGCCGGCCCCTTCGTCCTTGTTGCCCGAGGCATTCACCCCTTGGGCGATATGGGCCGATTGCTCGTGGAGGAAGTTCAGCACATGGCAGGTGTTCCAGTGGAACTTGTCCTGCTCGTAGCCGATGTCCTTGATGCAGTCCCGCGCGATCTCGGCGATCCGGCCCATGTAGTTCTTGAGCCGCTCCTTGTCGCTGAGCCCAACCTCGCCGCCGACGACGACCATGCCGGTGGTCGCGAAGGTCTCGCAGGCGACGCGGGCCTGCGGCTCCTCGGTGAGAAAGGCGTCGAGGACGGCGTCGGAGATCCGGTCGCAGACCTT
>JASJAR010000038.1 GCA_030066905.1 Paracoccaceae bacterium | reverse complement strand
TCGGTATCACGACCACCTCCGCCCTCGGCGCCGTCGCCATCGGCGTCATTGGGCTTGCGAACATCGCCGGGACGCTGACGGCGGGCTGGCTCGGCAAGCGCTACACGAAGAAGTACTTGCTGGCAGGCATCTACACCGGCCGCACGATCCTCGCCGCCGCGTTCTTCCTCTTCCCGATCACGCCGGCCAGTGTCTTGCTCTTCAGCGTCGGTATGGGGGCGCTTTGGCTTGCCACGGTTCCTCTCACCTCCGGGCTCGTCGCCCATATTTTCGGGCTCCGCTACATGGGCACGCTTTACGGCTTTGTGTTCCTCTCCCACCAGATCGGCGGCTTCCTCGGGGTCTGGCTCGGCGGCCGGCTTTACGACGCCACTGGTGGCTATGAGCTTGTCTGGTGGCTCGGCGTCGCGGTCGGAGCATTCTCGGCCATCGTCCACCTGCCGGTGCGCGAGAAGCCCTGGTCAGCCCCGGTCGCCGCCTGAGCGCTGGCTCAGAAACCGCAAGGTTTCCGCAGCCACCTCGCCGGGTCGTGTGTGCGGGAGACCATGGCCCGCCGCGTCGATCTGATGCTGCCAAGCGTCGGGGTTGATCTCGGCAAGCCGCCCGGCCGAAGCGAGCGGCACCGACCGGTCCTGCCCCGCCCAGATCGCCAGCACGGGCAGGCCGGCCCCAGCAATGGCGCGATGCTCGGCGGAGAAATCGCGCAGCACGGTCCGCCGGATCGAGGAGAGAACCGACCTGAGATAGCCCCGCGTCCGGGTCTCGGCCGCCTCGCGGGCCGGAAGATCGGGGATCGCCGATGCCTCCCTTGGCTCGCCCGCCATGCGGCGCCGGAGAAGGGTCCCGCCGAACACCCACATCGCCCAGTCGCCGAGCACCGGCACCCGCGCCAGCCGGGGCATGGCGACATGTCCCAACCCGATGGGCGCCACGAGGACGAGCGCGGCGATGTCACCCGGGTCCGCCGCCGCCTTCGCCGCCGCGATGGCGCCGCCCATGGAGTAGCCGACAAGGACGAAGGGCGGGGTCACGTTCTCATGGGCAAGCACCCCGTCGAGCTGGTCCACAAAAAAGGCCGCGTCCTGCCGCCCGAGAGGCCGGTCGGAGAACCCGCGCCCGTAGAGATCGTAGCGGATCACCCGGTACCCCGCCCGTGCCAGAAGCGGCGCGATCCCGGCCCAGACATAGGACGGGGTGGTGAGCCCGTGGACGAGCACCGCGACCGGGCCGTCCTCTGGCCCCTCCCGGACGACATGGGTCGCCCCACCGCGAAGCGGTACCATCTCGCCCGGGACGCCGGGGCGCCGGCGCTCCGACACCGGGGCACGGGAACGTTCGGCCGCGAGCGGCAGCGCGATGAGAAGGGCGAGAACGAGAAGCCCGATCAAGCCGCGACCGCGTCGAGGATGTAACGCGCCGTCATCAGGTCGAGATGGGCGCCGCCGCCGTTCTTGAACACCGTGATGTCGTCCGGCCCGCGCGCGAAGCGGCCGAGTTCGTAGAAATCCGCCAGGACGTCGGCTTCCGAGATCACTCCCCGCGCGATAGGGTCCATTACCTCGCCGATATGGCCGATGGTCGTGGACCGGGCATCGACGAAGAGCCGGCCACGGGTGAGCACCTCGTCATCGGCCTCGCGCATGTCGGCGCGGTAGGCCCCGATGAGATCGACATGGGTGCCGGGGGTGAGCCAATCGCCGCGCAGCACGGGCTCGGTCGCCATGGTCGCGGAGGAGACGATGTCGGCGGTGCCCAGAGCCCTTTCGAGGTCGTCGACCGGTTCGGTGCCGAGATGGGCCTCTGCAAAGGTCTCGGCCCGGGCCGGATTGCGGGTCCAGACCCGAAACCGCGCCCCGGGAAACCCCGCACCGAGGGCCGCGTACATCGAGGACGCCACCCGCCCAGCGCCGACGAGAAGGATCGTTTCGACCCGCGGCGGGGCGAGGCGGAGCGCTGCAAGAAGGCTGTCGCCGGCCGTTTTCCATTTGGTCACAAGGGCGAAATCGAGCGTGGCCGCCAGCGCACCGTCGGTGTCGTCAAAAAGGCTCACCGCACCGCCGATGGTCGGTTTTCCGGCCTCGGCGTTGCCGGGAAAGACCGTCGCGGTCTTCACCGCGATACCGAGCCCGTCGATCCAGGCCGCGCGGGAGAGCACCGTGTCGTCGCCCCGGTAGAGGAACGTGTCCTTGAGGTCCGCCTTCGGGAGATCGTGGCCTGCCGCAATCGCCTGTGCGAGAGCGAGCCAGTCGAGCTTGGCTTCGGCCTCGGGGCCGATGAAGGGCGGCGGGGCGGTCATTGCCGTTCGAGCGCGGTGAGCACACGGTCGAGCGCTTGGGCGAACCGGGCGCGGTCGGCTTTGGAGAAGGGCTGGCCGCCACCGCCGGAAAGCATTGCCAGCCCGCCGCCCCGCGCGATATCGGCGGCATTGCGGGCCGCAAGCTTCGGAGCGATGTTGCGGGTGGTGAGTTCCTCGCCGTTCGGTTTGACGACCCGCGCGCCGGCGCCGAGCGCGCGGTCCGCCAGCGGCAGATCGTCGGTGACCACGACGTCGCCCGCGCCGGCTTGCTCGGCGATGAGGTCGTCCGCCGCGTCGAGCGCGTCGCCGACATAGACGACCTCCACAAGCGGGTTGGCCGAGGGGCGGATGCCGCCATTGCAGACGATCTTCATCGCCGTCTTCCGCCGGGTCGCGACGGTTTCGGCCTCGGAGCGCACCGGGCAGGCATCGCCGTCGACCCAGATCACGGCGCGAGCGCTGCCGCGTGATGGGCGATGTGGTCGGCCATGAATGTCGCCACGAAGAAATAGGAATGGTCGTAGCCGGGCTGCATCCGGATGACACCCGGCTGGCGCCGGGCGGCCATCGCTTCGGCCAGGGCTTCGGGCTTCAGAAGATCGAGGAACTGGTCGTCGGTGCCCTGGTCGATGAGCACCGCGCCGGGATAGCCCCTCTCGCGCATCAGAAGCGTCGCGTCATGGGCCGCCCAGGGGCCTTCGTCGGGCCCGAGATAGGCGGTGAGCTGTTTGCGGCCCCAGTCGCTGGCGCTTGGGTGCGCGATGGGGGCGAAGGCGGAGACCGAGCGGAAGCGGTCGGGGAAGGTCATCGCCGCGGTCAGCGCGCCGTGCCCGCCCATGGAATGGCCGGTGATGCCCATCCGTGCCGTGTCGACGGCGAAGTTTTCCCGGATGAAAGCCGGAAGCTCATCGGTCACGTAGGACCACATCCGGTAATGCGACGCCCAGGGCGCCTCGGTGGCATCGACATAAAACCCCGCCCCCCGGCCGAGATCGTAGGCGTCGTCATCGGCCACGCCCTCGCCCCGGGGCGAGGTGTCGGGAAAGAGCACCGCCATCCCGGCCGCGGCCGCATGGGCCTGGGCGCCGGCTTTGACCATGGCGTTTTCATGGGTGCAGGTCAGCCCCGAGAGATAGATCAGGAGCGGGACGGGCCTGCGTTCGGCGGCGGGCGGGAGATAGAGGCCGAAGGTCATCGGCGTACCCGTCGCCGTGCTTTGGTGGCTGTAGACCCCTTGGGTGCCGCCGAAGGCGGCGTTTTCGGAGAGCGTGTCCATGGGAGCGATCCTTTTGGGGGGTCCGGTGGGGATCGGCCTAGCGCGGGCAACTGGGCGAAGGCAAGGGGGGCTCCGCCCCCGGCCCGTTCGCGGTCATCCGACCCTTCGTCGCTGAGATCGGTCCACCGGACCGATCTCCGGGCGCTCCTCAGCCCCGCGGTATTTTCGCCAAGATGAAGCCCCCGGGGGCGGCGCGCGGTTGAGGCCGGGTCGCCGGACGTTTAGGAGGGGCCATGGGGTTCACCATCGCCACCTGGAACATCAATTCGGTGCGCCTGCGCGAGGCGCTGGTCGTGCGGCTTCTGGCCGAGGAAGCCCCCGACATTCTCTGCCTTCAGGAATGCAAAAGCCCGGTCGAGAAGATCCCCCTCGAAGGGTTCGCCGCGCTTGGCTACCGCCATATCGTCGCGCGCGGTCAGAAGGGTTACAACGGCGTGGCGATCCTGTCGAAACTGCCGCTCGAAGATGCGGGCTCAGAGGATCATGCGGGCCTCGGCCATGCCCGCCACGTCGCCGCCCGGCTGGATAACGGTGTGACGATCCACAATTTCTACGTCCCCGCCGGCGGCGACAAGCCCGACCGGGAGGTGAACGAGAAGTTCGGCCAGAAGCTCGACTATCTCACCGCGATGCGCGACGCCTTCCATGCCGACCGCCCCGAACGCTCGATCCTCGTGGGCGATCTCAACATCGCGCCGCGCGAGGACGATGTCTGGAACCACAAGCAGCTTCTGAAGGTGGTCTCCCACACGCCCATCGAGGTCGAACACCTCGGCGAAACGCAGGACGCGGGGGCCTGGGTGGATGTCACCCGCGCGGACATTCCCGACGGCAACCTCTATTCCTGGTGGTCCTACCGCTCGCCCGATTGGGATGCCGCCGACAAGGGACGGCGGCTCGACCATATCTGGGCGACGCCGGACATCGCAAATGCCGGCCAAGGCTCGCGGATTTTGCGCAACGTGCGGGGCTGGGACGGCCCTTCGGACCACGCTCCTGTGTTTGCGCGGTTCGACCTCTAGCTCATCCGCACCAGAGGCGCAGGATCGTGCCATCCGCACCGAGGTCGATGTTGAGCCGCTCCGCCGAGTAATCCATCGTCACCGCATCTCCGGGGCGGATGAAGCGGGTGGTGTCGGGGAAGGTCATGGCGGCCAGGGCGGAGGCATCCTGCCCGACGAGATCGGCCAGGGCCGCCGCGCCGCAGCCGTCCTCGGCCGGGCTCGGGGGCGGCGCCGCTTCGGTGCAGGCGGCGAGGGCCAAAGCGAGGAGGGGTATGGGTTTCATCATGGGCGAAGACTGGCCCAAACCCCCGTGCTAGGACATAGCGGCCCTTGGCCGGCGGGCCGCACTTCCTATGTCTAACGCCGAAGCCGACGAAACGGGGCGGGACATGTTCATCCACCGCGCACTTTCCATCTTTCTCATCGCCGCGGCAGGTGTCGCCTGGGCCCATGAAGGCGTGGAGAACCCCGCCGTGATGGCGCGGATGGATGCGATGAGCGAGATCGGAGCGGCGCACAAGGTGCTGCGTCAGATGGCGTTGGGAGAAGCCGGCTTCGATGCGACCGCAGCGGAGGCCGCCCGGGAGCGGCTCATCGGCGCCGCCCGCCAGACGCCGCGGCTTTTCGAGGCCCGCGAGGACGACCCGAAATCCGAGGCCAAGCCCGCGATCTGGGAGAACTTCGGCGATTTCACCGAGAAGTCCGACGCGCTCGTTCTGGCCGCGACGGCCGCCGAGCTGTCCTCCCTCGACGCGCTCAAGGGCGCGGTGGGGGAGATCGGGCAGGCCTGCGTGGCCTGCCACGACCTCTACCGCGAGTAGGCAGGGGACGATTGCATTGCAGACCGGTTGACGTAGAGTTTCCTCTCAAACGAGGGAGGAAAGATCATGCGCACCCGTGCCGCCGTGGCCACCGCCGCGGGAAAGCCGCTCAAAATCATGGAAGTCAATCTCGACGGGCCAAAGGCCGGGGAGGTGCTGGTGGAGATCAAGGCCACCGGCATCTGCCATACCGACGAGTTCACGCTGTCGGGGGCCGACCCCGAAGGACTTTTCCCGGCCATCCTCGGCCATGAGGGCGCGGGCGTGGTGCTCGAGGTGGGCGAGGGGGTGACGAGCCTCGCGCCGGGCGACCATGTCATCCCGCTCTACACGCCCGAATGCCGCGAATGCGAATATTGCCTGCACCCGAAGACCAATCTCTGCCAGGCGATCCGCACGACCCAGGGCAAGGGGCTGATGCCGGACGGCACCTCGCGGTTTTCGACCCTCGATGGCGACCCGATCCTTCACTATATGGGCTGTTCGACCTTCTCGAACCATACCGTCCTGCCCGAGATCGCGCTGGCGAAGGTCCGCGCGGACGCGCCGTTCGACAAGATCTGCTACATCGGCTGCGGGGTGACGACGGGGATCGGCGCGGTGATCAACACCGCCAAGGTCGAGATCGGCTCCCGCGCCATCGTCTTCGGGCTCGGCGGGATCGGGCTCAACGTGATCCAGGGGCTGCGGCTCGCCGGTGCGGACCAGATCGTCGGGGTCGACATCAACCCCGGCCGCAAGGCCATGGCCGAGAAGTTCGGGATGACCGATTTTGTGAACTCCACCGAGGTGGAGGGCGATCTCGTGCCCTATCTTGTGGACCTCACCAACGGCGGGGCGGATTACACCTTCGATGCCACCGGCAATGTCGGCGTCATGCGAGCGGCCCTTGAGAGCGCCCATAAGGGATGGGGGGAGAGCATCATCATCGGGGTCGCACCTGCGGGGGCGGAGATCTCCACCCGCCCCTTCCAGCTCGTCACCGGGCGGGTCTGGCGCGGGACGGCCTTCGGCGGGGCGCGGGGCCGGACGGACGTGCCGAAGATCGTCGACTGGTACATGGACGGAAAGATCGAGATCGACCCGATGATCACCCATACTCTGAGCCTTGAGAACATCAACGAGGGGTTCGATCTGATGCACGCGGGCAAGTCGATCCGGTCGGTGGTGGTGTATTGAGGGCGGGAGCGAGGGGCCAGCCCCTCGCGCTCCCCGCGGCATTTTCGCCAAGATGAAGAGGCTTTTGGTGGCGATCCGCCCGGCCGGGCCGGAGGACGACGACGCGATCTGGGAGGTCTTGCGGCCGGCGGTGGAAAGCGGCGAGACGCTTTGCGCGCCACGCGACGGCGGCCGGGAGGGCGCGTTCGCCTATTGGCGGCCGGCGGGGGCCCTGAACTTCGTCGCCGAGATCGACGGACGGATCATGGGGACGTCTTACCTCCGGGCGAACCAGACCGGCGGCGGGGCCCATGTGGCCAATGCCGGCTACTGCACCCACCCCGAGGCGGCGGGACAGGGCGTTGCCCGCGCGCTCTTCGAGCACTCGCTGACCGAGGCCCGGGCGCGCGGCTTCCGGGCGATGCAGTTCAACTTCGTCGTCGCCACCAATACCCGCGCCATCGCCACCTGGGAGCGGGGTGGGTTTAGGGTCGTCGGCCGGCTGCCCGGCGCCTTCCGCCACCCGACAGAAGGCTATGTCGACGCGCTGGTGATGTGGAAGGACCTCTAGCCGCCTGAGCTTTCCGCCGCGATCCAGTCGAAGAAGGGGTCCGACCCGGTGACGATGTGGAGAGCCCAGAGGGCCGGCTGATCGTAGGGGTGGGCGGCGAGGATATGGGCCGCCAGCGCGTCGTAGCCGATATCGGAGGTCTTGAAGAGCAACCGGTACTCGGTTTCGTCCTGTACCGCCCCCTCCCAGCGGAAGACCGAGCGGATCTCCTCGATATGCACGCAAGCCGCCAGCCGGGCCTCCACAGCGGACCGGGCCAGCCGGTGCGCCGCGTCGGGGTCGTGGAGCGTGGTGTAGACGGCAAGCGGCATCGAAGCATCTCCGGTGTCATTCCCGGGCGATCTTGTCGGGCCACAGGAGAGGCCGCAAGACAGTGGCTTTCGCCGCCGCCGCCGACCGCCTAGAAGGGGCCCACCGAAGGGAGCTTTCATGCCTGACCGCGACCGCCCGCTCTATGCGGTGCTCATCGACGCCGACAACATCCCCGCAAAATACGCCGATGCGATCCTGAAAGAGATCACCCGCCTCGGCGAACCGGCCCTGAGGCGCGTCTATGGCGACTGGTCCTCGGGGCGCCTCTCGAACTGGTCGAAAACCGTGCGCGACCTCGGGCTCGTCGCCCATCAGGAAAGTGCCAACACCGTCGGCAAGAATGCCTCCGACATCGGGCTTGTGATCGACGCGATGGACATCCTCCATACCGGCCGGTTCGACGGCTTCGTGCTGGTCTCCTCCGACAGCGATTTCACCGCGCTCGCCAACCGGGTCCGCGAACAGGGGATGGACGTGATCGGCATCGGCGAGGCGAAGGCCCCCGAAAGCCTGCGCAACGTCTGCAACCGCTTCATCCTGATCGAGAACATCGTCGACGAACCAGCCCCCGCCGGGGGCGGCCCGTCGAAGCCCTCGGGCAAGGCCGACCCGACCAAGGCCGTGCCGCTCATCCTCGCGGCCATGGAGCGGATGGAACAGGACGAGGACTGGTACTCGCTCGGCCAGATCGGCCAGCACATCCAGGCCGAAAACCCCGATTTCGACACGCGAACCTACGGCAGGCGCAAGCTGTCCGACCTGATCCAGGGGCTGAAACGCTTCGAAACCAAGCGGATCGGCAACCAGCTCCATGTCCGCAGGCTCGACTAGCCCATTTAGTTTGGCGTTAAACTATTTCTGCTTCGGCCCGTAATGGGACAGAAACATATCCACCGCGCCAGCGACCGTCCGGTCGATCTCCTCATCGGTGAACGTCGTTTGAATGCCGATTGCCATGCGGGTGTGAAGCCGCGCCTTGCAAAGCTCGGGAAACTGGTCGGCGGCAAGTTCGAGATCGTCGATCTCCAGCGCCCCACGTTCCACCGCACCGGCAAAATACGCGATGAGCACGCTGCGTACCCGCTCCGGCCCGCTCTCCCAGAACTCGCGGCCGATCTCGGGAAAGCGCCCGCTCTCGGCCACGACGATCCGGTAGACCTGCTGTCCGACATCGGAGAGAAAGAAACGGATCAAGCGCGTCGCGGCCTGGGTCAGCACATCGCGGACCGGTGCGGCAAAATCGATCTCATGGGTCGCCGTCTCGGTCTGCGCCTGGCATTCGGCCTTGGCCACTTCGAGGAACAAAAGCCGCTTGTCGGAGAAGTAGCTGTAGAGCGTGGCTTTCGACACGCCGGCTTCCCGGGCGATCTCGTCGACGCTCGCTCCCTCGAAGCCGGACCGCATGAACACCTCGCGCGCCCCGGCGATGACCTGATCAACCTTCCGGCCCACGGGCTGGCTTTTGACGACGCGGGTTGGAGCAAGTTCTGTCATGGACGATATATAGACCGTTCGGTTCAGTTGTCTCAAGGCAGGTGCGCCGGGACGTCGCGGCACAGGCAGGAAATATCGATTAATGGCTAGAAAAAAAGACCCGGGCGAAAAGGCCCGGGCCAGTCCAACAGGGAGGTATGCACCGTTCTTGCCCCAGCGGTGCGAGGGGAACCTTGACTTGGGTCAAGCCACCAGCCGGTAGCCTCCGGCCTCGGTGACAAGGAGCCTTGCGTTCGAGGGGTCCGGCTCGATCTTCTGGCGCAGCCGGTAGATGTGGGTTTCGAGCGTGTGGGTCGTCACCCCGGCGTTGTAGCCCCAGACCTCATGGAGGAGCACGTCGCGCGCGACGACCCCCTCGGAAGCCCGGTAGAGGAATTTCAGGATGTTGGTTTCCTTCTCCGTGAGGCGGATCTTCCGCTCGGTGTCGTCGATCAGCATCTTCTGGGCCGGCTTGAACGTATAGGGGCCAAGCTGGAACACCGCGTCTTCGGACTGCTCGTGCTGGCGGAGCTGGGCGCGGATGCGGGCGAGCAGGACGGGGAACTTGAAGGGCTTCGTGACGTAATCGTTGGCGCCTGCATCGAGGCCGAGGATCGTGTCGGCGTCGCTGTCATGGCCGGTGAGCATCAGGATCGGGCATTTCACGTTCTGCTTTCGCATCAGACGGCAGAGCTCGCGGCCATCGTTGTCGGGCAGGCCCACATCGAGAATGACGAGGTCGTAGAGCGCCGCCTTGGCCTTTTCGAGTGCCTCGGCGGCGGTGCCGGCTTCGAAGACGTCGAAATCCTCGGTCATGACCAGTTGCTCGGAGAGCGCCTCGCGGAGGTCTTCGTCGTCATCGACAAGGAGGATCTTCTTCAACGTCTGGGCCATGTCGGTCTCCCGGGGTCGTGTTACGGTGACGATCTGAGAGCGAATGGCGCGGGCGGCAAGATTTGCTACCGCAGGTTCACGCGCTCGTGTGGCGGCGGGAAGAATTGTTTCAATTTCCCGCGGTTTGCGCCTAGGGAACCCCATGAGCCTTTCGCCCACCCTTCCCGAGCGGCTGGCCCGCGCCCGGGCCGACATGCGCTCCGGCGTGCCGGTTCTGCTCGATGGACCTGACGGGCCCGGGCTTGCCGCCGCTGTCGAAACGCTCTCCGAAGACCGTCTCGCAGCGATGCGCGCCCTCGGCAGCCCGGTCCTGGCGATCACCCGCTGGCGGGCCGACACGCTGAAGGCCCGCGCCTATGACGGTGATCTCGCCCGGCTCCGGCTCCCGGCAGACGCGACGTCGGACTGGCTGCGCTGCGTCGCCGACCCCGCCGACGATCTCGACAACCCGATGCTCGGGCCCTTCCGTTCCGAACGCGAAGGCGCGGCACTCCTGGAACGGGCGGCGATCGCGCTGGCAAAGGCCGCGCACCTTTTGCCGGCGGCGGTCGTCGTGCCTGTCGGGCCGGATGGGCTGTCGGAATGCGACGGGCTCACGCGCCTCGATGCATCCGGTCTTGCCGAACTCGCCGCCGCCCCGCCGGTTCTCGACCGCGTGGTCTCCGGACGGGTGCCGATGGCGCTGGCCGAGGCAGGCCGGGTACACATCTTCCGCCCGCGCGACGGCGCCGAGGAGCATTACGCCGTGGAGGTGGGCCAGCCGGACCGCGCCGCTCCGGTTCTGACGCGCCTCCATTCGGCCTGTTTCACCGGCGATGTGCTGGGGTCGCTGAAATGCGATTGCGGGCCGCAGCTCCACGCGGCGCTGGGGATGATCGCAGGTTCGGGCGCAGGTGTGCTGCTCTATCTCAACCAGGAGGGCCGCGGCATCGGCCTGGCCAACAAGATGCGCGCCTATGCGTTGCAGGACCAGGGGTTCGACACGGTCGATGCCAACCACCGGCTGGGCTTCGAGGACGACGAGCGGGATTTCCGCATCGGCGCGGCGATCCTCTCGGCGATGGGGTTTGCAGAGGCCCGTCTCATCACCAACAACCCCGCCAAGGTGGGGATGCTCCAGGCAAACGGCATCGCCGTTGTGGAGCGGGTCCCGATCAAGGTGGGGCTGAACCCGCTCAACGAGAAGTATCTCGACACCAAGGCGAAGAAGTCGGGGCATATCCTTTGAGGGCACGGGCCACCGACCTCGTCGTCACCGGCCGGACCTTGCGGTTTCTCGGCCGCCGGTTCCCCTGCACGCTGGGGCGGGGCGGGGTGTCGGCGACCAAGCGCGAGGGCGACGGCGCGACGCCGCGGGGCCGCCACCGGCTCATCGGGATGCTCTACCGGCCCGACCGGATCGCGCGGCCGGCGGACTGGGCATTGCCGATCCGCCCCCGCGACATCTGGTCCGACGACCCCGCCGACCCCGATTACAACCTCATGGGCACCTTTCCGCGCGCGACCTCCCATGAACGCCTCTTCCGTGCCGACCGGCTTTACGACCTCGTCATCCTCACCGACTGGAACTGGCCTTACGCGGTGAAGGGGCGCGGCTCGGCGATCTTCATCCACCGCTGGCGGAAACCGGGGCACCCGACCGAAGGCTGCGTCGCGCTGGCGCCCGGGCACCTCAGCTGGATCGCGCCACGCATCCGCCACAGCACCCGTCTCGTCGTCCTGGGCTGACCCGGGCCCTTCTTTGTTCCGAAAATACTCAGAGTCCAGACCTTCGGCCGGGCACGGGGCTCAAACCGGCTCGCGCGCCCCGAAAATCGCCGACCCGACCCTGACATGGGTCGCGCCCTCGGCAATCGCCGCCTCGAAATCGGAACTCATCCCCATCGACAGCCCCTCAAGCCCGTTCCGCTCGGCAAGCTGACGCAGCATGCGGAAATGGGGCAGCGGATCGTCGTCGAACGGGGGAATGCACATCAGCCCGATAACCGGCAGGGACAGCGTCCGGCACTCGGCCACGAGCTCCCCGGCGGCATCGGGCAGGGCCCCCGCCTTCTGCGGCTCGGCCCCGGTATTCACCTGAACGAAGAGGTCCGGGCAGGCCCCTGTCTCATCGGCGATCCGCGCCAGCGTGCGTGCGAGCTTCGGCCGGTCCACCGAATGGATCGCGTCGAAGAACGCCATGGCCTGGCGCGCCTTGTTGGTTTGCAAAGGGCCGATGAGGTGAAGCGCGAGGTCCGGCATCTCTGCCCGGTACGCCGTCCACCGACCCTCCGCCTCCTGCACCCGGTTCTCCCCGAACACGCGGTGGCCCGCCGACAGCACCGCCTCGACCCTGTCGGTTGGCTGCACCTTCGACACCGCGATGAGCGTCACGCTGCCGGCCGGTCGCGACGCGGCCGTTTCCGCCGCCGCCACTCTGTTGCGGATCTCGTCCAGTCCCATGGGCCCGTCCATGCCAAACGGGCGGCGGATTGAAAACCCCGGCCGGCCCGGCCTCAGAAACTCATCGTGACCCCGAAATCGGCCACCGTTCGGGCATCTTCCGCCGGCGCTTCGGGTTCGATCACGCCGAGACCGCCGGAGAGCGTCAGCCCGTCCGAAAGCGGCATCGTCACACCGATCCCGTAAGCCTCCCCCAGCAAGTCGCCGTCGTCCTCGTCGACCTCGGCACCCGCCGCACGGGCCCAGACGGCGGTGACAGTCCCCGGGCCGGCATCGACCGACACATCGACGCCGTAGCCCTCACCGCCTTCCGACCAATCGGAGTAAAGGCCGCGCACCGCGACGGGTCCGAGCGAGTAGCCCGCCGTCACGCTCACCGAGCTGTTTTCGGCATCCGCGTCGTCGACATAACCGAGCCCGAGACTGAAGGCCCCGCTGTCGTATTCCGCCGCGACACCGAGGGAGCTTTCGTCGCCGATCTCGGCAGTGGCGATCAGCGTGAAGCCGGCCCTCGAAAAGCTGTAGGCGACATCGGCGCCGGCGGTTGCGTTCTTGTACTGCTCGGCGACGTCGTCGAGACCGAGCCCGCTGAAGCCGGGGTCGGCAATGCCGAACCCGTCCGTGGCGGGGTCGAGCGTGCCCATCCGCAGTGTTCCGAAACTGCCCGACAGGAAGACCTCCGCATCGTCGAGGCCGGTTTCGTCGAGGCCGAGAACGGCCCCGAAGGCAAGGCCGCCGTCGCTCGCACCGGCGCCCGAAATGACGAAATCGACCTCCGCCTCAGAAGAGAACTCGCCGTCGGCAGCGCCCGAATCGTAGACCACGCCGGCGTTTGCCGAGCCCGACAGCGAGATGTCCTGCGCATGCAGGGCCGAAGCCGCGGACGCAAGAAGAACTGTTGAGAGACCCACCCAGCGCATTGCCCAGGTCCAGACTGCCCTTTTCCTCGAAGGTAGGGCCTGCCGACATCACCGTCCAGTCAATGTGGCGTGACAAAGAAAAAGGCGGGCCCGAGAGCCCGCCTTTCCATCGAACTGATGTCGATCAGCTTAGAAGCTCATCGAAACGCCGAGGTCGGCAACGGTGCGGGAGTCCTCGCCACCGTTGTTGGTCGCGTCGGTCTCGACGATGCCGATGCCGCCGGCGAGGGTCAGACCGCCGCCGAGAGGTACGGACACGCCGATACCGTAGGCATCGCCAATGCCGTCTTCAGCCGCATTGGCCGGGTCGCCCTCGGAATGGGCGTAGGCCGCGGTCACGGTCGTCGCGCCGGTCGTGAAGGAGACGTCCACGCCGTAGCCTTGACCACCGTCGCCGTCATCACCACCGTCCCAGTCGGTGTACATGCCGTTGATGCCGATCGGGCCCTGCGAGAAGCCAGCGGTCACGATATACGACGAGTTTTGGCCGAGAGCCGTGCCGTTCGGACCGAGGGTCGCACCGGCATCAGCAGTCACGTAACCAAGGCCGACGGACACGGCACCGGTTGAGTACTGGATAGACGCACCGAGCGACTGGGCGTCACCGAACTGGGCCGAAGCCAGGAAGGTGAGGCCAGCGGCCGAATAGGAGTAGTTCACGTCAGCGCCAGCGGTGGCGTTCTTGAACTGCTCGGCGATGTCGTCAATGCCGATACCGTCGAGACCGACATCGGCGATGCCGAGACCGTCGGTGGCCGGATCGAGCGCACCCATGGTGATCGTGCCGAAGACACCCGAGATGAAGACTTCAAAGTCGTCGGGCTGGCGGCCGGTACCCTCGTCGAAGCCGAGGAAGGCGCCGAATTCGAGGCCGGTGTCGGTGGCGCCCGAGCCGGCGATGGTGAAGTCAACGAGCGTCAGCGGGTTAATTTCGCCTTGGGCGGCGGTGTTCACCGAGTTGTAGGTCAGACCGGCAATGGCCGAGCCCGACAGCTCGATCGAGCTGTGACCTTCGGCGGCAGCGTAGCCAGCCGTAAGGATCAGCGCGGTCGAGGCAAGAAGAACCTTTTTCATGTTTTCCCTCGTGCATAAAGGTTAACTCAACCCGACTCAATCGAGCTGATTGGTCCGTATCTCAATCTTGCGGGGCCCGAATGCAAGAAACCGGTAGGGCGGCGCTGAATCAACCAAACCCAATGGTGCAGCTTTGCCACAGTGCCCCAGACCGCCCTCAAAGCCTTGTTCTGCAAGGACCATGGCGGGGATGGCCCTTGTCGCGTAGGGGGCGCTCGGATACACCGTCGGGAAGGGATGAACGGGGGTGCATGCCATGGTGCACATGATCGGAACGCGGTGGGCTGCGTTGGCTGCCGTGCTGGCACTGGCAGCCTGCAGCGGCGACCAGAATGCCGGCATTTTCGGCTCCGAGCGTGACCGGGACCGCGAGTTCGAGGCGCAGGGCAACATCCGCCCCGGCTCGGACGACAGGGACTCGATCTTCAACCTGTTCCGCAACCAGGAAGACCCGAACACCACCGTCGAGGTGAACAAGTACATCTGGAACGCCTCGCTCGAAGTTCTGTCGTTCCTGCCGATCCAGACGGTCGACCCCTTCTCGGGCGTCATCGTCACCGGCTTCGGACGCCCGCCCGGCGGGGGGCGCGCCTATCGTGCCACCGTGCTGATCCAGGACCCCGCGCTCGATGCCCGGTCGCTGACGCTCTCGCTCCAGACCCAGTCCGGCCCCGCCAGCGCCGAGACGGTGCGCGCCGTGGAAGACGCGATCCTCACGCGCGCGCGCCAACTCCGCGTCCGCGACGGCGATCTCTGAGCGGCACGCGGAAACCCGGCCCGGAAGACGCGCACCTTCCGACCCTAGACCCCCACAAGGCGCACGGCTAAACCGCTTGGCGACATCCGAAGGACAATCGCCCATGGCGCGTTACGACCCCGCGAAGATCGAACCGAAATGGCAGGCCGCCTGGGCGGAGGCCGAAACGTTCGCCGCCCGGCGCGACCCCGCGCGGCCCAAATACTACGTCCTCGAAATGTTCCCCTATCCTTCGGGGAAAATCCACATCGGCCATGTGCGCAACTACACGATGGGCGACGTCATCGCCCGCTACAAACGCGCCACCGGGCACTCGGTGCTCCATCCGATGGGGTTCGACGCCTTCGGCATGCCCGCTGAGAACGCCGCGATGAGCGAGGGCGGGCACCCCAAGGACTGGACCTATAACAACATCCGCGTGATGAAGGAGCAGATGAGGCCGCTCGGCTTCTCCATCGACTGGTCGCGCGAATTCGCCACCTGCGACCCCGAATATTACGGTCAGCAGCAGGCCCTCTTTCTGGACTTCCTCGAAAAGGGCCTCGTCTACCGCAAAGCCGCGACGGTGAACTGGGACCCGGTGGACATGACCGTGCTCGCCAACGAGCAGGTCATCGACGGCAAGGGCTGGCGCTCGGGCGCGGAAGTCGAGCGCCGCGAACTCACCCAGTGGTTCTTCAAGATCTCGGATTTCTCCGAAGAGCTTCTCAGCGCCATCGACGGGCTCGACGCCTGGCCCGACAAGGTGAAGCTCATGCAGCGGAACTGGATCGGCAAATCCCGCGGGCTCCAGTTCGCTTTCGAGCGCACCGATGGCGGCGACCCCATCGAGGTCTACACAACCCGCCCCGACACGCTGATGGGCGCGAGCTTCGTGGGCATCTCCCCCGATCATCCGCTGGCCAAAGAGCTCGAAGCGTCGAACCCCGAGATCGCCGCTTTCAACGCCAAGGCGCGGCAAGGCGGAACCACCGAAGAGGCGATGGAGAAGGCCGAGAAACTGGGGCTCGACACCGGCCTCAAGGTCCGCCACCCACTCGACCCAACCTGGGAACTCCCGGTCTGGATCGCCAATTTCATCCTCATGGGCTACGGGACGGGGGCGATCTTCGCCTGCCCCGCCCACGACCAGCGCGACCTCGACTTCTGCCGCAAGTACAACCTGCCGGTGATCGACACCTTCTTCGCGGTGGGCGATCCGGCGCCCGTGACCGACACCGCCTTCGTGCCTCCGAAGACCGACACCGTCCGCTGGGTGAACCATTTCGCCGGGCTCGACGAGGCGACCGGCCAGGAGGCGATCGACGCGACCATCGCCTTTGCCGAGGCCCATGGCTGGGGCAAGGGCGTCACCAATTACCGCCTGCGCGATTGGGGCCTCTCCCGCCAGCGCTACTGGGGCTGCCCGATCCCGGTCGTCCATTGCGAGACCTGCGGCGTGGTGCCGGAGAAGAAGGAAAACCTCCCCGTCGAGCTGCCCTATGACGAGGACGGAACGCCCATGGACTTCTCCGTTCCCGGCAATCCGCTCGACCGCCACCCGACCTGGCGCACCTGCACCTGCCCCAAATGCGGCGGCCCGGCGACCCGCGAGACCGACACGATGGACACGTTCGTGGACAGCTCGTGGTACTTCGCCCGCTTCACCGCGCCCAGCGCCGAAACGCCCACAAAAGCCGAAGACGCCGCCTATTGGATGAACGTCGACCAATATATCGGCGGCATCGAGCACGCGATTTTGCACCTGCTCTACTCGCGCTTCTTCGCCCGCGCGATGCATCTTACGGGCCACCTCCCCGAAAGCGCCATCGAACCCTTCGACGCACTCTTCACCCAGGGCATGGTCACCCACGCCATCTACGTCACGCGCGACGAGAAGGACCGCCCGGTCTACCACTTCCCCGAGGACGTCGAGGTCACCGAAAGCGGTGCCCGTCTGGGCGCCACAGGCGAGGCGGTGGAAGTCGTCCCATCCGCCAAGATGTCGAAGTCGAAAAAGAACGTCGTCGACCCCGTCGACATCATCGCCAAATACGGCGCCGACACAGCCCGCTGGTTCGTCCTCTCCGACAGCCCCCCCGAGCGCGACGTCGAATGGACCGCCTCGGGCGCCGAAGCCGCCTTCAAACACCTCACCCGCGTCTGGACCCTCTCGACCCGGATCGGGGAAATGGACCCCGGGGCGCCGGGCAGCGGCGACGAAGACCTCGCCCGGCAGATGCACCGCACCATCCACGACGTCACAATGGGCATCGAGAGCTTCGGCTTCAACGCCGCCATCGCCAAGCTCTACGCCTTCACCAATGTGCTGTCGAAATCGAAGGCCAGCCACGCCGCTCAGCGCGAAGCGGTGATGACGCTTGCCCGGCTCATGTCGCCGATGACACCGCATCTTGCCGAAGACATCTGGGCCCATCAGGGCGGCGAAGGGCTCTGCGTCGATGCCCCCTGGCCGGACGCCGATCCCGCGATGCTCGTCGAAGACACCGTGACCCTTCCGATCCAGATCAACGGCAAGCGGCGGGCGGAACTCACCGTCGCGAAGGACCTCGCCAAGGAGGAGGTTGAAAAGCGCGTTCTGGCCGAGGAAGCTGTGGTGCGGGCGCTCGAAGGCCGGGCGCCGAAAAAGCTCATCGTCGTCCCGGGCCGGATCGTGAATGTCGTCATCTAACCGCCGCACCCTGCTTCTCGGCCTCGCCGCGCTCGCCGGCTGCGGCTACGAACCGGTCTATGCGCCGGGCGCGGTGGCCCGCGACCTTCGCGGCGCGATCCTCGTCGACCCGCCATCGGATCCGACGGGCTTCGTCTTCGTCAACGAACTCGAACGCCGGCTCGGCGAACCCCAGGCCCCGCGTTACCGGCTGACAGCCGATCTCGCCGTGGTCCAGGACAATATCGGGATCACCGCCGATCAGGAGATCACCCGGTTCCGGCTCCGGGGCCGGGCCGATTATGCCGTGCTCGACCCTGCCACCGGAGGCCGGCTCTTCGATGGCCGGGCCGAGGGGTTCACCACCTATTCGGCCACCGCCACCACGGTCGCCACCCGGTCCGCCCGGCGCGACGCCGAAACCCGTCTGATGGTGATCCTCGCCGACCAGATCGTCACCCGGCTCACCTCGACCGCCGGGGACTGGGCGTGAAGTTCTCCACCCGCGACCTTGCCGCCTTCATCAAGAAACCCGACCCTGCCCGGGCGGGCCTCCTTCTCTATGGTGGAGACCCGATGCGGGTCGCACTGAAGCGCCAGGAGCTCCTGAAGAACCTCCTTGGTCCGGGAGCCGAGGAAGAAATGCGGCTCACCCGCCTGCCCGCCGCCGATCTCTTCAAGGACAAGGCCGCGCTCAGCGACGCCGTCCGCGCCACCGGGTTCTTTCCCGGGCCCCGCGCCGTCCTCGTCGAAGACGCCACCAACCGCGAGGCCGACATCGTCAGATCCGCCCTCGAAGACTGGCAGGCGGGCGACGCGATGATCGTCGTCACCGCCGGCGCGCTGAAACCGAGCGGGCTTCGGAAGCTCTTCGAGGGCGCCGCCAACGCGGCGGCCGGAGGCATCTACGACGATCCCCCGACCCGCGAGGAGATCGAGACGGGCCTGCGCGAGGCCGGCCTTGCCGAACCGACCCGGGAGGCGATGGGGGTGCTTTTCGACCTCGCGCGGTCCATCGACCCCGGCGATTTCCGCCAGACCGTGGAAAAGCTCGCCCTCTACAAGTTGGGCGACGAAAGCCCCGCAACACCGGGCGACGTCGCCGCCGTCGCCCCGCTCTCGGTCGAAGCCGAACTCGACGACCTCTTACACGCCACCGCCGAAGCGCGGACCGGCGACATCTGCCCCGTACTGCGCCGCCTCGAGGCTCAGGGCACGACGCCGGTCTCCATCGCCATCGGCGCGACCCGGCATTTCCGCGCGCTTCATGCCGCGGCGGCCGACCCCGGCGGGGCCACCGCCGGCATCGCCCGGGCCCGCCCGCCCGTGCCATGGCCGCAGCGCGACCGGATGGCGCGGCAGGCGCAAAGCTGGGGCATAAGGAAGCTCGAAGAGGCGCTGACGCACCTCATGGATGCCGACCTCCGGCTGAGATCGGCCTCGAACGTGCCGGAGATGGCGCTCATGGAGCGTACGCTCATCCGCCTTGCGCATCTTGGATCGGCGCGCGGCTGAGGGAGGCCAACCGGTGTCATCGGCCGACCCGATCTGCCCTCTCTGCGGCCGCCCGATCCCACCCGACGCGCGGCAGAGCCGCCACCACCTCGTCCCGAAGCTCCGGGGCGGCAAGGGCGGGCCGACGGTGCTTCTTCATCAGATCTGTCACAACGAGATCCACGCGACGCTGAGCGAGACGGAGCTTGCCCGGGGGTTCTCGACGATCGAGGCGCTGCGGGCCCATCCCCGGCTCGCGGCATTCGTCCGCTGGGTTGCGAACCGGCCCCCGGCATTTCACTCCAAGACCCCGGGGGGCCGGCGCGGTCCGAAGCGCGGGCGGGCATGATCCAGCGCAAGGTCACGGTCCCCACGCCGCCCTAGAACGGCGACAAAGGAGATGCGCGATGGGCCTCACACTCAGCGAACACGCCACCGAGGGCTGGGCGGAGATGACGGTATCCGGCCGGGTCACGGAAGCCGAACTGGCGCCGATTCTCGGGCGCCTTGAGCGTCTTGTGCAAAAGAGCGGCCCGATCCGCCTTGTCGAGGTGATCGCCGATTTCGAAGGGTACGACCCCGGCGCCATGCGTCCGCTCGAGGGCGCCGACGGCCACGGCCTCGCACAGGTCACCCATATGGCGGTGGTCTGCGACCGGGGCTGGCTCGGACCGGTGAGCCGAGCGGTCGGGTCGGTCAAGCCGGTCACGATCCGCACGTTCACCAGCCATGACCGCGATGCCGCGCGGATGTGGGCGGCCGGAGCCGGCTGAGCCTCGTCCCCCGTCCGGGACCCTCGATCCGAAGGCGCGCCTCGTTAGGCCGAAGGGATCGCACCGCGCCCCGGGGAGAAGCGCGACCGTCCCGTGCCGGTGCCCGCGCTCTATTCGATCAACCCCACCGCGCGGCGGACGCTCTCGTCGCGCAGACTGACCTCCGCGCCGAGCCAGTCGTCGCCTGCCGGGCCTGCCATCCAGAGAAGCGCCCTTGCGGGCCAGTCGGCGGGGATATGGTCGGACCAGTCGAGCTGGCTGACCGGGTTGATACCCGTCCGCCGGATCACGCGCTGCATCTCGGTCGCCACCGTCCCGGGCGAGAGGCCCATGGCCCGGATGCCGCGCGCGCGGTATTCCTTGTCGAGGCACCGCGTCAGCATCGCCGCCCCGGCCTTCGAGGCGCAATAGGCGGACCAGCCTTCGAGCGCGTTCTTCGCCGCGCCGGAGGAAATCGTGATGATCGTCCCGCCGCCCCGGGCCTCCATCACCGGAACGGCTGCCCGCATCCCGTAGAAGACGCCTTTGAGGTTGACGTCGATGAGCCGGCCCCAGTCGTCGGGGTCGGCGTCGGCAAGGTGCGCGACGGGCTCGATGATCCCGGCATTGCCGATCAGGATGTCGAGGCCGCCGAAAGCATCCTCGGCTTCGGCCACGGCCCGCGCCACGTCCCCGGCGCGGGCGACATCTGCGACGACGGCGCGGGCCTTCGCCCCGATCTCGGATGCCAGCGCGCCGATCTCGCCCTCCGAGCGCGCGGCGAGCACCACCCGCGCGCCGGCCGCGGCAAAGGCCCTTGCCGCCGCGGCGCCGATCCCGCGGCTCGCGCCGGTGACCAGGACGACCTTTCCATCGAAATCCATAACGCTCTCCCAATCGTTCGGCGTCCCTTCGCACACTGTCGCCACCTTGGCGAGCTTGACGGTGAGGTGACGGAACCCGATGTTAGCCGCGACCCCTGATTTTCCGCGAAGGCCCAGCCATGCATTCCTCCCTCCGCCCGCTTGTCCTGTCCGCCTTGCTGTCGGGCGTTACCCTGCCGGCCTTCGCCGAGATCACGCCCGGGGAGGTCTGGGCCGACTGGCAGCGCATGCTGGCAACCTACGGCATGGAGACCGATATCGGGCGCGAAGAGGTTTCGGGCGACACGATCGCGCTCTTCGACGTGGCGATGACCTATGTGTTCCCCGACGATGGCGGCACCTTCGCCACGATTGTCCCGGAGCTTCGCTTCGAGGGTCGGGGCGACGGCACGGTGGAGATCGCCATCTCGCCGGAGCTGGAGATCGACATCGCCGCGACGGATGCCGAGACCGACACGCCGTTTTCCTTCACCGCCATCGCCCGCCAGCCCGGCCTCGTCACCATCGCCTCGCGGGACGGCGAGACCACGCGTTACGATTACATCGGACCGCTCTCCAGCGTCACGGTCGACGGGATCGAGGTGGACGGCGACGACCTCGATCTGACGATCACCGCGAGCCTGACGGGGATGACCGGAAGCTACGAGGTCACCGAAGGCACGCCGCGGCGGTTCGTCGGCCGTACCGGCGGCGATGCCTTCGTCGTCACCTTCGACGGCACCGACCCCGAGGATGAGGCCACCTCCTTCGATCTCGATCTCACGATCAACGACATGGAGTGGGAGGGGGCCGGTACGATCACATCGCTGGCGAGTTTCGCCAACATGTCCGCCCTGCTGTCGGCCGGCTTCGCCAGCGAGTGGGACGTCACCCACGGCGCCGCCGAATACACCATCCTCGCCGACAGCCCGTCCGACGTGTTCAACATGACATCGACGGCCGAAAGCGGCCGCTTTTCCGGCGCGATCGCCCCCGAGGGCCTCGTCTACGGCGGCGGCAATACCGGGGTCGAGGTCGCCCTGTCGGGCTCCGATATCCCGTTCCCGCAACTCACCTTCTCGATGGCCGAAATGGCGGGCGAACTGGCGATGCCCTCCCGCCCCACAGAGGAGATGAGCGATTTCGGCTTGTTCCTGCGTCTCGTCGACCTCGAGGTGAGCGAAGCGATCTGGGGCATGTTCGACCCGGCCGGACAACTGCCCCGCGACCCCGCCACACTTGTCCTCGACATGGCCGGGAAAGGGCGCTGGCTCGTGGACATCTTCGACCCCGAAATTGCCGAGGAGATGGAAAGCGACGAGGCGCCCGGCGAGATCGAGAGCCTCACCATCGGCGGGCTTCGTCTGTCGGCCGCGGGCGCCGAACTCACCGGCGACGGCGCGTTCGAGTTCGACAATTCCGGCACCGGCCCCTTCGCCCCCGCCCCGTCCCCGTCCGGGGCCCTGAACCTCGAACTCGAAGGCGGCAACGCACTGCTCGATACCCTCGTCGCCATGGGGCTCGTGCCGGAAGAACAGGCGATGGGTGTTCGCATGATGCTCGGCCTCTTCGCGCGGCCGGGCGACGGTCCCGATACCCTTGTGTCGACCATCGAGGTCGGCACCGACGGGTCGATCTCGGCCAACGGGCAGCGCATTCGCTAGGGTCGGCACCCCGGGGGTGCTTGCAAGGCAGAGGTCGGCGAACTAGGTCGGGACGACATGAAAGACATGCCAGCCGACCTTTCCGATCTGACCGGGGCCCTCCTCGACGCCGCCGTTGCCGCAGGCGCGGAGGCCGCGGATGCACTCGCCATCGACGCCACCTCGGTGTCCATCGACGCGCTCGGCGGGCGCCTCGAACACGCCGAACGGGCCGAGGGGGTCGAGGTCGGCCTCCGGGTTCTGATCGACCATCGCCAGGCCTGCGTCGCCGCCTCTGACACCCGCCCCGAAACCTTCGCCGAGATGGCCGAACGGGCGGTCGCGATGGCCCGCGAAGCGCCCCGGGACCCGACGATCGGGCTGGCCGAACCCGGCGAGCTCTCGGCGGTCCGAGATGCCGGGGCGCTCGATCTCGTCGACCCCGCACCGGAGCCCGCTCCGGCCGAACTGGAAGACGAGGCGCTGCGTGGCGAGGCCGCGGCTCTGGCCGTGGCGGGCGTGTCCAAGGTCCAGTCGGCCTCGGCGGCCTATGGGCGGCGGCGCATCGCGCTCGCGGCCACCAACGGCTTTGCCGGCGGCTACGACCGCACCGACCGGTCCCGGTCGGTGGTCGCAATCACCGGCGACGGGACCGCCATGGAGCGCGACTGGTACGGCGATACCCGCATCTACGGCGCCGACCTTCTCAGCCCCGAAGAGATCGGGCGCCTTGCCGGCGAGCGGACCGCGGCCCGGGCCGGGGCGCGCAAACCCCCGACGGGCCGGTTTCCGGTCATCTTCGAGGAACGCATCGCCGCATCGCTCCTCGGCCACCTGTTGCAGGCCGTCAGCGGCACCGCCGTGGCGCGGGGCTCGACATGGCTGCGGGATGCGATGGGCGAGGCGGTGTTGCCGACCGGCCTGTCGGTCGTCGAGGAACCGCTGCGGCCCCGGGCAGCGGGGTCCCGCCCGTTCGATGCCGAGGGGCTGCCGACCCGGGAGCGGCATATCGTCGAGAACGGCATTCTCAAGGGCTGGACGCTCGATCTCGGCACCGCCCGCAAGCTCGGCCTGCGGAGTTCCGGCAATGCGGCGCGCGGGCCGTCGTCGCCCCCCGCTCCGACGGTCACCAATGTCCGCGTGACCCAGAGCGAGCGTTCGCTCGACGATCTCGTCGGCAGCATCGGCTCGGGGCTTCTCGTCACGTCGCTCATCGGCTCGACGATCAACCCGACGACCGGCGACTACTCCCGCGGCGCCTCGGGCGTCTGGATCGAGAACGGCGCCCCGACCTATCCGGTCAACGAATGCACCATCGCGGGGAACCTCCGCGAGATGCTCCGGAGCGTCGTCCCCGCCAACGATGCCCGGCCCCATCTCTCCCGTGTCGTCCCGTCTCTGCTCGTCGAAGGTCTGACGATTGCCGGCGCCTGACCTCGACCTCCTCGTCGAAGCGGCGCGGGAGGCGGGGGACATCGCACTCGGCCACTGGCGCCGTGACCCGCAAGTCTGGGACAAGGGCGGCGACGACCCGGTCTCCGAGGCCGACCTTGCCGTAGATGCGCATCTGAAGACCCGGCTTCTCGCCGCGCGGCCCGAGTACGGCTGGCTCTCCGAGGAGACGCCCGATACCGGCGCCCGCCTCGCGACCGAACGGGTCTTCGTCGTCGACCCGATCGACGGCACCCGCGCCTTCATCGACGGTCAGGAGACATGGGCCCATTCCCTGGCGGTCGTCGAACGCGGCCGCGTGACGGCCGGGGTCGTCTATCTGCCCGCCAAGGACCGCCTCTTTGCGGCGGCCGCCGGGCAAGGCGCGTTCTGCAACGGAGACCCGATCCGGGCCTCGGGTCGGACCGATCCGAGCGGGGCCAATGTCCTGGCCAACCGCGCCAATTTCGACGCCCGCCACTGGCGGGTCCCACCCGACGATCTCGCCCGCAGCTTCCGCCCGTCGCTGGCCTATCGGCTGGCGCTCGTCGGTCAGGGCCGGTTCGACGCCATGCTGACCCTGCGCGACGCCTGGGAATGGGATATCGCGGCCGGGACCCTGATCGCGGCCGAGGCCGGCGCCACCGTCACCGACCGGACCGGCGCGGCCCTTTCGTTCAATGCGCCGGGCGCAAAGGCCCCCGGCGTCCTGGCCGCCGGGCCGGGGGTTCACGCTGCGTTGATCGCCCGCCTCGCGCCCCGCCCCGCAGCTTGACCGCCGGCCCGGTAGGAGTAGGGTCGCGCGCGAAAACGGAGAGCAAAATGACCCAGCGTCTGCACCTCGTCTTTGGCGGCGAATTGGTGGATCCCACGAAGAACGTCTTCCGCAATGTGGACGACATCCACATCGTCGGTATCTTTCCCGACTACGCCACCGCCTACGACGCCTGGAAATCCGAGGCGCAGCGCACCGTCGACAACGCCCATATGCGGTACTACATCGCCCATCTGCACCGGCTTCGCGATGAGGAAACGCTCGCCTCGCCAACAGAGGAACTGGGCGACTAGGTTCCATGGCCCGGCAATCCTCGGCGCTCTCGGTCTACCTCGTGGCAGCCGGGTTCCGCCCACCGCTTTCCCCCCCCGAGACCTTCGCCCGCAATTTCGGCGACCGGCTCTGGCTGCATGTGGCGGATGCGCAGGCGGCGGCCAGCGTGCCGACCCTGCTGGCGCGGCTTTCCGAGGCGCGGGGCGAGCCGGTCGAGACGCTGATGTCGGGCCATGTGGGAACGGCGCACGAGGTTGGCGCGGTTGCAACCGCCCTGCCCCGCGAACGCGCCGCGGATGTCCGTGCGACGCTCGGGGACGATCCGCCGGGAGCGGTGCTGTTTCTCGGTCTCGACGTCGTTCCGGCCTTTCTCTACGGCGTGCGCGAGGCCGGGGCCTGCGCCATCCTCGTCGCCGCACCGGACGGAATCGACGTCTCGCCGCCCCAGCGCCTTCTCTCCCGGGCCACCCTGCGGCTTTTCGACCGGATCGCGGCGACCAGCGAGGCGGCGGCCGCGCGACTGGTGCGGATCGGCGCACCGCGCGCGATGATCGAGGTGATCGACCGCCTCGAAGTGACGGCACCGCCGCCGGAGGTCGATGCAGGTGAGCAGGAGGCGGTGGCGGCAACGCTGGGCGGACGCCCCGCCTGGCTGGCGGCCGACATCGTGCCGGAAGAAATCGAGCCGATCCTCGATGCCCAGCGCCAGGCCAACGGATTGTCCCACCGGCTTCTTCTGGTCCTCGCCCCCCATGCGCGCGAAGACGGTGCGGCGATCGCGGCGGCGGCCGAGGCGAGGGGCTACACCGTGGCGCGCCGCTCCCAAGGCGGGATCCCCGCCGAAGAGGTGCAGGTCTTCGTCGCCGACTTGCCCGGGGAGATCGGACTCTGGCTGCGCCTCGCGCCGATCACCTTCATGGGTCGCTCCCTCGTCGCCCCGGGCGGCGATGCCCGGCCCGATGCCCCCGCAGCGCTCGGCTCGGCGATACTCTACGGCCCGGCCATCGGCACCCACCGCGCGGATTTTGACCGTCTGGCGGCCCTCGGAGGCGCCCGGATGGTCCATGACGGCAAGGCGCTCGGCGCCGCCGTGTCGAGCCTTCTCGCACCGGACCGGACAGCGGCGATGGCCCATGCGGCCTGGATCGAGACGTCGCGGGGGGCCGAAGGGACCGACCGGGTCGTCAACCTCCTGATGACGGCCTTCGACGACCCCGAGGGCGTGTAGTCGAAGCGGCCGATGCCGAGACCAAGGTCTCCCGAAGCCCCGTCCCGGCCCAGACGGCGCCCCCGCATCCGGTCACGATCCCCGCGGTGGGCCGATCAAACCTCCCAGGGGCTGTCGCCACGCGCCAGCGCCGCGCGGATCGCCGCGCCGTGCTCGTCGCGCCGCGGCGATGGCCGCTCGAGATCGAGCTCGGCTTGCGAAAACGCGAGCGGCGTTCGCACCCCGGGGACCCCGCCCGGCGAAATCTCCATTCCACGGGCAATCACCTGCGGGTCGGCGAAGACCTGTTCGAGGTCGTTGATCGGTCCGGCCGGGACACCCTCCGCCTCGCAGAGCGCCAGGAGCCGATCCACGGCGAACGCCGAGGTCCGTGCCGCGAGCCTTTCGGTCAGCGCCGCCCGGTTCCGCACCCGGCTGTCGTTGTTGCGGTGATCGGGGTCGGAGGCCAGTTCCGGCAGACCGAGAAGCCCGCAGAGCCGCCCGAACTGGGCGTCGTTGCCCACCGCGACGATGAGCCAGCCATCGGCCGCGGGAAAGACCTGGTAGGGAACGAGGTTCGGATGCGCATTGCCGAGCCGCCCAGGTGCCATGCCGGTGGCCAGATAGTTCATCGCCTGGTTCGCGGTCATCGCAAGCCCCGTGTCGAGGAGCGACAGGTCGATCTTCTGCCCCTGCCCCGTGCGCGCCCGCTGGGCGAGTGCGGCCTGCAGCGCGATGACGCCGTAAAGCCCCGCAAAGAGGTCGGTGATCGCGACACCGGTCTTCATGGGTTGCCCGTCGGGTTCCCCGGTGACCGACATCAGCCCCGACATGCCCTGAACGATGTAGTCGTACCCCGCCCGTCGGGCATAGGGCCCGGTCTGGCCGAAGCCGGTGATCGAACACCAGACGAGCCCCGGATTGACCGCCGACAGCGCATCGTAGCCGATCCCCATCCGGTCGAGCGCCCCGGTCTTGAAGTTCTCGATCAGGGCATCGGCGCCGCGAACGATGGAGGTCAGCGTCGTGCGCCCCTCATCCGTCTTGAGATCGAGCGAAATGGCGCGTTTGCCCCGGTTCGCGGCATGGAAATAGGCCGCCGACCGGTCGCCGTCGCGTTCGACGAACGGCGGACCCCAGGCGCGGGTATCGTCCCCGTCCGGACTTTCGATCTTGATGACTTCGGCGCCGAGGTCAGACAGCGTCTGGCCGGCCCATGGCCCCGCGAGGACCCGGGCCAGTTCGACGACCCGGAGCCCCGCCAGCGGCCGCTCCATCAGCTGCCGAGTTCCTCGTCGATGAGCGCGGAGAAATCGCCGTAGGACATGTTCTGGTAGGTCCGGCCGTTAACGACGAAGGACGGCGTCGAGCGAATGCCGTGTTCTGCGGCATTGGCCTCGTAGACCGCGACCATGGCCTGCGCCTTCTCGGCATCGCTGAGGCAGGCCTCGAGCGTGTCAGGCTCGATCCCCGCCGTCAGCCCGATCCGCCGGAGTGCTCCGGCGATGCCGGCGGCACTCTCCTGGCGCGCCCAGTCGGCTTGCTGGCGGTAGATCTCGTCGACGATGCCGAAGAACCGCTCGGGGCCCGCACAGCGCGCCACGAGACCGGCCCAGAGCCCCGGCCGGTCGAAATAGACCTCCCGGTAGATGAAATGCACCTTGCCGGTGTCGATGTAATCGGCCTTGAGGTCCTTGAACGGGCCCGCGTGGAAGCTCTGGCAATGGGGGCAGGTATAGGAGGCGTATTCGATCACCGTGACCGGCGCATCCGGGTCGCCCAGGGTCATCTCCTGGACGAGCGAGAGGTCGGCATCGGCCGTCTGCGCTTCGGCCATGGAAACCGGCATCGGCGTGTTCGGCGTCGAGAAGTAGAAAAGCGCGCCGCCACCGAGCACGACGGCTGCGGCGACAATGGCAAGAAGTCGGGTCATCGCTCGGACCTTTGCTGTTGTTTGGACTGAGATAGGACCCGGGCGCCCAGCGCTTCAAGAGCGGCCCTGAGACCGGGGTCCTCAATGGGTCGAACGGCCGCTTCGGCCGCCGCCGCCGCGCGCGGCTCGGGCGCCGGCCGGGGCGCGGCCTCGTAGGACGCGGCCTCTTCGTCGAAGCCGGACGCCGCTGTCTGGGTAAAGCGTATCCGGGCGATGGCGTTGTAGCCGTAGCAGGCGTTCACGGTCTCGCGGATGCGTTCTTTCTGCATTTCGAGAAGCGGCGCCTCGGCGCCCTTCACCAGAAGCGTCAGCGTCGCTCCGAGGCCCTCGCGACCGAAGCTGACATCGACCGGCTTCGCCGCGGCGGCGATGTCCCGGCCCACGATTTCGGCCCAATGGGTCAGCACCCGAGCGACGGCAAACCCGCGCTTTGCGCCAACGCCCTTGATCGGCGCCTGCACGAGTGTCGCCGTCCGGCGAAACCCCTTGCCGCGGCGGGGCGTCCGCGTATGACCGTCCTCAGACATGATATGCCCTTCGACCTTTTCGGCGCGCATCCTAGATCGCTCCCCGGGCACCGCCAGCCGATTTCCCGGGGGCGCGATAAAGAATGCGTGACACGACCCTAACAGAGCCGGGCGCGGATGACATCCTCGCCTGGTACGACCGGAATGCCCGGGTGCTGCCCTGGCGGGTGCCGCCGGGATCCGATGCGCGGCCCGATCCCTATCGGGTCTGGCTGTCGGAAATCATGCTGCAACAGACCACCGTCGCGGCCGTGAAGGACTACTTTTTGCGCTTCACCGCGCTCTGGCCGGATGTCACCGCCCTGGCGGCGGCCGAGGACGCGGCGGTGATGGGCGAATGGGCGGGGCTTGGCTATTATGCCCGGGCGCGCAACCTTCTGAAATGCGCCCGCGCCGTCGTCGCCGACCATGACGGGCGGTTCCCAGACACGCGCGAGGCGCTTCTGACCCTTCCTGGGATCGGCCCCTACACCGCCGCGGCCATCGCCGCCATCGCCTTCGGACGCCCCGCAGCGGTGGTGGACGGCAATGTCGAACGGGTCATGGCGCGGCTCTTTGCGGTCACGACGCCGCTTCCCGCGGCCAAGCCCGAACTCACCGCCCATGCCGCGCGGCTGACGCCCGCGCACCGTCCCGGGGACTATGCCCAGGCGGTGATGGACCTCGGAGCGACGATCTGCACGCCGAAATCGCCGGCCTGCGGGATCTGTCCCTGGGCCGCGTCCTGCCGGGGGCGGGCCGAAGGGGTCGCGGCCGGTCTGCCGCACAAGACCCCGAAAAAGGCCAAGCCGGTCCGCCGGGGGATCGCCTATGTCGCCCGGAACCCGCGCGGCGACTGGTTGCTGGAACGCCGTCCGGAAAAGGGCCTGCTCGGCGGCATGCTCGGCTGGCCGACCAGCGACTGGTCCGATGCCCCCGCCCCGGCGCCGCCATCGGACGGCGATTGGCGCTCCATCGGCGAGGTACGCCACACCTTCACCCATTTTCACCTGATCCTCGACGTGGTGGTCGCCGTGACCGAGGCGGCACCCGGTCGCG
>JASJAR010000021.1 GCA_030066905.1 Paracoccaceae bacterium | reverse complement strand
CTCTGCAATCGGGCTTTCGGCGGCGGCGGCGGGGTCAGGCAAAAAGCTCGTGGCAGAGCTCCAGCGCATCGACCAGCGCGTCGATCTCGGCCTCGGTGTTGTAGAGCCCGAAACTCGCACGGCAGGTCGCGCTGACCCCGAGATGTTCCATGAGGGGCCCCGCGCAATGGTGCCCTGCCCGTACCGCGATGCCGCGCTTGTCGAGGACGGTGGAGATGTCGTGGGCATGGGCCGCGCCATCGAGGGTGAAGGAGAAGATCGCCGCCTTGTCGGGCGCACGGCCCTGGACCTGAAGCCAATTGAGCCCGTCGAGGCGCTCGCGGGCATAATCCCGAAGCCCGTTCTCATGGGCCTCAATGGCCTCCATGCCGAGCTCCATCAGGTAGTCGAGCGCGGCCCCGAGGCCGATCTGCTGGACGATGCCGGGGGTGCCGGCTTCGAATTTCATCGGCGGGTCGTTGTAGATCACCGCGTCCTTGGTGACCTCGCGGATCATGTCGCCGCCGCCCATCAACGGGCGCATCTCGGCCATCCGCTCGGGGCGGATGTAGATCGCCCCCGAGCCCGAGGGCCCGTAGAGCTTATGGCCGGTGATGGCGTAAAAATCGACACCGAGGTCATCGAGGTCGAGCGGCATGTGTACCGCCGCCTGGGAGCCGTCGACGAGGATGGCGACGCCCTTCTCGCGGGCCGCCGCCGCGATGGTCTTGATGTCCACCCTCGTGCCGAGAACGTTGGAGAGATGGGTGAGGGCGACGAGCTTGGTCCTCGGCCCGATCGCGTCGATTACGCGTTGGGGGTCGAGCGCGCCCGTCGCGTCCACATCGACCCATCTGAGCACCGCGCCCTGGCGCTCGCGCAAAAAATGCCAGGGCACGATATTGGCATGGTGCTCCATCACCGACAGGACGATCTCGTCACCGGGCTCGAACCGCGGCATCGCCCAGCCATAGGCGACGAAGTTGATGCCTTCGGTGGTGCCCGAATTCATCACGATGGCACGCTCGTCTGCGACCCCGAGAAAATGCGCGATCTTGCCGCGCACGGCCTCGTAGTTCTCGGTGGCAAGGTTCGACAGATAATGCAGGCCCCGGTGGACGTTGGAGTATTCCTCGGCATAGGCACGGGTGACCGCGTCGATCACGGCTTGCGGCTTCTGCGCCGAGGCGCCGTTGTCGAGATAAACCAGTGGCTTGCCGTTCACCTCCCGGGCAAGGATCGGGAAATCGGCGCGGATGCGCGCGACGTCGTATGGCACATCATCCCGCAATGCGAGCCCCTCCGATAAGTGTGATGAGGAACATCAGCGCGATGGCGAAGGCGGCCGAGACGGCGATCATCAGAAGGAACGACTTCATCAGCGAGCCGAAGCCATGGAGCACATCGACGAACTGAAGATTGAGCCAGAGGCCGACGAAAAACCCGCCGATTGCGATCATCCCTGCAAGCGGGGGCAGGATGATGAGGGCCACCAGTTCTGCAAGCTGGAACCCGATCATGATCATTTGCAGAAAGATCATCAGCGCGAGGCTTTCCTCGAACGTCCCCGTCCCCCCGAGGCGCTGGCCGAAGGTGGCAAGCGCCCAGGCGTAGCCGATGACGAAGAGGTAGATCACGAAGGCGAGGATCAGCGGCTCGACGCGGATGGGCTGGATTGTCTCGTCGCCGAGCTGGACCTCGGCGGGGCCGAGGATCAGTCCCTGAAGCAGCATCAGCACCCCGACCGTCACCGCGATGAGGCCGGTGAGCGGCCAGAGCGCGGCGCGGGGAACCCCGAGGGCCAGCACCGCATGGGCGCCCTCTCTGGGGCTCGTGAGGCCCTGCCAGCAGAGCCTGAGCATTTGTTCGGGTTGAAACGTCATGTCCTTTGTCTCTGCCCTTCGGCTTCGGCGAGCCCGATCCCCCAGAACACCACGAAGGCGCCGAGCGCAAGGAGCCCGACGAAGGTCAGGGCGGGACCGGGGCCGATGAAGCCGGCAACGAGCCCATGGAACAGCCAAAGCGGACTGGCTGCAAGGAGCGCCCAGAAAAGCGCGAGCCGTGCGCGGAACCACGTCCCCTGCCCACCGACGGCCGTGGCGACGAGATGGCTGAGGGCGGCGAGCCCATAGAGCGCCAGCGGCATGATGAAGACCCAGCCCATCAGCGCCCCGGCCATCAGCGCCTGAAGACCGATCGTGTCGTCGAGATGGGCCTCCCGGGCGAGCCTGGGCCACTGGGCCACGAAAATGAGCCCGCAGGCCCCCATCAGCACCGCCAACGCCCGGTCCTCGCGCTGGCCCTGGGCCAGACGGGCGCGGACGACCTGACGCGGGCGGAGATACATCCGCGCGATATCGTTGGAGATGCTCACCTCCCCTGCCCCGTCAGCCCTTCCGGTGCCGGCTGAGCCAGCCTTCGAGACGCGACAGGATATCGGCGGCGATGGCCTCGTCGTCGATCTCCTCGATGGCCTCGGCGAGAAACGCCAGCACCAGAAGGTCCTGGGCTTCGGCACGCGGAAGCCCCCGGGAGCGGAGATAGAAAAGCGCGGTCTCGTCGATCGCCCCAGAGGTGGAGCCGTGGGAACAGGCGACGTCGTCGGCGTAGATTTCAAGCTCGGGCTTGGCGAGGAACTGGGCGTCCTCGTCGAGAAGGAGCGCCTGGGAGATCTGGTAGCCGTCGGTCTTCTGGGCGCCCTGTCTGACAAGGATCTTGCCCTGGAATGTGCCGACCGCCCCGTTTCGGAGCACCTTCTTGAACACCTGCCGGCTCTCGCAGGCCACCGCGTCATGGGTGACGAAGACGGTGTCATCGTGGTGGAAATCGCCGTCGCCCAAGGCCGCGCCGGCGATATGGGCCACCGCATTGTCGCCAGTGAAGGTGACGACCGCCTCATTGCGGGTGAGGATGCCGTTTGCCGTCATCGTGAAGGACTTAAAGATCGAGCCCTCGCCCAGCCGGGCGAATATGTGCGTGACCGCCCGCCGCTCATGGTCGCGCCCCTGGGTACGGATGTGGTGGAAGGTGCCGCCATCGGCGACATCGACTTCCATCACCTTGTTGAACCGTGCCGCCGCGGGGCCGTTTTCGAGCACGGTCACTTCCGCCCCGGCCTCGACCTTGACGAGGAAATGCATCGCCACATCCGACGTCTCGTTCTCGTGGAGATAGACGAGGCTGACGGGGCGCCTGGCCTTCGCGGTGGCCCGGATCGCCACACCGTCGGTGGCCGTTGCGGTGTTGAGTGCGGCGAAGGGGCGCGGGACGGGGTCGTGGCCTTCGGCTTCGAGGACCCCGTAGAGGCCGCTGGCCCAGTGGACATCCATCTCGGTGACCTCGGCGAGCCGGGCGATCTCCAGCCCCGCCTCGACCGGATCGTCGGAGGCCGCCGGGTCGAACACCCCGTCGCGGAAGACGAGCTTCACCCGGTCGATCTCGGAAAAGACCGGCTTCTCGTTCGGGTCGAAGAGCGCGGCGGCCGGGGCCTCGGGAAGGAGAAGGTCATCGGGGCGGGTGAACTTCCAGTATTCGTCCCGCCGGGTCGGCAGACCCATGGCGCGCACCCGGGCGAGCGCCGCCTCCCTGGCCTTCGCGGCCCAGGCCGCGCCCTTGGGGAGGCTCACCCCGGCGAGCCGGGCCTCGGTGGCGTCGATTCTGGCTTCAGGCAGCGCCATCAGACGACCTCCGCGAGAATGTCGCCATAGCCGTTGTTCTCGACCTCGAGCGCGAGGTCCGGCCCGCCCGTCTTCACGATCCGCCCGTCTGCCATGATGTGGACGACGTCCGGCGCGATATGGTCGAGAAGCCGCTGGTAATGGGTGATCACGAGGAAGGCCCGGCCTTCGGCACGGAGCGCGTTCACGCCCTCGGCGACGAGTTTCATCGCATCGACATCGAGCCCCGAATCGGTCTCGTCGAGGATGCACATCTTGGGCTCCAGCATCGCCATCTGGAGGATTTCGTTGCGCTTCTTCTCGCCGCCCGAGAATCCGACATTGACCGGGCGCTTCAGCATATCGGCGTCGATCTTCAGGGCCTTCGCCTTTTCGCGGACGAGTTTGAGGAAATCGGCCGCCGAGACCTCCTCTTCCCCCCGCGCCTTCCGCTGGGCGTTAAGCGCGGTGCGAAGGAAGGTCATGTTGCCCACCCCGGGGATCTCGACAGGGTATTGAAAGGCGAGGAACAGGCCGGCGGCGGCGCGCTCCTCGGGCTCCATTTCCAGAACGTCCGCGCCTTCGAGCGTCGCCGAGCCCTCGGTGACCTCATAGCCGTCCCGGCCCGAGAGCACGTAGGAGAGGGTCGACTTGCCCGAGCCGTTCGGCCCCATGATCGCGTGGACCTTGCCCGCCTCGACGGTAAGGTCGACGCCCTTGAGGATGTCCTTGTCCTCTTCTTCGAGTTTGACGTGCAGGTTCTTGATCTCAAGCATGAATACCTCCTCGCCCGGCAGGCAGGTCGCCCCCGGGGTCGTCTTGCGGGTTGTCGGTGATATGGCCCGGGCCTAGCGGCCGTCGAGCTCTATGAAGGTCGGCATGGCCGAGGATTGCGCGGTCTGGGGTTCGTTGATCACGAAGGACATGCCCCTGAAGAGGATCGAGTTGGGTTCGGTCAGCTCCAGCGTCATCTCCACATACTCCTCGTCGAAGAGCCCCGCGAAGACCCCTGGCGCCCAGTGGACGAGGTTGTGCATCAGCGCGATCATCGCCGCGATGCCAACGGTCTTTGCCGTGATGTAGTCCTTCGTCTCGAAGCGGAAAAACGAGCGGAAGACGAAGCCCACGCCCATCGCCAGCGCGCCGTCCATCATCATCGCGATATCGGCATCCTCGCCGACCATCGAGCCGCCGGCGATGTGAAACCGGGCATAGCGCGCCGCGAAGACCGCGAGCATCCCGACGAAAAAGGCGCCAACAAGGCTCATCGGATAGGCGAGGTTCTCCCGCAGCGACGGAACCGGCGAGACCTCTTTTTTCGGGGCGGTCGAGCGGCTCGACCGGGGCACAAGCGGGCCGTCGCGCTCCATCACCGCCGGCGCGGCAAGCGCAGGGTCCGCCAGCGGGGGCTGGCCCTGCTTTTCGCGGATCCGGTTGATGCGGTCCTGAAAGACCTGCTGCTGCTGGTTTGCCGTCACCATGGCCCGCCTCTGCAACGCAACCTAAAAGAGGTAGAACGGTTCGGCCGCTGCGGCGGTCACGTAGGACGGCGTGTAGAACCGCTCGAAGACCTCTGGATACTCCTGCATCAGCAAGAGCTCGCCCGACATCATGCCGGCAAAGCCCAGGAGCAGGGCGGTGCGCCGGAGGCCGTGATTGAGCTTCAGCGTCCAGGCCAGAAGCAGCGCCAGGATCGCGGCGATGGCGATGTCGCCCCAGAGGTCGATCCGCCAGACCGGTAGGTCGACCTGGTACATCCCCTGCCCCGTGAAGAGGTGAAAGGCGGCCACGCGGCCGGCGAAGAACGACAGCGCGCCGATCAGGAGCGCCATCGGCACTGTGAACATCAGCGAGCCGAGGCTTTCGGCCGGACGGGCCGTGCCCATTCGCACCTTGCGGACCTTGCGCTTGCCCTGCTGATTGGCGCGGATTTCCTCGCGCGGGCCCACTTCCACGCGGCCCATCACGTTCGGGCTGTTGCCCGTGCGGATCCGGTCGATCCGGCTGTCGAACCCATCTCGCTGGGCCTGTGCCATCGAACCCATTGGTCTCGATCCCCTTTTGGCGTTTGCCGCAAGGTCGCTGTTCAATTGGGCGAAACAATGGCGGGCTCGGGGAGAACCCGGCCCCGGGTCCGGAGCCGCCGAGAGGGTGCGCGGGGGTCATCGCTCAGAGGTCCTCGCCGTCCCAGTAGTCGAGGCTCTCGCCGGCGCGACCGACAACGCGAAGATGGGCCCTCCAGAAGCCCTCCCCGGGCCAGATTGCCAGAGCGGCGTATTTGCCGCTATCGGGGTATTCGACGACCTCGGGATCCTGGCGCGTGGAAATACCTACGTATTTCAGTGGCCTGTCGCCGGTATTGACGATCTGGTGGGCCGTGTCCGCCCCGCCGCGCGGGGCGCCGCAGACGTCGCCCGCCTTTATCGGGTGCTCGGCATCGCCGAAGCGGTAGGTGCCTTCCCCTTCGAGGACGACGAACATCTCGTCATTGGCCAGATGATTGTGGAACGGGAACCCGCGCTTGCCGGGCTCGACGGTGATGAAGGTCGCCCCGAGGCGGGAAAGCCCGATGGCTTCGGAGAACGGGGCGACGGTGGCGCCGAATCGCTCCGAACCGCCTTCGGGGGCCATGGGCATCCCTTCCATGTCGGCGACGTTTTTGACCGGCCCGCTCATGACAGCACCACTGCCGTCCCGGAGGCCGAGACCATCAGCATGTTGTTGATGACCTCGTAGTCGAGATCGACCCCGACGACTGCGTTGCCGCCCGCGGCCCGGGCGCGATCTTCGAGTTCTTTGAGCGCGGTCGTGCGCGCCTCGCCGAGGGACTTCTCGTATGCCCCCGACCGGCCACCCACGATATCGGTGATCGAGGCAAAGATGTCGCGGAAGACGTTGGCGCCGAGGATCGCCTCGCCGACGACGACGCCTTTGTATTCGGTGATCTGGCGACCCTCGACGGAGGGTGTTGTGGTCACGATCATGATTTTCCTCCCGTTTTCAGCCGCTCACGCCCCGGGCTCGACCCGGGGCCCCGACCGGCTTGGCGCTCCGTTGCGCGGGGCCCCGCCTCAGGGCCGGGGCGTGTCGTGCTTCCAACCCGGTCATTCCTTGTTCCTCCACCGCGCCAGCACCGTCTGGGCGAAGATCGAGCCGAGGAACCCGCTGATGAAACTCACCACCAGCACCTGATTGCGCGCCAGCATGTCGGTTGCGGCGTCGATGAACATCGCGAAACCGGCGCAGAAGAGGCCGGTGAGGCAGGCGGTGAGGAGGAGCGGGCGGGTCACTCGGACCCCTCCCCGCGCCGTGTTGCGCGCGCGATCAACCAAACCGCTCCGGGGCCCGCGACAAGCCCGATCTTCATGAACATCGACCCGCCATCGGCGTAGAGCAGCGCATCGGCGATCGCCCCGATCAGCGAGCCGAGGAGCGCGGCGACGACATAGGGCCAGGTTGGCATGATCACTACGGTCTCATCAGTTTAGCAGAAAACAGTCCTGTTGCTCGGCCACCGAAGCGTTTGACAGGTGTCTACGAGAAACAGTGTTCCCGGAAGAACCGTTGGGTCCGGCAACTTACCACCAAACGCGGCACCGCCTCCCAATACGTGATACGGCATATACATGCCGGCGTTTATGACCGACGCAGCTAATATACCTGCAAACAGTAGTGCCGACGTGTTGCGTGCTAGTCGCCGCATTACCCCACGGACCCCTCAAGCGAGATGGCCACAAGCTGCTGGGCTTCCATGGCGAACTCCATCGGCAATGCCTGAAGCACCTCCTTGCAGAACCCATTCACGACAAGCGCCACCGCCTCTTCCTCGTCCATGCCGCGCTGGCGGCAGTAGAAGAGCTGGTCGTCGTCGACCTTCGAGGTCGTTGCCTCGTGTTCGACCCGGCTCGAATTGTTCTTCACCTCGATATAGGGCACCGTATGGGCCCCGCATTGATCGCCGATCAGAAGGCTGTCGCACTGGGTGTAGTTCCGCGCGTTCTTCGCCTTGGGATGCATCGAGACGAGCCCCCGGTAGGTGTTCTGCGCGCGCCCCGCCGAGATGCCTTTCGAGACGATCCGCGATTTCGTGTTCTTCCCAAGATGCACCATCTTCGTGCCGGTATCGGCCTGCTGGCGGTTGTTGGTGATGGCAATCGAGTAGAACTCGCCCTGGGCCTCGTTCCCGCGCAGGATGCAGGAGGGGTACTTCCAGGTGACCGCCGAGCCGGTCTCGACCTGCGTCCACATCACCTTCGACCGGTCGCCCCGGCAGTCGGCGCGCTTTGTGACGAAGTTGTAGATCCCGCCCCGACCCTCTTCGTCGCCTGGGTACCAGTTCTGCACCGTCGAATACTTGATCTCGGCATCTTCGAGCGCGACGAGTTCCACCACTGCGGCGTGAAGCTGGTGGGTGTCGCGCTGGGGGGCGGTGCAGCCTTCGAGATAGCTGACATAAGCGCCCTTGTCGGCGATGATGAGCGTGCGCTCGAACTGGCCGGTGTTCTCGGCATTGATCCGGAAGTAAGTGGAGAGTTCCATCGGGCAGCGGACCCCGGGAGGCACGTAGACGAAGGAGCCGTCGGAGAAGACCGCCGAATTGAGCGTCGCAAAGTAATTGTCGGTCACGGGGACCACCGAACCGAGATACTTTTTCACCAGCTCCGGGTGCTTCTCCACCGCCTCCGAAATCGAGCAGAAGATGACGCCGGCGGCTTCCAGCTCCTTCTGGAAGGTGGTGCCGACAGAGACGCTGTCGAATACCGCATCGACCGCCACCTTCCGCCCCTCGGCAGGTGCGGTTTCGGCGCCCTCGACGCCCGCGAGGATCATCTGCTCCTTCAGCGGAATACCGAGCTTTTCATAGGTTTCGAGAAGCTTCGGGTCCACCTCGTCGAGGCTCTTCGGCTTTTCGGCCATGCTCTTAGGCTTGGCGTAGTAGTACTGCTCCTGGTAGTCGATCTTGGGGTAATCGACCATCGCCCATTCGGGTTCTTCCATGGTCAGCCAGCGCCGGTAGGCATCGAGCCGCCACTCGGTCAGCCAGTCGGGTTCGCCGTTTTTCTCCGAGATGAGCCGGACGATGTCCTCGTCGAGCCCCTTCGGCGCGAACTCCATCTCGATCTCGGTGTCCCAGCCGTATTTGTACTTGCCCGAGAGCGAGCGGACGGCCTCGACCGTTTCCTGATCGACGCCTTCCTTGGCTTCGAGTTCGGGCTTCGGGTTGGTGTCCAATGCGGCCATGTCTCTTCCCCATTCTCACGCCGCGCGGCGGCGGAACTTCTTTTCCTGTGCGAGCCAGCCTTCGGCGAAGGCCATGACCTCGGTTTCGGTCGTCGCGGGCCCCAGCGACACCCGCAAAGCGCTTTCGGCGGCGAGCGGGTCGAGACCCATCGCCTTCAGCACCCGCGCTTCTTTCACCTTGCCCGAGGAGCAGGCCGACCCCGAGGAGACAGCGAAGCCTGCAAGGTCCATCTGCATCACCTGGGTCTCGCCCTTCCAGCCGGGGGTGACGAAAAGCGAGGTGTTCGGAAGCCTCTCGCCCTCTTTCCCGACAAAAATAGTCTCCTTAGCGGCGCTGGCTAGGGTGTTTTCTAGAATATTTCTAAGTTCGGCCACCCGGTCCCAAACACCGGCCTCGAGATCGCGCCCGGCGGCCTCGGCGGCGGCGCCGAACCCGGCGATGCCGGCGACGTTCTCGGTGCCCGAGCGGCGCCCCAGTTCCTGCCCGCCGCCGGGCTGGAGGGCGTCGATGTCGCACCCGTCGCGCAGCAAAAGCGCGCCGACGCCCTTGGGCCCCCCGAGCTTGTGGGCCGACAGGATCGCGAGGTCGGCCCCCGACCAGGGAAAGCTCCAGGGCAGACGCCCCACGGCTTGGGTGACGTCGAGGAGAAGCGACTGCGCCCGGAGCGCGCCGAAGGGGTAGCCGTCCGCGCCCTTCTCCGGCGGCGGTGTCACGACCCCGGTTTCGGAATTGGCAAATCCCATCGCCAGCGTGTCGGCGCCCGACCCGGCATGGGTGAGGTCGTGATGGGCCCAGAGGCAGTCGTGGGATGTCGGCTCGACGATCACGGCGCCGTGCCGGGCGGCGGAAGCAAGCACGCCGGCGGCCTCGGTCGCCCCAGAGGTGAACACCACCTGCGACGGCTTGGCACCGACCAGCGCGGCCACCTGCCCCCGGGCCCGCTCGACGATGCCCTTCGCCGCCCGTCCCTCGGCATGGACCGAGGACGGATTGCCGACCGCATCGAGCGCCGCGATCACCGCCTCTCGCGCCTCCGGCCGCAACGGTGCGGTGGCATTCCAATCGAGATAGACCCGCGCCGCCATTCAAACGCCCTTCATCTTGGCGAAAATACCGTCGGTGGGTCGTCGTTGGTTTGCGCCATTGGTCCGAGCAACCAATGACGACGGGCAGACAGCCCCCAGACGGTCGGGCCCCGGTCCGACCCCCGCCAAAAGCGCATCCGAGGGGCTCATGACGCTTCGTCCACGATCGTCAGGAGGGCGGGCACGGCGGGGCATGGGGCGAGATCGTTCTTCACGATGTCCGACAGCCGGGTCTGGTGGAGAAACACGTAGACATGGGCCGAGAGCCCCTCCCAGAGCCGGTTCGTGAGCGATTGCGCACGGGTGCCGGAGGCGCCGCCCGAGGCCCCGGCCCCTGTCGCCATTGCGCTCACGGTCTCGTCCACGGCTTCGAGGATGTCGCTGACACGGATCTCGGACGCCGCCCGCGCGAGCCGGTACCCGCCCCCCGGTCCGCGCACGCTTTCGACGAGACCGGCGCGGCGGAGCTTCACGAAGAGCTGTTCGAGATAGGGCAGCGAAATGTCCTGGCGGCGGGAGAGATCGGCCAGCGAGGAAAGCGCGCCGGGCTCGGCACCGGCGAGATCGGTGAGGGCGACCATCGCGTATCGACCCTTTGTCGAGAGCTTCATTTCAGCCTCCCCGGCGGGGTCCAAAGCACCCCATGGCGCGCGCCCTTGTTGACGCGGGGCCGCGCACGCCTTAGGTGCGATCACCTGTGTGTATGGCGGGCGGCAAACCACTTCTTAGAATGGTTCTAAGGTAGGCGAGTATTTACGTCAACTATGCCTGCCCCGGCGGCGAAGAAGAATGAGGGACCGATGCCCGAGGTGATCTTTCCTGGCCCCGAGGGCCGGCTCGAAGGACGTTACCACCCCCAGAAAGAGCGCGACGCGCCGATCGCCATCATTCTCCATCCGCATCCCCAGTTCGGTGGGACGATGAACAACCGGGTGGTCTACAACCTCCATTACGCCTTCCACGAGATGGGCTTTACCGTGCTCAGGTTCAATTTCCGGGGCGTAGGTCGCAGCCAGGGCGAATACGATCAGGGCATCGGCGAGCTGTCCGATGCCGCCTCGGCGCTCGACTACCTTCAGTCGATGAACCAGAACGCCAAGCATTGCTGGGTCGCGGGGTTCTCGTTCGGGGCCTGGATCGGGATGCAGCTTCTGATGCGCCGGCCCGAGATCACCGGGTTCATCTCGGTCTCGCCGCCGGCGAATATGTACGACTTCTCCTTCCTCGCCCCCTGCCCGTCCTCGGGTCTCATCATCAACGGCACGGCCGACCGGGTGGCGCCGCCGAAGGACACCCATGCCCTCGTCGACAAGCTCCATGAGCAAAAGGGCATCACGATCACCCATACCGAGGTCGAAGGTGCCGGGCATTTCTTCGAAGACCCCTACATGGAAGAGATGATCGGCGAGGTGACGACCTATGTGCAGCGGCGGATGACAGAGACGACGCGGTAGGGCGTGAAGCGTTCCGATTGCGAGCGGTGAAATGCCTTGGACGCAAGCCGACGTCGGTTTGCCCGCCGCGCGCCGAAAGAGACCCGTCCCGGGCGTGACCCGGCCTGCATCCGACCCGACCCGCGTGATCTCGACGAGAGTTGCGCTTCGGTACCTCGCGGCCCCGGATCAGGTCCGGGGCGGGTTTCGCCGAGGGCCTAGAGCGGACGTCGAGAGCGGCGCGATAAGCCGCGTCGGCTAAGGGCCGCGGGGCGGCGATCCGACCTCTGGAGGGCGCGATTTATGGCAGCAAAGCAGTAAGACGCTCTGAGCCAGGCGCCAAGATCGGCCAAATCGTCGGACCGGTGCGGCGGCGCGTCGACGGTTGTCATTGGTTGCGCCACCCGTTCGAGCAACCGATGACGACGCGGACTCTCGGCGGTGTTCCTCGCCAGCGCGAAGGACCAACGCTCATCGAGCCCGATACCGGCCCGCCGTCTCGACCGTTCGGCAACAGCCCCGCGTCCGGCCGGCCTGTACGCGCCCCCCTTCGCCGACGAGGTCAGCCGATAATCGCGTTGAGCGTTTCCGACGGCCGCATCACGGCGGCGGTCTTGGCCGGATCGGTGTGGTAATAGCCCCCGGTATCGGCCGGTGACCCGGCCCCGGCGGCAAGTTCGGCGAGGATCGTCGCCTCGGCCTCGGCCAGCGCCTCGGCTACCGGGGCGAAGGCTTCGGCCAGTGCGCCGTCGTCGCCCTGGGCTACGAGCGCCTCGGCCCAGTAGCGGGCAAACCAGTAATGGCTGGCGCGGTTGTCGGGCTCGCCCACCTTGCGGCCGGGCGACCGGTTATGGTCGAGAATACCCTGGGTGGCCGCCTCGGCGGCGCGGCCGAGCACGCCGGCCCTGGCGTTGCCCGCCGCATCGGCGAGGAAGTTGAGCGATTCCCCCAGCGCGCAGAACTCGCCCATCGAATCCCACCGCAGGTGGTCTTCCGCGTTGAGCTGCTGGACATGTTTCGGGGCCGAGCCGCCCGCGCCGGTCTCGAAGAGCCCGCCGCCCTGCATCAGCTTGACGATGGAGAGCATCTTCGCCGAGGTGCCGAGCTCGAGGATCGGGAAGAGGTCGGTCAGGTAGTCCCGCAGCACATTGCCGGTGATGGCGATGCTGTCGCCGCCGGCGGTGATCGTTTCCAGCGACTTCCGGGTCGCCTCCCGGGGGGCGAGGATCAGAAAGTTTTCCGCCACCCCGGCCGCCTCGAGGGCGGGGCGGACGTAGTTCAGAAGCTCCGCATCGTGGGCGCGGGTCTCGTCGAGCCAGAAGATCGCCTCCGATCCGGTGAGCCGCTGGCGGTCCATCGCCAGGCCGATCCAGTTCTCGATGGGGGCCTTCTTGACCGTCGAGGCGCGCCAGATGTCGCCGGCCTCCACCGCGTGCTCATGCAGCGTCTCGCCATTGGCAAGAACGATGCGGATTACCCCGTCGCCCGGCGCCTCGAAGGTCGTCGGGTGGCTGCCGTATTCTTCGGCCTTCTGCGCCATCAGCCCGACATTAGCCACCGCCCCGGCGGTGGCGGGGTCGAGCGCGCCGTTGGCCTTGAAGAAGGCGATGGCCTCGTCATAGACCGGCGCGTAGCAGCGGTCGGGGATCACGCAATTGGTGTCGCCCTTGGCCCCGGTCTCCTCCCAGCCTTTGCCGCCGGCACGGATCACCGCGGGCATCGAGGCGTCGATGATGACGTCCGAAGGCACATGGAGGTTGGTGATGCCGCGATCGCTGTCGACCATGTAGATCGACGGGCGCCCGGCCTTCACCGCCTCGATGGCTTCCATGATCTCGGCCTCGCCCTTGACCCGCTCCAGCAGGTCGCCGAGGCCGGAATTGGGGTTCACGCCGAGCGCCTCCATCTTCTCGCCGAACCGGTCGAACACTGGCGCGAGCCAGGCCCGCACCGCATGGCCGAAGATGATCGGGTCGGAAACCTTCATCATCGTCGCCTTGAGGTGGAGCGAGAACATCGTGCCGTCGGCCAGGGTGTCCTCGATGGCCTCCTCCAGAAAGGCCGAAAGCGCCTTGACCGACATGAAGGTGGCGTCGGCCACCGTCCCTTCGTCGAGCCGCCAGGTTTCGGTCAGAACGGTTGTCGCGCCGTCCTTGCCGACGAATTCGATCCGGGCGTCCCCGGCCCCTTCTGCGGTGATCGTGGCGGATGTCTCGTTGGCGCGGAAATCGCCCGAAGACATCGAGCTGACCTTTGTTTTCGACGACGCCTCCCAGGCGCCCATCGAATGGGGGTTCTTTTGGGCGAAGCTCTTCACCGCCTTCGCCGCGCGCCGGTCGGAATTGCCCTCGCGGAGTACGGGGTTCACCGCCGAGCCCTTGATTGCGTCGTAGCGGGCCCGGACGGATTTTTCCTCCTCGGTCGACGGGTTTTCGGGGTAGTCGGGCAGCGCGTAGCCCTGCCCCTGCAATTCGGCGATGGCCGCCGTGAGCTGGGGCACCGAGGCGGAGATGTTGGGCAGCTTGATGACGTTTGCGCCCGGTATTTTCACCAGCTCGCCCAGCCAGGCCAGATCGTCCGACTGGCGCTGGTCCTCGGTCAGGTTCTCGGGAAACGCTGCGATGATGCGGCCTGCGAGCGAGATGTCGCGGGTGCCCACGTCGATCCCCGCCGCGCCGGCGAATTTGCGGACGATCGGAAGAAACGACGCGCTGGCGAGTTCGGGAGCCTCGTCGACCTTGGTATAGATGATATCGGGGGTGGACATCTTTGTCGTCTCCTGCGCGTCGGGGGCGCATCGCGCTGCGCCCGGTGGCGGTTCCGGGCCTGCGGGGCAGAGCCCGCCCGGAACGGCGTTATATCGCCACATGCGATAGCGAAGCGGTTGAATCCCGTCAATGCATACGAAAGTATACAGCAATCCGGTTTCCCCGATGACCCCCGCGACCTGGCGCCGCAGCAGGCCGCCTCCAGCCCGAAAGCGAGCTTCCAGAATGGACAAGATCAAAGTCGAGAACCCCATCGTCGAGATGGACGGCGACGAGATGACCCGGATCATCTGGGACGTCATCAAGAAGAAGCTGATCCTGCCCTATCTCGACATCGACCTGCTCTATTATGATCTCGGTATCGAGGAGCGCGACCGGACCGAGGACCAGGTCACCATCGATGCCGCAGAGAAGACCAAGGAGGTCGGCGTCGCGGTGAAATGCGCCACGATCACGCCCGACGAGGCGCGGGTCGAGGAGTTCGGGCTGAAGAAGATGTGGCGGAGCCCGAACGGGACGATCCGCAACATCCTCGGCGGTGTGATCTTCCGTCAGCCGATCATCTGCAAGAACGTCCCGCGCCTGGTGCCGGGCTGGACCCAGCCGATCGTCGTCGGCCGCCATGCCTTCGGCGACCAGTATCGGGCGACGGACTTCCGCTTTCCCGGGGCGGGGAAACTGACGCTCAGGTTCGAGGGCGCGGACGGCGCGGTGATCGAGCATGAGGTGTTCGATGCCCCGGCGGCCGGGGTCGCGATGGGGATGTATAACCTCGACGCCTCGATCTACGACTTCGCACGCGCGTCGCTCAATTACGGCCTGACCCTCGGCTGGCCGGTCTATCTCTCGACGAAGAACACGATCCTCAAGGCCTATGACGGGCGGTTCAAGGACATCTTCGAGGAGGTGTTCGAGGCGGAGTTCAGGGCGGCCTTCGAGGACAAAGGGATATGGTACGAGCACCGGCTCATCGACGACATGGTGGCCTCGAGCCTGAAATGGTCCGGCGGCTATGTCTGGGCCTGCAAGAACTACGACGGCGACGTGCAGTCGGACACGGTCGCCCAAGGGTTCGGCAGCCTCGGGTTGATGACGTCGATCCTGACCACACCCGATGGCGGGATCGTCGAGGCGGAGGCGGCCCACGGGACGGTGACGCGGCATTACCGGCAGCACCAGAAGGGCGAGGCGACCTCGACCAATTCCATCGCCTCGGTCTACGCCTGGACAGGGGGGCTGAAACACCGCGCGAAGCTCGACGGGAACGCTGCGCTGAAAGGGTTTGCGGAGACGCTGGAGAAGGTGGTGGTGGAGACGGTGGAGGCCGGCGACATGACGAAGGACCTCGCGCTCCTCGTGGGGCCGGACCAGAGATGGCTCACCACGACCGGGTTTCTCGACAAGATCGACGAGACCCTCGGCAAGGCGCTGGGGTAGCCGAAAACCGCGCACGGTTTCCGGAGCGGGATCCGCGCGGCTCCCGTTTCGGCGGCCGGGCCGAGGCCGAAAGGGCCGCTTTTGGCCTGAAGCGGGCGTTGGGGTCTTGCTCCGGCAGCCCTTGGCGAAACACGCCCCGGACTTGATCCGGGGCCTCGATCCACCGGAGTGCCAAGCCTGTCGAGGTCCCGGGTCAAGCCCGGGACGCGGGGGGATTGCGATCGGGGCGGACAACCGGACGTCCGCAAATGGCCAGATTCGGCCACTGCGGTCGACGCGGCTCTCGCCCGCCCTATCCTCCTGACGAACCTGTCAGGAGCCCAGCCGATGATACGCGCCCTCGCCGCTCTTTTCCTTCTCGCCGCGCCCGCCGCTGCCGAGGACGTCTCCTATCTCCAGCTTCAGGACCGGCTGGACCGGCCGCGCGACGGCTATTGCCTCGACGTCCTCGGGGCCGGCGGCAATTTCCGCCCCGATCTGCCCGTCAACGTCCACAATTGCAAACCGGGCAATGCGCCCGACGGGCGGGTCATCCTCCGGGCCGACGGGACGCTCTACATGCCCGCTTTCAACGCCTGCGTCACAGCGATGGGGGTCAACCGGACAATCCTTCCAGGCGCGGCGCTGATCCTCGCCTCCTGCGACGCGCGCGGCGCGTTCGGGCCGTCCCTGGCGCTTCAGCAATTCGAGCTCGGGCAGGACGGCACGCTGCGGGTTGCCGGCGAGTTATGCCTCACCGCGGGGCCGGTGTCGGGACCGACCTTCAGCCCCTCCCATGCCTGGCGGCCGCTTTTTGTCGACGCCTGCACCGCTGACGCCGCAGCGCGCCAGCGTTGGGCCTTCATCGCGCCTTACGGCAGCTAATGGGGCTGGAAAGGGCAGCAATTCTGTCCTAAAATCGGTCCATGGCCTCTCCGCTTCAGACCCTCGAAGTTCCCGAAGACGCGCTGAGCCATACCCCGCTCGAAGACGCCCAGGGGCTTGGCATCGGGGTGCTGCTCTGCGCGCTCGGCACGGTCTTGCTGACCCATCTGGGCTTCATCACCGGACAGACGGCGGGGCTCGCACTGGTAATCGCCTACGCGACCGGCTGGTCCTTCGGGCCGGTCTTCTTCGCGGTGAACCTGCCGTTCTACGTCTTCGCCTGGCTCCGGCTTGGCCCGGAGTTCACGCTGAAGACCTTCGGCGCGGTCACGCTTCTTGCCCTGCTGGCGGAACTCATGCCAGGCTGGATGAGCCTCGGCCCGGTGAACCCCATCTTCGGTGCAGTGCTGATCGGGGCGGTGCTGGCGGTGGGGCTTCTCGCGGTCTTCCGCCACGGCGGGTCGCTCGGGGGGCTCGGGGTCGTCGCTCTCTACGTGCAGGACAAGACCGGCTTTCGCGCCGGCTGGGTGCAGCTTGGCTTCGACATCGCGCTTTTTGCGGTGGCCTTCCTGCTCTTTCCCGCCACGATCGTCTTCTACTCGCTCCTCGGCGCGGTGGTGCTCAACGTGCTGATCGCGATCAACCACCGGCGGGATCGGTACATTGCGCGCTAGGTGAGCGCGTCGCGCGACCTCGGCGGGCGTATCGCTCCGTTGGATCGGGGCCCCGGATCAGGTCCGGGGCGTGTGTTCCTCAAAGCCTGTAGAGCGCCGAAAACTTCTCGTCGAGATAGCTGAGAAGCGGGGCTTCGGAGACAGCCGCGCCGGTAGCCATTTCGATGGTTTCCACGGGCGTCCTCAGGCTGCCATGGCGCTGGAGCTTTTCCCGGAGCCAGGCGGTGGCCGGCGCCGTGTCGCCTTGCGCCAGGGCGGCGTCGAGGTCTGACACGTCCCGGCGGAGGGCGGCGTGAAGGCAGCCGGCATAGACGTTGCCGAGGCTGTAGGTCGGGAAGTAGCCGAAGAGGCCCACCGACCAGTGGACGTCCTGGAGGCACCCCTCGGAGGGCCGGCTCGGGCGGAGACCGAAATCGGCCTCGAAGCGGTCGTCCCAGGCACCGGGGAGGTCGGCGACGGAGAGGTCGCCCGACACCAGCGCGCGTTCGAGATCGAAGCGCAGCATGATGTGGAGGTTGTAATGGATCTCGTCGGCTTCCGTGCGTATGAAACCCGGCGCGACGCGGTTGACGATGCGGGCGAAGGTTTCGGCATCGGCCACCCCGAAATCGCCGAAGGCCCCCCGCATCCGCCCCAAAAGCCAACCGGTGAAGGCCGGCGACCGCCCGAGCTGGTTTTCATATATCCGGCTTTGGCTTTCATGCACCCCCATCGACGCCCCGCGCCCGATGGGGGTCAGGAGATAGGCGGGGTCGATGGCCTGTTCGTAGGCCGCGTGGCCGACCTCGTGGATTGTCGAGTAGAAGCAGTTGAACGGGTCGGCTTCGTCGGTCCGCGTGGTGATGCGCACATCGAGGCCGGAGCCCGAAGAAAACGGGTGGACGGCCTTATCGATCCGCCCATGGGCGAGGTCGTAGCCGAAGGCGCAGGCAAGGTCGGTGGAGAGCGCCAGTTGGACGTCTTCGGGAAAGGTGGTCGATAGCGGCGGAGGCGCCTCCTCTGCCCCGAGAATGCGGTCTTTCAGCGCGACAAGGCCGGGACGGAGGGCGTCGAACATCGCCGCGAGGCTTGCGGCCGTGGCCCCGGGCTCGAAATCGTCGAGCATCGCGTCGTAGAGCGGACGGCCCTCGGCAACCGCGCTCGCTTCCTCGACCTTGAGGCCGATCACCTCTTCAAGGGTCGGGGCGAAGGCGGCGAAATCGTCTGCGGCACGGGCCTCGGCCCAGAGGCCCTGGGCGCGCGAGGTGACCCGCGCAATCTCGGCGGCGAGTTTGGCGGGGACCTTGGTCGCGCGCTCGTAGCTGCGGCGGATTTCGCGCAAAATCGCGGTTTCGGCGTCGCTGGCGGGCTCTGCCGCGGCAAGCCACTCGCCGAGGCACGGGTCGGTCTTTCTGGCATGGAGCACGGCTTCGAGGGCGGCCATTTCCTCTGCCCGCTGCGGCGCCGCCCCCCTCGGCATCACCGTCTCCTGGTCCCAGCCGAGCCGGCCCATGACCTCGCCGAGGGCGATGGTCTCGCGGGTGAAGGCGGCGAGATCGTCCATCGCGCTCATGCGGTGATCCTCTGGGTCAGGGGGTATTGCGCGAGGAACCGCGCGCGCAGGATCAGCACCCAGAGCACCACCGCGCCGACCTGGTGGGTGAGCGCGATATGAAGCTGGGCGGAATAGAGCACGGTGACGATACCGATGACGATTTGCAGGGTCAGCATCGCGAAGACCGCGTTGAAGGCAAAGCGCGTCGCGGCATTGCCCGAGCGGCGGGCGCGCAGCCAGACGACGATGCCGAAGGCGAAAAGGAGATAGCCCGACATCCGGTGGACGAATTGCACGAGCCCGTCATCCTCGAAGAAGTTCCGCCAGAGCGGCTGAAGCTCGAACGGGGCCGGCGGGAAGAAGCCGCCACCCATGCCGGGCCAGGTGGGGAAGGTTCTTCCCGCATCGATGCCGGCGACGAGCGCGCCGAGGAGGATTTGCAGAAAGGCGAAATGCATCAGCCCGGTGCCCATGGAGAAGAGCTTGGCTTCCCTTGCACGCCTGGCTTGCAGGAGATCGGCCTCGGCGCGCCCGAGTTTGAAAACATACCAGGCGATGAGCCCGAGGATCACGAAGGCAAGCCCCAGATGGACCGCGAGCCGGTAGGAGGCCACATCGAGCATCGTACCGGTCAGCCCCGAGGAGACCATCCACCAGCCGATCGCACCCTGTAGGCCGCCGAGCGCGCCTAACAGAAGGAGCCGGCCCGTCCACCCGGGGGGGATCTTGCGAGCCACGAGGAATCCGAGAAAGCCGACACCCCAGACAAGGCCGATCACCCGACCGAGCTGGCGGTGGCCCCATTCCCACCAGTAGATCACCTTGAATTCGGCGAGGGTCATGCCCCGGTTTTGCAGCTCGTATTCGGGGATCTGGCGATAGGCGTCGAACTCCGCCTGCCAGTCTTCGGCGGACATCGGCGGGATGGCGCCCGAGATCGGCGCCCATTCGGTGATCGAGAGACCGGAATCGGTGAGGCGGGTGAGCCCGCCCACGGCGACCATGACGACGACGAGGGCGAAAAGCGCCATCAGCCAGACCCGCACCGCGCCGCGCGCACCCGACCGCGCCCGGTCGATCACGCCGCCTGCGGGCTTCGGCTGGGCGGCCTTCTCGGTGCCGACCTCTTCGAAGATGGATCGCTTTTCGGCCATGTCCTCGCCCCTTCGTCCTTGCCAGCTAGCTATGCCGCCCCACCGCCGGGGTCCAGTCAGTCGCCCCGCTCTTTCCAGCGGACCATCTGCCGCAGGACCCCGTGGAGAAGCTGGACGTCGGCCCGGGTGAGCGGCATCCGAGACCAGAGGTTGCGCATGGTGCGCTTCATGCCCTCGGCCTTCGCTTCGGGGAAGAAGAAACCGGCCGTCTCGAGCCGCTCTTCGTAGTGCTGGCTGAGTTTTTCGACCTCGGTCTGAGTGGCGGGCTCGGTGCCCGCGAGCTCATTGGCGACGGCCTCGGTCTCGGTCGTGGCCCGGCGCCATTCGTAGCCCATCAAAAGTACGCATTGAGCGAGGTTGAGGGAGGGGAAGTCGGGGTTCACCGGCACCGAGACGATGGCGTTGGCCAGCGCGATATCGTCGTTTTCGAGCCCCGCGCGTTCGGGGCCGAAGAGCACCGCGACGCGCTCGTCGGCAGCGATCCGGTCGCGGGCCTCGGCCATGGCGGCCTCCGGTGTGTAGACGTCCTTGGTGAGGTCCCGGGGCCGGGCGGTGGTGGCGAAAACGAAATGCGCATCGGCCACGGCCTCGGCGGTGGTTGCGGTGAGACGGGCCGCGTCCAGAAGCCGCCCCGCCCCGCTCGCCATGGCCACGGCCTTCGGGTTCGGCCAGCCGTCGCGGGGGGCGACGAGGCGCATTCTGTCGAGGCCGAAGTTCCACATTCCCCGGGCCGCAGCACCGATGTTCTCGCCCATCTGGGGGCGCACGAGCACGAAGGCGGGCTGGGTCATGGGCTATCTCCGTCGGGCCGGGCGCGGTAGTATCGCCGCATCCGCAGCGGGGCAAGGGAGGGGCCGATGGCCTATGACGAGGGGCTCGCAGCGCTGATCCGCGACGATCTGGCAGGGCTCGACGGGGTCACCGAGCGGAAGATGTTCGGCGGGCTCTGCTTTCAGCTTCACGGCCATATGGTGGGCGGGGTGCACAAGGGCGGCGGCATGATGCGGGTCGGCAAGGCGCGCGAGGCGACGGCCCGCGCGATCCCCGGAACCGGACCGATGACCTTCACAGGCCGGCCCATGGCGGGCATGGTCGATGTCTCCGAGGAGGCGCTGGCCGATGACACCCGCCGGGGCCAACTCCTGGCGCTGGCGCTTGAAAACGCGCGGTCGCTGCCGCCGAAGTAGCCAAGCCGGGCGGCGCCTTCTATAGAGGCCCGACTTCGACGACCCCGGACGAGACATGGCCGACGCTCCCCAGATCTACCTCCTCACCCCGCCCGATTTCGAACTCTCCACCTTCCGGCCCCGGCTCGAGGCGGTGCTCGACGCGGGACCCGTGGCCTGCCTCCGCCTGGCGATGGCGAGCCGGGACGAGGACCGGCTGTCGCGGGCCTCCGACATGGTTCGGGAGGTAGGCCATGCCCGCGACATCGCTGTTGTCATCGACCAGCATTGGACACTCGCCGACCGGCTCGGTCTCGACGGGGTGCATCTTCTCGACGGCGCGCGCTCTGTGAGGACGGCCCGGAAGGCGCTCGGGCCCGACCGGGTGGTCGGCGCTTACGCGGGCCGGTCGCGCCACGACGGGATGAACGCCGGCGAGGCGGGTGCAGATTACGTGGCCTTCGGGCCGGTGGGCGACGGGGTTCTGGCGGCCGAGGGTGTCGCGGAGCCCGGGCTCTTCCAGTGGTGGTCTGAGCTCATCGAGGTGCCGGTCGTCGCCGAGGGCGGTGTCACGCCAGAGGGGCTCGCCGCCTACGGACCTTTCGTCGATTTCGTCGCCCTGGGAGAGGAGATCTGGCGGGCGGATGATCCCGTCGCTGCTTTGACGGCGCTGCGCGCGGCGATGGGGTGAGCGGAAACCGCGCGCGTATCCCCTTAGAGGGCGCTCCGAACCGCGGTTTCCGCCGCCCGGGCGAGAGATTTCCGGTCGGGGTGGTCGCTGACGGGTAAGGCCGCATGGAACGCCACCCGGACGCTGCCATGGCGCGGGGCGGCGAGCAGCGTCAGGAGATGTTCGCCAAAGCCCATCTCCCCCCACCAGCCGTAGAACCGCGCGTCCTCGCCCTCCGGCGCGGTATAGACGAGGCTCACGGGCTGGATCCGGTAGCCTTCCGGCCGGCCGTCATGGAGGGCCGCCGCAAAGAGCGTGGGCTTGAAGGGAAGAACGCGCTGGCCGTCGGTCGAGGTGCCTTCGGGGAAGAAACAGAGCCGGTGGCCGGCCGCGACCCGCTCTCCCAGAAGGTCGCGGTGGCGGGCCGCGTCACGGCGGTTTCGGTCGATGAACACCGTCCCCGTGGCCCGCGCGAGCCAGCCGATTCCGGGCCAGCCCGCCACTTCGGCCTTGGCCACGAAATAGAGCGTCGCGGTCGCGTTCAGCACGAAGATGTCGAGCCAGGAGGCATGGTTGGCGACAAACGCGCCGGGGCCGCGATGGGGCCGGCCTTCGATCCGGGTACGAAGCCCGATGATCGCCAGCGCCATCCGGCAGACCGCCTTGGTGATCTGGGGGGTCCAGGGCCGGTGGGGGCCGTGGAGCGGCGCCTCGACAAGGCGAAGGAGAAGGAGCACGGCAAGCCCGCCGAACACCACCGTGCCGAGCACGGCCCCCTTGGCCGCCACCCGCACCCAGCCGCCGACCCCCCGAGGCCCGAGGGACGGCGGTGGCGCGCCCTCCCAGGTGGGGCTCACGCCCGTCCCCGGGCGTAGGTCGCCCTGGCCCGCGCGCTCATCCGCTCAGTGTCCATCACCAGACAGACATCGGTGGTGTTGAACGCATGGTCGATGAAGGCCCCGTCGCCGACAAACCCGCCGAGCCTGAGATAGGCCTTGATCAGCGCCGGCGTCGCCTTCATCGCCGCCACGCGGTCGATCTCGTCGGGCGCGAGAAGGTCCATCGGCTGGTAGGCGCGCGCCCGGACCCGCAACTCCGGCGGAGCGAGGTATTTGTGGTGCAGTAGCGACAGCGGCCCCGCGAGAGCCGCGGCATCGGTGCCGTGAAAGCTCGCCACGCCGAAGAGCACCTCGATCTTGCGCGCCGCGACGTAATCGGCAAGCCCTTGCCAGAGCCGGTGCATGGCCGTCCCGCCGCGATAGTCGGCATCGACGCAGGAGCGGCCGAGTTCCAGAAGCTTGCGGCCCGTGTCGCGGAGGGGCGTGAGGTCGTATTCGTCCTCGGAATAGAACTGCCCGGCATCGGCCAGACGGTCGGACGGCAGGAGCCGGTAGACCCCCACGACCGCCCCGTCGCGGGCCTCGTCGATAAGGAGGAGGTGGTCGAAGAAAGGGTCGAACCGGTCCCGCTCGAGCCGCGCGTCGTGATCGACGAGGTCCCCGTCCCCGCCAAGTTCCTCGACGAAGACCCGGTAGCGGAGACGCTGGGCGGCGCGAAGATCGTCGGCGTCGCGCGCCAGCCGGAGGGAAAAGTCTGGATGTCTGCCGGTCATGGCCTGCCCGTTGCCCTTGGGCGCCCTCATAAGGTCGCCCCCCGTCCGGCGCAACGGGCGCAGCATTTGACACACCCCAAGGTTGTGGGTAACTCTTGGGAATAACCGGAAGTTGAAGTCTAGACGTCGAAGACCAGTTCCAGGCTTACGAGATTAACATCGATGACCACTTTTCCTTCGTTCTCGAAGTTCACCGTGACCCGACCGCCGATGTTCGACTGCACCTGCCCCGTGCCCCATTCGCCATGGCCGGGGTGCCGTACGAACATCCCCGGTTCGAGGATCGACGCGAGCCCGTTCACCAGTGCATTACCGGGAGCATCCCGCCCATGAGCCTCCACCGCGACATTCATGCCCTCCTCGGCTCGCGTATCTGCCACGATCTTATCAGCCCTCTGGGTGCGATCGGCAATGGCGTCGAGCTTTTGTCGATGTCACCACAGGGGTCGAGCCCCGAAATCGCGCTGATCGCGGAATCGGTGGAGAACGCCAATGCCCGCATACGCTATTTCCGCGTCGCCTTTGGCGCCGCCGGCAGCGAGGCGAGCCTCGGGCGGGCTGAGGTCGCCGATATCCTGAAGGACCTCACCAAGGGCGGACGGATCGGCATCGAATGGGACGCCGCGGGCACTCTCAACCGGGTGGATGTGAAGCTCGCGTTCCTGTTGATCCTCTGCCTCGAGACGGCGATGCCCTGGGGCGGTCAGATCCATGTCGGCTCCGACGCCGGGCGCTGGTTCATCGGCGCGACGGCTCAGAAGCTGAAGATCGATGCCGGCCTCTGGGAACTGATGGCGAACCCCGGCGCGGATGTGGAGATCACCGCCGCCCAGGTGCAGTTCGCACTCGTGCCCGAGACCGCGCGGGCCCACGGCAAGACGGTGACGACCGATATCCGCGAGACCTACATCAAGATCAGTTTTTGACCGAGGTTGGTGTCCCGGAGCGGCCCTGCCGGGGCGCGCTCCGACCGGACTGGGCGCGACCCGCGCCGGACCCGATCCGGAGGCCCCGATCGATGGAGCGCGCCTGTCGTGGAGGTCCCGGGTCGCGCCCGGGACGGGCGGGCCTTCGGATTGGCGCTGGGCAGTCGGAAATCACGTACCGCCCTCGCCCGGAGCCCTCATTGGACCACCTTGCCGCCGCGGTGCCGCCCTAGCCGCGGACCGTGCCTTCGCCCTCGACGAGGTACTTGAAGCTCGTGAGCTGGGCCGCCCCAACGGGCCCCCTTGCATGCATCTTGCCGGTGGCGATGCCGATCTCGGCGCCCATCCCGAACTCGCCGCCATCGGCGAACTGGGTCGAGGCATTCCGCATCAGGATCGCGCTGTCGAGCCGGGCGAAGAAACGTTCGGCCGCCGCGTCGTCCTCGGTGAGGATGCAATCGGTGTGGTCGGAGCCGTAGCGGCGGATATGGGCGATGGCGTCGTCGATGTCCGCCACGCTCTTCACCGCGACGATCATGTCGAGGAACTCCCGGCCCCAATCGTCCTCCGTGGCCGCGACGGTGCCGTCGATGTCCTGAAAGGGCCCGTCGGCGCGGACCTCGACCCCGGCGTCGATGAGCGCCTCGACGAGACCCTGACCGATGGTCTCTGCGACATCGCGGTGGATGAGGAGGCACTCGGCCGCCCCGCAAATGCCCGTGCGGCGGGTCTTGGCGTTCAGCACCACCTTCAGCGCCTTTTCGGGGTCGGCGGCGGCATCGACATAGATATGCACGATGCCTTCGAGATGAGCGAAGACCGGCACCCGCGCCTCGCGCTGCACAAGCCCGACGAGCCCCTTGCCGCCGCGGGGGACGATGACGTCGATCATGTCGGTCATCGTCAGCATTTCGGAGACTGCCGCGCGGTCGCGGGTGGGGACAAGCTGGATCGCCGTCTCCGGCAGACCGGCGACCTTCAGCCCGTCGACGAGGCAGGCATGGATCGCGCCTGAGGAATGGAAGCTCTCCGAACCGCCGCGCAGGATCACCGCGTTACCGGCCTTGAGACACAGCGCCCCGGCATCGGCGGTGACGTTCGGGCGGCTTTCATAGATCACCCCGATCACGCCGAGGGGCGTGCGGACGCGGCGGATATGGAGGCCCGTGGGCTGGTCCCATTCGGCGATCACCTTGCCTACCGGGTCGGGCTGCTCGGCGACGGCGCGGAGGCCCTCGGCCATGGATTTCACCCGGTCCTTATCGAGAAGGAGGCGGTCGAGCATCGCCGCAGAAAGCCCTTTCTCACCGCCAAAGTCCATGTCCTTGGCATTGGCGTCGAGGATCGCCGGGATGCTGGCCTCGACGGCGTCGGCCGCAGCATAAAGCGCCGCGGCCCGGGTTTCGGCCGGCGCGAAGGCGAGCTCGGCGGCGGCGGCTTTCGCATTCGCGCCGATTTCGGCCATGATCTGAGGTATTTCAACGGCGTCTTTCATCTTCCACTCGCTCCGACCGGGCAGATCACCTTAGTCGATCCTGCGGCCCCACGAAAGCCCCGCCGTCACATCGCCATGTCGTCGCGATGGATCAGGACCGACCGCGCCGGATAGCCGAGGATTGCTTCGAGATCGCCCGTGCGGCGACCCCTGATGGCGGCGGCCTCGGCGGCGGTGTAGCGGGTGAGCCCAATGCCGAGACGTTCGCCGCCGGGGCCGAGGATCGCCACGGGGTCGCCGCGCCCGAAGACACCCGCCACCGCCGTCACCCCGGCCGGCAGTAGCGAACTCCCGCGGTCGAGTGCGCCGGCCGCACCGGCATCGACGGTGATCTCGCCCCGGGGTTTCATCGCCGCGATCCAGGTGATGCGCGCCCGCCGGGGGTCGGTCTCGGGACGAAACCAGGTGGCGCGGGCCCCTTCGGCGAGGCATTTCAGCGGGTTACGGATCGACCCTTCGGCGATGACCATCGTGGCACCTGCCCGCATCGCGGTGCGTGCGGCGATGAGCTTGGTCTTCATGCCCCCCTTGGCGAGCCCTGTCCCCGCATCGCCCGCCATCGCCTCGATGTCCGGCGTGATAGCGGTGATTTCGGGAATGTGTTCCGCACCCGCGTCGGTCTTCGGATTGCCGGTGTAGAACCCGTCGACATCCGAGAGCAGTACCGCGAGATCAGCACCGACGGTGGCGGCGATCTGGGCAGCGAGCCGGTCGTTGTCGCCGTAGCGTATTTCGTCTGTCGCGATGGTGTCGTTTTCGTTGACCACAGGCACCGTGCCGAAGGCCAGCAGCGCCTCCAGGGTGGCGCGCGAATTGAGGTAGCGGCGGCGGTCTTCACTGTCTTCGAGCGTGAGGAGCACCTGGGCGGTTGTGATCCCATGGGGGGCCAGCGCCTCCTCCCAGGCCCGGGCAAGGCGGATCTGGCCGACGGCCGCCGCCGCCTGGCTCTGTTCGAGGGGCAAGACGCCGTCGGCAAGGCCAAGGCTGCGGCGCCCGAGCGCGATGGAACCCGAGGAGACGAGGATCACATCCGCCCCGCGCGACCGAAGCTTCGCTACGTCTTCGGCGAGCCCCGCGATCCAGTCGCGCCGGAGACCGTCTTCGCCTACGAGAAGCGCCGAACCGATCTTGACGACGACCCGGCGGGCGTCGCTCAGGGTCGCCATGGGCCCGCCTCCTCGACCGCCTCTCGGTCGGCGGCCCGGGTCTCGTCGATGACCCGGCGAAGGGCGCGGAGCACATCCTCGACCCCTTCGTGGGAGGCACCGGACATCGAGCGAACCGGCCCCGCCACCGCTTCGAGCGCGGCCTTGCGTTCTGCGCGGAGGTCGTCAGTCAGCGCATCGACCTTGTTGAGCGCGGTGATGCGAGGTTTTTCCGCCAGCGCCCCGCCATAGGCCTCGAGCTCCCCGATCACGGTCTCCCAGTCGCCCGCGACGTCTTCGGAGGTGCCATCGACGAGGTGGAGCAGCACCGAACAGCGCTCGACATGGCCGAGGAACCTGTCGCCGATGCCCCTGCCCTCATGGGCGCCTTCGATCAGGCCGGGGATGTCGGCGGCGACGAATTCGGTCCCGTCAATTCCCACAACCCCGAGATTTGGGTGGAGCGTCGTGAACGGGTAGTCGGCGATCTTCGGCCGGGCGTTGGAGGTGGCCGCGAGGAAGGTGGACTTCCCGGCATTCGGCAGGCCCAGAAGCCCGACATCGGCGATGAGTTTCAGCCGTAGCCAAAGCGTGCGCTCGACCCCCGGCTGACCGGGATTCGCCCGGCGCGGCGCCTGGTTCGTGGCACTCTTGAAGTGCAGATTTCCGAAGCCGCCATTGCCGCCTTTCGCCAGCAGCACCCTTTCGCCAACGGCGGTGAGATCGGCGATAACGGTTTCCTCGTCCTCGTCGAGCACCTCGGTGCCGACGGGGACCTTCAGGACGATATCGGCCCCGTCCTTACCGGTGCGCTGGCGGCCCATCCCGCCCTGGCCGTTCTTGGCGAAGAAATGCTGCTGGTAGCGGAAGTCGATCAATGTGTTCAGCCCGTCGACCGCTTCGGCCCAGACGTCGCCGCCCCGACCGCCATCGCCGCCATCGGGCCCGCCGTATTCGATGAACTTCTCCCGCCGGAACGAGATCGCGCCGTTCCCGCCCGCGCCCGAGCGGATGTAGACCTTGGCAAGATCGAGGAATTTCATTTCGGCTTCCGGTGCGCGTCCCGGGTCAGGCGATACTCGACGACGGGGGCCGGCTCAACCCTGGCCTCGGAGGTGCCGGTATGGGTGCCGATCCGCTCAAAGCCGAGTTTGCGCAACACGTCGCCGGAGGCCGGGTTGTCGATGAAATGCTCGGCGCGGACCTCCGACAGCGGGAACCTATCGAAAAGCTCGGCGACGAAGGCGGCCGCAGCCTCGGTCGCATAGCCTCTGCCCCAATAGGCCTCGCCGAAAAAGATCATTGCCGTCACCGGTGCGCCCCCGCAGCCGATACAGCCGATGAGGTCGCCGTCGGGGCCTTCGATCCCGAGGAGAAATCCGGGCCAGCCCTGCCAGCGGCGCTTGTTGATGAAGGCCTTCGCCGCCGCCAGCGTCAGGGTTTCGGGGATCGAGGAGACCATCCGCGCCACCGGCGGTGTGGCGAGCTCGACCAGAGCGTGGGCGTCGGCGCGTTCGAGCTCGCGCAGGCGCAACCGTTCCGTCGTGACGTCGAACCGCCGGCGCGCCTCCCAGCCGTCGCGGTCGAGCCGGACGATGTGACAAGCCACGTCCTGCGAGAGCGCCCGCGAGGGGCGCAACTCGACGGTTTGCTCGCGAAAACCGAGACAGGTCAGCACGCGCGCCGAACGGTCGTTGCCTGCGAGGTAGCCCGAAACCAGTTCCTCCTGCTCAAGCTCGAAGAACCAGTGGTCGACCACCGCCCGGGCGGCCTCGAATCCGTAGCCCATGCCCCAGGCGGGGCGGGCGAGCCAGTACCCGAGCTCATCATCGATCGAGATCACACCGATCAGGCCGTCGCCCGCGTCGATGCCCCAGTGGAGGCCACTGCCCGCGACCCGACCTGACAGGAAATCCTCCGCGTCCGCGGCCGAATAGGGGTAAGGGACCTGCGATAGCCAGCGGGTAACGTCGTAATTGCCGACGCCCGCGACCAGTGCGCCGACATCCTGAGGGCCCATCGGTCTCAACTCGAGACGCGCCGTCGACAGCCGCGGCACATCTGCGAGCATGTCACGCAAGGCGGTAGAGGTAGGTCCAGGTGGGTACGGTCTCACCGCGGGCCACCGAGAACGCCTCGGCGTCGCCGATATACTCGAACCCCGCATTCGTGAGCACCCGCGCCGATCCCGGATTGTCCTGAAAGACGGAGGCGAAATAGGTCCGCGCATCCTGCGGGTTGGCGCTCAGCACTGCGCGCACCGCCTCCGAGGCGAGGCCGGTGTTCCAGAAGGCCGGCGCCACCCAATAGGCGATTTCCGACTGGCCGCGGTCCATCCGCTCAAGGGAAACGAGCCCCAGAAGCTCCGAGAGCCCCGCACCCGTGCCATCCATCGCCCAGACATCCTCGGTCCGCTCCGCCGACCGGGCCCGGGCGACATAGCTGTCGGCCGCCCCCGGCGGATAGGGATGGGGGATGAACTGGGTTCCGCGCGCGACCCGTTCGTCGCCGGCATAAAGCGACAGAAGGCCGGCATCGGATTTCTGCAAGGGGCGGAGCAATATCCGCTCCGCCTCAATGGTCGGCTGATCGACCACCTGATCGAGTTTCATGGCCCTGTCCTCCAATTGCGCTCCGGCCGGCGTTAACGCCCGCCGGTGCCGCCCGCTCTTCCCCCTCCGAACGTTTGGCGCGCCGTTCAAATGTCGAGGGGGACCGGCGGGCCCGCCGATCCCCCTAATGTCACTTAGTAAGGGTCGGCTTACTCTGCGGCCTCCGCGCGCGACAGGACCGAAATGAACGTCCGCCCCTTAAGGCCCTTGTGGAACGTCACGGCGCCGTCGGTGGTCGCGAAAATCGTATGGTCCTTGCCCATCCCGACGCCCTCGCCCGGCCACCACTTGGTGCCGCGCTGGCGCACGATGATGTTGCCCGGCACGACGGCTTCGCCGCCGAACTTCTTCACGCCGAGGCGGCGGCCGGCTGAGTCGCGGCCGTTTCTGGACGAACCACCTGCTTTTTTATGTGCCATCGGATCTTACTCCTTCTCGGCGGCGAGCGTTTTCGCCTGTTCGACCCAGCCTTCGCGCTCGATCCGGCCTTTGAACGACAGTTTTTCGTCGAACTCGGCGATATCGGCCTCGGTCCAAGCGGCGATCTGGGCAAATGTGGTCACGCCGGCGGCGTGGAGCTTCTTTTCGAGCGCGGGGCCCACGCCGGAGAGCTGCTTGAGGTCGTCGCCCGCAGCGGCAACCGTCGGTTCGGCCTTGGCGGCGGGTTTCGGCTCGGCCTTCGGTTCCGGCTTTGCGGCGGCCTCGGCTTTCGGCGCGGCCTTCTTCGGGGCCGCCGTCTTCGCAGGCGCCGCCTCGGTTTTCGGAGCAGAGCCCGCGCCGATAGCCGCCTTGACGCCCGATTTCTCGGCCCCCTTCTCAAGGATCGTCGTGACCTTCAGAAGCGTCAGGCTCTGGCGGTGGCCCTTGGTGCGTTTCGACGAATGCTTCCGCCGGCGGCGCACGAAATGGATGACCTTGTCGCCCCTGATCTGGTCGATCACCTCGGCCTGGACGCCGGCACCCTCGACAAGGGGCGTGCCCACGGTCGAGCCGACCATCAGAACGTCGTTGAATTGCACGGTTTCGCCGGCCGCAGCCGCGAGTTTTTCGACTTTCAGCATGTCGCCGGACTGGACCCGGTACTGCTTGCCGCCGGTCTTGAGGACCGCAAACATCATCTCTTCCTTCTTTCACCCGCGTCCTGTGGCCCCCGGCATCCCGGGCGTTTTCGGCCGATCGGCCGCCTCGAACGGCGCACCCCGCAAGGGGCGTTCGTTGGACCCCGGGGCGGCTCAGCCGCGCCGGGAGGTGGCGATATCGTCGAAAACGCAGCCTAAGTCAAGCGCCGTGCGGGGGCCGAGATCAGATATCCTGCCCCTGAAGGTAGAGTGCCGCCGCCTCGCCGATGTCCCGTGAAATGTTGACGAAAAGGACGTCGAAGGCCGAAAACAGGGCGGCATTGAGCGCCTGGCCCTCCGCACTTTCGGACAGGGCGATGTAGGCCTCGATGTCCTCGGCCCCGAGCGGTTCGAAGGCGAGGGTCAGATAGGGGTAAATCCAGTCTCTCGTGTCGGCACGAATTTCGGCTTCCTGCTCCCAGACGGTTGAGAGAATGCGGTCCAACGTCCAGGCCCCGTCGAAGCTGTCGGCGGTCGCCAGGCCCTCGTAGAACGCAAGGCTCGAATTCATCGCCCCGGCGACATTGGCCTCGATAAGATCGTTGGCGTCGACAAACCGCTCGATGAGGTCCTGGCGCGGGTCGAGCTCACCCTGGAGGTCCTCCCAGATCTGCTTGGCAGTGGCCTCCACGGCCTCGTCGAGCAGGGCGCGCCGGGCGGTGACTTCAAACTCGACGATCTCCTGGCCGCGCTCGGAGTTGAAGAACGCGATCAGGGGCTCAAGGTCGGTATCGCCCACCGCCTCCTCGAAGGGGCCCACGAATTCGGCCTCCATCCGGTCCAGCGCATAGATGTTGTCGATGACGCGCGGCCAGCCCATGGCGGCCTGGTCGGGGAACATCTCGCTGCGCAGGTCCTCGCCATAGGCAAGCCCCTCCTCGCGCATGATGTGAAGGATATCGCCAAGGCGCATCGCCTCGTAAAGGTCGCGGACATCGCTGGCCCGAAGGCTGGAGACAGAGAGCATCAGCGCCAGGAACGGCAGGGCGAGACGGAGAACGGCGCGGGCCATGGCGGCTCCTCGTGGATCGGTCGGTTCCCCCTAACATAGGCCCCACCGGCGGCTTCTCCAAGCCGGGCCGAAAGGGGTTGCGCGAAACCGGGGCATCGGTTACCCCGCCGCTCCAGACCCCCGCGGAGAGGTGCCGGAGTGGTCGAACGGGGCGGTCTCGAAAACCGTTGTGGGTGCAAGCCCACCCAGGGTTCGAATCCCTGTCTCTCCGCCATTTCCTCCGTTGCCCTGCCACCTGCGGCCCTTTGAGCGCGCCGCTCCGGCTTCACGCCCTGCACAGACGCAATGCCGTTTCCGTCCGACCGGTCGGATCGTTTGCGATGACGCCTCTTTCTCAACTGCGACGGCAGGCGTGATGGATCGGGGTCCCGGGAGAACTCCGGGACGTCGATGCACCCCGCTCCGGACCCGATCCGGAGCAGCGATCGAACGCGCGGCCCTGCCGGGACGGGTGGGTGGACACTCCCGGCGCGGCGGCTTTCAACCGCCGTCTGCCCCTGCAAACTGCGCATAAAGCTCAGCGTAGAGCCCGCCCCGGCCCACAAGCTCGCCGTGGCTTCCCGCCTCGACGACCCGGCCGTTGTCCATCGCAATGATCCGGTCGACGTCGCGCACCGTGGAAAGCCGGTGGGCGACTATGATCGTGGTTCTGCCCCGGGCCGCGACCCGGATCGCTTCGGCGACATGGGTTTCCGAACCGACATCGAGCGCCGAGGTCGGCTCGTCGAGCAACAGGATCGGCGGGTTTCGCAGCAGGACCCGGGCGATGGCCACCCGCTGGCGCTGGCCGACCGAAAGATTGCCGCCGCCGGGCTCGATCTCGGTGTCGTAGCCCAGCGGCAGGCGGGCAGCGAACTCGTCGACCCGGGCCTGGGCGGCGACCTCCTCGATCCGGGCATCCGACAGCCCCTCCTGGCCGGCGGCGAGGTTCTCCCGCAGCGTGCCGCGGAACAGAAACGGCACCTGGAGGACGAGACCGATCCGGTCGCGTAGGTCGGCGAGCGTGATCTCCGGCAAGGGCACCCCACCGATCTCGATCACCCCGGCCTCGGGTTCGTTGAACCGTGGCAGGAGTTCGAGAAGGGTGGATTTGCCCGCCCCGGAAGGCCCGACGATGGCCACGCGCTCGCCGTCGGCGATGTCGAGATCGAGATCGTGGAGCGCGGGGCTGGCGCCGTCGTAGCTGAACGACACCCCCTTCAGCGAAATCGCGCCGTCGGCGGGAACCCGGCCGCCCTTGAGCGTGTCGCGCTCGGGTTCCATGTCGAGCACCCGGTCGATGCGCTCGCGGGCGGCAAAAATCTGGAAGGTCTGGCCGAGGGAGCGGCTGACCTCCTGGACCTGCGGGTAGAGCAGGCCGAGACAGGCCACGAACCCCGCAAGACCGCCGGCATCGGCCCAGCCGCGGTCGAGGAACACGGCACTGAGAAGGATCACACCGGCAAGCCCAGTCGCGACGATGATCGACACCGTGAGCGGGGAGACCTCGGTCAGCACATCCCTGCCGAGCGCAGTGCCGTAGGCGCGCCGGTTGACCTCGCTGTAACGATCGCTGAGCGGACCTTCGAGCCGGAACAGCTTGATCTCCTTTGGGCCCGCGAGCGTTTCGGCAAGCTCGCCCAGAAGCTCGCTTTGCCGCGCCTGGGCGGCCCGCGCGGCGCGGTGAATGCGACGGGCGAAAAAGTTGGTCAACACCGCCATTGGGACGAAGACGAGGATCAGCGTCAGGGCGAGCCGCCAGTTGAACCAGAAGAGCGCCGCGCCATAGACGGTGGCAAGAAAGATTCCCGGAAAGAGCTTGCCGAGCATCTGGTTGAGCGAGCTTTGCAGAAGCCCGAGATCGGATGTGAAGGCGTTGGTGACCTGCCCGCCTTCGGTGCGCTGGAGCGCCCTGGGGGCGAGCGACAGGATATGGCGGAAGAGCCGCCCCCTGAGATCGGTGGCCACCGACAGGCAGAGCCGGGCGATCAGGAACCGCCTGAGCGAGGTCAGTATGAGCGAGGAGATGATGATCGCAAGGATCACGCCAAGCTCGCCCATCAGATCGCTCACCGCCCCGCCGGCGATCAGGCTGTCGAGTTCGCGGCTCACCCGAAGCGGGATCAAAAGCCCCACAGCCGGCGAGACGAGCGTCACGAGCACGATCAGCGCGATGTCCCGGCGGCGGCCCCTTAGATCGGCCCAGAGCCAGCCGAGGCGCACGGTGCGCCTCAGGCTCTCCAGCCCCGGGCCCGCATCGCGGTCTTCGTTCGTGATCGCCATTCGTACCCGTTCCGCCACCCCCGGACATTGGCCGGGGTCCCGCGGGCTTATCGTGGGAGGATTTGCCCGTCAAATCGCGCGGTGGCGGCGCCGGTCCCCCGGGGTTGCGGCGCCTGGGGGGCTGTGGTGTAAGCCCGCCACCCGCAAACGGGTATCGAGCCGAGCATGCCCATCGATATCGTCCTGTCTTTGAACCGTGGCCTGATGCGGCCGATGGTGACGCTCGTCAACTCCATCGTCGCCAATGCCAGCCAACCCGAGGCGCTCCGGTTCAATGTCGCCGTGCCGGCCGTTGCCGAGGATGTGGCGGCCTTCGAGCGGCTGGCCGATCTGCGCTTTCCCGACCGCGCCTTCGAGATCCGCTTCGCCCCGGCCGCGCTGTCGCCCTGGATCGCCGACTACGTCGCCGCCCGGCGGGGCAAACCCCTCGACCCGCGCATCGGTCAGGCGATGAACTACGCCCGGTTCGACGTCGCGCGGCTCTTTCCCGACCTCGGCACGTTTCTTTATCTCGATGCCGATATCGTCGTGCTCGGCGATGTCGCCCCGCTCTTCGCGCCGGGAACGCTGAGGCGCCGGCTGGCCGCCGTCCCCCAACTCTTCACGGGGCTTCTCTATTTCCGAAAGCCGCTTGTCGGCTGGCGGGCGGGAATGTCGATGCCGCGCCCGTTCAATGCCGGGGTCTACCTTTCGGATATCTCGGCCTGGGGCGAGGCGCTCGACCGCGAGCTTGTCTCGATCTTCGACTGGGACCGGCGGCACGGTTACAAGCTCTTTTCGCTCCATACCGAGCCGCTGATGAACCTCGCGTTCAAGGATTACCAGCATCTCGACAAGCGCTGGAACGCCAGCGGTTACGGCAACCACCCGCTGGTGGCGCGGCTGCTGAAGCGACCGGTCGAGAAGATTTCCGTGCTGCATTGGAGCGGCGGCCATTTCAAGCCCTGGCGGGACCGCAGCACCGCCTATGCCGACCTCTGGTGGCGTTACGATCTGGGGCCCCTGCCAGAGGGGCTTTGAAGCGGCTGCGAGGCGACGGGCTGGGCTTTGATCGGCGCGGGTGCGGCAGGCCGGGTCTTCGGGCGGACCGGCCATCACGCAAGCCGCCGCCCCGGACCTGACCCGGCGCGGAGGCCGGGTGGTGACGGATCGGCCGGCCGAAGCGCCCTACCGCCCTCGCCGGGCCACCTGGCGACAGAGGAGGATCACCGGTCCGAGCCCGATGGCGGCGATCACCAGGCTCGGGACGGCGGCCCCTTCGAGGCGCTCGTCGGCGGCGAGGCGGAAGGCCTGCACCGCCAGCGTGTCGTAATTGAACGGCCGCATGATAAGCGTGGCGGGCAGTTCCTTCATCACATCGACGAAGACGATCAGCCCTGCCGTCAGAAGGCTCGGTCGCAGGATCGGGATATGCACCCGCCCCAGGGTCCCGAAGACCCCGCGTCCGAGGACACGCGAGGCGGCGTCGAGATTGGGGCTGACCCCGGAGATCCCGCCCTCGTAGGCACCGATCGCGGCGGCGAGAAAACGGATCATGTAGGCGGCGACGAGGACCCAGATCGACCCGGTCAGCAGGAGCCCGGTGGAGATGCCGAAACTCGCGCGCATCCAGCCGTCGAGCGCGTTATCGAAGGCGGCAAGGGGCACGAGAAGCCCGACCGCGATCACGCCGCCGGGGACGGCGTAGCCGATCCGCGCCAGATAGAGCGCGGTGTTTGACGTCCGACCGGGGGCGATGCGGTGGAAGCTGCCGAGCGCCATCGCGGCGGCCACGGTGACCAATGCGGCGATGCTTGCCAGCGTCAGCGAGTTTCGGATGAACCCCACATAGCGGCGGCTCAGAAGGTCCTGTTCGGAGCCAAGCGCCATGGTCGCAAGAGCGATCACCGGGACGAAGACACCGAAGAGCACCGGCAGCCCGCAGACAAAGGCCGCCAGGGCCGCACTGCGGCGGCCGAGAGGGATCCGCGCCATTTCCTCGTGGCGCCGGCCCATATGGTAGCGGGCCTTGCCCCGGCTCGTGCGTTCGAGCACGGCCAGAAGGAGCGCAAAGCTCAGAAGCCCCAGGGAGAGCTGGGCCGCCGCCGCCCGGTCGGCCAGCGAGAACCAGCTTTGGTAGATGCCCGTGGCGAAGGTCTGCACCCCGAAATAGGAGACCGTGCCGAAATCGGCGATGGTTTCCATGACCGCCAGAAGCACCCCGGCCGCCACCGCCGGGCGCGCCAGCGGCAGGGCCACGGCGAAAAACGCCTGCGGCGCGCTGCGCCCCAGCGTCCGGGCGGCAAGGAATGTCGTCGCCGACTGGCCGATGAAGGCCGCCCGAGCGAGCAGATAGACATAAGGATAAAGCACCAGTGTGAGCATCGCTGCCGCCCCGCCGAGGGAGCGGATCTCGGGGAACCAGTAGTCCCGGGGGCCCCAGCCGGTGAGGTCGCGCAAGGTCGCCTGGACGATCCCGGGATGGTCGAGAAGATGGGTGTAGGCGTAGGCCAACACGTAGGCCGGGAAGGCGAGCGGGATCACGAGGGCGATCTCGAGCAAGCGGCGGCCGGGAAACTCGGTCATCGTCACGAGCCAGGCCGTGCCGGTGCCGAGGGCGAAGGTGCCGAGGGAAACGAGCAGGCAGAGAACGAGCGTGGTCGACGTGTAGCGCCAGAGCACGGTGTCGGCGAGGTGGGTGAGCGTGTCGAGATCGCCGGCGATGGCGGCAGCGACGACGCCGAGATGGGGCATGGCCGCGATGGCCGCGATCAGAACGGCGAGGGCCGCGATGCCGCGTTCGCTGGTGCTTGTCTGTCGGCGTTTGAGCGCGATGTCCACCGGGGCGGCCTCATCCCTGTCCGGCTCCCGGGGTGCCAAGCCGCGCCGGAGTTTGCAAGCCAAAGGTCGGCGGCGGGGCGGAGACGGGCCCGGCGCCGGCCCCGGCCCGAAGCGGGCATCGGCGCGATCCGGCCCCAAACCCTACGCGCCGGACCCGACCCTCTGCCCCGACCCAACCGGGCGCCACGCCCGTCGAGGTCCCGGGTCAGGCCCTGGACGGGGTTTTGCAGGGCTCGGCCCCCGTCCTTCGGGCACCGCTCAGCTGCCCCCTTTCGCGCGCCGCCTCCTAACGCTGCGCCCGTTGCCAATCGCGGTGGACCCACGGCAGCCGATCGTCCGGCGGCAGCGGGGCGCGGCCAATGATGTGATCGGCGGCCTTTTCGCCGACGAGGATCGACGGGGCGTTGATGTTGCCATTGGTGATGCGGGGAAAGACCGAACTGTCCGCCACCCTCAGCCCCTCGACCCCGATCACCCTGGTTTCGGGGTCGACCACCGCCATCGGGTCGTCTGCCGCGCCCATCCGGCAGGTGCCGCAGGGGTGGTAGGCGCTCTCGGCGTGATCGCGGACGAAGGCGTCGAGCGCCTGGTCGGACGAGACGGCCTCGCCGGGCTGGATTTCATGGGCGACATGGGGCGCGAAGGGCGGCGCGGCGAAGATCTCGCGCAGCAGCCGGATGCCGGCGCGGAACTCCTGCCAGTCCGAGGGGCTCGACATATAGTTAAAGAGGATCGACGGCGGTGCGGCGGGGTCTGGCGAGACGAGCGCCACCCGGCCCCGCGCGGCGGACCGCATCGGGCCCACATGGGCCTGAAACCCGTGGCCTTCGGGCGGCGCCTGCCCGTCGTAGCGCATGGCGATTGGGAAGAAGTGGAACTGGATGTCGGGGTAGTCGACCCCGGCCCGGGAGCGGACGAAGCCCAGGGTCTCGATCTGGTTCGACGCGCCGGGGCCGGTGCGGGTGAGAAGCCAGCGCAGCGCGACGTAAGTCTTGCCGAGCGTGTTCCAGTAGCGATAAAGCGTGATCGGCTGGCGGGCGGCGATCTGGAGGCTGACTTCGAGATGGTCCTGGAGGTTCTGGCCGACCCCGGGACGGTCGGCGACAACCGCAATGCCGAGCGCCTGAAGTGCCGCACCCGGCCCGATGCCGGACTGCATCAGAAGCTTCGGCGAATTGATTGCCGAGGCGGCCAGGATCACCTCGCGGCGGGCGGAGACGAACGCGCCTCCAGTGAGGTCGACCCCGATGGCGCGCTTGCCGTCGAACCGGATGCGCGCCGCCTCGCCTTGCACCAGGCGGCAGTTGAAACGACGCAAGGCCGGGATCAGATAGGCCCGCGCCGCCGACCAGCGCCGCCCGCGATGGACGGTCTGGTCCGCCGGGCCCACGCCTTCCTGGCGGTGACCGTTGTAGTCCGGCGTGCGGGCGTAGCCGACCGCCTCGGCTGCCGCGACGAAGACATCGAAGAGCGGATTCGCACGCGGCCCCCGGGTGACGCGGACCGGACCGCCCGCCCCGCGCCAGGCGGGGTCCCCGCCCTGCCCGTTCGCGTCCCAGTCCTCGAGTCGTCGGTAATAGGGTAGCACGTCGCGAAACGCCCATCCGGTCGCCCCGGCCGCGGCCCAGTGGTCGAAATCCCCCGCATGGCCCCTGACCCAGACCATGCCGTTGATCGAAGACGACCCACCGACCACGCGGCCCCGCGGCACGGCCAGACGGCGCCCGCCGAGATGGGGCTCGGGCTCGGTCCTGAGCCCCCAATCGTAGCGGCCCATGTTCATCGGGTAGGAGAGCGCGCCGGGCATCTGAATGAAGGGCCCCGCATCGCTGCCACCGGCCTCGATGACGATCACCGATCGGCCCGCCTCGGCCAGCCTGTAGGCCAGAGCCGCACCGGCCGACCCCGATCCTACAATCACGTAATCGGCCCGCATGGGTCGCACCCCTCACTCCTGGCCGAGATGGATCATTTCTCGCCACGAAGGGCAAGACGGCGCGGGGCGGGGGCGAGAACACCGACCTCGGACCCGCGCCCTGGCACCGAACGGAGGCGCGCGCGGACGGCCAGTGGAGGAGATGGTGGGGGTGAGCGGATCAGCCCCGGACCCGGACCTCGCGCTCAAGTCGGCCGAAGCCCGACAGTGCGGGATGGGATTGGTGCCCGGGGCGGAATCGAACCACCGACACGAGGATTTTCAATCCGGCATTAAGCCTCGCGAAATCAACGGGTTCCGCCCTTGAGGCGCGTCAAACCCACTACGACAGATCAAATACTTACCGGTTCTTTGTCAAACCTGCCCGGGTGCTCTCTACCCTATTGCCCGTTAACTCCGTTCACGCTTATCGGCGTTAACGGAGTTAGCGGAAATCGAGGCGGGCAATGGACACCATCAGCACAGGCACACGACCAGTCGAGACAACCGGGACGGTCGCGATTATCGGCTACGAGGAAGGCGGTCCGCGTGCCGACATCACCCTCTTTAGCGGCCGAGCGATTGCCGTACTTGATGGCCCCGACGTGGACGGCGGGCATCTCATTGGTTTCGCGGGTGATCGCGAAGTCGCGAAAGATTGGTGCCACAGTTTCTTTCAGGGCGACGCGAGCGTGGACGACCGGTGCGTCACCTATTGGGTGGGCGCTCAGTGGGCCTACGGCTTCCCCAACGCGCTCTCGGCCCATGCCTATCCGTTGAACGATGGCCGAATGCTCCTCGTGCTGTCGCATCCGAAATGCGCCGACCTCGAAGGCGATCCGCGCAAGTGCTTCATGGTCTTCAAGAGCCACGACGACGCGCTCGATTGGGCAGTTGATTTGCACTTCGCTCTCGAACCTGTCGAGGGCCCGGTCCAGTGAACATGCTCTCCCGTGACCAGCATCGGAAGTTGATCAAGCGTTCGGCCGCGCAGCCGAAGAGCGCAACTATTTCCTTTACGCCGTGGTGGATCATGGTGAAGGCAAGAAGCCGGGTAAGTTCCCCGCGAGGGCCGGGAAGCCTTGGCGTGCGGCGAACACCGACAAGGCGGCGATCTCGACGCTCGCCGAGGCGCTACAGTTGCGCGACGCTTACAATCACGACCCGAACCGCCTTGCCACGGTCAACAAGAACGCTGAGGACGACGCCGCGTTTCTGAAAAAGCCGTTCTGCCCGATCTTGCGTTTCGAGGTCGGGTTCGTGCCCCGGGCCGGATCGGCCTTTGTCGTTTTCGATCTCGACGACTGCCGCAACTCCTCGACCGGCGAAATCACAGATCCAGAGATCGCTTCGATCCTCGAAGGGTACGACGGCTATATCGAACCCTCGACGAGCGGCACTGGCTTGCGGCTGATCATGCCGCGAGAGGAAGGCGACGAGGCGCTCTCCGACCGCCGGGAGGGCCATGGCGTCGGGTTCATGGCGAAGGCCGAGCAAGCCAAGGGCATGGCCCTCACGCTGCGTCCTGAGCGGCTCAAGTGGTCGCGGGGCGCGTTCGTGGTCGATGCGCTGATCTATCGTCGCGACGAGGGCCTCAAAGCGAAACGCACGGTGCGGAAGGCCCCGACCGACGACGTAGCGGTCGAGTTCGCGCACATCTCGATTAACGACCTTGAGGAGATGTTCGCCCACATCGAGAACGACGACCGGTTCGACGAGCGCGGGACGTGGGTCGGGATCGTCAAGGCGGTCAAAGAGGCTTTCGAGCCTCGCGGCCTCGGCGAGGCGGCATGGGACATTCTGGACGACTGGACCTCAACAAGGGACGGCAACTACGAGCCGCACCTCAACCGGCGCGTTTGGGATGAGCCATGCGGCCAACCGGGCGGCACAACGCTCGCCACGCTGATCAAGTTTGCCAAAGAAGGCGGGTGGCGTGCCGAGGAGGAGCCGGTCGCCAATCCCGTCAAGCCGGAGGCGGGCCGCTTCTGCCTCGTTGGCGGCAACTATTGGGACCGCCGCACCTACAGCGAACGCAATCCGTCCGAGATGTGGAGGCTCACATTCGAGTGGGACATGCGCGATCTCAAGGGTAAGAAGATCGGCCGGAGAATGAACGACCGCCTTGGGTGGCTGAATGGCGATCTTCCCCGGTTCGACGGTAAGATGTTCGCCCCCGGCCGTCCTGCCGAGATCGACGATCCGACAGGTATCTACATCAACACGTGGGAGCCGCTCGTACCGCCGGTTTGGAACGGCTCGGAGCCGCGCCCTTGGTTGGACCACATGGCCCGGATCGTGCCCGATGCGGCTGACCGCGAGTGGCTCGTCGAGTGGATGGCGTTCGTCCTGCAAAACCCCGGCCGCAAGGTCAATTGGGCACCGGTGCTGATCGGCCGCGAAGGGAGCGGCAAGGACACGCTCTTTCACCCTCTTACGAAACACCTCGGCCGCTACGCCCGGGAGGGCCTCACCCTGCAAATGGTGTCGAGCCAATTCAACGGATGGCTCGACCGGTGCCTCCTCGCGATTGTGCAAGAGCGCCAAGGTGGGCGTTGGCACGACAAAAAGGACGCGGCCGAGCGGCTCAAGCCGCTGATCGCGGGGCCACCCGACCGTATTCCGTTCGAGCGCAAGGGCGTTGACGTAACCGAGATCGACAACGTGGTGAACATCGCGTTTTTCGTGAACGAGGCCGACGCCTTGCATATCGACCGCGACAGCCGCCGCTATTTCCCGGTTGAGAGCGACTTCCTGCCCGCGAACCCCGAGCGGTACTTCCGGCCTCTCTGGGACTACCTCGAAAACGGGGGTGCTGAGCAAGTCGCCGCGTGGCTCCTGCAATACCCGCTCAGGCTTGTGCGCGAGCGGATGCGCGTACCTCGGGCGAGCGCCTTCGAGCGGATCGTCGAGGCGGGGCTTGGCCCGGCTGGCGAGGAGATCGCGGCTTGCGTCGGCGAACGCGAGTGGGTCTCGATTGACGAGGTGCGCGGGCACCTTTGGCCTATCGAGCATATCCCGGCCGGGGCGAAAGGGCCGAAAGCCGTCGCCGAAGTGCTCCGGGGTCTTGGTCTATCACCGCGACAGGAGCGGGTGAAGTTTCGTGTCGCAGGGCGCTCTAGGGCCGTGACCGTATGTGTCCGCGAGGGCGTAGAGGTCGATCTCGATGTGGTCCGATACACGCTCAAGGAGGCTGAGCGATGATGCTGCGACAGGAGATCACCGTTTGCGACACGTCTGCGACACGTGTCCTGTCGCAGATAACCCATTGCTTTGATTGGGTGAAATGGTTCTGCGACACGTGCGACACGAAATTCCAGAAGGCCACTAACGTAGGACTGAAAGCCTTAATCGGGGCTGTATGTAGCCCCGTGGAACATATGGTGCGTGGGAATATAGAAACTCCTGTCGCACGTGTCGCAGCATCACAAGTTTCAGCATGGGTTTATGGGTGCTCCGACTCGCGTTTCCCCGTGCTGAGTGCGACGACGCCTCCTCTCGGCGTCGTCGCACGCTTCAAATCTGGTCCCAATGGCCGGTCTTTGGGAGGGGGCAGATACGCGGGGCGGGCACTCTTGTTCGCCCTGTGCGGTCAGAGCAAGACCAAGAAATTCAGGATCGCATTGTGTTGGGAGACGCTGTGGCCGTCGTCTTTGAGTTGCCGCTCCAATCGGGCCTTTAAGTCGGTCCCGACGGCGCTGTCACTTTCTCGCAAGGCAATCAGCAACTCGCCAACTACGATCTCTAGCCCACCAATTCTGGCCTCCAATTCCTTCATTTGCATGGTCCCGTCTTTTGTTCAGTTGTTCGGGAGAGGCTCGCATGAAGCCCTCGACCGCTGCAATCCAGTTCCTCGAGAGCCTCTCGATCCCCGAGGGGCCACGTGCGGGAGAGCCGATCAAGCTCGCCCCGTTCCAAAAGCAATTCGTTAAGGGTGCCCTCGCGGACGACACCCAAGTCGCCGTGCTATCCATCGGACGGGGCAACGCCAAGACGGCTCTCTCGGCCGGGATCGCGCTCGGGGCGCTCATGGGCAAGTGGGACGATCAGCCCCGCCGGGAGATCATCATCGTGGCGCGAACCCGGGACCAAGGGCGGATCGCGTTCGACTTCGTGGTCGGCTTCATCCGGTCCCTATCTGAGTGGGACCAAATGTGCTTTACGGTTCGACGCTCGCCCCGCCTAGAGATCGAGTTCGAGGCCCACCCCAAAGAGCCGAGCCATTTCCTGCGGGTGATCGCGGCCGACGGCCGGTCGAGCCTCGGCTCGGCTCCCACGCTCTGCCTCATGGACGAGCGCGGCCATTGGCAGGCCGACAAGGGCGACGACCTCGAACACGCGCTCCTCTCAGGTCTCGGCAAGCGGGGCGGCCGTGCGCTGATCATCTCGACTTCGGCGGCAACGGACGCCCACCCGTTCTCCCGGTGGATCGACGAACCGCCGCCCGGCACTTACGTCCAAGAGCACCGGCCGTCTCCCGGCCAACCTGCCGACGATCTCGCCACACTCTTGGAGGCGAACCCCGGGGCCGAGCATGGTATCGGCTCCTCGGTCGAGTGGCTCAAGACCGAGGCCGCCCGGGCGCTCTCTCGCGGCGGTGCGGCGCTCAACTCGTTCCGCCTCTACAATCGCAACGAGCGCGTCTCGGGCGAGACCCGCGATAGCCTCCTCACCGTGGACGAATGGCTCAACTGCGAGGCGGCCGAACCACCTCCGCGCGACGGTGAGGTGATTATCGGGATCGACCTCGGGGGTTCGGCGTCCATGTCGGCCGCCGCGTACTACTGGCCCAAGACGGGCCGCCTTGAGTGCTACGGCCATTTCCCCGGCAACCCCGGTCTCGCGGATCGCGGTCAGGCCGACAGCGTGGGCAACCGCTACGTCGAGATGGAGGAGCGCGGCGAGCTTGCCACCCTTGGCGACAAGACGGTGCCGGTCGCCCCGTGGATGCGAGCCGTCATTGCGCGGGTCGAGGGACAGGTCATAGGCGCTCTTTGCGCCGACCGATACAAGCAAGCCGAGATCGGCGAGGCGCTCGACAAGGTGGGTTTCCACGCTCCCGTCATTTGGCGGGGTCAAGGCTTCCGCGACGGTGGCGAGGACTGCGAAAGGTTCCGCCGGGCGGCCTACGACGGCAAGGTCCAGTCGCTCCCGTCGCTCCTGCTACGTTCGGCCTTCGCCGACGCGGTGTGCCTCCGCGACCCTGCGAACAACCTCAAACTCGCCAAGGCCCGCTCGCTCGGCCGGATCGACCCGGCGGCCGCCTCGGTGCTCGCCGTGGCCGAGGGTGCCCGCCGGACAGGCCGCGCGACTGGCGGCGTGAAAGTGGGGTGGGCATGACGATCCACGACCGCCATAGCGCCAAGATCATCAAGATCGAGAAGTGGTGGCGGTTGCGCCGCTCAGTGCTCGCCCGCGACGGCCACCAATGCCGGAAGTGCGGTTCCATGCGTCACCTACAGGTCGATCATATCGAGCCGGTCCGAGACGCGCCCGAGAGGGCCTTCGACCCCTCCAACCTGCAAACTCTCTGTCGCTCCTGCCACGCGGCAAAGACCCGTATCGAGATCGGCCTCGGCCGACCCGACCCCAAGCGTGAAGCTTGGCAAGCCCTGCTGAGGCAGGAAACCCCAACCGTCGAAGCAGAAGGAGACAGAGAATGCTCGACAGCGTGAAAATCAGCCGTCGCCAGTCGGAAATCCGGCAGGAGATCGCGGCACTCACCAAACTGGACAAACCGTCTGAGGACGAGGTCCGGTCCATGGAGGACCTCTCCACCGAGTACGAGACCAACGAGAAGCGCTACCGCGCGGCTCTCGTGGCCGAGGACACCGAACGCCGCGAGGCGGGCGAGGAACTCGAAACCCGCGAGAGCAAGGAATGGGCGGAGACAATCTCGAACTACGAGGTGCGCCAAGTCGCGCTCGCCCTGGCCGAGGACGGTCGCGCTCTTGACGGGGCCACGGCCGAGATCGTGAGCGAGATGCGGTCCAAAGGATCGTATCAGGGTATCCCGGTGCCCTACGCCGCGCTCGCGCCTCAGGGCATGGACCTTGAGAAGCGGACGACCATCGCCTCGGGCGTGATCGACCCCGTGCGGACCATGCCGATTGTGGACCGTATCTTCGCTCAGTCGGCGGCGACCCGCATGGGCGCAACGATGATCAATATCGACAGTGGCGAGGTTGAATACCCAGTCGTGTCGTCCTCGATTACGGCCGGGTGGCAGGCGACCGAAACCGGCGACGTTGCCGGGCCGACGGCGTTCGAGACCACGGACAAGCCGCTCGTGCCGGTGAGCACCCTCGGGATCACCATGACGCTCACGCGCCGTACCCTGAAACAGGGTGGTTCGGCCGTCGAGCAAGCGGTGCGCCGGGACATGACGGGCACCATCGGTCAGGAACTCGACAAGGCGATGTTCCTCGGTTCCGGCGGCTCGGGCGAGCCTCTCGGCGTCGTCGAGGGCGCGTCCACCTACGGCGTGACCGAGACGGCTATCGGGGCCAACGCGACGTGGGCCGCATTCCGTGGTGCGGTGCGCCGTTTCATGGACGCGAATGCAATCTCCTCGCCCGATCAGGTTCGTCTCCTGATCCGTCCTTCCGTGTGGGAGGAACTCGACGAGACCGTGTTCGACGCCGGGTCGGGCATGACCGAATGGGATCGCCTCGTGAAGAACCTCGGCGCGGCAAACGTCGTGACCTCGGCCAACGCGCTCGCGGCTGCTACGGGGTCGCCTCTGGCGTCCAAGGCGTTCCTGACGTGTGCGCCGGGTGGTGTCCCGCCGATGTTCATCGGCATGTGGGGTGGGATCGACATGATCCGCGACCCGTACACCTCGGCTCCATCCGGCGCTCTCAAGCTCACGGGTCTGGTCACGGCGGACGTTACCGTCGGCCGCCCGGCGCAGCTTGAGGTTCTCACCGGCGTTCAGGAGGACTGATCGTGCTTTGGGGCGCTCATAACGGCGGCCTCGAACTCCGGCGCGAAGGCGAGGCAACTCGCCTTCGTGGCCGCTTCCCATATGGGAAACGGGCTGTGCTTAGCGATGGCGGGCGCACCGGACGGCCGCGCAAAGAGGTGATCGCCCCGAGGGCCTTTGCCTATCGAGTTGACCGGCCCGAGGAGGATATCCATTTCCTAGTCGGTCACTCCTACGACCGGCCTATCGCCTCCCGAGGCGCGGGCACTCTAACACTCACGGATACCAACGAGGCTTTGCTCCTCGAAATCCTGATCGCCAACGAAATGCGCGAGGTGGGCTATGTCCGCGACTTCCTCGCCGGGTTCTCGGCCGGGCTGATCCTCGGCCTCTCGCCGGGGTTCCGTATACCGCCCACACGGGTCGAACCGGACGCCGAGGAGATCGAGGAGGAGCCGAACGACGGCCAACCCGACGAGGACGGCCAGCCGCAACGCGGTGCGCTGATCCGCACCGTCAAGTCGGCCTTGCTCTACGAAATCTCGGCTGTGACGCGCCCGGCGTAACCCGAGGCGCAGATCGAGGAGCGGAATTGGCAAGCGGCCTCGCCGCCGCCCACACGAACACGAGGAGGATTGCTCCTATGAGCTTGCTCGACTTTTTCCGCCGCCGTGAATCCGAGGAGACCCGGGCCGTCGGCGCGGGCTACACCTCGGCCATGCTCGCCGCCCGCGAAGCGTATATCTCGGGTGCGAGCGGGATCGCCGAACTCACCGGCACCGCGCAATCGTGTGTGAGCCTGTGGGAGGGCGGGATCGGCCTCGCGGACGTGGAGGGCACCGACCTTCTCACCCGTCAGTGTCTCGCGCTCGCCGGGCGCTCTCTGGCGCTCCGAGGCGAGGCGGTGTTCCTGATCCGCGACGACGGCCTCGTGCCCGTTTCCGATTGGTCCATGCGGACCCGGAACGCCCGGCCGACCGCGTACCAGATAACCGTGCCAGAGATCGGCGGGGGCGTGTCCATGACTGCGCTCGCGGCTGAGGTGCTGCACTTCCGGGTCGCGTCCGATCCGGGGGCACCGTACTACGGCCAATCACCGCTCCGCCGGGCACGCCTGACGGCTGGCCTATTGCAGAAGGTCGAGAGCGGCTTGCAGACCGTCTATGGCAACGCCGCGATAGGTGCCAAGACGCTTGCAATCGAGGGGATCGGTGACGAGCAATTCAACAAGCTCAAGGCCGACTTCGGGATGCGAGATCGCTACGGCGAGGTGCTCCTCATGGCTCTGGACCCGTCTCACTCGCACCCTCAGGCCGCGACCGTCACCCCTCAGGACATGACGCCGGATATCTCCAAGGTGCTCCTTGCCGAGAGCCTCGCAGCGTCACGTGAGGCGATACTCATGGCGTTCGGCGTGCTCCCGTCACTCGCCAACGGATCGACGACGGGTCCGCTCGTCCGTGAGGCGCAACGACACCTCGCACAATGGACCCTGCAACCGCTCGCGGTGCTCATGGCCGAGGAAGCATCGGAGAAGCTCGCGCCCGAGGTCAAACTCGACGTGATGCGGCCGCTACAGGCGTTCGACGCGGGCGGCCGAGCACGTGCGGCGGCCGGGGTGGTCCAGATGCTCACCATGGCCAAAGAGGCCGGTGTCGATCCCGAAATGGCACTCAATCTCGTCGATTGGGGGGCGGAATAGAACTTGCAACGGTAACTCATATCCTGCTATACGGGATATGAGTTACCGCATTTGTTCTGGAGCATCGCTGATGTTTAGCGCATCTCACGTTACAAAAATTTGCGACTGGCCGCCAGAAACGCTCCGGGCCTTGCGCCGTCGGCGCATTCTTATCGGCTACGGAAAGGTCGGTACAAATGACCGATGGGACTACTCGCTAACCGATCTTGTCGCGTTCTTCCTAGCCAAAAAGATACTCTCATTTGTTGATGGCTTGGATCAGAAGACAGCATTCCAGATCGCGCGTGACGATGCTCCAACAGTCATGGCCATGTCGAGAGAAAACAGCAAGAAGGGTGTGACCCGCTGGACCTGTGTTGTTCGAGCCGGGAGTGGACAGAGCCAACGCCTCCTGGACAGGTTGGGCGATCTTGAAACGAAACATCGCGTGGAGACCGCATTCCTTGTGGATCGGTGGGGCCTCGCTCTCAGCCTTAAGGATGAAAACAAGGAACTCTACGAGTTGATTGCGGGTGCCGAAGATGGCTAACGCTACCCTCAATTTGAGTGTCGTCGAAAAGCGGAGTTTGAAACAGGCCGAGGCCGCGAGCTACTCCGGCCTTCCGGCAAAGCACTTCAAAACGACCTGCCCCGTTCAACCTGTCGAAATGCGGCCGGGTGTTCTCCTCTGGGACAAGCGCGATCTCGACCGTTGGATCGACGCCATGAAAGAGGGCGACGCGCCTACCGAACGTGATGCAATTCTCGCGAGGCTGAAATGACACGCGTTCGAGTGAAAGGCTTCAAGGTGTTCACTGACCGGCACGGCAAGCTCCGTTGCTACCATCGAGCGACCGGCCACAAAGTCGATCTTGAGAAAGCTCCATTTGGATCGGCCGAGTTCTTTGCCGAGTGCGAACGCATTGCGGCGCTCGCCGAGGCGAAGAAAGCTCGCGAGCCGAAACCCGGAACGCTTGGCGGACTTCTGAAGCACTACTTTGCGACCGACCATTTCGCTCAGAGGGCCGACGCCACAAAGCGCGACTATCGCAAGTGCGCCGACTTCCTGAAACCAATCGAGGATACACCGGTGTCGTCTATCGACACACCGTTGATCGCGGGCATACACGACCGCGCGGCCGCAAAGATCGGCTGGCGTCGCGCCAACATGGTGCGCACGCTTCTGAGCGAGGTTTTCAAGCACGGTATTCCGCACGGCCTGATCGACAAGAACTATGCCAAGGACGTGATCCAGAAGAAGCGCCCAAAGGACGCGGGCTATGCCAACCGCCCGTGGAACGATGCAGAACGCGCCGCCGTGCTAGATCGGGCACCGGCCCATTTGCGGGCCGTGGTTGCGCTCATAATGAACACGGGCCTTGACCCGTCCGACGCGATCAAACTTCGCCGAGACAAGATCGACGGCGATGTGATTTGGGGAATGCGTGGCAAAACGGGCGTCGAGTATGCGGTCCCGATTGGCCGCTCTCTCCGCGAGGCCATGAAGGCAGCACCGGCCCACGATGCCGTCACGATCCTTGCGAACTCCTACGGTCGGCCTTGGACCTATGATGGGCTGCAATCAAGCTGGCAGCGCTTCAAGAAGTCCCTAGAGAAAAAGCAACTGATCGAACCCGGCCTCACTCTCAAAGGGCTGCGTCACACAATTGCGACCGTTCTACGGGAAGCCGGAATGGACGAACGCGCTATCGCGGACCTCTTGGGACAGAAAACCACCTCCATGGCGGGCCATTATTCGCGCAACGCGAACCTCGCCGCGAGGAACAAACACTCCATCGAGCAATGGGAAAAAGAGAACAAACGGCGGTCGAAAACTGTCAAACCCTTCCCCAAAAGTGTCAAACCCTGAGAGGCACACAAAATGAAGCCGTTTAATTTCAATAGTTTAAGTGGTGCCCGGGGGCGGAATCGAACCACCGACACGAGGATTTTCAATCCACTGCTCTACCCCTGAGCTACCCGGGCACGGGTGACGGGTGTCCGTCGGGTCGGGGCGTTCTAGACGGGGAGTGGTGGGGTGTCTAGGGGGATTTCAAGGGGCTCAATCGGGTGTCTGCAAAGCGTATGGCAAGCGTATGGCAGGCGTATGGCAGCCCGGCCGCTTCAGCGGCGCGGCATGTCGGTGTCGGGGGCGATGTCGTCCTCGTCGGCGGGCTCGCCCGGCACCGCATAGGCCCCGGTCATCCAGCGCCCGAGGTCGATATCGGCGCAGCGTTTCGAGCAAAAGGGCCGCCAGTCCCTGGCGGTGGCCGTATCGCAGACCGGGCAGCGGGACATCTCAGAGCAGCTCCATCAGCGGCCAGCGTTCGCGTTTCCTCTGCATCTCGAAAAGCCCGAGGGCCGTCCAGCCGACGAGCGCGGTTTCGACCGGGTCGGCGCGGAACGCCTTGGCAAGGGCCTCTTCGAGGGTGCGGCGGTTCTGTTTGGGCATCGGCGCAAAGTCGACCGCGATCTTGCCGCCGAGACCCCTCAGGCGGAGCTGGCGGGGAAGCTCGCGGGCGACGGCGAGGTTTGTCTTGAGGCCGGCGGCGGGGGAGAAGTCGGCGCCGGTGTTGACGTCCACAGCGACGAGGGCGCGGGTGGGTTCGATGACCATGGAGGCGTCGCCGAGGGCGATTTCGGGGGACTTCAGACGCTCGATCTCGTCCCAGATACCGAAGGCGTCGAAGGGGGCGGGGTCGGGTTGAACCAAGGGGATGAAGCGTTCGTCCCCGTAGAAGTCGAACGGACCGAGGTCTTCCCTCCCATGCCTCTTCGTCACGATCTTTGCCAGCGCCGGCGGCATGACGACCGCCTCGGCAACCGGCAAGAGCCAATCGCGCAGGGCCAGATTGTACGACGATCCCGGAAAGCCGTTGAAGAGCTCTCTGCGCACGTTGAGGAGGGCCAGCATGTTTGACTGCCGACCGAACAGGACGTCGATTTCGCGGGCGAGCTGTTCGGGGGCGGCCCCGCGGGCTTCGGTTCGAACAATCGCCCCCATACCGTCCGCGCGACCTGGGATACCAGCGGGCAGCGCTTCGCCGTCGAACCGTGCCTTGACGGCGGCCTGCAACCGCTCCCGCTCCGACGCATTGCCGATCTTCTTCGACACATTCACCCCCGGTGCCCCCGGGGTAAGGATCACCCGGGGGCCCTTGTAGAGGACCCGGGTCGTAAGGGTCACCGCCTTGCCGGGCTCGGGCAGGCTCTGGACCTGGGCAAGAATGAGCTCGCCCTCCCTGACCCCTCTCGCGTCGCGCAGATACCCTTCGCCGCTAATCATCTCGCAAAACGCACCGGATTTCGGGAGCTTGCGGGCCACTCTGACGACGCAGATATCGCCCGCCATCGGTCTGCGGTCGCCGTTCTTGGGGTCGAGCAGAAGGTCTTCGAGGCGCCCGTCGACCACCAGCGCGGCGGCGAAACCCCGGTCTTCGGGCTGGTCGAGGACGATCACCCGGCCCTTCATCGGCTGGCTCCGATCCCGGCGGACTTCAGAAGTGCTGCCGTCTCCGCGAGCGGCAGGCCCATGACGCCCGAGTAGCTTCCCCGGAGCCAGGGCACGAAGGCCGCCGCCAGCCCCTGGATGGCGTAGCCGCCGGCCTTGCCCTGCCAGTCGCCGGTGGCGAGGTAGCCGTCGATCTCGCTGTCTGAGAGCCGCTTCATCCTGACGCTGGTGACATTGTCGCGGGTCCGGTCCCGCTCGCTGGTGCGCACGCAAACGGCCGAAATTACCCGGTGGCGGCGACCCGATAGCGCTTCGAGGAACGCCCGCGCCTCGGTTTCATCCTCGGGCTTGCCGAGGATGCGGCGGCCGATTGCGACGATGGTGTCTGCGGTGAGCAGCACCTCCCCCGGGCCGACCTCGAGGGCGGCGGCCTTTTCGATGGCCATGCGGGTGGCATAGGCGCGCGGAAGCTCTCCCTTGCGCGGCGTCTCGTCGATGTCGGGCGAGACGATGCGGTCGGGGGTGAGGCCGAGCTGGGCCAGAAGCTCGTGGCGGCGCGGTGAACCCGAGCCGAGGACCAGACTGGGGGTCATCGCGGCACGGCCGCCCCGGCCGGACCCGGCCGGGTGCGGACGGCGGCGGCGTTTTGTGGTACATTCGCACCGGGGCGCTTCTGCATTGTCTGCGCGGATTCCCTGAGAACTCTGATTTCAAACCGTTTCGACGGACATGTTTCATATTTCATGCCGGGGCCGATTTGAAAACGCCCCAAGGCCCGGGACCGCAGGGAACCCTGCAACGGCAATCACGATTGACTGGAGATTGTCATGAAAACCCGTATTGGCTTGGCCGCGATCGCATTGAGCCTCACTTTCGGCGGCCTGCCCGCCCCGGCGCAGGACGCCGCCGGGCCCGGCCTGTCCGCTCCGGATACCGTCGTCAATACGGGCGATCTCGGCGGCCAGTTCGTCATCGTCCCCGATGCCGAGCGGAGCGACACGATCACCCTGCAATACGTGCCGGACCTCGCCGATGTGCCGCCGCCGCCCGATACCGGCGATATCGCGCTCCGCGCCAGGCGGACGACCTATTCCGAGCCCGCCGGCGTGCAGGTGTTCAATACGGTCTACGCCTGCCGGACCTGCCAGAACTGGAAGAGTGTCCGGCATTGCGCCGACCCGTCGAAACCCGGCACATGCCGGAACGTCTGGGTGCCCGACGGCAATGCGACGTCGCAATGCGGTACCGCGCCGGCCTGGATGGTGGCGACCGACATCAACTGAGCGCCGCCGGCGGCGAGGTTACTTGAACCGGTAGTTGATGCGGCCCTTCGTCAGATCGTAGGGCGTCATCTCGACCTGAACCTTGTCGCCGGCCAGAACCCGGATGCGGTTCTTGCGCATCTTGCCTGCCGTGTGCGCGATGATCTCATGACCGTTCTCCAGCTCGACCCGGAATGTCGCGTTCGGCAGGAGTTCCTTCACGACGCCGGGAAATTCGAGCAGTTCTTCCTTGGCCATGTGATCTCCTGATTTCGACCCGGACCACCCGGGCGCCGCTTAGATGCGCGCGCGCGGGCCGATTTTCAAGGAGAAACTGTCAGGGTCGCCGGGCGCAGGCTGTGGCGCCGGTGGGGTTCTTACCCCGCCTGTCGGCCCCGCGCGGCAGGGACCGGAGGGGCGGATTGGCGCCGCTCGCGGCCCGCGGGGGGCAGACCCTCGGCCCCGGCGACGCGTGTGGAAAACCGCTTCACGATCGTGTCCATGCGCCGGGCCTGCTCGCTGAGGTTCTTCGACTGGCCGGCCACATCGTCGGCCATATGGGTCAACTCCCCCAACCGGTCTTGTTGCGCGCCGAGCGCACCGCCGACATTGCGCACCCCGCCGGCCTGTTCCTCGGCCGAGCCGGCGACCCGGGCAATCGCCTCGACCACCACCGACACCGCGTTCTCGATCTCGCCAAGGGCGTCCCCCGCAGCCCGGGCCCGTTCGGACCCGGCGGCCACTTCGGTCTCGGCCCGCTGGGTCAGATCGGCGATGTTCTGCGACGCCTCGGCCGACCGTTGGGCGAGATTGCGCACTTCGCTTGCGACCACCGCAAAGCCCTTGCCGGCATCGCCCGCCCGGGCGGCCTCGACCGCGGCATTGATCGACAAAAGGTTGGTCTGGAACGCGAAGGTCTCGATCACCTTGGTGATCTTGCTCACCTCCCGCGTGATCTTCTCGATCCCGCCGATGGCCGTGACCATCTCGGCCACGATCTCGCCGCCCCGCCGGGCCTTGGCTTCGGCCGACCGCGCCTCGGTATCGGCCTCGCCCGCCGCCGTCCCGGTATCCGTGATCCGCTGGGAAATCTCGCTCAGGGTGGACGTGGTGCTGGCCAGCTGGTCCACCCCGTCACGGGCCATGCGGGTGAGCCGGTCGGAGTTTTCCGACGTGGCATCGACCACCCAGTTGATTTCCTTCGCCGTCGCCATGATCGACCTGAGCACGTCCTCGAAATCGTCCATCGTCGCGTTGAAGGTTTCGCGCAGGCTGGCGAACTCGCCGGTGACTTCCGCACCGAGACGGGTGCCGATATCGCCGTTCGACATCGCCACGAGCGCCGCCATCACCTCGCGGACGGCGATATTGCGCTCGGTGATGTCGGTGGCGAGTTTCACGACGGCCGTGACCCGCCCGGCCTCGTCGAGCACCGGATTGTACGTCGCCGCGATCCAGATCTCGCGGCCCGATTTGTGGAGGCGGCGGAATTCGCCGCGCGCGTATTCCCCTGCCCCGAGCCGTTGCCAGAACGCGCGATACTCCGCCCCGGCGGCCTCCGCGGCGTCCATGAAGATGCGGTGATGTTTGCCGGCGACCTCGGCCAGCGAGTAGCCCATGGCACCCAGAAACGCCTCGTTGGCCTCGATGATGGTGCCGTCGGGCTCGAAGGCGATCACGGCATTCGACCGATTGACGGCGCGCACGAGCGCGGCGGTCCGGGCGGGAGTCTCGGTGAGAAAATTCATTCTGGTTAACCGCTGAGGGAGAGGGACGCCTCTCACTTGCCAGCAAGAACTTTCAGAAGCCCTAAGCCCCGCCCGGGCCCCAGCGGTCCTGCATCCGGGCGATGATCTGGTCGCGGGCCTCGCGGTAGCTGCGCAGCTTGTCCTCGCGGCCCTCGCCGAGCCCGGTGGGGTCGAGGATCGGCCAGTAGACGACTTCGAGATGGTGAAACCGGGTCAGTTCCAGAGCCTTGCGCTGGGCCGCCGGCGACAGGGCGACGATGAGATCGAAGGACGACAGGTCGTCGCCCCATTCCTCCATCTGGTCGAAGCTGCGCGACCGGTGGCGGGCCAGTTCGATGCCCAGCTCGGCGCAGACCGCGATGGAGAACCCGTCGATCTCCATATCGCCCTTCACCCCGGCGGACTGGACGTAAGCGCCGGTGCCATAGAACTTTTTCATCAGCCCCTCGGCCATCGGAGAGCGCACCGCGTTATGGTCGCAGCAAAAGAGCACCGAGGAGGGTAAGGGTTCGGTCACCTCAGCCGCCGAAATGCAGCACGCAGATCAGCGTGAAGAGCCGGCGGGCGGTGTCGATGTCGAGTTCGGCCTTGCCCTCGAGCCGGTCCTGTAGGACCCGCGCGCCCTCGTTGTGGATGCCGCGCCGGGCCATGTCGATGGCCTCGATCTGGGAGGGCGGCAGGGTTTTGACCGCGTCGAAATAGCTTTCGCAGATCTGGAAGTAATCCTTCACCACCTGCCTAAACGGCCCCAGGGCGAGCTGGAACTCGACCACCGGCGCGCCGTCCTCGCTGCGAATGTCGAATACGAGCCGGCGCTCGCGGATTGCGAGATTGAGGGTGAAGGGGCCGTCCGGGGCCGGCTCGCCGGGGCGGGGCAGGATGGCGAAGCTGTTGTCTTCGAGGAGATCGAAGATCGCGACCTTGCGCTCCTGCTCGATCTCGGGCGTCGGCGGCGGAAGGCCCGCGTCGTCGATGTCGATTCTGACGATCTTGGTCATGGCAGAGGCTTATGGGGCGGCCGGCGGGAGAACAAGGTGGCAGGGCTTGCGCGCCCGGTCGGGGCGGGCGACCTTCGCCGGCATGGATATCGTCGCCGTGGATCAGGGCCGCGGGCGTATCGTCCGGTCGGTCCTCACCCTTCTGCCGGGGTGGTTCGGGATCGAGAGCGCGCGGGAGACCTATATCCGGCAGGCCGAGGGTCTGCCGATGTTCGCCACCTTCGACGGACGCTGCCCGGTGGGCTATCTGTCGCTCGACAAAGGCCCACCGAAGGGAGCGGAGATCGCCTCGATGGGCGTTCTGCCGGACGTTCACCGGCGAGGCATCGGTCGGGGCCTTGTTGCAGCCGCCGCGGCCTTCGCGGAATCGCGCGGGGACGAGGCGCTGTTCGTGAAGACCCTCGCGCCGTCCCATCCCGACCCGAACTATGCCGCGACCCGAGCGTTCTACGCAGGCGTCGGGTTTTGCGACTTGCGCGACTTGCCGGGGGAGTGGGGTCCCGATCTGCCCTGTCTGCTGATGATGCGGCCGCTTGCCGGCTGGCGCGGCGGCACCGCGCCGTCAAGCTGATCCTCTGGTCTCAGCCAGCGACGCGCTTGCCGGATAGTGAAGTCCAGGACGGAGCGCGGCCCCCGCTCCTCACGAGTTCAACGCATCAAGCCGCGCCCTCACGCTGGCCCCATGGGCTCCCAGCCCCTCGCTGGCGGCCAGCGTCTCTGCGGCGGGACCGATCGCCTTCAGCGCCTCGGGGGTCATCTGCGCAATCGTGGTGCGTTTGAGGAAGTCCATCACGCTCAAGCCGGAAGAGAACCGCGCCGATCGGGCGGTGGGGAGCACGTGGTTCGGCCCGCCGACATAGTCGCCGATGGCCTCGGGCGTCCAGGCGCCGAGGAACACCGCGCCCGCGTTGCGGATGTTGGCGAGAAGCGCCTCGGGGTTTTCCACGGCGAGTTCAAGATGTTCCGGGGCGATTCTGTCACAAAGCGCGGCCGCCTCGCCGAGATCGCCCACCGTGATGACCGCCCCGAAATCCCGCCAGGAGGCCCCGGCAATCGCGCCGCGCTCGAGCACGGTGAGCTGGGCCTCGACGGCCTTCGCCACCGCCTTGCCGAAATCCGCATCCGTGGTGATCAGGATCGACTGGGCCGAGGCGTCGTGCTCGGCCTGGGAGAGCAGGTCGATGGCGATCCAGTCGGGGTCGTTCGCCGCGTCGGCGATGACGAGAATTTCCGACGGTCCGGCGATCATGTCGATCCCCACCTGGCCGAAGACCTGGGCCTTGGCGGCGGCGACATAGGCGTTGCCGGGGCCGGTGACGACGTCGACGGGCCGGATCGTCTCGGTGCCATAGGCCAGCGCGGCGATGGCCTGGGCGCCGCCGACGCGGTAAATCTCGTCAACGCCGGCGAGCCGGCAGGCATAGAGCACCGCCGGGTTCAACGCACCGTCGGGCGTGGGCACGGTGACCACCAGCCGGTCCACACCGGCCACCCGTGCCGGCAGCGCGTTCATCAGGACCGACGAGGGGTAGCTCGCGAGGCCCCCCGGCACGTAGAGCCCCGCCGCCGCAACCGGCGTCCAGCGCCAGCCGAGCACCGCGCCGGTCTTCTCGGTCCAGCGCTTGTCCTCGGGCATCTGGCGGGCGTGATAGGCGCGGATCCGGTCGGCGGCGAGATCGAGGGCGGCCCTTTCCTCGGCCGGTACCCTGGCGATGGCGGCTTCGATCTCGCTGCCCGAAATCGCCAATGTGCCGGCGGTGAGGCTCTGGCGGTCGAACCTCTCGGTCAGCGCGATCAGCGCCACATCGCCGTCGGCGCGGACCCGCGCAATGATCCCCGCGACCGCAGCATGGACATCGGGCGCGTCTTCCCGTTTCTGGGCCAGAAGGGCTGCGAAACCGGCTTCGAAACCGGCATCGGCGGTGGACAGAAAGACGGGCATGGGCGGCGACCTCCGGAGCCACCGCGATGTAACGCGCAGGCCCCGCCCCGGCAAGCAGAGAGCCCGGCCGGCTCAGGGTCTCCATCCGCCGAACGCCGCGCGCGGGGGCTGAGGAGCGCCCCCGAGACCGCACCGAAGGCCGCCCCCTGCGATAGCGGGCCGGACACCGGGTTGCCGGTCGGCCGGGGCAGCCACCCCGATCGGCCGTCTGCGTTTCGTCAATCGGGGCCGGCCACAACCGGGCTAACACTCCTCGCGACAACGATTGGCTTCAGGAGGGAGGCGCCAGTGACACGTCAGGGAACCGTGAGGGGAATGATCTCAGCCGCGCTGGCCGTGCTCGCGACGGCGGGGGCGGCAATCGGGGAGGAGACCGGGGAGGAGGAATACCTCTCCGCCTGCGCCTCCTGCCATGGCGTCGGCGGAACCGGGCCGGGGCCGATGAAGGACTACCTTTCGGTGGCCCCGCCGGGCCTCACCGGCCTCGCCGCCGCCAATGACGGCGCGTTCCCGATGCTGAAGGTGATCCAGATCATCGACGGCCGGACCGGGGTGCGCGGCCATGGCGGCGACGGCATGCCGGTATGGGGCGCGGTCTTCAAGGCCGCCGAACGGGAGGCCGGCTCCTATGCCGCCGAAATCGAGGCACGGGGACGGATGCTGTCGCTCGCGCTCTATCTCGAAGCGATCCAGGAGTGACCAACGGGAGGGGGAGCGTGGGGTGCGCTCCGGTTAACCAGTAGGATCGACGGCCGCTCGCGGCCGACCCAGCGCCCGGCGTTCGTCCTAGTCAGGATGCGCCGGGCGTTTTCCCGACGGAGCGAGGTAGGGCCGGGTGACGTCCCGCAGGACGACGTCGAGGGCCTCGACGGTGACCCCGATGGCCCCGTCCCCGGCAAGCGTCAGCACGAGCCGCCCCGCCCCGTCGTCTCCCGCCTCGAAGGACAGGGACAAAAGCGACAGCACGGTCTCCTTGTCGCGCGGGTCGATGCCCTGGCTGGCCAGCCCCGTGACCTCCTCCACCGCCAGCACCGACTGGACCCGCTCGGCCGATTTGCCGGGCCGTTCCCAGCGGAACCGGTTCAGCAGGAGGCCGAAGCGCCGGGCCCTGCGGTCCCAGGTCATCTCGGAGGCGGGAAAGACCGCGTCCTGCACCAGACCCGACAGGGCCGCGAGATCCTCCGTATCGAGCGCTCTGAGGCGCAGCGGCGCCTCGTCGCCATCGGCGAAGCGCGCGTCATCGGTCACGCGGCGATCCGTTCGATATCCGCACCGCAGGCCTTGAGCTTCTCTTCGACCCGTTCGTACCCCCGGTCGAGGTGGTAGACCCGGGCCACGGTGGTCTCGCCCTCGGCGGCGAGGCCTGCGAGGATCAGCGACACCGAGGCGCGCAGATCGGTCGCCATCACCGGCGCGCCCTTGAGGCCGGCAACGCCCGTCACCGTCGCGGTGCCGCCATGGACTTCGATATTCGCGCCCATCCGGGTCAGTTCCGGGGCATGCATGAAGCGGTTCTCGAAAATCGTCTCTTCGAGGTGGCTCACCCCGTCGGCCAGGGTCAGAAGCGCCATCATCTGGGCCTGGAGGTCGGTCGGGAAGCCCGGGAAGGGCGCGGTGGAGACATCGATGGCGCCGATCCGGTTGCCGGTCCGGGCCACGCGGAGGCCGCGGCCGGTCTCTTCGACGCTGATCCCTGTCGCCTGAAGCCGTTCGGCGAAGCTCTGAACGAGGGACATCTCACCGCCGAGGCAGGTGACGTCGCCGCCGGCGATGGCGGGGGCGAGCATGTAGGTGCCAAGCTCGATCCGGTCGGTGACGACCCGGTGGGTGGCCCCGTTAAGGGCATCGACGCCCTCGACGGTGATCGTCGGGGTCCCCTCGCCCTCGATCTCCGCGCCCATCGCCCTGAGACAGCGGGCGAGATCGACGATTTCGGGCTCGCGGGCGGCGTTTTCGATGACGCTGGTGCCCTTTGCGAGCGTCGCGGCCATCAGGACGTTCTCCGTCGCCCCGACCGAGACGAAGGGGAAGCTCACCTTGCCGCCCTTCAGCCCCGCGGGCGCCGCGGCATGGACATAACCGTCCTTCAGTTCCAATTCGGCCCCGAGCGCTTCGAGGGCTCTCAGGTGCAGGTCCACCGGCCGCGCGCCGATCGCGCAGCCCCCCGGCAGCGACACGATCGCCCGGCCGGTGCGCGCCAGAAGCGGGCCCAGAACGAGGATCGAGGCCCGCATCTTGCGCACGATGTCGTAATGCGCGGTGTCGGAGGTCAGGTCGTGGGAGGACATCGCCAGGACCTTGCCGTCCTGAAGCGACTGAACCTCGGCGCCGAGCGACCGCAGAAGCGTCGTCATCGTGCGGATGTCGGAGAGCCGCGGGGAGTTGGTCAGCGTCAGCGGCCCGTCGGTCAGAAGCGTGGCCGGCATCAGCGCCAGGCAGGCGTTCTTCGCCCCGGCAATGGGGATGTCGCCATGGAGGGGGGCCCCTCCGCGTACCAGAATGCTGTCCATCTATTCCGCCTCTTTGCTCGAGTTGTCCTTCCGGGCCCGGGCCTGGGCTTTGCGCCGTTGGAGGTTGGCCTTGAGCGCCGCCTTGAGGCGGTCTTCCCGCGTCGCCTTCCCCTGCCCCGCTTTGCCGGACTTGCCTGTCATGCCGCCTTCCTAGCCGAGACGCCGGGGCCGGTCCAGATTGCCCTTGCCAGGAGGGGGCATTGCCAGTATCCCCGCCCACGCTCAGAACGGGCCCGCGCCCCGCTGAGACCCGGCGCCGCAGTAGCTCAGTGGTAGAGCGCACCCTTGGTAAGGGTGAGGTCGGGAGTTCAATCCTCCCCTGCGGCACCATCTCGCTTTTTTCACCTGAAATTCCCGCTAAAGCCCTGAAAGGGAACGAAAATTTGGGTGTTCCATACACTCCATTTTGCCCCCATCTAAGCGGCTCCAAAAACGCCAGTCTAAGCACTGTCTGGCGCATCGGGTAATTCCCATTTTTATATATATCCCAAGGGCTTGATAGAAATCCGAGGGCGTGTTCAATACATTCCTCCAGCCGTCCCTTTGGCGGCACAGCTTTCTCGATACGCTCGGCCAGCACGATCTTCTCGCGTTCCAACCGTTCGATCCGCGCTTCATACGCACTTACCACCGACGCGTTTTTGGCCTCTATGATACGGTCTAGAAGGCCCTCGATCTGGCTTTCGACTTCAAGAAGCTGACCTGCCAGCACCTTCTTGGTGCTGTGGGCCTCACCAAGACGCACGTCCCAAGCATCGCGGATCATAGCCTTAGCGATTTTAAACAGGGCCGGGACTGGCTGCAGGCTTTTCAGGATTTCCGCAAAGCCGTCCTCCATCTTGGCACGCGGCACCGACTTGCTCTTGGCCTCGCAACCGCGCGTCTCGCAGCGGTAGTAGGCATAGTGCCTGGCCTTACCTTTTGACCAGGCAGCCGTCATCGCGTTGCCGCAGCAATCGCACAGCACGAAGCCGCGTAGCGGAAAGTCTTCGTTGAAGTCTTTGCGTGCGGCGGGTGCGCGCTTGCGGCCCGCAAGGTTGTCTTGAATGCGCTGATAGGTCTCGAAACTGATCAAACCTTCATGCTTGCCCTTGCGCAGGCTGACATCCCACTTCGGCGCTTCGACATAACCTGCATAGACGGCCTTCTTGAGAAGCCGTGTCACGGTCATGGGACGAAGCGATCCGTCTTTTCGATCCTTTGGGAAATGCGGGCAGCGCTCCAAGAAACGCTGCACCTCGGCTTGCGAGGCAAAACGACCCGTGGCGTACCCCTCCAATGCGTCTCTGACTACAGACGCCAAAGGCTCATCCAACACCAGAACCTTACCGCCGCCGCTATCGGCGCTGACGTAGCGATAGCCGACCGGCGCACGAAAGACCCAGAAGCCACTTTCGACTCTCGCCTTCATCTTTTGCACCACTTGGCGGCGGTTTTGTTCGCGCTCCAGCTCGCCCTGCGCGGCGATCACCGTCTCGATAAACTTGCCTTCTGGCGTGTCCTCGAATTTGAAGTTTAAGCATTCGATAGTCGCGCCGCGCTTCGCGAATTCACGGCGCAGCTTGAGGTGGAACTCCGTATCACGAGCAAAGCGCTTGAGATCATCGAAGATGACCACGTAAGGCTTGCCCTTTTGTGCTTCGAGATAGCTCAGGAGCGCCACCATGCCGGGGCGGTTCATGAAATCACCGCCGCCGCTGACATCATCAGGGAAGACGGCTTCGACGTTGTAGCCTTTGTCATCAGCATAGGCTCGGCAGCGCTGCTCTTGGCTTTCAAGGCCGCTGCCCTCAATGCGCTGCTTGGCGCTGGAAACGCGGCAATAGATAACCGCGTTCCGCGCCTGCATTGTTTTGTTGTTTTCCTTATTCATATTGCCTCCAGACCGGCCATTTTTGCAGGGCCGCGTTCTGTTGGATTAAGTGTCGTCGGTATCCTTTGAGCTTACCGCATCGAAGGCTTCTGAGGCAGTCTCGAACGGCTCATATTCATCTTGTCCACAGACTTCCTGCGCAGGATGCACTTCAAAACCTAGATCGATAAACATCACGATGATCGACCACAGGGCTTCCAGCACTTGCTTCTTTTGTTCCGCCGAAAGCCCGGACCCGTCGAGCATTTCTTGATACTTATCGACATCGACCGTCACCGTGCGGTCGGCCGAGGCACAAAAGCTCTTATTCAGGCCGCTAGGGCCTGTCTTCTCAAAATTACCGTCCATCTCCTTCTCCTTTCCAGGAGATAGGCATCGTTAGTATGCCTATCTTCAGTATACCACTATATGTTGATTTCTCTCAAATTTCGCAGCTAGAACGGGATGCCATCATCGAAGTCTGTATCCCGCTCTGAGCCTGGGTTTTCTGGCACAGGGCGCGCCAGGACTTCAGCTTCCCAATCATCATCGCGGTCGATGTTTTGCGCCGCATCGAGCCGTTCCATCAGGTCGAGAGCGTGGCACAAAATCATCTCTGCGAACGCCTGGATGTCATCGAAACGGGCCTGTGCCGCGTGCTGTTCAAGTTTCGGGCCGTAGGTCTGGCCCAGGTCGAGCGTGTAAAAATACTCTGGCATTTTCTTACCCTCCAAAGAGCTGCGCGAAGTCCAACGGCAGGACCTTCACGAGACTGCATTGCACGCCGTCGCGCGGCACCGCGATCCGCCGCCCTTGCACCCCGTAGTATGCGCACCAGGCCACGGACTGGCAGGTCGCCGGGCCGCGCATCGGATGACGGCATTCGTAATCCCAACCGACATGAGGGGTGCCTACGATCAGTAGATATCCCGCCATGCCTATGACGATCATCCGCCTGGGTCGCATCAGGAGCCTGTGTAGTCCAAGCCGGAGCCTCGCCATAAGCCGCTTCAGCGGGCCGGGCGGTCTGCGCGGCGGCGGTCCACCGATCACTTCAATGTCAAAATCACTCATCGTCGGTTCCTCTTTTCGAGTAACGGAGGCGCAAGGTCGGATTGACCCGAGGCGTCCCGCCTTCGACAGGATTGTCCCGCGCCCATGACGCCCACGGCTCCACCTCCCAGAACGGAATACGTTCGGCTCTGATCGGTGGCAGACGGCCAATGAACAGGAGTTGCTCGCGTGGACCCATCTGCCGGATTTCATCGGGGGCCATGAGCGGCCTGCCGGTTTCGCCCAGGGACTCGCCGATCTCGTCATCATCGAAGCGCCCGAGATTATGGTTCTTCGTCTTGACGGTGCGCTGACCGAGAGCCGCCGATAACGTTTTGGCGAGCCCATCATCCTGCACAGCAAAGAACTGTTTGACTTCGGCCTGTGAAAGCACTGTTTTTGCAGTGTTCGGTCCGTAGATGCGAACGACTTCCGCAAGCTCCTGCACAAACATCCAGACCCGCACGCCCAGCCCGGGCAACGCAGTCAGGCTTTCGGCCAGCCCTTCGAGCTTGCCCATATTGGCAAACTCATCGAGCATGAACAGAACCTCGCCGTTGCCCTTTGATCTGGCGACATCGGTGATGGCCTGGCTTGTATTCAAAGCAAGCCATTTGCCGTGGGTCGTGGTCTTCTCGTTCGGCAGCACTTGGAAGATCGTTAGGTCTCCTTCTTTCATTTCGCTGAAACTGAAGTCTGAGCCGCTGACGCAGTCAGCTAGCCGTCCATTTGGATTGAATTCGTCGAGGGCCTGGAGCGCGCCTTGCCGAAAGTCGGCAAATTGCTCTGGGCTATCCTCCATTTGCGCAGCCAAATCGTCGCCGAGGGTCGCAAGCATGCCAAACAGCGCTTCAGACTCTTCCATCGCCTCAACGGCGCGGGCCAAGCGGCGCGGACTTGCAATGATCCGCCACATCTCCGGTAAGGCGCAAAGCTCCGGCTGACCGCGTGTAGCGAGCAACAGCATCACTGCGCGCAGGATCGCCCGCGATCCTTCACGGAAGTAGCGGTTTCGCGCATCCTCGGGCTCAGACAATAAGATCAGAGCAAGCCGCGCGACTTCGTCGCCAATATCGCGGATCAATTCGGGATCGTTCGCGATCTCGGTCAACCGCTGCAGCGGGTTGTAGCGATGCTGCGGAAGACCGTGCAATCCCCATGGATTAAGCACAAACACCCTTTGTTCGAGTTCTTCTTCCCGCGCTGGCCCAGCGACCGCAGCGATTTCTCCTTTGGGGTCCGTGACGAATAACGACCCCTGGAAATGCAGCGCATTACCCATGACCACGCTCGTCCCTTTGCCCTGACGGGCCGGAGCAACGGTGATTAGATGTGCCTTGCCGTCAAAGAACAGTGGCTGGCCTTCCAGCAACCCAAGAAACAGCCCGCGCGGATTTGAGAGTCCCGCCTGTCGGCATTCTACTGGCGTTCCGAACGCTGCATCTCCGAATGTCCCAGACGGCTTTGCGGCTTCTTCGCGCTTCCGCGCTTGTTGCCAGGCTTTGTAATAGCCGGACACTCCGTTCAGCACAGCTAGCGCGCCGAAGACTTTGAAGAAGCCCAGGTAGAGTTGATCGGCGGCATCGGGCGGTGTGCCTGTAATCTCCGGCCAGTAGGAGGCAAGCGCATAGAAGGACACGCCGAGCAGTAAACTGCCGGTCGGCGATCCTCTGCGCCGCTGCTGATCAGGAGCGCGGGCCACAGTCAAAGCCCTCGGATGGAAAACGGTAGTAGCGCCGTTCCGGGAAGTGCCCACGCTCGAATAGGCACTGCCAATTACGGCACGATGCACGGCGCCGCCGCGGAGCATCGCAGCGCGGGCACAGCTCAAAAAATTTGTCACCGATTAATGCGGTACGCATAACGTTATCCTCTGATTTCACTGTTGGGGGTTGGCGCGGGGCGAACAGTCTGCCCCGCGCCTAGGGCTTTTAGCTTTTAGCTGCCTTGCCGACCGGCATTGACGGCAGCATCGACCCGCTCCCGATCCTGCCAAGGCAGCCCGTTGGTATTCACGGTCCCGCCATTTTGGCCGACCTCGTAGGCGCGATTTGTAGAAGGCGTGCTCATTTTCAGTTCCTTTCACTTGCGCGGCTTTGCCTTGTGACAGCCGCCTTGGTTGCGAGTGGCCGCTGTCTATCCCGAGCACCGAAAGGAGAGATATGCAGCAGAAGAACTCTTTTGCGCCTATGGAGTTCGTATTTACGCGCATTTATATGCGCAAATGCGAAGTTGTTGACATGGCTATAGAAAAGAGGCTTGGCTATGCCCTGGGAAGGAACACGGGACCAACAAAAAGCGCTTTGGGATGCGCTTGATCAGGTTTTGAATGAGCAAGGCGTGCCCGCACAGCGCCTTGCCACAGCGATCAACACTGACAAGCTTGCCCGTGAAGCCCTCGCTAGATGGGGTGATGACCGTGGTAAGCATGCGCAGATTGTCGATGATGGTACGCTCACCCGCTGGCACGAGGGCGGGGTGCAAGCTGTAGAGCGCGCTCGGCAGCACAAAAAAGCTGTCATCTATGAGTTCTTTGAGCGCACCGCGCAGCCGCGCACGCTTCTCTATCGGCCCGAGGAAGGGTGGCCGCATGGGTTAGTGAATTTCGCAGCGCAGTTCGGCGCGCAGCTGCGCAGGCCGCTGGCCAAGGACCTGTCCGATCTTGATGGAGACTACCTGATATTCCGGCCCGCCTGGACGATCAGAAGCATGGAGCACGAACGCGTGCTGATCTCTAAGCTCAGGATCAGCACTACGGGCGGGTTCACACGATACACCGAAGAACAGGATTTTGCTGATCCTGCCGCGACCAGTATCAGCATCAAGGAGACCGACGACGGTGGCGTTCTGTATCTGGGCGGAAACATCGTGCTGATCGGCCTGACCCGTGAGACGCAGGCGCTTAAATTCTACACCGCCTGGTCAGTCTTTCCGGTGCCCGGGGACGGCACGCCCGTTAACCGGATGCGGGGAACGATGATGGGCGTTGTCGGCGCCGGACCGCATGCCGCGTATCCGTTTGTCGCATACCGAACGGATAGTTCTTTCGAGGGCATGGCAACGGGCATCGTCAATGCAAACGATGCACAAATCCCGCCCGATGTGGCGGACGAACTAACGAAAAGAATGGAGCCATGAGCGATGAAAGAACAAATAACCTAACAGTCTTGTTCGTCTGCACGGCCAACAAGCTGCGCAGCCCGACTGCCGAGGATGTCTTCAAGGACTATCCTGGCATAGAAGCCATGTCCGCAGGCACGGATGCCAGCGCGCCAAGGCCGCTCACCCACCAACTCGCGGCAAATGCTGACTGGATAGTCGAAGTGGCAAAGACGAACGTTCCTCACTTCTTCCCGTAAGGTCCCCGCCCGATCGCATTAAAAGCTCTACAAAAATCGCAAAATCGGCCCACCATTCTCTACCGGAAGATGGTCCTTCGTCTCCACGTCTTCGGGTTTAGTAGCGCCATCGTCTGACGAAGGATCTTCATCCTTGTCCTCGTCAGGTTCAGTATCGCTATCTTCTTCCGGAAGATCGTCCTCCTCCTCATCGTCAGGTTTAGTATCGCCGTCGTCTACCGGAAGATCGTCCTCCGCCTCCTCATCGTCGGTAGCTATATCGCTGCTGTCACGATCGTTATTCCAACCACCAGGAGGCTCAAAGCGATTCAAATTGAACTTAGGTTTCTCAGTTGCTCGATCACCTCTGCTCGGAAGATACGAACGCTGTGGCGGACCATAGTTCTTCTCTTTTTCCCGCTGCTCTTGTTGCTTTACACGCTCTGCATTTTTTCTTCCATCTCCCGAGGTTCCCGCTCCCGGAGCAAATTCTGTTTTCTGAGGAATTCCAGGTAGAAACCTACAATTGCCTCACCTGCTTGATCGGAGTCCTTCTCTTTTGCAAATTCTTCATAATATCGGCCCACTCTCTTACCGTAATCGGAAGGAGACCTTGCCCTCATATTGTTCCAAAGCGTACCAATATTTTCTGGCGTTCTCTCCATGCCATTTTCGAAAGCTAGAGTCTCTATCTCATCCAGAAGTTGGCGCATTACCTTAAAATGCTTTTCAGGGTTAAGAAGGTCTTCTCTACTCGTGTTAAAATGCTCAGCCCACTTCGAAACTTTTATCTGCGCAGGGCCAACGCTATCGCCGCAACCAATTTCCTCCAATGCAAATTCGATAAATGGAGGCTTTTCATGGACTTGCTCCTCAAAAACAATTGCCCTCATTATCGTTATTTGAAACTCATCTTTTGCGCTCCATCGAATATGGGTATCATAGTCGGTCAAAATTCTATTTCGGACAGAATTTCTAAATAGCGCCTCGGCTAGCTGCATCGAGTTCGATACAACAGATCTCCACATATCTTCGACCATCGCATCGGCCTGCTCAATTAACTCAAAAGCTTCTAGCTGAAGCCCTTCAAATTCGCTTCTTAGGTAATAGGGTAAGGACGTGGAGATCATGCTTCGATAGTCGCTATCAAACCGCCAACAGTTGTATATCCACCAATGCCAATAGACATCTTAACTTTTCCATCTATCGGGCTTGTGATGGTATGCTTCGATATGTTGTCATTCACGAAATCCACCTCTTGAGTATTGTGCTCGATGGAGAGGAGTGTAATGGCAATGTTCTGTTGCAGAGACTCCTCAAAAAGCACAGCCATTTCAGTCGATTTCTCCAGTTTCGCGCGAGCTTCGATTAGCTCTGCCTCCGCTTGACGAATCGGAAGCTCCGTCCCTTCACCAACCTCCCATTTGTCCTTCTGTGATTGAACAAGGTGCTCAACATACTCAAAATACCCTCGTGCAACTTCTATTGCTAGTTGTAGAATTTTGCGCTTTCGATCTGTTGAGGGCCCTCTTAGATTTTCTAGGGTGTTTTCTGCCAGCTTCCGAGCTTTTGAAAGTCGAAGCAACTCATTCTCGGCAGCGGCAGTCGAAAGTTTGCAGATTACGTCTCCGGAGGAGACAACGTCACCCGACGAGACAAAAGTTTCGGAAACTGTTGAACCAACTGGGCTTCGAATTTCCATGATAATCTAGAACTCCTTGAGTGCACACTATAGAAGGAAGTACTGAGGTTGTGCCTTCGGCAGCCAAGCCTGTTTCTAAGTTCAGGCACTTCCAAAACCAATGGCCCATATCCTCCTTTACTCGAAAAATGGAGGCAATGGAATTCTTGATGAGTGCAGTGAGCGCTCGCTTTCGTTACTTGGAATCCGAGGTGGGACCAGAAAGTATGATTACTCGACACTACTGGCAAAATGTCCGCCCGCTCACTCCTTTCATTTGGACAAAGGTGTAGACGAAAACACTGTTGCTACGGCCTAACGCCAAGTGGCGAGTGCGTCGAGGCTTGCAAACTGGGTTTCGAAGGTTCTGCCCAAAATCGACGCGTGCCAAGCTTGCGCGTCGACGTTGGTGAGCTTGGCGGTTTCGGTCAGGTAGGTGGTGCTAACCATTATTTCCCCGCCTTAACAACGTAGTACAGTTCGCAACCGTGCCCAATAGGTTTGAGCTCCGCAAGATGTGTTTTGTAGTACAAAACCATCTTGGCAAGGGGGCCCGCTGCGCGCCCCCGTTGCATCCCCCAGGCCGTGGCTCTGTCACGGCATTGAGCCCATCCATAGCCAGTAGATCGTATCGCCGATCAACCACTCGCGGGAGACTTCGCTCTCCCTGCACCCATCGATCCTTTCAGGAAGATCAGGGGCTATCGCGCCCCTTGAAACACACTCACACCGTCTGGCCGTTGCATCACCAATCAGGGGCGCGTTCCTGCTCCCCCGATACCCCCATGAGGACTTCATCCAGACGATTTCATCGAGACCGAAGGAAGGGAGCTTTCGCGCTGCCCTTCCTTGGAACCATCCCATCGACCATGGGGCCTTCGAGCCCCTTGGAACCCTGACCAACCCAGCGCGGATTGGATGCCGCCATCTTGCCGAAGATGGATCACGGCCAAGGCTGCCGCCGCCTTGGATTTGCGTTCGACCGGCAGTGACGTTGTGTTCGCCGACGATGCTTGCGAGGCTCGCGCCGATCGGCTTTTGCCCGCACGAGGGAGGCACTACTTGGACACGCGCAGCCCTGAACAACGCCGCCGCATCATGCAGGCCGTCAAGAGCAAGGACACGAAACCAGAGATGATCGTGCGCCGTATGCTTCATGGACTCGGCTACCGTTTCCGACTGCATCGAAAGGACTTGCCTGGCCGTCCTGACATCGCGCTCCCAAGACATCGCAAGGCCATCTTTGTTCACGGATGCTTCTGGCACGCGCACGGTTGTCCAAAGGGGCAACCACCAAAGTCCCGGCACGAGTACTGGCTGCCGAAGCTTCAAGCAAATGTTAACCGTGATCGTGCGAAGATCGCCGAGCTGGAACAGCTTGGCTGGGATGTGCTTGTGATCTGGCAGTGCGAGACCAAAGATACCGACGTTCTCGCGCACAAACTACAAGCCTTTGTGGACAAACCATAGAAAGCGATCGACATCCTGTGCTAGCCAAGCTAACATGACTCATTGAGTCGAGTAGCAGGGGCAGTATACGGATGAGACCCATCGGAATCGATCTTTTCGCTGGAGCAGGTGGCTTGAGTCTAGGCTTTGAACAGGCTGGGTTCGATGTTGCGGCAGCTGTGGAAATCGACCCCGTTCATTGCGCGGCCCACAAGTACAACTTTCCCAATACGGCCATTATTCCGCACTCAGTGGAGGGACTGAGTGGTGCTTCTATTCGCAAGGCGGCTGGCATCGGGAATGCACTAGTTGATTGTGTGTTCGGCGGCGCGCCGTGTCAGGGTTTTTCTCTGATCGGGCATCGAGTGCTCGATGATCCCCGTAACAAGCTTGTTCTCGACTTTGTTCGAATTGTCACAGAACTCAAAGCTCGGACATTCGTATTCGAGAACGTCAAAGGCCTGACAGTCGGAAAACACAAAGCATTCCTGAAAGAACTTGTCGGTGCATTCGATGCAGCAGGATACGATGTGCGTGTGCCGTGGAAAGTTCTGAATGCAGGAAACTTCGGTACGCCCCAATTCCGTGAGCGCTTAATTCTACTCGGCTGCCGCAAAGGCGAACAGCTTCCGAAATATCCAACCGAGCGAACGAATCTCGCGGGTAAGGCGAAAAGGATTGACGGGCTTGCCGATGGCCCAACTTGTACTGATGCACTCGGCGATCTTCCCGACGCGGATCGGTTCGGGACGTTGCTCGGCTCCGATTCCGTGAAGACCTCCAATTACGGTGAACCATCGGATTACGCTGCCGAGCTGCGCTGCATGACCAACGATGCTTGGCACTTTGGATATGTTCGCGACTGGAATCCTGCGCGGCTTACATCGAGCGCCCGCACCGAGCACACGGACATCTCACGCCGCAGGTTCTCAGAAACCGTACCTGGAACGGTCGAGCCGATCAGCCGCTTCTTCAAGTTGCCGATGCGAGGTGTATCGAACACCTTGCGAGCGGGGACGGATGGTGCGCGGGGCGCGTTCACGAGCCCGAGGCCAATTCACTACAAGTATGATCGCTGCATCACGGTGCGCGAGATGGCGCGGCTGCATGGTTTTCCAGATTGGTTCCGCTTCAACGTTACCAAGTGGCATGGTGCGCGGCAGATCGGGAACGCTGTTCCGCCGCCGCTTGCTCGCGCCATTGCAGCGCAAGTCATGACTGCGCTTGGCGCGGAGCCGACACGACCCGAAGTGACGTTGGAACTTGGCGACGAAGTCCTGCTGGCGTTCGATCTCTCAGGTGCGGCAGCGCATTTCGGCGTGAATCGGCCACCCAGCCGCCGCGACAAGAAGAGCGGCGCGAAAAAACGCAAGCAGATTGAAATCGAACGCGAACGCCTCGCCGAACAGGTGGTGCATGGCTAAGAAGGCGCGCAACCGATACCAGGCACTAATCGAGAAGATATTCTTCGATCACTACAGCGCTGGCGCGACTTCACTCGATTTTACGCGACAAGAAATCAAGGACGCGGCAACGACCCTTGGGATTGTCCTTCCCGACAATCTTGGTGATGTCATCTATTCCTTCCGTTTCAGGACAGATTTGCCGCCGCGCGTCCTCTCTACCCAGCCCGAAGGGATGGAATGGGTAATCGAACTGGCGGGGCGCTCGCAGTACCGTTTCTCGCTCGTGAAGATCAATCGCATCCTTCCGCGCGATGACCTGATAAAGATCAGCATACCTGATGCCACGCCGGAGATCATACGGGCATATGCACTGGACGACGAGCAGGCACTTCTTGCCATCGTTCGCTACAACCGCTTGATAGACACCTTCCTGAGCCTGACGACCTACAGCCTCCAGAATCATCTGCGGACGACCGTGAAAGGTATCGGGCAGATCGAAATCGACGAGCTATATGTCGGCATCGATAGACGCGGTTGCCACTACGTCATTCCCGTCCAGGCGAAAGGCGGCAAGGATCAGATCGGAATCGTTCAGACTTCGCAAGATATTCGTTTTGTTGAAGAAAAGTTTCCCGATATGCGTTGCCGCGCTATCGCCGCACAGTTCATGGACGACGAGATCGTCGCGCTTTTCGAGCTGACGCTTCAGGACGGCGAGATTAAAGTGGTCGATGAAAAACACTACCGCCTCGTTCCCGCCAAGAAGCTCGATCAGAAGGCAATCCGCGACTATCGAGACGAATGATGGCGGATGATCCATTAGAGTTCGTTGCCAAGACTGCACAAGACTGCATTCAACGAGTGCCGACAATCGTGCTCGGTAGCGGCGCATCTGTTCCGCATGGGATAAGAGGCATCGGTCCGCTCTCCGAGTATCTGCGAACGCACATCGAACCCGAAAATGATGAAGAAACAGAATCCTGGACTCTCATACGCACCGCTCTCGCAAACGGTGACGGGCTTGAAGAGGCATTGCAGGCGACCGTGGCTCCGGCCTCGTTGGTTGAGAAGATCGTATCGCTTACTTGGCAGGCGATAGCGACAGATGACTTACTACTTCTTCAACGTGTCGCCTCAGGCACCGAGCAGCTTCCTCTTGCCCGCCTTGTACACAGTCTTTTTCAAAGCACGGCGAGTTCCCTTCAAATTGTCACGCCCAACTATGACCGCGTTGCCGAGTACGCTTGCGACGTTGCAGATGTCATCCATCTAGACGGCTTCGTTCCTGGGCTTGTTCGTAGGCGCGAAGGTTCCGATACCGTCATGGTGCGCCGTGGTAACTATCCTGCGCGAAGCGTCAGGATTTGGAAGGTTCACGGCTCGCTGGACTGGTTTGAAGCGCGGAACGGACAGGTGCTTTCGCTCCCGCTTTCAAACGATCTGCCTGACAATTTTCTCCCACTCGTCGTTACGCCAGGTGTAAGCAAGTACGAACGAACTCATGATGAGCCGTTCCGATCTGCGCTCCAGGGGGCGGACAACGCTCTCGGCTCAGCTTCGTCTTTCTTCTGTGTGGGATATGGTTTTCGTGACGCGCACATTGAACCGCGCCTAAAGGAACGATGCCAGACGCAAAACGTGCCCATCGTTATTCTGGCCCGTACCCTCACCGATGAGGCCAAGGCGTTCCTGTCCGCGGGAGCAGGAAGTTCGTACCTTGCCCTTGAACACTGTGAGAGTGGAACTCGTATTTATTCTCCGCAGATCGAGGACGGGACAATTATTGCAGGACGAAATCTGTGGTCCTTCGATGAGTTTATTAACTTGGTTTTGTGAGGGCAGGAATGTCGATTTTTGATTATCAAGACGGCGACGCACTCGGGCGCATCATTGCGGTCGACACAGCCATTGTCGTTGTGCGTGTCGATGAGTTGGAGCGATTGAAGCGTGTTCAAGTGAACCGCCTAGTGGTACTTCAGAGCAGCAAGGCAGGACAGCATCTCGTAGGTGTCGTTTCGCGCATAACCCGCAAGGCTCCGGATCAGGTCGCGGATGACGAAGACGACGACACGGGAAACATTGATCTCCCCGAAAACAACCTTGTTCGGGTTTCTCTCATAGGAACCCTCATTGATCGCGTGGGTACTTCTCACAACGTCTTTAGACGTACCCTCGAAACCGTGCCTGAAATCGATGCGAATTGCTTTGCGTTGGAAGGGGATCGTCTGACCAGCTTCATGCAAGTGATCTCCAACGTTGTTGGCGACGGACCACAGCTGGAGCTGGGAAAATACACACTTGATGAAGATGCGACAGCCTACCTCAATGGCAATCGACTTTTCCAGCGACACGCTATCGTCGTTGGAAGTACTGGTTCTGGGAAGTCATGGACCACCGCGCGCTTGTTGGATCAAGTCGCGGCGCTCAAACAAGCCAATGCCATCTTGTTTGATGTGCATGGGGAATACAAAACTCTTGCCGGAGAAGAGTTTAGGCATTTTCGCGTTGCAGGCCCTCGTGACCTGGACGGCGGAGGCAGTCTTTCGGATGGCGTTCTTTATCTGCCGTACTGGTTGCTCGGTTATGAAGCGATGGTGTCGCTGTTCGTGGATCGCTCGGATCAGAATGCGCCAAATCAAGCGATGGTCATGTCGCGCTGTATTACAGATGCCAAGAGATCTTATCTGGAAGCAGGTGGACATGAAGAAATACTTGAAAACTTCACAGTTGATAGCCCTGTTCCTTTCGACCTCAACGCCGTCGTGGCGGAGCTTGAACGGCTCGATACAGAGCGTGTACCAGGGGCATCAGCTGGGAGGGACAAAGCAGGCGACTTCAATGGTAAGCTTAGTCGTTTAATCGCGCGTTTTGCTTCGAAGCGGCTTGATCGCCGCTTGGGCTTTCTGTTTCAGCCCCACAGCGAATGTATGGATATGGACTGGCTGGTGACGATGGCCCATCAGCTCATCGGTGGTCGAGGTTCACAAGATGACAGTGCGGGCGGGATCAAGATCGTCGATTTCTCAGAGGTGCCGTCCGATATCCTTCCGCTCATGGTCAGCTTGTTGGCGCGGCTTCTCTTTACGGTCATGCAATGGACTGACCTGGAGAAACGTCATCCCATTGCTCTATTCTGTGACGAGGCCCATCTTTACATTCCCGAGCGTGTGAACCGCGATTCTGTGGATGACATCTCGGTTGGAGTCTTCGAACGCATCTCCAAGGAAGGCCGTAAATACGGTGTCGGTCTAGTGGTCATTAGCCAGCGCCCATCGGAGGTAAACCGGACGGTCCTTAGTCAATGCAATAATGTCGTCGCAATGCGCCTCACCAACGGCGAGGACCAATCCGTCATCAAACGTTTGCTTCCCGATAGCCTCGGCGGCTTCGGCGATCTGCTTCCCGTATTGGATGTCGGCGAAGCGCTTGTGGTTGGTGATGCCAGCCTACTGCCTACACGGGTTCGCGTCTTTGAGCCGCGATATAAGCCAAACAGCGCAACCGTTGAATTCTGGGATCGCTGGAACGAGGATACGGCAGTTTCTGATACCGAGCGCGCTGTCCAATCCTGGCGAAGACAAAGCTCTCAATAGGGTATGGGCGCACTCTCCTGCGGAGAGCCGGGCTGTCGTGAACCGAGCCTGTAGTCACGGCCATCCGGCTTCCATCCCTTGCGCGTAATCAGATGCCAGCCCTAACGGGCTGCGCTTTTTCTTTCCTGTTTGGGGCCTGCGGCCCCGTCTTCCGTCAAGACCAAGCCCTTAGCTATGGCTTCGGGCGCATCCAGCGGTCTCCCCGCCCTTCCGCACTTCGTTTGTGCAGGGCGGGTGATCCCCCTCCGCTGGCTGCGGTCTGTGACGGTCTCCCCCGCTCATTGGCGCGGGCCTAGTCCGGTTGCATGCGCAACCGGCTTTCAAAGGAGGGCAAAGCAATGGAAAGCCACAGCATTACACAGCACGGCGGCTGGCGGTGCGGTGGAATTCGCGACCGCATGGCTTGATAACGAGGCAGTGCGCACCGGCTGGAGCGGCACGCAGCTCACGCTTTTCTAGGACGCTTTCCAAGCGCGTCGGACATAGCCTGTAGCTCGGCGACAAAGCGGTCGAGTTGAACCTTTGAAAGCGTTGTGCCGTAGTAGCCATCGCAGAGTTCGCACATCCGCACGCCGTTCTCGGTCAGCACGACATCGATGACCGCAGCTCCGTGTTCGCCGAGGCACTCGATAATTGTCTCGAACTCCTGTTCGAGTATCTCATCATGCCATTCGTATTTGCCGGACATGTTTGTGGTCATCGATCTTCCTTCCCGCACGCCACCCTGAACGCGCCGCTTTACTCGTCCTGACAGGGCAGAAAATTCGCGGCTGGCCAGTCGGCCAGCCGCATCAGGTTTAGAGACCTGGCGCACGGGTCGCCAGCTCGTCTTCGATAGTGCGCATCGTTGCCAGCGCATTACGCTGCTTTTGCGAGCCGCGCGGGGCAGCCACAAAGGCTATGAAAGCCTCTTTACGCAAACCGTAAAGCTCGGCGGTGCCGAGTGATGCCGCCTGAAAACGCGAGATAAGTTTCATCGTGTCCTCCTTTGTTTCAAGGAGGCCCCGAACCACTCAGGGCCTTTCGGCCCCGTTCCCACCATCATCGGCCCATGAAGGCCCTCGATGGTTCGGGCTGATCTTTGAATGCATTGGTGAGGATGCGCATGAAGCGCCTGTCTTGCTTGCAGCGGTATCATCGCGGCAGCGCAGATAATCTACGGGATTGATCGGTCAAGAGGCTGAAACGACGTTTGCTTGCTGTCCTGTTCTGTACGCTAAGGGCTGCACCGATGCTCGTTCCCGATGCGTACTATCGCCAAAGCGAAGCTTGTTAGCGCCGATGTAAAAGTGACCCGGGTCGTCGGTTAGAAAGGGACCCACCTGTTACGTTTCCCCCAAAAGACGGGGGAGCAGATGATAACAGGAGAAGAAGTCATGGAGATCAGGGTGTTGCACCGCCGG
>JASJAR010000024.1 GCA_030066905.1 Paracoccaceae bacterium | reverse complement strand
GCGCCCTGCGCGTTGTCGGACCGTTGGCTCATGGCTTCCCTTAGAGCGGGCGCGGCGGAAAGGGAACGCAGAGGGGTAACCGGGGTTGCCGCCCGCCAGCCCCCACACGCGCGCCCCGGCCACGATTCAAAGGAGCGCGCCGCCTGCCGGGGTCCCGGGTCACGCCCGGGACGGGTTTCCACCGATACTGTCCCGTCTATCTCCACGCCCCGGACCCGATCCGGGACTCCGACCCAGCGCAGCGCAAGGCTCATCGAGGTCCCGGGTCACGCCCGGGACGGGGATTTGCGGGTCCCGCCCCCTTTCACTCCGCGCCCCGGACTCGATCCGGGGCCCCGATAAACCGGAACGCCTCGCGCGTAGATGTCCCGGGTCACGCCATGGAGGGGGATGTCCTCACCGGCGCGTCGTCCCAAAAACAAAGGCCCCGCCGGAGCAGGGCCCTGACGCGAATTGAGGGTGTCCGCCCTTCGAAGGGCGGAGCCTCAGTCGCGGCTCTCGGGCGTCTCGACGAAGGCGCCATCGATCTCCTCGGCCCCCGAGAAGTCGGGCATCGGCCCTTCGAGCTGGGCTGCGGCCTCTGCCGCCGCGCGGGCCTCCTCGATAACCTTGGCATCCCGCTCCTGAGCGATCCGGCGCACCTTCTGGGTCGCCCCGCCGGTACCCGCCGGGATGAGCCGGCCGACGATGACGTTCTCCTTCAGGCCCACGAGCTTGTCGCGCTTGCCCTGAACGGACGCTTCCGTCAGCACCCGCGTCGTCTCCTGGAACGAGGCCGCCGAGATGAAGCTCCGGGTCTGCAAGCTCGCCTTGGTGATCCCAAGAAGGATCGGCTCGCCCGAGGCCGGTTTCTGGCCCTTGGCAATCGCCTTCTCGTTCGCCGCGTCGAACTCCGCCTTGTCGACATGCTCGCCTTTGAGAAGCGTGGTCTCCCCGCTGTCGAGGATCTCCCACTTCTGGAGCATCTGCCGGACGATGACCTCGATGTGCTTGTCGTTGATCTTCACGCCCTGGAGGCGATAAACGTCCTGCACTTCGTCGATCATGTAGTCCGCCAGCGCCTCGACCCCCATAATGCTGAGGATGTCGTGCGGCGCGGGGTTCCCGTCCATGATGTAATCGCCCTTCTGGACGAAATCGCCCTCGGCGACGGGGATATGTTTCCCCTTCGGCACCATGTATTCGACGGGCTCCATCGAATCATCGGTGGGCTCGATGGAAATCCGGCGCTTGTTCTTGTAGTCGCGCCCGAATTTCACATGCCCGTCGATCTCGGCGATGATCGCGTGGTCTTTCGGACGGCGCGCCTCGAAGAGCTCGGCCACCCGCGGCAGACCGCCGGTGATGTCCTTCGTCTTGGCACCCTCCCGCGGAATCCGCGCGACCACGTCGCCCGCCTTCACATCCTGACCGTCTTCGATCGACAGGATCGCGTCGACCGACATCGGGTAGGTGATCGGGTTGCCCGCTTCGTTCCGCACCGGTTCGCCATCTTCATCCGCGAGGATGAGTTCCGGCTTGAGGTCGGAACCTTTCGGAGCCGACCGCCAGTCCATCACGATCTTCTGGGTCATGCCCGTCGCGTCGTCGGTCTCGTCGCGCACCGAGATGCCCGAAACGAGATCGACGAACTTCACCCGGCCCGCCTTCTCCGCGATGATCGGCAAGGTATAGGGGTCCCACTCAAAGAGCTTGTCCCCCCGGGCCACTTTCGCGCCTTCCTCGACAAACACCTTCGTGCCGTAGCCAAGCTTGTGGCTCGCCCGCTCGATCTCGCCGTCCATGATGACGAGCTGCATGTTGCGGCCCATCACGATCTGCTCGCCCGCCTCGTTTTCGAGAAGGTTGGCGTTCTTGAACGCGATGAGGCCCTCATGGCTGGCTTCCAGGAACGATTGCTGACCGCCCTGGGCGATGCCGCCGATGTGGAAGGTCCGCATCGTCAGCTGGGTGCCCGGCTCGCCGATCGACTGGGCGGCGATGATGCCGACCGCCTCGCCGGTATTGACCATCGTACCGCGGGCAAGGTCGCGCCCGTAGCACATCGCACAAACACCTTCTTCGGCCTCGCAGGTGAGCGGCGAACGGATGCGCACGGTTTGAAGCGCGGCCGCCTCGATGGCATCGGCCTTCCGCTCGTCGATCAGCTCGTTCTTGGCGACGATGATCTCGTCGGTCCCTGGCATCAGCACGTCTTCAGCCGCGACCCGGCCGAGCACGCGCTCGCCGATGGAGGCCACGACCTCGCCGTCATTGACCGCCGCGCTTGTCGTGATCGCGTTCTCGGTACCGCAATCGTCCATCCGCACGATGCAGTCCTGGGCGACGTCGACGAGACGGCGGGTCAGGTAGCCCGAGTTCGCCGTCTTCAGCGCGGTGTCGGCCAGACCCTTCCGGGCCCCGTGGGTCGAGTTGAAGTACTCAAGCACGGTGAGGCCTTCCTTGAAGTTCGAGATGATCGGCGTCTCGATGATCTCGCCCGAGGGTTTGGCCATGAGGCCGCGCATCCCGCCGAGCTGCTTCATCTGCGCCGGCGAGCCCCGGGCCCCGGAATGTGCCATCATGTAGACGGAGTTGGGCTCCATCTCCGCACCCGCATCGTCTTTCCGCATCGACGAGATGTCGCCCATCATCGCGTCGGCCACCTCGTCGGAGCATTTCGACCAGGCATCGACGACCTTGTTGTACTTCTCGCCCTGGGTGATGAGCCCGTCCATGTATTGTTGTTCGAACTCCTTCACCTGATCGCGGGTGGTACCGACGATGTCCCACTTGTTTTCGGGGATCAGCATGTCGTCCTTGCCGAAGGAGATGCCGGCCTTGAATGCCTCGCGGAACCCGAGCCCCATGATCTGGTCGCAGAAGATCACGCTCTCCTTCTGACCGCAGTAGCGGTAGACAGTGTCGATGACGGTCTGCACTTCCTTCTTGCGGAGAAGACGGTTCACGAGATCGAACGGCGCCTTGGCATTGAGCGGCAGAAGCGCGCCGAGCCGCACGCGGCCTGGGGTCGTCTCGAAGCGCTGCATCACCTCCTGACCCGTTTCGGGGTCGATTTGCGGCAGGCGCGCGGTGATCTTGGCATGAAGATGCACCTCGCCCGCGTCGAGCGCGTGCTGCACCTCGTCGGCATCGGCGAACGCCATGCCCTCGCCCTGCATCCCCTCGCGTTCGAGGGTGATGTAGTAAAGCCCGAGAATCATGTCTTGCGACGGCACGATGATCGGTGCGCCGTTGGCCGGCGAGAGCACGTTGTTGGTGCTCATCATCAGAACCCGCGCTTCGAGCTGGGCCTCAAGGCTGAGCGGCACGTGCACGGCCATCTGGTCCCCGTCGAAGTCGGCGTTGAAGGCAGCGCAAACAAGCGGGTGAAGCTGGATCGCCTTGCCCTCAATGAGCACCGGCTCGAAGGCCTGGATGCCCAGACGGTGGAGCGTCGGCGCGCGGTTGAGCATCACCGGATGTTCGCGGATCACCTCATCGAGGATGTCCCAGACCTCCGGGCGCTCTTTTTCGACGAGCTTTTTCGCCTGCTTGACGGTGGACGAAAGCCCCTTGGCTTCCAGCCGCGAGTAGATGAAGGGCTTGAAGAGCTCGAGCGCCATCTTCTTCGGCAGCCCGCATTGGTGGAGCTTCAATTCGGGGCCGGTCACGATGACCGAGCGGCCCGAGAAGTCCACGCGTTTCCCAAGAAGGTTCTGGCGGAACCGGCCCTGCTTGCCTTTGAGCATATCCGACAGCGATTTCAGCGGCCGCTTGTTGGCGCCTGTGATCACCCGGCCGCGGCGGCCGTTGTCAAAGAGCGCGTCGACCGATTCCTGAAGCATCCGCTTTTCGTTGCGGATGATGATGTCCGGCGCGCGAAGCTCGATCAGCCGCTTCAGGCGGTTGTTGCGGTTGATCACCCGGCGGTAGAGATCGTTTAGATCGCTGGTCGCAAACCGGCCCCCGTCGAGCGGGACGAGCGGGCGCAGTTCCGGCGGAATGACCGGGATGACCGTGAGGATCATCCATTCGGGCCGGTTGCCCGACTCGATGAAGTTCTCAACGATCTTCAGCCGCTTGATGATCTTTTTCGGCTTCAACTCGCCGGTGGCTTCGGCAAGGTCCGCGCGGAGCTGCTCGGCCTCCTGCTCAAGGTCGATGTTCGAGAGCATCTTGCGGATCGCTTCGGCGCCGATATCGGCCTCAAACGCGTCGGCCCCATAGGCGTCCTGCGCGTCGAGGTATTCTTCCTCACCCAGAAGCTGGCCGTAGGTGAGGTCGGTGAGCCCCGGCTCAATGACGACGTAGTTCTCGAAGTAGAGAATACGCTCAAGATCGCGCAGGGTCATGTCGAGCATCAGCCCGATGCGCGACGGCAGCGATTTCAGGAACCAGATGTGGGCGACCGGCGAGGCCAGTTCGATATGGCCCATCCGCTCGCGGCGCACCTTCTGGAGCGTGACTTCTACACCGCATTTCTCGCAGACGACGCCGCGATACTTCATGCGCTTATACTTGCCGCAGAGGCACTCGTAATCCTTAATCGGCCCGAAGATGCGCGCGCAGAAAAGCCCGTCCCGCTCCGGCTTGAACGTGCGGTAGTTGATCGTCTCGGGCTTTTTGATCTCCCCGTAGGACCACGAGAGAATGCGCTCCGGCGAGGCGAGCGAGATTTTGATCTCGTCGAAGGTCTTCGGCGGGGCGATCGGGTTGAACGGGTTGGTGGTCAGTTCCTGGTTCATATCAGGTCCTTTCGTTCGGCCGCTTAGCGGCCCGCCTCCAGCGCGGTGAGGCGTTTTTCAATGTCGTCGAGGCGCGAGTCGACGCCTTGGTCCATGGCTTCGAGATGCGTCGCAAGGACCCGTTCGATCCCGTCAAGGTGATCGTTCAACGCAGAGCGAACACCCGAGAGATGTTCGCTGAGCAGACCTTCGATTTCACTCTTCTTCATGGCATGTCCATTTCAGGCGACGGTGAAAGCGGGCCAATTCTGGCCCGCCCAAGGGGGGGGCCGAGGGTTACTCCGCCGCATAGGGCGTCTCGCCCTCCTCCTCATCGTCGATCTCCGCATCCAGAAGCTCCATGTTGAGCCCCAGGCCACGCACCTCTTTGACAAGTACGTTGAAGCTTTCGGGCACGCCCGCTTCAAAGGTGTCCTCACCCTTCACGATGCTCTCATAGACCTTGGTCCGGCCGGCAACGTCGTCCGACTTGACGGTAAGCATCTCCTGGAGCGTGTAGGCCGCGCCATAAGCTTCAAGCGCCCAGACCTCCATCTCCCCGAAGCGCTGGCCGCCGAACTGGGCCTTACCGCCCAGAGGCTGCTGGGTGACGAGGCTGTAAGGCCCGGTCGAGCGCGCGTGGATTTTGTCGTCCACCAGGTGATGGAGCTTCAGAAGGTACTTGATGCCCACGGTGACGGGGCGCGCGAATTGCTCGCCCGTCCGCCCATCGAAGAGATCGGACTGGCCGCTTTCGTTGAAGCCGGCACGGACCAGCGCATCGTTAACGTCCGCCTCCTTGGCCCCGTCGAAGACCGGCGTGGCGATCGGGACACCATGGGTGACCGTCTCGGCCTTTTCGGCAAGCGCGTCGGCATCGAGCCCTTTGAGCCCCTCGTCCCAGACCGCGTCGCCATAGGCGATCTTCATCGCGTCCTGCATTGGAGACATATCGCCCGTCCGCCGGTACTCGCCCAGCGCCTCGCCGATCTGGTTTCCGAGGCCCCGCGAGGCCCAACCCATATGGGTTTCGAGGATTTGCCCGACGTTCATTCGGCTCGGAACGCCAAGGGGGTTCAACACGAAATCAACCGGCGTGCCGTCTCCCAAGAACGGCATGTCCTCCATCGGCACGACCTTGGAGATAACCCCCTTGTTGCCGTGGCGCCCGGCCATCTTGTCGCCCGGCTGGAGCTTGCGCTTCACCGCGACGAAGACCTTCACCATCTTCATCACGCCCGGCGGCAGGTCGTCGCCCCGGCGCACCTTCTCGACCTTGTCCTCGAACCGGTGCTCCAACGCGCGCTTTTGGGCCTCGTATTGGGCGTTCAAAGCCTCAACGGCTTGCGCCTCGGCCTCGTCTTCGATGGCAAGCTGCCACCATTGGCCTTTCGACAGGCTGTCGAGCAGCGCGTCGTCGATCTTCGACTTGGGCTTCACGCCCTTCGGGCCCTTCACCGCGACCTTGCCGTGGATCATGTCTTTCAGACGCGCGTAGATGTTGCGGTCGAGGATCGCGAGTTCGTCGTCCCGGTCGCGCGCCAGCCGCTCGACCTCTTCGCGCTCGATCTGGAGCGCGCGTTCGTCTTTCTCCACCCCGTGGCGGTTGAAGACGCGGACCTCGACGATCGTCCCGAAATCGCCCGGCGGCAGCCTCAGCGAGGTGTCGCGCACATCCGAGGCCTTTTCGCCGAAGATCGCGCGGAGGAGTTTTTCCTCCGGCGTCATCGGGCTTTCGCCCTTCGGCGTGATCTTACCCACGAGGATATCCCCCGGGCCGACCTCGGCTCCGATATAGACGATGCCCGCCTCGTCGAGGTTGCGAAGCGCCTCCTCGCCAACATTCGGAATGTCGCGGGTGATCTCTTCGGGGCCGAGTTTGGTGTCCCGTGCCGCGACCTCAAACTCCTCGATATGGATCGAGGTGAAAACGTCGTCGCGCACGATTCTTTCGCTGATGAGGATGGAATCCTCATAATTGTAGCCGTTCCACGGCATGAAGGCGACGACGACGTTCTTGCCGAGTGCGAGCTCGCCAAGATCGGTCGAGGGCCCATCGGCGATCACCTCGCCCTTGGCCACGCTCTCGCCCACCTTCACCAGAGGGCGCTGGTTGATGCAGGTGTTCTGGTTCGACCGCTGGAACTTCCGCAGCCGGTAGATATCCACACCCGGGTCGCCCGGTTCGAGGTCCTCGGTGGCGCGCACCACGATCCGCTGCGCATCGACCTGGTCGATGATACCCGCACGGAACGCCTGGATGGCCGCACCGGAATCGATGGCGACCTTTTCCTCGATGCCGGTGCCCACGAGCGGGGCCTCGGCCTGGAGAAGCGGCACCGCCTGGCGCTGCATGTTCGAGCCCATCAGCGCGCGGTTGGCGTCGTCGTTTTCCAGAAACGGAATGAGCGAGGCCGCGACCGACACAAGCTGCTTCGGCGAGACGTCAATCAGCGAGACATCGGTCGACGGAGCAAGCGTGTACTCGCCCGACTGGCGGGTCGAGACGAGGTCGTTCTTGAACTTGCCCTTGTCGTCGAGCTGCGCATTGGCCTGGGCGACCACGTGGCGCATCTCCTCGGTGGCGGACATATAGTGCACCTCGTCGGTGACCTGTCCGTCCTCCACCTTCCGGTAAGGCGTTTCGATGAAGCCGTACTTATTGACCCGCGCGAAGGTCGCAAGCGAGTTGATGAGCCCGATGTTCGGGCCCTCCGGCGTCTCGATGGGGCACATCCGCCCGTAATGGGTCGCGTGCACGTCGCGCACCTCGAAGCCCGCCCGCTCGCGGGTGAGACCGCCCGGCCCCAGGGCCGAGAGCCGCCGCTTGTGAGTGACCTCCGACAGCGGGTTCGTCTGGTCCATGAACTGCGACAATTGCGAGGAGCCAAAGAACTCCCGCACCGCAGCCGCCGCCGGTTTGGCGTTGATGAGATCCTGCGGCATCACCGTGTCGATCTCGACCGAGGACATCCGCTCCTTGATAGCGCGCTCCATCCGCAGAAGCCCGACCCGGTACTGGTTCTCCATCAGTTCGCCGACCGAACGTACCCGGCGATTGCCGAGGTGGTCGATATCGTCGATCTCGCCCTTGCCGTCGCGCAACTCGACGAGCGCCTTCACACAAGCGATGATGTCTTCCTTGCGGAGCGTGCGCACCGTGTCCTCGGCATCGAGGTCGAGGCGCATGTTCATCTTCACCCGACCGACCGCCGAGAGGTCGTAGCGCTCGGAGTCGAAGAATAGCGTGTCGAACAGCGCCGAAGCCGCATCGACCGTGGGCGGCTCACCCGGGCGCATCACCCGGTAGATGTCCATCAGCGCGGTTTCGCGGTTGAGGTTCTTGTCCACCGCGACGGTGTTGCGAATGTAAGGCCCGACATTGACGTTATCGATGTCGAGGACCGGGATGTCGGTGATGCCTGCGTCGAGAAGCTCCTTGAGCGTCCCGCCGGAGACCTCCCCGTCCTTGTCGAGCTCCCAGGTCAACTCGTCCCCGGCTTCGACATAGATCGCACCGGTTTCTTCGTTGATGATGTCCTTGGCCACATAGCGCCCGACGATCTGGTCAAAGGGCACGAGCAAGTCGGTGATCTTGCCCTCGTCGATCATCTGCTTGACCGCGCGGGGGGTGACCTTCTTGCCCGCCTCGGCGATCACCTCACCCGATTTGGCGTCGACGAGGTCGAAGGCCGGCCGCGTGCCGCGCACCCGCTCGGGGAAGAACTTCGTCACCCAGCCTTTGTTCTTCTTCAGCTTGAAATCGACCGTGTCGTAATAGGCATCCATGATGCCTTCCTGGTCGAGGCCCAGCGCGTAGAGCAGCGTGGTGACGGGCAGCTTCCGCCGCCGGTCGATCCGCGCGAAAACGATGTCCTTGGCGTCGAACTCGAAATCGAGCCAGGAGCCACGATAGGGGATGATCCGGCAGGCGAAGAGAAGCTTGCCCGAGGCGTGGGTCTTGCCCTTGTCGTGGTCGAAGAACACGCCGGGGGAACGGTGCATCTGGCTGACGATAACCCGCTCGGTACCGTTCACGATGAACGTCCCGTTCGGCGTCATCAGGGGCATGTCGCCCATGAAGACGTCCTGTTCCTTGATGTCTTTGACGGATTTGGCGCCCGTGTCCTCGTCGACATCGAAGACGATCAGCCGCAGGGTGACCTTCAGCGGCGCGGCATAGGTCATGTCGCGCTGCTGGCATTCCTCAACGTCGTACTTCGGCTTTTCGAGCTCGTACTTGACGAACTCCAGAACGGCCGTCTCGTTGAAATCCTTGATCGGGAAGACCGACTGGAAAACACCCATGATGCCTTCGCCGTCGGTCGGTTCGGGCGCTTCGCCCGAGTTCAGAAACAGGTCATAGCTGGACTTCTGAACCTCGATGAGGTTCGGCATCTCCAGCACTTCCCTGATTTTTCCGAAATATTTGCGGTAACGTTTCTGGCCAATGAAGCTCGACGCCATGAGGGGCGGGTCCTCTCTTGTCATCGTTCCCACGCGGGCCGGCAACCGGCGGGAACCGTTCGGGCGCTCTCGCGTTCCATCCTTGGGTGAGATGCCAGCTCACCCGCTCGAACACGAAAACGCGCCTAACAAAGCCCGAGCATGCGATTCGGGTTCGGTAAGACGCGCTTGTTGTTGATACGGAGGCTGGAGATAGTCCAACCCCGGCAGGGATGCAACCCGCGTTTGTGGGGGAATTCAAAAAATCAACAAGTTTTTTCTAACGGGGGGTTCGGGGGGGTGATGGCACCGCCCGGAACCATGTCGAGCGTTGGTGCAGTTTGCTTTGGCGTCAATCCAGTGAGGGTGAGCTATCATCGTTGCCCAAACCTCTTGGCCTCCGCGCCAATCAGTCGGATCACCCGCCACCGTGGGCGCACCCTCTCGGTAACTTCAACGATTGATAGACGTGGCCCCTGCAGCGTTGGTTAGCGGATCAAGATTACCAACCCTCCGACAGTTCACTTTTCAACTGAAATAGCGTAGTGTAACTTCTGCAGCCCATAAGCCGCGAAAGATCGTTAGCGAAATGAGCACTCAAGGTTTTGTGTGGTTTGTGAGCGTAATGTTTTGCTTCCTGCCATTTCTCGTGAACTTGATCGTTGCTATAGATCGATGGGCGTGGGATGTATTCGTTCTAGCCAATATATATCGAGACCTCTTGTTTTGCACCATAGTTCTTGCCGGCCTGACAATTGCCGAAGCTTTAAAATTCTTGCTTAAAATCGACCGGCGAAATGAAGAAGACTTGTCCCGTTCCGTTTTGCTATTGAGCGCATTCATGATTGTAGTAGTAGTGCTATCTTCTATTCGCTACGGTATTGGATCGAACGATCAACCCAATGTCGTTAGGACCGTTTCCGTTGTTTCGTGGGTATTTACGATAGTGTTCTGTGCTGCTTCAGTTGTCGCTTCGATAATTCTCCGGTCGTGCGACCACGAATATGAAATTATCAAAAAAACAAACGAGAATAGGGCTGAAGAGTTATGAGCGCTCGCAAAGAAATTTTGGAAACTGTTTTAGATTCGATTGCCTTAGGCGTCGCGAAGCTTGCCACGGTTACGGTCGCTGGAATGGCTGCTTTAGAAGTTATTGCCGCCGGTCTCATCGCAGTTTTTGCCTCCAGCCCATTAATACTTGCGATCAGAGTCAAGCGCTCACTACGTAGGCTTCAAAGCACAGAAAAGGCAATGGATAAAGCTTCGAATAGAATTGATTAGTACCCGATCTATCGACGTACGACAGGCTGTGCGGTCGCAGAGCACAACTCAGAGAGTTCCTCAAAAAAGGGCCGGACGTCCCCGCCCGGCCCTCTCACACGCCTTGAAAGCGCGATTACTTAAGCTCGACCTCGGCACCCGCCGCTTCGAGCTTGCCCTTGATCTCCTCGGCTTCCTCTTTCGAAGCGCCTTCCTTGACGGCCTTGCCGCCGGCTTCGACGAGTTCCTTGGCTTCTTTGAGGCCAAGACCGGTGATCGCACGAACTTCTTTGATGACGTTGATCTTCTGACCGCCAGCGGCCTTCAGGATCACGTCGAATTCGGTCTTTTCTTCCTCGGCGGCCCCGCCAGCGTCGCCGCCAGCGGCCGGACCGGCCATCATCACAGCGCCGCCGGCGGCGGGCTCGATGCCGTACTCGTCCTTGAGGATGGTTTTGAGTTCTTGTGCTTCGAGAAGCGTGAGGCCCACGATCTCTTCGGCAAGTTTCTTCAGATCAGCCATGTTTCCAGTTCCTTAAGATGTGTTCCAACGTCCGGGTGTTTCGGACGCGGGGTCTAACCTTTGCCGTCAGGCCGCTTCGGCCTTCTCCTCGATGGTCGTAAGGATGCTTGCGATGTTCGAAGCAGGCTCGCCAATGGCCCCGGCGATGTTCGAAGCCGGTGCGCCGATCATGCCTGCGATGGTAGCGATAAGCTCCTCGCGCGACGGCATTTTCGACACGGCTTCGACGCCGGCGGCGTCGAGCGCGTTCTCTCCCATAGCCCCGCCGAGGATCTCGAACTTCTTGTTATCCTTGGCGTAGGCTTGAGCGACCTTGGCGGCCGCCACCGGGTCTTCCGAATAGGAAAGAACGGTCATGCCCGTCAGAAGGTCGGCCAGCGAAGCGTTGGCTTTTCCTTCAAGGGCGATCTTGGCGAGCTTGTTCTTGGCAACGCGCACGGACCCGCCCGCTTCGCGCATGCGCGCGCGCAGATCCTGCATCTCGGCAACTGTCAGACCCGCGTAGTGAGACACCACCACGACGCCAGAGCTTTCGAAGATCTGGCCGAGTTCCTCGACCACTTTCTCTTTCTGGGCTCTATCCACAGTTTCACTCCAAGTTGGGGGTCGCCCCCCGGCTCAATAAGCCCCCGAGGGGGCCACTCAGGTCCGCATACGGGACCGAGCCAAAACCCCCGGGGCGTGAAACCCTGGCTGATTGGATCGTCTCCCGTCTCGGGCAGGAATTATGGGCCTTGGGGCCCACCCGCCGTCTCGGACAGTATGACAGGCTGCCCGAATCCACCGGCCGCCTGCCAGACCGCGCTCTTAGGCGGTTTCGGTGCCGATTGGAAGGCAAAAGTCGCGGGCGCCCCCCGGCATGCCGGGACCCTGCCGGCCCGGTGCGGACGAGACCGCCATTGCCCCGCCACCCGGCCGTCGGTATGGCCGGACATCCCGAGGCGAGATGAAAGGGGAGGCCGCGGTGGCCAAAGCGGCGCGAAACGGCATCGAGAGCGTCGACGCTCTGAAAAAGCGCATCTTGCGGGCCCGTGCCAGGGGGGCTGCCCGGCCGGTCGAAGACCAGGCCCGACGCGCCCTTCTGACCTGGGTCGAGACCGCGGGGCGCCATGGGCTGACCCTGCGCGACATCCTCAGCCGCCTCGCCAGCGGCGAGGCGGCGCGCGCCATCGGGCGGGGGGTCCACGACGCCCTTGAGAGCCACCCGCCCCCCGTTCTCGCAGAGGCCGCCTGCCGGTCGGGCTGCGCCTTCTGCTGCATCCTCTCGGGCGGCGAGGGCGGGACGATCTCGGAGGCCGAGGCGCGCGCGGTCCACGGCGCGCTGGCGGCCCTCGGCGCGATGCCGAGCGGGCGCGACTGGCATCCATCCGCCTGCCCCGCCCTAGACCCCGCCACGCGGACCTGCCGGATCTACGCGGACCGCCCCGTCCTCTGCCGCTCGTTCGTGTCGACCGATGCGGCGGCCTGCGAGGCCAATGCCGAAGGCGGGTCGGAGGCCGGCGCCGGTCTTCTGGGCTCCCATCCGGTCTACCTTGCCGCTCTCGGTCTGTCCCGCGCCGCGCTCGATGGCCGCCTGCGGGTCCGGACCTACGCGCTCGACCGGGTCGCCGAGGCGGCCCTTGCCGGGGCGCCCCTAGACGCCGCGCTCGACGCCGCCCGGCAGCGCCCCCGCAGCCTCGACGATGCAACCCGCGACAGCCACGCCGCCATCCCCGCCCGCTGACCGCACCTTCCGGCGAGCCCGTGCATTCTCTAAAGACCAGGGCGGACCAACCACGGGAGCCAGCCAATGAAGACCGCCAAGGACTATCTCGACGAAGCCAATGCCGTCGTCCCGAAGATCACGGCCGAAGAGGGCATCGCCAAACACGCCGCCGGCACCGCCGTCTTCGTCGACGTGCGCGACAGCGGGCTGGTCGGAGAGACCGGCACCATCGCCGGGGCCCGGCGGATTGCCCGCGGGATGATGGAATTCTCCGCCGATCCGTCGACCCCGTTCTACGACGATGCGCTCACGCCGGATGCCGATATCGTGCTCGTCTGCGGGGCGGGCGGCCAGGCGGCGCTCGCCGGCAAGACGCTGAAGGACATGGGCTACCAAAACGTCTCGAATGTCGGCGGCTTCTCCGACTGGAAGGCGGCTGGCGGGCCGACCGAAGAGGGCTGAGGGGGCTGGCATCGGGTGATGCCGGCCGTCGGTCCGGGGCTAAAGCAGACGTTGGTCAACCCGCAGGCAGGTGAAACCCCGCCCGTCCCGGGCTTGACCCGGGACCTCGATCGGCGGTGCGCGTCGTTGGATCGGGGCCCCGGATCATGTCCGGGGCGTGTGTTGCTTCTGGCGCCGGGCGGTCGTTGATGCCGCGTGTTGGCGCGAAACAAGGCCGAGAGTTCGCCACTTCGGTTCGAACCGCCCTCGAGGCACGAAACGCCGCCCCCGCCCAAACGAAAAAAGGGCGCCAGCCCGGCGCCCTTCCAGTTCCCGAACCGAGCGGCCGCTCAGTTTCCGGTCGCGCTCGTTACATCGACCGACACGCCCGGGCCCATCGTGGAGCTCACCGCGATCTTCTTCATGTAGGTACCCTTCGCACCCGACGGCTTCGCCCTCGACACCGCATCGACGAAGGCGCGCAGGTTCTCAACGAGCTTGGCCTCATCGAACGACGCCTTGCCGATCCCGGCATGAACGACCCCGGCCTTTTCCGCCTTGAACTGGACCTGACCGCCCTTGGCCGCCTCAACCGCCTCTTTGACATCCATCGTCACCGTGCCGACCTTGGGGTTCGGCATCAGGTTCCGGGGGCCCAGCACCTTCCCGAGCCGCCCGACGATGGGCATCATGTCGGGCGTCGCGATGCAGCGATCGAACTCGATGGTCCCGCCCTGGACGGTCTCCATGAGGTCTTCGGCGCCGACGATATCGGCGCCCGCTTCCTTCGCCTCATCGGCCTTCGGCCCACGGGCGAACACCGCCACGCGCACCGATTTGCCGGTGCCGTTCGGCAGGGTCACCGTGCCGCGGACCATCTGGTCGGCATGGCGCGGGTCGATCCCGAGGTTCATCGCCACCTCGACCGATTCGTCGAACTTCGCCGTCGCATTGGCCTTCACCAAGGCCACCGCCTCTTCGACCGAGACATCCACTTTCCCGTCAAAGGCCTCACGGGCCGCGCGGGTGCGTTTTCCGAGCTTTCCCATGGCTTACCCTTTCACCTCGATCCCCATCGACTTCGCCGAGCCGAGGATGATCTGCATTGCCGCTTCGACGTCATTGGCCGAAAGGTCCTTCATCTTGGCCTCGGCGATCTCGCGGAGCTGGGCCTTGGTGACCGAGCCCACGGTCTCACGGCTGGGGTTCGTCGCCCCCGATTTCAGCTTGGCGGCCTTCTTGAGGAAATAGGACGCCGGCGGCGTCTTGATATCCATCGAGAAGGACTTGTCCTGATAATAGGTGATCACGGTCGGGCAGGGTGCACCCGGCTCCATGTCCTGCGTCTTGGCGTTGAACGCCTTGCAGAATTCCATGATGTTGATCCCGCGCTGACCGAGCGCCGGCCCCACGGGCGGGCTCGGGTTCGCTTGTCCAGCGGGGATCTGGAGCTTCATCGTCCCCGCGAGCTTCTTGGCCATCTTGGCCTCCTTTCCGACACCGTCAGGGCGCGCCCTTCGGGTTTGATGTGGCGTGGTCCGGTCCGGCGCACGCGTGCGCCCTCGCCTCCCACGGTTGGGGTGTCTCTTAGAGAGACCGGCGGGCGATACACCAGATGACCAGGGCGTTGCAAGGGCAGCGAACGGTGGGATCACATCTTTCTAACCCGGAGCGGCGAAGCTCCTCCCCGCGATGCGCATCGCCAGAAGGTCCAAAGGGGGACGCTTTTCCGGGCAAAAAACCGGGGAAGCGGGCCCCGACGACAGTGGCGCCACTGTTTCTCCCGCTTTGATGTTTCTTAGACGCCTCGGAATGGCAGCCAGCACCGCCCCCGGAGAGTCCGGGTTGGCGGCGATGGGCGTTGGAAGAATGAACCAGCACCTCAATCCATAGTCAGCGGATTGGCGGCCAGCTAAGTCCCAAAGGCAAAAGAACCCGACAAACTTTCGCCCCAGAATTGTGTTGTCCACTCAACGTGCGGCGCTCACTGCATTTCAGAACGTCGATAGGACGGCCGGGGAACGTATGAGAAAAGCAATTCAGTTCGTTACATTGGGTATCGCAGCGGGCTTCGCAGTCGCGTCACATGCGCAAACCAGTTCTACGGAATTTGCCTCGAGAACCGAAATTGGCGTGGCCGTGAGCCGTGCCGCCGAGTTGGCCTCACAACTTGAAAACGAGCTGATCGCCGGGTTTCCGGTCCCAGAAGGATGGGTTTGTGAGGCGGCTGAACCACCGGTTTCCGAGAGACATGGGCCAGCTCGCGCACTGCCAACGGCTGTCTTATTATGTCGTCAAGGAGTTCAAAGCCTAACCATCTCATTGATCTTTGACGCGGGTGGGGCCGAAATCCTATGCAGAGCAGTCGATGGGAGGCAAAGAAGGATCGCGGAGGGGCGCGCAAAGCCAGATTTGTTTCGCTTCTTCGAGTCGGACACTTGGAAACTCGAGCGTGCATCCGTCCTAGTAAGGGGCTGCACGCGCGGAATGTTGGCGCTCATCGCTGAGGGGTCGCCAAGCCGGCAGGCCATAGATGCCGGCCCCGCGATGATTGATGAGTTCGCCGAGAGCATTCTAGATTTCAATATCAGCGAATTGGTCGCGTCTGAAACTTTCTCCGAATCTGAAACAGCAATTCAGACTGTCGTCGACCTGCTCGAAACGCAATCCAAAGCCCTGGAAGAAAGGCTGCCAAACCTGCCGTCAGCTCGGTATGAGCACCCCTCGGAAAGCGACATACCAGCTAGATTCCGATTGCAACGACCCCCTCGATTATCCCAATTGAGGTTCGGGCCGGCTGTGAATAGCACAATGATCCTCGGCGAGTGCAGAGTTCAGGTCCATTTGTCTGCGTCGGAAAACAGCGTTCGAGAAGCGACGAACACCAGCGGCAGGTGGGCTCGTCCCGGTGGCGAAGATGGAGAAATCTTCTACGCCTTTCGACGAAGAAACACCGAACGATTTGTCGGGCGGGAAAGCGTCGACGGAACTTCAATCCAAGCATTCGTCGATGGTCAGGTGATTGTTCGGGTCTTCCTTGAGGGCAGGAAGCATTGCGAAAGCAGACCGGACATCGTCCAAGAGGCGTTTGCCGAAATCCTCAAATACGACTACGGGGCCTTTGGCTTCGAATAGTCAGCGACGCCTCTGTTTCACGAACATCAGTTCAGAGCTGCGGCGAGTGGTGTTCTGGGTCGTCATAAAAGGTCGCCCGACCCGCCGTTCGCCATCGCCCTGGGCTCCGCCCGTTCGCGCCTCGGACGGTCCACTGGACCTTTCGCCGGCTTCGCCGGACCGGCGCTCACCCCTGCTTAGACACCTGCGTAAACTCCAGCTCCACCGGCGTGGCACGCCCGAAGATCGACACCGTCACCTTAAGGCGCTGATTGTCCTCGTCGACCTCTTCGACCATCCCGTCGAAATCCTCGAACGGGCCGTCGTTGACCTTCACCTTCTCGCCGATCTCGAAGGAGATGAGCGTGCGTGGGGCTTCCTCGCCCTCGGCGACCCGGCCGAGGATCGCCTCGACCTCGGCGTCCTTCATCGGCATCGGACGCCCTTGCGGCCCCAGAAACCCGGTCACGCGGTTGATCGAGTTGATCAGATGATAGCCCTGGTCGGACATCTCCATGCGTACCAGAACGTAACCGGGCATGAAGCGCCGCTCGGTGGGGACCTTCTTGCCCCGGCGGATCTCGATGACCTCCTCGGTGGGGACCAGAACCTCCTCGATCTCGTCTTCGAGGCCCGCATCCGTCACCGCCTGGCGGATCTGCTCGGCGATCTTCTTTTCGAAGTTCGACAGCACGCTCACCGAATACCAGCGCTTGGCCATGGGTCATGTCCTCTTTCTGCCCGGGGCGGGCCCGGAAATGTCTCGCCGTCCCGGGACAAGGGGCGCTGGCCACTCTGGGCCTCTCGTCGCATCATGTCGGGGATCGCCGGACGGCATACGCCCAGCCCGCGCGGGATGCAAGGGCCAGGATGTCTCCCGGCCCGGGGGCGCGGCCGCCTCAGATGTAGCCGTCGTCCTCGCCGTCGCCCAACAGCGCTGCGAGACCGGCCGAGCCCGCGGCGACAAGGCCTCTGCGGGCGGCCAGCCCCATCGCCTTTCGCTCGGCCTCCGCATTGCGGAACCGGCGCCGGACGATCTGCACGATCAGGCCGAGCCACATCAGCGCGATGCCGGCGAGACCGGCGATGTAGGTGAGTTCCGGCCGTGCTTCGAGGCGGTTCTCACGCCCGTCGAAATAGGGGTCTAGGTAAAGGAAGTTCTCCGACATCGCGACGCCGAGGTCCTCGGCGGCCCAGACGATTTCCTCGTAGGTCACCGAGGGCAGGATCGGCGGCGCGCCGGCCAGTTCGAAGATCGGCCCGAACGCCCCCTCGCCCTGCACGGCGCTTTCAAGATAGGTCATCATCGCGGCTTCGTCGTAGCTGTCGAAGGCGATGGCGCCGAGGACTTCGCGCACCGGCCCCTGCTCAGCGGGGTCGAAGAAGAACAGGATCGGGTATTCGACGGTGCCGTCGGTGTAGTCGACCCAGTAGACATAGGTGAGGTCCTCGTCGATCTGGGCGGTGACGGCGACCTCCTCGTACCAGGGAAAGCCCCGCACCTCGCCAAGCGCGCCTGCGGCAACTGGCGGCGGCAAGTCCGCCTCCCGCGCGAGGGATTTCTGCCATTCGTAGTGCGCCCAGGCCCCGGCCCCTGCAAAACAGGCCAGACCGGCGAGGACCATCAACAGCGAAAGCGGGACAAATCTCAGAATCCAGGCCAATGAAACCACTCCGTCGAAAACATCGACGCAAGCGAAAGCCAGAATTGCGGCAACGTTGGGGCGGCCCTATGCCCCGGTCAGAACAGCCCGAGGATGCCCTGCAACCCCTGCCGGATCAGAAAATCGACGAAAAAGAAGAAGATCGCCGTCAGCACAGCCATGGTGAAGACCATCGCGGACGTCACCATCACCTCGCGCCGGCTCGGCCAGACGACCTTCGCGACTTCCGCGCGCACCTGCTGGATGAACTGAAGCGGGTTGACGGCCATGGGTCTCTCTTCGACGGACAATGACGAGATGGGGGTGCGGCACACCCGGTTTCAAGGCCTGGCAGGGGCGGAGGGACTCGAACCCCCGACCCTCGGTTTTGGAGACCGATGCTCTACCAACTGAGCTACACCCCTAAGGCCACGGGAGCGTTTACGGGCATGTGCGCCGACAATCAAGCGCAGGGTGCGGGGCGCCGGAACGGAAAACCGGCCGCCCCCGGAGTGGGGACGACCGGTCAGCTCTGACGACAAGGCTTTTAGTTGCCGACGGCCGAATTCAGTTCCGCGCGGATTTGCGGAGAATCCTCTTCCATCGAGTTCGCGGCCAGCACCGCGACGAGCTGTGTCCGGCTCAGCGTGCCAGCGTCGGCATCGACGCCATTGTCGTCGAGAATGGACTGGGCCAGCGCATGGAGCTGCCGCTCGGTTCCGATGTCGACGGCCGCATCGCTGCCGCCGGTGATCGCGTAGATCTGGGCCTTCGCCTGAACATCGGTCAGCTCATCGGTGTCGACCGACCGAAGTGCTGCGAGTTGCGACACGTCGAGATCGTCCACGTTGCCTTCGATGTCGTAGTCCTCGAACATCGCGGCTGCCATGGCGCGCAGCTGCACTGCATCGCCGTCCGGCGCGCCGGTCCCGATCACACCGTCGATCGCGGCGCGAATCTGGGTCGGCGAGTCGTTGGGGTCGATGGCCGTCAGCGCGGTCGTCTGGCTGGTCGAGAGGGTCGTTGCGTCGATCTCATAGCCGTATTCGTCGAGGATGGCCTGGGCGTCGCGGTCAAGCTGGGTTTCGGCAAGTGCCGCGCCGGAAGCGGCGGACAGAGCAATGGCGACAGCAGCGGTTTTCAACAGATGCGAGTGCATGGTTCATTCCTTTGTCCTCGTTAGTGACAGCAAATGAACGGCCCAATTCCAATTCGGTTCCGAAGAATTCGAGCTATATCCGAAAGCGCGCAGACTTATTTATTTTCAGCGTGTTACGAGGATTTCGCGCCGGGAAAACATGCGCCGTGCGCCGAAAAAGACCGCCAATCACTTAGCTGTGATCTTTCAGAAGCCGCGCCTTTTGCCGGTTCCAGTCGCGCCTGGCGGACGTCTCGCGCTTGTCGGCAAGCTTTTTGCCCTTTGCCAGCCCGATCTTCAGTTTCGCGATGCCCCGGTGATTGAAGTAGAGCACCAGGGGCACGATCGTCATCCCCTTCCGCTGGGTGGCGTTCCAGAGGTCCGAAAGCTCCTTCTTCGAGACCAGCAGTTTCCGCCGCCGCCGCTCCTCGTGGCCGAAGGTGCGCCCCGCGTCATAGGGGGCGATGTAGCTGTTGACGAGCCAGAGCTCCCCGCCATCGACCTCCGCATAGCTCTCGGCGATGTTGGCGGTGTTCACCCTGAGCGACTTCACCTCCGAGCCTTCGAGCTGGATGCCCGCCTCGATATCGCTTTCGATGGCATAGTCGAACCGCGCCCGCCGGTTCTCGGCGATGACCTTGTAATTCGGGGTGTCGTTGCTCTTGGCCATGATCGGGCCGAGATATGGGCCCTTCCGCCTCCTGTCCAGCGCTTGACGGCGCGGGCCGCCGGGCGATGATCCCGCCATGGTCTCGCAACTCGGCCTCGGCGCGGCACTTATCCTCGCCACCATCCTCATCGGCGCCGGCGTCTGGCTGGGGCTCGAACTGGCGTTCCTCAGGCTTCACGGCTGGCTGATGCGCCCGCCGCACCGGCCGAAACTCGTGGCCGCACTGGTGGTGGCGCTTCTGGGGACGCTGGCGATGATTACCGTGTCGGTCTGGCTCTGGGCGCTGGCGTTCTACGGCCTCGGCATCTTCGCCGATCTCGAAGCCGCGCTCTATTTCTCGCTCGTCGCCTTCACCACGCTCGGCTTTGGCGACGTGCTTCTGCCTCTGGAATGGCGTCTGCTGGGGGGGATGACCGCGGCCAACGGGTTTTTGAGCTTCGGGCTGGTGACCGCGCTCCTCGTCGAGACCCTGCGCAACGTCCGGATCGGTCAGCGGGACTGGATGAGCTAGGCGGCGGGACGGGCTGGACCTGCGCCACCCGGCCGCCGCTCTCCTTGCCTTTCAAGCAAGACCCGCGCCAAGCGGCGAGCTGCCCGTCGACCTCACCCCTCCGAAGCTCCAGGTTTTCGCGACGCTTGCGCAATCACCCCGCTTGCGGCAAGCTCCCCGGGCGGTGGGGGCGCTAGTTCAGGAGACCGGCGTGCACCATCGCTTCCCGGATTTCGGCCTCGACCGGCGCGCTGACCGGCGTGAGCGGCAAACGCACTTCGTTGCGGCAGCGCCCCAGAAGCGACAGGGCGAACTTCGCCCCGGCAAGCCCCGGCTCGCGGAAGATCGCCTCGTGGAGCGGCATCAGCCGGTCCTGGTGGTCGAGCGCAGCAGCGTAGTCCCCCTCAAGGGTCGCGGCCTGGAACGCCGCGCAGAGGCGCGGTGCGACATTCGCCGTCACGCTGATGCAGCCGCGCCCGCCATGGGCGTTAAACCCCAGCGCCGAGGCGTCCTCGCCGGAAAGCTGGAGGAAGTCGGCACCGCAGGCCGCGCGGGTCTGGCTCACGCGGGTGATATCGCCCGTGGCGTCCTTCACGCCGATGATTCGCGGCAGCTTGGCAAGCTCGGCCATGGTCGCCACCGACATGTCGATCACCGACCGGCCGGGGATGTTGTAGATGATGATCGGCAGGTCTGCGGCATCATGCAGCGCGCGGTAATGGGCGATGAGCCCCGCCTGGGTGGGCTTGTTGTAATACGGCGTGACGACGAGCGCGGCCGTGGCGCCGACCTTTGCGGCATGGCGGATCAGCCCGATGGCTTCCTCGGTGTTGTTCGACCCCGCCCCTGCGATCACCGGAACCCGGCCGGCAGCCGCCTTCACCACCTCTTCGACGACGGTTTCGTGCTCGGCATGGCTGAGCGTCGGGCTCTCGCCGGTGGTGCCGACGGGCACGATCCCCGACGAGCCCTCCCCGATGTGCCATTCGACGAGCGCGCCCAGGGTCTCGATATCGACCGCCCCGCCATTGAACGGTGTGATCAGCGCGGGGATGGACCCTTGGAACATGTGCCGAACCCTCTGTCGTCCGCCCCACAGAAGGGCGTTGTCTTCCCTAGCTCCAAGGCCGGAAAATGCCAAGCGCCTCTATTGAGCGTTTACACTCAGGCGCTAGGGTGACGTCGATGATCCGCGCCGCCGCTCTCGCCGTCCTCATAAGCCTTGCCGCCCTGCCCGCGCCTGCACGCGTGGCGGAGGACGCCGCCACCGGAGCGGCGCCGGTCGCTGCACCGAACCTTCTCGCGGGGATCAGGCCCCGGCCCCGGCCGGCGGTGGACGTGCCCGCCGGCCATCTCTCCCGCGCGCTCTTTTCGATGCGGGAGGGTGATTTCAACACCGCGCTGGCCGCCGCCGAGAAGGCCGGCCCCGTCGCCCGCGACATCGTCGAATGGCACCGCCTCCGGGCAGGGGGCGGACGGTTCGACGAGGTCACGGCGTTTCTCGAGCGGCGGCCGGACTGGCCGGGGCTCGACTATCTCAGGCGCCGGAGCGAAGGCTCGGTGCCCTTCGGCGCCCGCGAATGGGACGTGGTGGCGTTCTTCCGCGACACCCCGCCCCAGACCGGTCAGGGCTCGGTCGCGCTGATCTCCGCACTTGCCCGGCTCGACGACCGGGCGGCAGCCGAAGCGGCGGTCGTCCGGGCCTGGACGACTCAGACCATCGGGCCGGGCGGCGAACGGGTGCTTCTGGAAAGCTACGGCGACCTGCTGGAACCGCACCACGAGGCCCGGCTCGACATGCTGCTATGGGCCAACCAGCGCCGCGCTGCCGAGCGGATGTACCCTCTGGTCTCGAAAGGCTGGAAGGCGCTCGCCGAGGCGCGGCTGACGCTCCGGGCCGACAAGAACGGCGTCGACGCTCTTGTCGAGGCGGTGCCGGCGGCGCTTCAGGACAATCCGGGCCTTCTCTTCGAACGCTTCCAGTGGCGGGCGCGGAAGGGGCGGAACGATGCGGCGATCGAGATCGCGCTGGCGCGGGAGGGCACCGAGGCCGCGCTCGGGCGTCCGGGCATGTGGGCCGGCTGGCGGCGCGGGCTGGCGCGCGCCGAGATGCGCGCCGGGCGGGCCGACATCGCCTATCGCCTCGCCGCCGCGCATGGGCTGACGGAGGGGTCGAGCTACGCCGATCTCGAGTGGCTCTCGGGCTATCTCGCACTCACCTATCTCGACGACCCGGGTGCGGCCCTGCGCCATTTCCAGCGGTTCCGGGCCGCCGTGGCCACACCGATCAGCCTCGGGCGCGCGGGCTATTGGGAAGGCCGCGCCTGGGCGGCGATGGGCAATGCCGAGGCGGCGCAGACGTCCTACGCGTTCGGCGCCGAATGGCAGACGTCGTTCTACGGCCTTCTCGCCGCCGCCGAAGCCGGGTTGCCCGCCGACCTCGCGCTGACGGGGCGCACCGCGCGGCCCGACTGGCGCGAGACCTCCTTTGCCGACAGCAGCGTCCTCGACGCGGCCCGCCTTCTCCACCGGGCCGGCGAGCGCAGCCTCGCCGAGCGGTTCTTCACCCATCTCGCCGAGAGCCTCGACGAGGACGAGGCGGGCGCGCTGGGGCGGCTCGTGCTCGATCTCGGCGAGCCCCATATCGCGGTGATGATCGGCAAGCGCGTGGCCGGGCGCGGGCTCGTGGTGCCCGAACCCTATTATCCGGTCGTCGACCTCGGCGCATCGGCGGAGAATGTCGAGCCCGCACTCGCCCTCGCCATCGCCCGGCGCGAAAGCGAGTTCGACCCGGTGGTGCAATCGGGCGTCGGCGCGCGTGGGCTGATGCAACTCATGCCGGCGACTGCCCGGGAAGTGTCCCGCTCCCTCGGCCTCAGCTATTCCACCGCCCGGCTCACCGAGGACCCGGTCTACAACGCCACCCTCGGCACCACCTATCTCTCCTGGCTGATGGACGAGTTCCGCGGCAACCCGATCTTCGTCGCCGGGGCCTACAATGCCGGACCGGGCCGGATCCGGCGCTGGGTGCGCGAGAACGGCGACCCGACGCTCGGCGGCGAGGTCGAGGCCATGGTCGACTGGATCGAGCACATCCCGTTCCGGGAAACGCGGAACTACGTGATGCGGGTGGCCGAGAGCCTGCCGGTCTACCGCGCGCGGCTCTCCGGCACGCCGGACGAACAGGACTTCGGCGCCCTCATTCTTCAGACGGTGCCGGGCCCCGGGAACTGACCCGTTCGCGCCAGAGCGTGAAGAGCCCCGCCCCGACGACGATGGCCGCGCCGAGGGCCAGCGGCAGGCTGAGCGTCTCGCCGAAGACCGCCATGCCGAACCCGGCGGCGAAAACGAGCTGGAAATAGGCAAACGGCTGGACGGCGGAGGCCTCGGACAGATCGTAGGCCCGGATCAGGAGCCAGTGCCCCAGCGCGCCGGTGACGCAGAGCGCCGCCATCAGCGCCGCATCCGCGCCCGTCATCGGCTCGGCGAACCAAATTCCGACAACGGTCATCGCCACCGCGCCGACCGTCCCGGTCCAGAAGAACGACACCGCCGGCGGGTCGGTCTGCGCCGCAAGCCGTGTGAGAAGCCCGTAGAGCGCGAACATGAAGGCCGACAGAAGCGGGATCGCGGCGGCCGGCGAGAACACCGCGATACCGGGGCGCAGGATCACGAGGACGCCTGCGAACCCCACCGCGATCGCCGCCCAGCGCCGCCAGCCGGCGCGCTCGCCGAGGACGGGGCCCGACAAGGCGGCGACAATGAGCGGGTAGCAGGCGAAGATCGCATGGGCCTCGATCAGACCGAGGAACACGAAGGCGGTGACCATCACGCAAATCTCGGCCGCGAGCAGCAGCCCTCGGGCGATCTGAAGCCCCGGCCGGCGGGTGGCGGCGGCCGCCCGGAGCCCGCCCGATTGCCGGATCCCGAGGACGACAACGAATGCGGCGAAGAACCAGTAGCGGATCATCACCACGAAAAGGACGTTGTAGGCCTCCGCGAGATGGCGCGAGAGCCCGTCCTGGAGCGCGAAGACGAAGGTCGCGGCGATCATCATCCGGATGCCGGGGGCGTTTGAGGCGGGGCTCACCTGAGGCGCCCGCGGCTCATGTGGCGCTTGCGTCCGAACCCCGGCGCCCGCTCGACCGCAAAACCCGCCGCCTCCAGCGCGCGGCGCACCGCACCGGCGGCGGTGTATGTGGCGAAGCTCCCGCCGGGCCTTGTGTGCCGGGCGATCTCGCCCATCAGCCCCGGCTCCCAGAGTTCGGGGTTCTTCGCCGGGGCGAAGCCGTCGAGAAACCAGGCGTCGGCGGCCCCCTCCCAGTCGGGCAGTGTCGTCCGGGCGTCGCCTTCGATAAGGTCGAGGTCGAGATCGGGCAGTGCCGTGTCGTCCCCGGCCAGGCGGGCGGCGAGGCCGGCGCCGAGATCGCCAAGGCCCGAAAACGCCGCGAGCGCCCGGGCGATGGCATCTGGGGGCAGCGGATAAGCCTCGAAACTGGTGAACCGCAAGGGGCCGGTGACCCCGGCGACGCGCCAGGCGGAAAGCGCCGCCAGACAGGACAGCCCGGTCCCGAACCCAAGCTCGGCAATGTGGAAGCCGGGGGCGAACCGCGCCGGCAGACCGTTTCCCGCCAGAAACACGTGCACCGTCTCGGCCAGCCCGTCGTCGAAGGAATAGTAGGGGTCGTCGAAGGCCTCAGAGACCGGCACCCCGCCGCGCCAGGTCACCCCCGGCTGGCCGGTGGAGGTGTCATCGCCTAAACCCATGGCCAATCGCTATGACGAAAGGCCGCGATTTGGCAACGACAGACCTCACCGTGCGAGGTGCGGGCGTCTTCGGGCTTACAATCGCCTGGGAGGCACTGGCCCGCGGCGCCCGGGTGCGGGTGATCGACCCGCGAGGACCGGGTGGCGGCGCCTCGGGCGGGGTCGTCGGTGCGCTGGCACCCCATGCGCCGGAGGGCTGGACGGCGCTGAAGGCGTTTCAACTGGACTGCCTGCTCGCCGCGCGGAGCTACTGGCCCCAGGTCGAGGCGGCCTCCGGTCGTTCCACCGGCTACCGCCGGTCGGGCCGGCTCCAGCCGCTTGCCGGTGACAAGGCTTTGGCACGCGCCCGGGCGCGCGGCATCGCGGCCGCGACGCTCTGGCGCGGCGAGGCGACCTGGGAGGTCACCGCCGACGTGCCGGAGGCCGCGCCTGTCTCCGAGACGGGGCTTTGGGTCCATGACACGCTTTCGGCCCAGCTCGACCCGGCCCGCGCGGTGGCGGCATTGGCCGCAGCGGTCGCGGCGGCGGGCAGCGAGGTCCTGCGGGAGGCGGGCGAGGCGGGCGCAGTCGTCCACGCCACCGGCTGGGAGGGGTTGCGGGACCTGTCGGCGACCCTTCGCCGCGAGATCGGCGGCGGCGAGAAGGGCCAGGCGGCGGTGCTCGCGGCCGAGCCCGGCGAGATCCCCCAGCTTTACGCCGACCGGCTCCATATCGTCGCCCATGGCGCAGGGCGGGTTGCCGTCGGCTCGACTTCGGAGCGGGCGTTCGAAGGGGCGGAGACGACCGACGGAGAGCTCGACGCGGTGATCGACCGGGCCCGTTCGGTGGCGCCGTGGCTCAGGGACGCCCCGGTGATCGGGCGCTGGGCCGGCGTACGGCCCCGGGCCGTCACCCGCCAGCCGGTGGTCGCCCCCTGGCCCGGTCGGCCGGGCCACGTGATCGCCAATGGCGGGTTCAAGACCGGCTTCGCGCTGGCTCCGGGGCTCGCGCCTTTAGCGGTCGATCTTGCCCTTGAGGGCACCGACCGGGTGCCGGAAGGGTTCGGATTGCCGCTATAGGTCGCGTGGGCAGGGGCGGTGAAAGGACCGGGCTTGGCCTTAAGCTGATGGGGTGGATGACGCCTGCTCCAACCCGCGTCGCAATGCCCCCCACGTCCCGGGCTTGACCCGGGACCTCGACAGGCTTGGCACTCGGGGTGGATCGAGGCCCCGGATCAAGTCCGGGGCGTGTTTCGCCGAGGGCTACCGGAGCAAGACCAGAGCGTCCGCTTGAGGCCAGGAACCGACGCCGCATTTCGGTCGGTCTCCAGGTCGTTCGGCGCGGTCGGCGCGGCCGCTGCAATCAGCGCATGGCCGCGGCGCGGAGCGCCTCCATGAGCTCGATGAGGGCCTTGAGGGTGCGTTCGTCGGTGAGCCGGCCGGCCTCGTCGAACTGGTTGCGGCTGTTGGCCAGGAGCACCTCGGGGCCCGTGAGGAGCCGCGGCCGGAACGGGTTCATCGCGAGCCTCAGCGCATATTGCGCCCGCGCCCCGCCCGCCCGCCCGGCCGCCGCCGAAAGGAGCGCCACGGGCTTGTCCCGCCAGGGCCCGCCCTTGGTGCGGCTGATCCAGTCGAGCGCGTTCTTCAGAACCCCCGAGAACGACTGGTTGTATTCCGGCGTCACCACGAGCACCGCCTCGGCGGCCTTGATCTCTGCCGACACACTCTCGACCGCCTGCGGAACCCCCTCGCGGTCTTCGAGATCGTTGTCGTAGAGCGGGAACCGGATGTCGGCCTCGCTGAACGCGCCGCCGTAAAGCCGCGCGGCCTCCCGCATCAGCTTCCGGTTCGAACTGTCCGCGCGGAGCGATCCGCATAATCCAACGAGCATCGGGCCACCTTTCCCTCGTGCGGCTGCGATATAGCGCGCCGGTTTTGAGTCGCAAGCGGCGGTTTGCCCGCAATATCTTGTGGAAAACGGGCCGATCCCGGCCAGATCGTGGGCGGGTGCGTTGACTCCCGCCCAAGCGGACGTGAGGATGCCGCACCCGGAATCAGATCGGACCCGCCCCATTGCGCTTCACCCGGCTCAGGCTCAACGGCTTCAAGAGCTTCGTCGACCCCACCGATCTCGTCATTGCCGACGGGCTGACGGGCGTCGTCGGCCCCAACGGCTGCGGCAAGTCGAACCTCCTCGAAGCGCTGCGCTGGGTGATGGGGGAGACCCGGCCCTCGGCGATGCGCGGCGGCGGGATGGAAGACGTGATCTTTGCCGGGGCCGCCAGCCGGCCCGCGCGGAACTTCGCGGAAGTCACGCTGACGATCGACAACGCCCGACGCCTCGCCCCCCAGGGCTTCAACGATGCCGACACGCTGGAAATCATCCGCCGGATCACCCGCGACGCGGGCTCGGCCTATAAGGCGAATGCGAAAGACATCCGCGCCCGCGATGCACAGATGCTTTTCGCCGATGCCTCCACCGGCGCCCATTCGCCGGCCCTCGTGCGCCAAGGACAGATCGCCGAACTCATCAACGCCAGGCCGAAGGACCGGCGCCGGATCCTCGAGGAGGCTGCCGGCATCTCGGGGCTCTACCAGCGTCGCCACGAGGCGGAACTGAAGCTGAAGGGCGCGGAGACCAACCTCGCGCGCGTCGAGGACGTGATCGAGGCGCTTGCCGGCCAGCTCACCGCGCTCGCCCGCCAGGCCAAGGCCGCCGCGCGCTACCGAGAGATCGGCGCCGCACTCAGGCGCTCGGAGGGCATTCTCCTTTATCGCCGCTGGCGCGAGGCCGAGGACACCCGCATCGAGGCCGAGACCGCTCTGGCCGGCGCCGTGGCGGCCGCCTCGGAGGCCGAACGCGCGGCGCGCGACGCCGCCGCCCGGCGCGCGGAGACGGAGGCCGCGCTGCCGCCCTTGCGGGAGGAGGAGGCGGTTGCGGCAGCAATCCTGCAAAAGCTCCTCGTCCGTCAGGGGGCGCTCGCCGATGAGGGCGCCCGGGCGACGGCCGAGATCGAGCGGCTCGGCGCGGCACTTGAGCGGCTCGACAGCGACATTGCCCGGGAGGCCGGGCTCGACGCGGATGCGCGCGAGACCATCGACCGTCTGACCCGCGAGACCGAGGCACTCGAGGCCGAGGGCACCGGCCATGACAGCCGTCTGGCCGAGGCGGAGGCCGAAGCCGAGGCGGCAAAGACGGTGCTGGCGGAGCGCGAGGCAGACCTTGCGGCGCGGACCGAGGACGTCGCCCGGCTCGCCGCCCGCCACCAGGCGGTGTCGCGCACCGTGTCGGATGCCGAGACCACCTTGCGCAAGGCGGAGACTGCGACCGCCGAGGCCGCCGGGGCCGCGGCGACGGCGGAGGCCGATCTTGCCACCGCCGAGACCGCACTGGCCGCAGCCGGAGAAGCGCTTGCGGCGGCCGGTGCGACGGCAGAGGCGGCCGAGCGCGCGCTGGCCGAGGCCGACACCGCCCGGAACGCCGCCCAGGCGCGGGAAGCCGAGGGCCGTGCCGAGCGCTCGGCTGCCGAGGGCGAGGTCTCGGCCCTCGAAGCCGAGGTTGCCGCACTGGCGCGCCTCGTCGAACGCGACACCGCCGACGGCGGACAGGTGATGGATGTCGTGCGCATCGCACCGGGCTACGAAAAGGCGCTGGGGGCGGCTCTGGCCGACGATCTCAAGGCCCCGGTGATCGACGGCGAGGGCGCCTCGGGCTGGGTGGCGCTCGCCGGCGAGGTCGAGCTTCCGCCCCTGCCCGGCGGGGTGCCGGCCCTCCTCGATCACGCCGACACGCCCGGGGTCCTCGAACGGCGTCTCGCACAGGTTGGCGTGGTCGACGGCGACGCGGGAGCGGCACTCCAGAGCAGCCTTTTGCCCGGACAGCGCCTCGTCTCGGTCGAGGGGGACCTCTGGCGCTGGGACGGGTTTCGCACCGCCGCCGAAGATGCCCCATCGACCTCCGCCTTGCGGCTTCAGCAGATCAACCGGCTCGAAGAGCTCAAGCAGGACCTCGCCCGGGCCAGCGCCCGCGCGGAGGGGGCCGCCCGCGCCCATACCCACCTCAGATCGGAGCTCGACGCCCTGACCGCCGCCGACCGGGAGGCGCGCGAGGCGCGGCGGGCGGCCGACCTTGCGGCCACCGAAGCCCACCGCGCCGAAAGCCGCGCCGAGGCCGACCGCAACATCGCCGCCGGCAAGCTCGAAACCTCGCGGCTCGCCGAGACCCGTTACGGCGCCGAAGCCGGGACCGCCCGCGCCGCTCTGGCCGAGGCCGAGGCGGCGCTGGCCGACCTGCCCGATCTCGAGGCCGCCCGCGCGGAGGCCGAGGATGTCCGCCTGACGGTCGAAGCGGCCCGGATCACGATGCTCGCGCGCCGCTCGGCCTTCGACGAGGTCCGGCGCGAAGGCGAGGCGCGGGCTTCGCGGCTCGAAGCGATCGCGGCGGAGCGGAGGACCTGGAGTACGCGGCTCGAGAAGGCCGGGACGCGGGTGGCCGAGATCGAAGCACGTCGTGCGGAGACGGCGATCGCACGCGCCGAGGCCGAGGCGGCGCCGGCCCGGATCGAAGCGGAGGCGGCGGCGCTTGCGACGGAGATCGGCAGCGCCGAGGCGCGGAAGGCGGAGGCCACCGACGCGCTCGTCGGGGCGGAAACCGCGGACCGTTCGGCGCGCGAGGCGGAGCGCGAGACCGAACGGGCGGCCTCGGACGCGCGCGAGGCGCGGGCCCGTGCGGAAACCCGCCTCGAGGCCGCCGGCGAGGCGGTGCTGGCTGCCGCGGCGCGGATCGCTGAGGAACAGGAGACGACGCCGGACGCCCTTCTGGCCTCGCTCGACGTCGATCCGGCTCAGATGCCAAGTGCCGAGACTGCGGAAGTCGAAGTGGCCCGGCTCCGCCGACAGCGCGACGCGCTCGGTGCGGTGAACCTGCGTGCCGAGGAAGATGCCCGCGAGGTTCAGGCGGAGCACGACACGCTGGCTGGGGAACGCGAGGACCTCACCGCCGCCATCGCCGAATTGCGCGCCGGGATCGCGAGCCTCAACAAGGAGGGCCGCGAGCGGCTTCTGGCGGCCTTCGACGAGGTGAACCGAAATTTCGGGCGGCTCTTCACCCATCTCTTCGGTGGCGGCGAGGCCCGGCTGATGCTCGTGGAATCAGACGACCCGCTCGAGGCCGGCCTCGAAATCATGTGCCAGCCGCCTGGCAAGAAGCTCTCCACCCTGTCGCTGCTCTCAGGCGGCGAACAGACGCTCACCGCCCTCGCGTTGATCTTCGCGGTGTTTCTCGCCAACCCGGCGCCGATCTGCGTCCTCGACGAGGTCGATGCGCCTCTCGACGACGCCAATGTCGGCCGGTTCTGCGACCTCCTCGACGAGATGACGCGGTCCACCGATACCCGCTTTCTGATCATCACCCACCATGCGGTGACGATGGCGCGGATGGACCGGCTCTTCGGCGTCACAATGGGCGAACAGGGGGTTAGCCAACTCGTGTCGGTCGACCTCAAGCGCGCCGAGGCGATGGTGGCCTGAGGCGGCGCTGACCGATCGTTGAACTTGGATCCTTAGGGCTTTCTTCACCGCGGTTCTTCGCGGTGAAAGGAGGCGAGGCATGTGAACGAAAACAACTACCGCAAATGGATGCTCGTCATTGCCGTGATTGCATTGATGGTGGCGATCATCCGGCTCTTCGTCGGGGTCTAACCCTCGAAAATGAGTGCCCCGGCAGAGTGACCGCTCTGCCGGGGCGTTTTTTGGTGAAGCATGTGATGTAAACTACCGCTGGACCCGAATATGGTTCAGACCTTGCCAAAATGCAAACGCCACGGGCCTCAGAGCCGGCTCAGAAGCTCCGCCGTCGGCCAGGCGTCCGCCGGCAGCCCGAGGCGGGCCTGTTCGGCCTGGACCGCGCGGCGGGTCATCGCGCCGAGGATTCCGTCAACGCCGCCCACATCGTGACCGCGCGCGACGAGCCTTTCCTGGAGCAGCCGCATCTGATCTTGCGTCAGGCCCGGATCGGGGTCGCCGGCATCATAGACCGGCGCGCCTTCGAGGCGGGTCGCGAAATAGGCCGCCGTGGTGACGTAGACGAAGCTCTTGTTCCACTCGAAGAAGACCTCGAAATTCGGATAGGCGAGAAAGGCCGGGCCGCCTCGCCCCTGGGGCAGGAGCACCGAAGCCGGCAGGTCGCGCGCCGGAAGCGCCCCCGACCGGCCCTGCACACCGGCGGCCTCCCAGTCGGCCACGCTGCGCTTGGTGTCGAGCCCCGTTGCCGCCCAGTCGAACCGGCCTGGCAGGTCGATCTCCACAAGCCACGGCTCGCCCGGGCGCCAGCCGAGGGCGCGCAGCATCGTGGCGCCCGACATCAGTGCGTCGGGCGGGGAGGTCTTGAGGGTGACATGGCCGTCGCCGTCGCCATCGACGCCGCTTTCGATAATGTCGCCCGGGAGCATTTGCACCATGCCGATCTCGCCGGCCCAGGCGCCGGTAGTGGTGCGGGGGTCGAGGTCGCCGCGTTCGAAAAGCTCGAGGGCAGCGAGGATCTGGGGCTGGAAAAGCTCGGGGCGGCGGCAGTCGTGTCCGAGGGTCATCAGGGAATTGACCGTATTGAAGTCGCCCTGCACCGCGCCGAAATCGGTCTCGAAGGCCCAGAACGCCAGGAGCACGCCGCGCGAGACGCCGATATCGCGTTCGATCCGGTCGAAGACCGCGTCCCATTGCCGGCTCTTGGCCGCGCCGTTCTGGAGCCGGTTCTGACTGATCAGCCGCTGCGAGAAGTCGAGAAACGGCCGGGAGAAGATGCCCTGGGCGCGGTCCGCCCTGAGGGTCCGGGGGTCCTGGGCGACGCCGGAGAAGAACCGGCGGGCGGCGGCGGGATCTGCGCCCCGCGCGACGGCTTCGGCCTCGATCGAGCGGGTGAAGTCGGCGAAGCTGCCGCCGCAGGCCACGAGCGCGGCGGCGGAAGCCGATCCCGCAGAAAGGGTGACCGCCAGAAGGCCCGCGCAAGACAGGGTAAACGACCGCATTGTGAACTCCTCGATGCCCGGCGCCACGATAGCGCCGGCCGGATGGCAGACAAGCGGATTGCCGGGGGTATCGGACCCCGCGGCGGCGGCCGCCCCGGGCGGTGGCGGCGTCGGCGGAATGCCGCCCGCGTTAACCATTTCCCCAGGTCCATTAACCTATCGTTAAGGGTTTTGACGGAAGCGTGACCACGGGGTTGTGGTCCATACCGGACCACGGAGGTCAGATGAACGTTCTCATCGTAGAAAGCGATGCCGAACTCGCCGGGTTGTGGCAAAGGCACCTGCAACGCTCGGGCGCGACCGTTTCGGTGGCGCTCGACCAGGACGCCGCCGTACTGGCGCTTCAGAAGGCGATGCCCGATGTGATCGTCCTCGATCTATTTCTCGACCAGGGCAGCGCCATCGCCGTGGCCGATTACGCAAGCTACCGGCGCCCCGAAACGCGGGTGGTGTTCGTCACCAACACCACGTTCTTCTCAGACGGGTCGATCTTCAACCACATCCCCAACGCCTGCGCCTATCTCGAAGCGCAGACCCCGCCGGAGGATCTCGCGGCCATAGTCGAACACTACGGCCGGGGGACAAGCTAGCCTATTCCGCGGCCTTGGCCTCGAGCCCGTCCCGCCCGTGCGGCGCAGTCCAGTCGATCACCGGATTGATCGGGATGATGCGGTGCGGATTGATGCTTTCGTGACTGTAATGGTAGTGGCGCACGATGTGGTCGAAGTTCACCGTCCCGGCCACGCCCGGCCACTGATAGAGCTCGCGGGCATAAGCCCAGAGATTGGGGTAGTCGATGAGCCGCCGCCGGTTGCACTTGAAATGCAGGTGATACACCGCGTCGAAGCGCACCAGCGTGGTGAAGAGCCGCCAGTCGGCTTCGGTCACCCGGTCGCCGACAAGGTAGCGGGACCGCCCCAGGCGCTGTTCCAGTCGGTCGAGTTCGTCGAAGAGCGCGGTCACCGCCTCGTCATAGGCCTCCTGGCTGGTGGCAAAGCCCGATTTGTAGACGCCGTTGTTGATGTTCGAATAGATCGGCCCGTTGACCTCTTCGATGGCGTCGCGAAGCGCTTCGGGCCAGTAATCCTCGCTGTTCCCGGTGAGCCCGTCGAAGGCCGAGTTGAACATCCGGATGATTTCGGAGCTTTCGTTCGACACGATGGTCTCACGCTTTTTGTCCCACAGGATCGGGACGGTGACGCGGCCCGAGATCTGCGGGTCGGCCTTGAGGTAGATGTCGCGCGCGAAGGGCAGGCCGTAGAGCCTGTCGCCGGTCGCACCGTCATAGGCGTCGTCGAAACTCCAGCCGTCGCCGAGCATGTCGGGGTGGACGACGGATACGTCGATCAGGCTTTCGAGCCCCTTCAGCGCGCGGAAGACCAGCGTCCGGTGGGCCCAGGGGCAGGCAAGAGATACATAGAGGTGGTAGCGCCCCGCCTCGGCCTCGAACCCGCCCTCGCCGGAAGGGCCGGGGCTGCCGTCGGCGGTGATCCAGTTGCGGAACTTCGCCGTGGAGCGGACGAACTTGCCGCCTGTCGATTTCGTATCGTACCAGGCATCCGTCCAGACGCCGTCAACAAGCTGGCCCATCGGTCTCTCCTATCCCGTTGGTCTCCACCTAGGTCTGTGCGAGCTGGCAGAAAACCTCAGCGGCGTGAGGCTCATCTGTGTGTTTTTGCAATGCCCTCTTGCCTGAACAATCACCGCCGATCCGGTGCGGCGCGACGCCCGAACAGGACAATCTGCAAAAAACCTTGACCGAACAGCGCATTGCGGCAGAGTCCGACTCGCTGTGTCGGGGGGGAGTAACGATGTCAGAGTATCTGCCGAAAGACGTGCGTGAGGGCCTCGAAGCGGCCAGAAAGCTGAAACTCCGCCAGAAAAGCCGGATGCGGGTGAAGGCGGGGGGCCAGACCTTTACCATCCTGAGGTCCTGGACCGAGGGGTTCGCGCTCGACAGCGACGATGCAAGCCGCCTCCGGGGTCTGGTCGATCTCTTCGACGGTGCGAGGCACATGTCGCGGGCGCTCATCGTGGCCTCGGTCGAGGAGAACGGCGAGACGATCTACGAATACAAGCGGGCGACCGCCGTCGCCGACAGTGCCGCCCTCGACTACAGCCGGGAGGACGACGCGCCGGTGGCGCTGATCGGGCCAACCTAGGGCGGGGAAGACGGCAGCGAGGCACCAGACGGGCCCGGCACGCCGCCGACGCCGGGGTTGTGCGGCGAGACGTCGGTCGCCCGTCTCAGAAGATCCGTCCCGGGCTTTACCCGGGATCTCGGCGAGCGGTGCGCCACGTGGGATCGAGGCCCCGGATCGGGTCCGGGGCGGGGGTGCTGTTGGCCCAGAAACGGACCTTCGATTGCCCACTCCTCCGATCGCATTGCCCCCCACGTCCCGGGCTTGACCCGGGACCTCGACAGGCTTGGTGCTCCGTTGGATCGAGACCTCGGATCACGTCCGGGTGTTTCGCCAAGGGCTGTCGGAGCAGGACCCAAACGTCCGCTCAAGGCCAAGAACCGCATCCGCAGGTCGTTCCGCCACCCGGGCACCCCGTCATTGGAGATCAGCGAACGCGCGCTGCAACCGTCCGACCGCCTTCTCGACGCGGGCGCGTTGGGTGCCGAGGTTGAACCGCATGTGGCCCTCACCGCTTGGGCCGAAACTCGGGCCCGGGTTGGCAACGATGCGGGCGCGGGACAGGACGCGCTCTTCGATTTCCGCCTGATCCATGCCAGTGCCGCTGAAGTCGACCCACGCCAGAAAGGTCGCCTCCAGCGCCATGGCCCTGACCCCGGGAATGGCGTTGATGCCCGCCTCGAAGAGCTGCCGGTTCCCGTCGAGGTAGGTCACGAGAGCATCAGCCCAGGCCGCGCCGTCGGGGCTGTAGGCGGCGGTGGCGGCCACGACGCCGGCCATGTTGGGCTGGATGCCGAGCGCCCCCAGATGTGCCACCAGCCGGCGCCGGAGCGCGGGGTCGCGCACGATCATATGCCCCACCCTCAACCCCGGCGTGTTGAAGGTTTTCGAAGGCGCGGTGATCGTCAAAAGCCGCCCGCCGAGGTCGGTCACGGCCTCCATCGGCACGAAGCGGTGGCCGGGATAGACCAGATCGTGGTGAATCTCGTCGGCCAGCACAAAGAGCCCGTGCCGGTCCGCAAAATCGCCAAGAGCCTCGAGTTCGCCCGTGCTCCAGACGCGGCCGCCGGGGTTCTGCGGCGAACAGACGATCATCAGCCGTTCAGTGCCGTCGAGCATCGCGGCGGCGCGGTCGAGGTCGAACTCCTGACGTCCGTCGGCGACACTCATCGGGACCTCGACCGGCCGCCGTCCGGCAGCGTTCACACGGCCGGCGAACTCGTGATAGACCGGGGTGAAGAGCACCACGCCGTCGCCCGGTTCGGTTAGCCGACCGATGGCCAGTGCCAGGGCGTTGCCGAGCCCGTGGGTGGTCAGCACCTCCTGATCGGAAATCTCCCAATCGTGGCGGGTCTTCATCCACCAGGCGACGGCGGCACGCATCGCGTCGAGGTCGGACATGTAGCCCAGAAGCCCGGCCTTGCTCATCTCCGCGAGTGCGTCGCACACGACCGGCGCCGCCCGGAAGTCCATGTCTGCAACCCACATCGCCAGGAGATCGGCGCCGTCCGCCCCGGCAAACCGGCCCATCCCGTCCCACTTCAGACTCGTCGTGTGACGGCGGTCGACCGGTTCGTCGAAATCCATGGGCCCTCCGGGGTTTTGCGAGGCTTCGCCCCCGGCGGCGGCGATTGCAAGCGAATTGGCAAGCGACTAGATGGTGCTCCATGAGCATCCGGCCAATTCTCCTCCATCCCGACCCGCGCCTGAAAAAGGTCGCCGAACCCGTAGGCGCGGTTTCGAATGAGATCAGGGTGCTGGCCGAGGACATGCTGGAGACGATGTACGACGCGCCCGGCATCGGCCTTGCCGCCCCGCAGGTGGGCGTCGGCCGGCGGGTTCTGGTGATGGATTGCGTCAAGGACGAGGACGCCCCGCCCCGGCCGATGGTGCTCGTCGACCCCGAGATCGTCTGGACCTCCGCCGAGACGAACGTTTACGAAGAGGGCTGCCTCTCGATCCCCGAGCAATACGCCGATGTGGAGCGGCCCGCCGAGGTGGAGGTGCGCTGGACCTCGCTGGAGGGGGCCGAGCAATCCGAGCGCTTCGACGGGCTCTGGGCGACCTGCGTGCAGCACGAGATCGACCATCTCAACGGCAAGCTCTTCATCGACCACCTGACGACGCTCAAGCGCCAGCTCATCACGAGGAAGGCGGTGAAGCGGAAGCGGGAACTGGCGCGGGCCTGAGTGGGCGCGCGGCCGATCCTGCTCTGGCCCGACAGGCGGCTTTCAGAACCGGCCGCCGCGGTGGGCGAGATCGACGCCGCCGCGCGCGCCGTCTGGGACGACATGATCGAGACGATGGAGGCGATGCCCGGGGTGGGGCTCGCCGCGCCCCAGATCGGCGTGATGCGCGCGCTGGCGGTGGTGGATGCCTCCGAAGACCGGGGCCGGGCGATCCGCATGGCCGATCCGCAGGTGCTCGAAGCTTCCGCCGAGACCAAGCCCTGGGAGGAGGCGAGCCCCTGCCTGCCGGGCGTGTTCGCCAAGGTCACCCGCCCCGCGAAGGTGCGCGTGGCCTGGACCGACGAGACGGGTGCGCGGGTGCGGGGCGAGTTCGACGGGCTCTGGGCGGTGAGCGTCCAGCACCAGATCGACCATCTCGCGGGCCGGCTCTTCATAGACCGGCTAAGCCGCACGAAACGGGAGATGCTTCTGAAAAAGGTCAGAAAGGCGCGGGCATGAGGCTCGTCTTCATGGGCACGCCGGAGTTTTCGGTCCCGGCGCTGGAGGCGCTCCATGGGGCGGGGCATGAGATTGTCGCGGTCTATACCCAGCCGCCCCGGCCCGCGGGGCGCGGCAAGAAGGACCGGCCCTCGCCGGTCCAGGCCCGCGCCGAGGCGCTGGGGCTCGCGGTGCAGCACCCGAAAAGCCTCAAGGGGGCCGAGGCGCAGGCGGAGTTCGCGGCACTTCAGGCCGAGATTGCCGTCGTGGTCGCCTATGGGCTGATCCTGCCGCAGGCGGTGCTCACGGCGCCCGCGCGGGGGTGCCTTAACATCCACGCCTCGCTTCTGCCGCGCTGGCGGGGAGCGGCGCCGATCCACCGTGCGGTGATGGCGGGCGATGCCGAGACCGGTGTCTGCATCATGGAAATGGAGGCGGGGCTCGATACCGGGCCGGTGCTGTTGCGGGAAGCGACACCGATTGGCGCCGAGGAGACGACGGGCGATCTTCACGACCGGCTGGCGGCGATGGGGGCACGGGCCATCGTCGAGGCTTTGACGGGGATCGACCGGCTATCGGCCACGCCGCAGCCCGAAACCGGCGTGACCTATGCGGCAAAGATCGACAAGGCCGAGGCGCGGATCGACTGGGCCCGCCCGGCGGTGGAGGTCGACCGGCTCATCCGGGGGCTCTCGCCCTTTCCCGGCGCCTGGTTCGAGGCCGGTGGCGAGCGAATCAAGGTGCTGCGCTCGCGGCTTGCCGAGGGCGCGGGCGCGCCCGGGACGGTGATCGAGGGCCTGCGCATCGCCTGCGGCAGCGGCGCGGTGGAGCTTACCGAATTGCAGCGCGCGGGAAAGCGCCCGATGGGAGCGGAGGAGTTTCTGCGCGGGCTATCGTTGCCGACAGGGCTGGAGTAAGGAGGCGACCATGGGATTTTTTGCGTTTTTCGGCTCGCTGATGATCGGCGGGATCGTGGCCTATCTCTTCGAGAAATGGGGGTTGTCCCATCACGGGGTGCTGGCGGCCATCGTGATCGCGCTCGGCGGGGTGATCCTCGTCTTCATGGGCCGGGTGATGTTTCACCTCTCCCTCGGCTCGCCGGGGCTCGACGCGATCATCGGAGCGGCGGGGGCGCTGATCTTGATCCCCACCGAAGCGGCCGCCCGGCGACGCCGGAACCGGCGCTAGCGGCATGGGCGCAGGGATGCGCTCTGAGTGAAGACCCGTCGACCGATCTTGTGGAATACGCGCCCCGGGCTCGACCCGGGGCCCCGACGCGAGGGAGCACACCGCCCGTCGAGGTCCCGGGTCGAGCCCGGGACGGGTGGGCCGGGGGGCCTCGGCTTTTCAATTCGGCCTTATCGCGCGCCAGGGCCGGTTTCCGGCGCCCGGCTCAACGTTTCGGTTTGAACGGTTTCATTCCCGCCCGGGCCAGCGCATCGGCGCGCTCGTTCTCGGGGTGGCCGGCATGGCCCTTGACCCATTCCCAAGTTACCTCGTGGCGGTCTCTCGCGGCGTCGAGCCGCTGCCAGAGATCGAGGTTCTTGATCTCGCCGCCCTTCTTCTTCCAGCCCTTCGCCTTCCAGGCATGGACCCATTTCGTGATCCCGTCCTTCACATAGGCGCTGTCGGTCACAAGGGTGATCGCCGAGCGCCGGTCGAGGGTTTCGAGAGCGGAGATGGCGGCGAGAAGCTCCATCCGGTTGTTGGTGGTCTCTGCCGCGCCGCCGAAGAGCTCCCGCTCTTTTATGACCCTGTCGCCCTCCTTCGCCTGCAAAAGCGCCCCCCAGCCACCGGGGCCGGGGTTGCCCGAACACGCCCCGTCGGTATAGGCGACAAGCTCAGGCATGGGCCTCGATCACGATCCAGCCCTGTTCGTGCCCGGCCATCCCCGTCGCGACGCCGGTCCAGTGCCGGCCGGGGGTGAAGCCCGCAGCCTCAAGGAGCGGATCGAGGTCTTCGCGCTCGTAGTATTCGTAATAGCGGCCGAGCGCGTCGCGGTCGCCGCCCGTGCCGCGCTTGAGCCCAAGAAAGAACGGCGCGCCGGGTCTTGCGGCGCGGTGGAGGGCGGCGAGATGGCGGGGCATGTCGGCGCGGGGGGCGTGGAGGAGGCTGAAGCTTGCCCAGATGCCATCGTAGACCGCTATGGCTGTGACGTCGTCGAACGTGCCGACGCGAGGGCTCACGCCGGGGCTGTCGATGCGTGCGATCATCTCGGCCGAAGCGTCGAGGGCGTCGACCGAAAGCCCTGCCTCGGCCATAAGCACCGCATAACCCCCCGGACCGCTGCCGAGATCGAGCACGTAGCCGCCCTCGGGGCAGGCAGCGATGAACTCGGCGATGAGCGGGTCTTTCGCCGCATAGTCCTTCATCATCGCGACGTAGTCGTCGGCCTGGGCGTCGTAGACGGCGAGGGTTTCGGGGTCGCTCATCAGATCACCACGAGTATCAGGCAGGCAACGACCACCGCAGTCAGGAGAAGCCGCAGGGACATCCACCAATCGGGGGCGAGGCCCCACCGGACGAAGGCGAAATCGAGCAGAAGAAGGCCGAGGAACCCGGCAATGAGGTAGCTCGCCGCACTCACCGGACCGCCGCCGACGAAGAAGAACGCCCAGAGCGCGGGGAGGACCGACAGCGCGTAGCCGGTCGCGGCCCGGGCCCCTTCGGCCTTGGTGGCAAAGCCCCAGAGGACGCCCGACATGAAGGCGAGGATGATCGTGCCGTATTGCAGGATCACGAAGGGGCCGGTGAAGCGGGGGCCCACCGTTTCGAGCGTCGCCCGGGCGGCCGGTTCGGAATAGATCGTCAGCGCCCCCCAGAGAAACGGCAGGAGCCCGGCCAGACCGAGAAGAAGCGCAGCACGGGGAATCGCGGCCATGGCTTTCAGGCGCGCTCCAGCGCCAGGCGCCCCGCAAGGGCTGCAAAGATCGCCGCAAAGCTGCGGTTGAGCCAGCGCATGACGCGCTCGCTGCCGAGGAGCCAGTCGCGGGCTTGCGCGGCAAAGAGACCGTAGAGGACGAAGACGGCGAAGGTCAGCCCCATGAAGACCCCACCCAGAAGCGCCATTTCGGCGGTGGCCGTTGCGGGGTTGCCCGACAGAAAGGGCGGCAGGAGCGCGAGAAAGAAAATCGACAGCTTCGGGTTGAGGATGTTGATAAGCGCCCCGCGCCTTGCGATCCGCCAGTCGGTGTCGCGGGCGCGGTCGGGCTCGACCCGGAGCGCGCCGCCTTCGGAGAGCGCCGACCAGGCGAGATAGAGAAGATAGGCCACGCCGGCGAATTTCACCGCGGTGAAGAGGAGGGCACTGGTGTGGAGGATCGCCGCCAGCCCGAGGGCGGCAGCCGCGATATGGGGAACGATCCCGAAGGTGCAGCCCAAAGCCGCGGCGATGGCGGCCCGGCGGCCCTGGCCGAGACCCAAGGCCAGGGTGTAGATCACGCCGGTGCCCGGGGCGATGACGACGACGAAGGCGGTGGCGAGGAACTGGACCGAGATCATGCAGGGACCCTCAACACCCGGGGGACCTTGAATTCGACGTTCTCGACCGCCGTCTCCACCGTTTCGACGGTGACGGCGTAGCGGGCGCGGAAGGCGTCGATCACCTCGTCGACGAGCACCTCCGGCGCGCTGGCCCCGGCGGTGAGCCCGACGCTCTGCACCCCGTCGAGCGCCCGCCAGTCGATATCGGCGGCCCGGCCGACGAGCTGGGCGTAGGGGCAGCCCGCCCCCTGCCCGACCTCGACGAGGCGTTTGGAATTCGACGAATTGGGCGCCCCGATCACCAATAGCGCGTCGATCTTACCCGCCATCGCCTTCACCGCCGCCTGGCGGTTGGTCGTCGCGTAGCAGATGTCTTCCTTGTGCGGCCCGACGATGGCGGGAAAGCGGGCCTGAAGCGCGGCGACGATTTCTGCGGTGTCGTCGACCGACAGCGTCGTCTGGGTGATGAAGGCGAGCTTTTCCGGGTCGCGGGGCGCGATCTCGGCCACATCCTCGACAGTCTCCACGAGGATCACCTCGCCGGCGGGAAGCTGGCCCATCGTGCCGACGGTTTCGGGGTGCCCCGCATGGCCGATCATCACCATCTGGAGCCCGTTTGCGTGGTGCCTTTCGGCCTCGATATGGACCTTCGAGACCAAGGGGCAGGTGGCGTCGACATAGAGCATCCGGCGCCGTTCGGCCTCCGCCGGGACCGCCTTCGGCACGCCATGGGCGGAGAATATCACCGGCCGGTCGGTGGGGCAGTCGTCGAGCTCCTCGACAAAGACCGCACCCTTCTCCCTCAGCCCGTCGACGACGTATTTGTTGTGAACGATCTCGTGGCGGACATAGACCGGGGCGCCCCATTTCTCGAGCGCCATCTCGACGATCTTGATCGCCCGGTCGACGCCCGCGCAGAAGCCGCGGGGAGCGGCCAGATAGAGCGTGAGGGGGGGCTGTTCCATGGGCTCTCCTTTGCATGGGAGACCTATGGCACCGCTTGGCCCCCGTCCACCCCGAGGCTTAGTCGCCCACCGTTTCCCGGACGCTGGCTTCCTCGCGGCTTTCGCGCGGCTCCCGGGGTTCGCGCGGCGGGCGGCCGATGACTTCCTTCAACTCGTCGAGCTCGATGAAATTGTCCGCCTGGCGGCGCAGCTCGTCGGCGATCATCGGCGGCTGGGAACGGATCGTGGAAACGACCGAAACCCGCACGCCCTGGCGTTGGAGGCTTTCGATCAGCGGGCGGAAATCGCCGTCGCCGGAGAACAGAACCACATGATCGACATGCGGCGCGAGCTCCATGGCATCGACGGTGAGCTCGATGTCCATATTGCCCTTCACCTTCCGGCGACCCTGGCTGTCGGTGTATTCCTTGGCGGGCTTCGTCACCATCGAAAAGCCGTTGTAGTGGAGCCAGTCCACCAGCGGCCGGATCGGCGAGTACTCGTCGCTTTCGAGAAGTGCTGTGTAGTAGAAGGCGCGCAGGAGCTTGCCCCGGCGCATGAATTCCTGCCGCAGCAACTTGTAATCGATGTCAAAGCCAAGGGCTTTGGCGGCCGCATAAAGGTTGGAGCCGTCAATGAACAAAGCCAGTCGTTCGTCCCGGTAAAACATACAGGCACGTCCTTTTTCGTTTTCCATTGTTGCGCCGGCGATGTCCGTGAGTGGTGGGTCCCGACGAGTGCGCAAGACATAGGCAAAACGCCCAAGATGGCAACCATATCGGCCGTTTTCGGCAAAACCGGAGCGTTTCCTGTACCTTGCCGTCCCGGTTTTTGAGCAACGTACCTCAGATTTGTCGCGTCAGGCGGCAGCAGCAGACGCGCAGGCGGCGAATCACTTCGATTCCCGGGGATGTGGCCCCTTGCGTCGCGCCGCGTTTGAGCCTAAGTCACGGGCTTCCGATTTCTGGCTGGAGATATCCATGGCACGCGTGACCGTCGAAGATTGCGTCGACAAGGTTCCGAACCGGTTCGATCTGGTGATGCTCGCCTCCCATAGGGCTCGCGAGATCGCCTCCGGGGCCGCGCTGACCATCGACCGCGACAACGACAAAAACCCGGTCGTGGCACTCAGGGAGATTGCCGAGGAAACCCAGTCGGCGGGCGATCTGCGCGAGCGGATGATCGAAAACCACCAGACCCAGATCGAGGTCGACGAGCCCGAAGAGGACGCCATGGCGCTCCTGATGGGGGCTGAGGCGGACAAGCCGGCCGACGACGATCTCTCCGAAGAGAAGCTGCTCCGGGCGCTGATGGAAGCGCAGGGGCAAGGCTAACGGGCGCACGCCCGAGGCAGGGCCGGGGATGATCGACGCTGACGACCTGATCACCCTGGTCCGGAACTACAACCCGAAAACGAACGCAGCGCTGCTGCGCGACGCCTTCGCCTTCGGCGACGCCGCCCATGCCGGCCAGACGCGCCACTCCGGCGAGCCCTACTTTACGCATCCCGTCGCGGTCGCGGCGATCCTCGCCGAGATGCAGCTCGACGACGCGACCCTCGTCACCGCCCTACTCCACGACACGATCGAGGACACCCGCCGGACCTACGGCGATGTGGAAACCGCCTTCGGCGAGGAGATCGCCGAGCTTGTCGACGGGGTGACAAAGCTCACCAACCTGCAACTCTCATCGACCGAGACCAAGCAGGCGGAGAATTTCCGCAAGCTCTTCATGGCGATGTCGAAAGATTTGCGGGTCATCCTCGTCAAGCTCGCCGACCGGCTCCACAACATGCGCACCGTCAAGCATATGCGCCCCGACAAACAGGTGCAGAAGGCCCGCGAGACGATGGACATCTACGCCCCGCTGGCCGGCCGGATGGGGATGCAGTGGATGCGCGAGGAACTCGAAGACCTCGCCTTTCAGGTGCTGAACCCCGACGGGCGCATCTCGATCATGCGCCGCTTCATCACGCTCCAGAAAGAGACCGGGGACGTCATCCCGAGGATCACCGACGACATCGAGGCGGAGCTCGCCAAGGCCGGCATCTATGCAGAGGTGATGGGCCGGGCGAAACGGCCGTTCTCGATCTGGCGGAAGATGGAGGAGAAGGAACAGGGGTTTTCGCGGCTCTCCGACATCTATGGCTTTCGCATCATCACCGCCTCCGAGCGCGACTGCTACATCGCACTCGGCGCGATCCACCAGCGGTGGCGGGCGGTGCCGGGGCGGTTCAAGGACTATATCAGCCAGCCGAAGTCGAACGGCTACCGTTCGATCCACACCACGATCTCGGGCCGCGACGGCCGGCGGGTCGAGGTGCAGATCCGCACCCGGGAGATGCATGAGGTGGCCGAAGCCGGGGTCGCGGCCCATTGGTCGTACCGCGACGGGGTCAGGGCCGAGAACCCGTTCGCCGTCGACCCCGCCCGCTGGATCGCCACGCTCACCGAGCGGTTCGACACCGAAGACGACCACGACGAGTTTCTCGAACACGTCAAACTGGAGATGTACCAGGACCAGGTCTTTTGCTTCACGCCGAAGGGCGAGGTGGTAAAGCTGCCGCGCGGCGGCACACCCCTCGATTTCGCCTACGCGATCCACACCCGGATCGGGGATAGCTGCGTCGGCGCGAAGGTGGATCACATCCGCGTGCCGCTCTGGACACGGCTGAAGAACGGCCAGTCGGTGGAAATCCTGACCGCCGAGGGTCAGCGCCCGCAGGCGACCTGGATCGACATCGTGGCCACGGGGCGGGCGAAGGCCGCGATCCGGCGGTCCTTGCGCGAGGAAGACCGCGAGCGGTTCATCAAGCTCGGGCGGGAACTTGCCCGGGTGGCCTTCGACAAGATCGACAAGAAGGCCACCGACAAGGCGCTCGCCACGGCGGCCAAACAGATGGGTCTCGGGGGCCGGAAGGACCTTCTGGCCCGGATCGGGGCGGCCGAGATCGCTGCGCGCGACGTGATCCGCACGGTCTATCCTGAGATCGAAGCCACATCCGGCGACGAGATCGACGCCGCCCGCGCCGTTGTGGGCCTCAAACCCTCCCAGACCTTCCGCCGCGCGCTCTGCTGCCAACCGGTCCCGGGCGAGCGGATCGTCGGCATTTCCTATCGCGGCAAGGGAGTGATGACCCATGCCATCGACTGCCCCGCGCTGATCGAAGTCGAAGACCAGCCGAACCGCTGGGTGGACCTCCACTGGCAGGAGGGCAAGCACCCCGCCGTCCACACCGTGTCGCTCGACATCACCATCGCCAACGACGCCGGGGTACTGGGGCGGATCTGCACGCTGATCGGCGAACAGAAGGCGAATATCTCCGATTTGGTCTTCGTTGACAGAAAACCGGACTTTTACCGCCTTATAATCGACGTCGATTTACGCGATGTAGAGCATCTGCATGCGGTGATGCTCGCCCTCGAAGCCGACAGCGACGTGGCCTCGATCGGGCGTCACCGCGATCTAGATCGCAAACCGTGAGTTTCAGTCGAGGGGAGCATGGTTTTCAAGCGGCGGACGCCGAGGAGTTGGCTCCAGTTCATCGCCGAGGGGTTCTGGCCCCGGGGCGGCTGGGCCCGCGCGTCGCGTTACGTCGTCCACCGGTTGCGGCGGCTTCCCGACCCCGCCCATAAGATCAGCCGGGGGATTGCGGCCGGCGTCTTCGTTTCGTTCACCCCGTTCTTCGGGTTTCACTTCCTGATTTCGGCCGCCATTGCCCTGATGATCCGCGGCAATGTGCTCGCCGCGCTGCTGGCGACCTTCGTCGGCAACCCCATCACCTTCCCGATCTTTGCCTCGATCGCGATGGAGATCGGCTCCTGGGTGCTGGGAACACCCCATATCGGGGCGCCGGGCGTGATCGCCTCGTTCTCGAACGCCTCCGCCGAGCTCTGGCACAACTTCACCGCGATCTTCACGCCGGAGGTGATGCATTGGGGCCGGCTCGGCGCCTTCTTCGAGGTAGTGTTTCTGCCCTATCTCGTCGGCGGTATCCTTCCGGGGCTGCTGGCCGGCGCCGCCGCATATTTCCTGTCGCACCCCGTGATCGTTGCCTACCAGAAGGCGCGGATCAAACGCCAGAAGGCGCGCTACGAGAAAAAGCGCGCAAAGGCGGCTGCCCGGGCCGCAAAACCCGCAAGGCCGGCGGCCGACCCCGCCGAATAGCCCGGCTTTCCGACCGCCCGCTTCCCTGCTAGAGCGTGCCGGCTGAGAGAGGGGAGAGCCGCATGTCCGATCATCTGAGACTTGGGGTCAATATCGACCACGTGGCCACGGTGCGGAACGCGCGCGGCTCGGCCTATCCCGACCCGGTTCGGGCGGCCAAGCTCGCCGAGGAGGCCGGGGCGGACGGGATCACCGCGCATTTGCGCGAGGACCGGCGGCATATCTCGGACGCCGATATCGAGGGGCTGATGGAGGCGCTGAGCCTGCCGCTCAATTTCGAGATGGCCGCCACCGAGGAGATGCAGGCCATCGCGCTGCGCCATACGCCCCATGCCGTCTGCATTGTGCCCGAGCGGCGAGAGGAACGGACGACGGAAGGCGGGCTCGATGTTGCCCGGGACGAGAACCGGCTGGCGCATTTCATCGCGCCGTTGGCCGAGGCCGGATGCCGGGTGTCGATCTTCATCGCCGCCGAGCCGCGCCAGGTCGAGGCGGCGAACCGGATCGGGGCGGCGGTAATCGAGCTTCATACCGGGGCCTATTGCGACGCCCATGCCGAGGGGCGCTTCGAGGAGCGCGATGCCGAACTCGAGCGGCTCCGCGAGATGGCGGGGTTTGCCCATTCGCTGGGGCTCGAGGTTCATGCAGGCCATGGGCTGACCTACGAGACGGTCGGGCCGATCGCCGCGATCCCCGAAGTGCGGGAGCTCAACATCGGGCATTTCATCATCGGCGAGGCGATTTTTCTGGGACTGACGCCGGCCATCGCCGAGATGCGCCGGCTGATGGACGCCGCGCGGGGGTGAGGCATCTGCCGGGGCCCAACCCGGGGGTCGCTGGCGGAGGTGTTTCGGGCCCATTGGTGCGGTTGCGGCGAGGCGAAGGGGTTTCGGTGCCGCAGGCCGCGTCCCGGACGTGATCCGGGACCTCGATCCGATGGCGCTGCCATGGGGCCGAAGGGGGGCGGGGAAGCGCCCGATGGCGTCGAGGTCGGCGGTGAGGCCCGGGACGGGGCTGGACGGCGGCCGGTGTCGCGGTCAGTCCGCCTTGCCGCCGCCGCGGTAGGCATCCTCCCGTACGCCAGGGGCGGTTTCGGAGGACCCAAGGCTGCCCGCCGCGCCATCCACGGCGTCGGTGAACTGGCGCAGCGCCTGCTCGACGGGATGCACCCGGCCCTGGAGCGGGCCAACGCCAGGGCATGTCGCGGCCGGGTGGACTGTGGTGGGGTTCGGCCAGCCGTACCCCGGTGGGACCGGCGCGAACGTCGCCCGGCACCCTTCGGTCTCGGAGGTGCGCACGCCGACGGCCCGGCCGTATTGGAACGTCACGATAACGTAACTTGCGCTGTCGCCGAAACGCGGGGCGATGTAGCCGGCGGGGTTCGACATGTTGCGGTAGATGAACTCGGTCTGCCCGCCCTCGCGCACCCTCTGGGTCGGGGCGCCCCAGCGGGTGATGAACTCCGTCTCGGTCGTCTTGCCGACCTCCACCGACGCCGCCATCGCAAGACGCCGGTCGGGCGTGTCGGCGATGGTGGTGTTCCACGCCGTTTCGGAACAGGCGGCGAGCGCGAGGACAACGGCGAGATGGGCGCGGGTCATGGCGCCCGCCTAGCATCGGCTTGGTAAGAAAAGCCTTAAGCCCGAGCCTTGCCAATCCTCGCAGGCCCCGGCAAACCGGCGCGATGATCCTCGGCATCGGCACCGATCTTTGCAACATCGAGCGGATCGAGCGCACGCTCGAGCGGTTTGGCGACCGGTTCCGCAACCGGGTCTTCACCGAGATCGAACAGGCGAAGGCCGAGCGGCGGGCCGATACGCCGGGGACCTATGCAAAGCGCTGGGCCGCGAAGGAGGCCTGTTCGAAGGCGCTCGGCACAGGGCTCAGGATGGGCATCGCCTGGAAGGACATGAGTGTGTCGAACCTGCACAGCGGACAGCCCATCATGCATGTCACCGGCTGGGCCGCCGCACGGCTCGCGGAGATGACGCCGGCGGGTCATGAGGCGATCATCCATGTCACGCTCACCGACGATCACCCCTGGGCCCAGGCCATCGTTGTCATCGAAGCCAGGCCACGCGCCCAATGATCCTCCGCGACGCAACCGCGGCGGATATGCCCGCCATCCAGACGATCTACGCCGATGCGGTGCTCACGGGGACGGCGTCCTTCGAGATCGACCCCCCCGATGCCGCCGAGATCACCCGCCGGTGGGGGGCGATCACGGCGGCCGGCGGGCCCTACCTCGTCGCCGCCGAGGGCGGGGACATACTGGGCTACTGCTATGCCGGCCCCTACCGGCCGCGCCCGGCCTACCGCTTCACGCTGGAGGACTCCGTCTATGTCGCCCCGGGTCAGGGCGGCCGGGGTATCGGCGCGGCGCTTCTCGCCCGGGCGATCGAGATCGCCGAGGCACGCGACTTCCGCCAGATGCTCGCAGTGATCGGCGACAGCGAGAACCGCGCCTCCCGTCAGCTCCATGCGCGCCTGGGGTTCCGCAATGTCGGCGTGTTCCGCGCCGTCGGCTTCAAACACGGTCGCTGGCTCGACACGGTGCTGATGCAGCGCCCGCTGGGGCCCGGCGACATGGCGGCGCCGCGCTTGACAGCCGGGGACCCGCCTTCCATGTAGCCCCGGGCAGATCCGGGGCGCGGCATCCATGGCAGATCAGGCAGACAGCTCGAACGCGATCGTCGAGACGATCAAGACCATCGTCTACGCGCTTCTCATCGCCGGCGTGTTCCGAACGCTGTTCTTCCAGCCCTTCTGGATCCCCTCGGGGTCGATGAAGGACACGCTGCTGATCGGCGATTTCCTTTTCGTCAACAAGATGGCCTATGGCTATTCGCGCCATTCCTGCCCGTTCTCGATGTGCCCGTTCGAGGGGCGCCTGTTCTTCAGCGAGCCCGAGCGCGGTGACGTGGCGGTGTTCCGGCACCCGGTAAACGGGCAGGACTTCATCAAGCGGCTCGTCGGTTTGCCCGGAGACCGCATCCAGATGCGGGAGGGCGTGCTTTACATCAACGGCAACGCCGCGCCGCAGACCCCTGACGGGACCTTCGAGGAGGTCTTCGAACGCCAGGGCCCCGCGGGCTCGCTGCCGCTGTGCAAGAACGGCGCGGTGGGCGTTGGCGGCATTTGCATCAAGGACAAGGCCATCGAGACCCTGCCCGACGGCACGTCCCATTCGGTGCTCGACGTGCGCCCCACCCTACGCGACGATACCGGCGTCTTCACGGTGCCCGAGGGGCATTACTTCTTCATCGGCGACAACCGGGACAACTCGACCGACAGCCGGGTGCGCCAGCCCGCCGGCGTCGGTTTCGTGCCCGCCGATCACCTGATCGGGCGGGCTGACCGGGTGTTCTTTTCCGCCGCCGGGCGCTCGCTGTTCTTCGTCTGGCAATGGCGGGGCGACCGGTTCTTCAAGGCCATCGAGTGAAGCTCTCGGGCGAGCTTGCCGCCTTCGAGGCCCGGCTGGGGCATCGGTTTTCCGACCCCGGGCTTCTGATCCGCGCGCTCACCCATCCCTCGATCTCCACCGAGGCGCGGCCCGACAACCAACGGCTCGAATTTTTGGGCGACCGGGTCCTGGGGCTGGTGATCGCCGAGGCGCTCCTCGCCGCCGACGCGGGGGCCGCCGAGGGCGCCCTGGCGCCGCGGCTCAATGCGCTGGTGAGGAAGGAGACCTGCGCCGACATTGCCCGCGAGATCGACCTCGGGGCGGTGCTGCGGCTGGGGCGCTCGGAGACAATGTCGGGCGGGCGGCGGAAGACGGCTCTTCTGGGCGACGCGATGGAGGCGGTGATCGCCGCGGTCTATCTCGACGGCGGCTACAGCGCCGCGCAGGCCATGGTTCTGCGCCTCTGGGGGAACCGGATCGCGACCGTCGAGGCCGATGCGCGGGACCCCAAGACCGCGCTCCAGGAATGGGCACAGGCCAGAGGCGAGGCACCGCCGGCCTATGTGGAGATCGCGCGGGAAGGCCCCGACCACGCGCCGCGCTTCACCATCGAGGTGCGGCTGGAGAACGGGCGGAAAGCGGCGGCGGCGGCGCCCTCGAAGCGGGCGGCCGAACAGGCGGCGGCGCGGGCGCTCCTTTCGGAAGTTGGGGCAGGTAATCTCAAGGCGCCGGGTCAGGGATAGAAGTGTGCTACCCTGCGAAATCGTGGGGGCAACTTGATCTTCATGGCGCGTAGCGACCTGCGACTGGCAAACAGTTTTGGCGCGTAGGCCGGGTCAGCCTCTTGGGGCGACATCAAACCTATTTCCGCGAGCGCGCGGTGCTGCAGGAAGTGGGGCCCGACGATCTTTTCTACGGCGCAGGACGCCAGGACAAGTTCGTCATCTGCCAGCGATAACGAGGCGCCTGCCCGGGCGTCGATCGCTCCTCCGCCGAAAACAGGGACCGTTGCAAAGCGGAGAATGCGGGCGATCTCCAGTTGAAGGAAGTACCAGCCAACCACCGCGTCGTAGCCGTCGAACAGCGCAGTGGTGATGTCTTTCGCCTCAAGGGTCACGAGTCCGATTTCGACATCCAGAGCCTTCGCCGCTTCGCACATCTCGTCATATGCCAGCCGATCCGTCAGCACCCCCTTTCCCGCGAAAAAAAGGATACGCCTGGCCCCGAGCGCCGCGACGAGCGTCTCGAGCCGTTCTTGCTGGGTCAGCGAAAAGGTGATGCCGGCAACTTCAGGTGCGAGATCGACCGATGACATTTCGTCGATAACGCGATTTGCCATGCTTCGGGTGATGGCAATTGCCAGGTGCGGGGGAAGGCCGTGGTTGTTCGTCGTTCCGCGAAGGCGGCTGAGGGCAAGCGTCGCGGTGGAACCGACCGTCACGACAAGGTCGCTCTTCGACCTGCCGAGGACGTCCAGAACGAAGGCTCCCGCCGCCTCAGGATCGCTGTTCTCCGCGATGACCTCGTTCGATGCGATGACTTCAATGCCACCGGCCTTGAGGAATTTTCTGGCCAGACTGGTGAACTCTGACGCGACCTCGACCACGTATCGGGCTGACCCAGTATTGAAGATAGTGATCTCAACGGTCCGCGCCGGGAGGTTTCGCCGCTCGGCAATCTTGGCTCCGGTGGACCGGGCCCTGTCACGGGTCCTGCGCCGATGAATGCGAGCCAAGTGCAAAATAGTGAGAGCAGGATCTCAACCAGGTACTCGCTAAAGGTCTCATACATCAGGTGACAACCATCGGGCGGGCAGTTCAAAGCGCAATGCTACTGGTCTCCCGGAGCAAGTCACTATAGTCCGCGTCGCAAATGTCGGAAAAAGCATCAAACACACGATCCGGCTTCGTCGCCCTTATCGGAGAGCCCAATGCGGGCAAATCCACGCTGCTCAATGCCATGGTCGGGGCGAAGGTCTCCATCGTCACGCACAAGGTGCAGACCACCCGCGCTCGCATCCGAGGCGTCGCGATGGAGGGCGACAGCCAGATCGTCTTTGTCGATACGCCGGGGCTTTTCCGCCCCCGCCGCCGGCTCGACCGGGCGATGGTGGCGGCCGCATGGGGCGGGGCGGCGGATGCCGATATCGTCGTGCTTCTGATCGAGGCGCACCGCGGTGTGACGCCGGGGGCCGAGGCGATCCTGGAGAGCCTTGGGGAGCGCGCCGAGGGCCGGACAGTGGCGCTGGCGATCAACAAGATCGACCGGGTGGAGGCGCCGGTGCTTCTGGGGCTCGCGGCCGAGATGAACGAGCGGTTCCCGTTTGCGGAAACCTTCATGATCTCCGCCGAGAAGGGCCACGGGGTCGCCGACCTTCGCGCCTGGCTCGCCCGTAGCCTCCCCGACGGCCCCTGGCTTTACCCCGAGGACCAGATCGCCGACCTGCCGATGCGGATGATCGCCGCCGAGATGACCCGCGAGAAGCTGACATTGAGGCTCCACCAGGAACTCCCCTACCAGCTCACCGTGGAGACCGAAGCCTGGGAGGACCGCAAGGACGGCTCCACCCGGATCGACCAGGTGATCTATGTCGCCCGCGACGGACATAAGGGGATTGTCCTCGGAAAGAAGGGCGAGACGATCAAGGCAGTGAGCCAGGCGGCCAGAGCAGAGATCGGGGAGTTCCTCGGCCGCGAGGTGCATCTGTTCCTCACCGTGAAGGTGCGCCCCGGCTGGCTCGAAGAGGCCGAGCGCTATGCCGAAATGGGGCTCGACTTCAAGGACGGCGCGTGACCCCGCGGCTTGCCGCAAAGGTCTGGATCGACGCCTATCTGCGGCGCCTCGACCTCGCCGCGATTCCCGCCCATGTCGCGCGGAAAGGCGACCCGACGGCCGGGGCGGTGCTCGTCAAGCTCGCGACCCTCGACGGGCAGGCGGTGGGCTACCAGCGGTCGTTCGACCTGATGACCGGCGAGCGGGCCTGGGTCGTCCTCACGGAGGGTGCCGAACGGGACGTCGACGAGGCCATCGCACGTCAGTCCGACTTCGACCCCGATCTCTGGGTCATCGAGGTCGAGGACCGCGCCGGCCGGCACCTTCTCGACGAAGAGGGGCTGGCGGGCTGAGGGCCACTGGCGGGCCATCGGAATTTGCGCCAAGGTGAAGCCCATGGACTGGCGCGAGACCGGGGTGCTCATCGCCGCGCGGCGGCATGGCGAAACCGCTCAGATCATTGAGGTTTTCACGAAATGCCATGGCCGCCACGCCGGGGTCGTGCCGGGCGGCGCCTCACGGAAAATGGCGCCCGTGCTGCAACCCGGCGCGGAGCTCGATCTCACCTGGCGGGCGCGGCTCGCGGACCATATCGGCACCTTCAGGGTCGAACCGGTCCGGAGCCGGGCCCATCTGATGGAGGAGCGGCTGACGCTGGCCGCCCTTAATGCCGTCGCGGGGCTCTTGGCGTTTGCCCTGCCCGAACGCGAGCCCCATCCCGTGCTTTACGAGAAGACCGTCGCCCTCCTCGACATGATCGGCGAGGGCCCCGTGTGGCCGCTGGCTTATCTCCGCTGGGAACTCTCCCTCCTCGACGAACTGGGCTTTGGGCTCGACCTGTCGCGCTGCGCGGCGACGGGCGCGACCGAGGGGCTTGCCTATGTCTCGCCGAAGACCGGTCGGGCGGTATCGGAGGCAGGCGCGGGGGCGTGGAAGGACCGGCTCCTGCCGCTCTCGCCGGATCTTCTCGGCCAGGGAACGGGGGAACCGGCGAGCGTTGTCCGGGGGCTGAAAGTGACCGGGCACTTCGTCAGCGAACATCTCGCGCCGGCGCTGGGCGAGAGGCCGGTGCCGGCGGCGCGGGCACGGTTCGTCGATACGTTGGGGCGGCAATGAGAACCGTTCAAAAATCGTCCGCCGGCCGACGTTTGATCCAATCGCCGAAGAAGGTGTCGCGGACATGCCACTTGTCGTCCCATTTCACGATATGCTGGTGCTTGCGGCGACGAAGCCCCTGAATGGCCGCGTTGATCTGATCCCCCGTCGGCCGGTCTCGAAGACCGATGGACTTCATATGCTCCTGTGCCCCGGCGCCAAAGAGCTCTCCAGCGCCGTCAGCGATCAGACGCAACGTGGCGCGCTGCGGACCGCTGAGTTCCAGCCATGTATCGCGGAAACCGAAATCTTCCTCGATGGCTCTTTCGACGGCCTCGATGGCCGCATCAGCATCGAGATCCGGCTCGGTCAGTCGAACGGATAGCCAATCGCGGAAATACATGGGGCTCTGCTCATAGCGCTCGAAGACCGCCATTGCCTCGTCGAGATCGATTGGCCGGCCGCCGCTCCTTTGGAAGGCAGCAAGTTGGTGGGAGACAAAGTCGTCACCGAGGGCGGGTAGGTCCCAGCGGCTTCCGTAGCGGAAGAAGGGCGCCTTCTCCGCGGAGAACATTGCGTTGAGGCCGGCTTCCGACGACCCGGTGAAGACGGCGACCAGCCCATCCTGGCGCGTGTCGAGCCCGGTGCGGAGTGCCGCGATAAGACCGTTCGCGCCCGGTGTGAGGGCGAGTTCCTGGAATTCGTCGAACAGAAGGAGCGTAGGGCGTTTGTCGTTTGCGAGCCGTTCGAGATACTGATCGAGCCAGAGCATCTGATCGGGAGGGGTCTGTTCCTCGGTCGGCGGCGTGAGATCGAGTTCGATTTCCGTCCCGAGCGCGGTGAGTTTGATCCTGGGCGTCACGCGCTGGCGCAGGCGCTCACCGAGACTGCGCTTCTGCAATGCCTGGTCGCAGGCAAAAAGCATTACCGCGACGGGGGATGAGACGATCTGCCAGAAATTGGCGTAGACCACCTTATGGCGATAGAGCTCGAACCTCGGCGCGAGGTCCCTGGTCAGGAACCACGTCTTGCCTGTCCTCCGTTTGCCGAACATGCGTAGCGCAGACGTCGGGCCGTTGACGAGCAACTTGAAGGTTTTGTCGGTGAACTCAGTGCGTGGGTAGTGCCAGTGATCCTTGGGCATTTGTGCTATCTCGTGCGACTATGCACGAAAGCGCACGATCGATGCGGGTCTGTCAAGCCGAACAGTGCAGTTGCTCCGTCAACTGGGCTGCCGAATAGGACCTGTGCGGCTTCGTGCGCCCTTGCACGAAATCAAAGCAAAAGCCTATTCAGAACCAAGCGACGTAGCCCTCCCTGCGGGAATCCACAGCGAAACAACTGAGTCAGGACAGCAATCTTCTGGCAATCACCTGCGCTTGAATCTCCGCTGCCCCCTCGAAGATGTTCAATATCCGCGCGTCGCAGAGAATACGGCTGATCGGGTATTCCAGGGCAAACCCGTTGCCGCCATGGATTTGCAGCCCGTTGTCTGCCGCCGCCCAGGCCACCCTGGCGCCGAGGAGCTTCGCCATCCCCGCTTCGAGGTCGCAACGGCGGTCTTCATCCTTCTCGTGGGCAGCGAAATAGGTGAGCTGGCGCGCGACCATGATCTCGACGGCCATCATTGCGAGCTTCGATGCCACCCGGGGGAAGGCGATGAGAGGTTTGCCGAACTGCTTTCTGTCCTCGGCATAGGCCATCGCCACATCGAGGGCGGACTGGGCCACGCCAACGGCCCGCGCGGCGGTCTGGATGCGCGCGCTCTCGAACGTCTGCATGAGCTGTTTGAACCCTTGCCCCTCCGCGCCGCCGAGGAGGTTCTCGCCCTTCACTTCGAAGTCGTCGAAGTTGAGCGTGTACTCCTTCATCCCCCGGTAGCCGAGCACTTCGATCTCGCCGCCGGAAATCCCTTCGTCCTGCCAGGGAGCGTCGTCCGTGCCGGGGGTTTTCTCGGCGAGAAACATCGATAGGCCCTTGTAGTCGTCGGTTCCGGGCATTGTCCGGGCGAGCACGGTCATCACATGGGTGCGCGCGGCATGGGTGATCCAGGTTTTGTTGCCGTTCAGCGCCCAGTCGCCGTCGGCATTCTTCACCGCCTTGGTCTTCAGCGCGCCAAGGTCTGAGCCGGTGTTCGGCTCGGTGAAGACAGCCGTGGGGAGGATGTCGCCCGAAGCGAGCCCGGGCAGCCATTTCGCCTTCTGCGCCTCGGTGCCGCCGCAGAGGATCAGTTCGGCAGCGATCTCCGACCGGGTGCCGAGGGACCCGACGCCGATATAGCCGCGCGACAGCTCCTCGGAGACGACGCACATCGAGACCTTCGGCAGGCCGAGCCCGCCGAATTCCTCCGGGATCGTCAGGCCGAAGACCCCCAGATCGGCCATCTCGGAGATGATCTTTTGCGGAATCAGTTCGTCCTTGAGGTGCCACTCATGGGCATCGGGGAGCACGCGCTCGCGGGAAAAGCGCACGAACTGCTCCCGAATCATTTCGAATTCCTCGTCGAGGCCGGGGTCGCCGACCGTCGCCTCGGCGCTGCGCTCGCGCATGCATTCCACGAGACGCATACGCGCGGCCTGGCTGTTGCCCTCCTGGGTGAGGCGCATCACGGCGGGGTGCATCATCGCCCGCTGGTCGTCCTGGGAAAGGCCGATGTCCTGGGGGCGCAGAATTTCCCCCTGGCTCATCGGCAAGCCGCCGTAGATTTGCCAGAGGTATTCCCCGAAGCCGATCTGGAGGATCAGCGCCTCCACCTCGCCGAAACGGCCGGCCGCGTCCAGCCGCTCGGCCCAGCGCTGCATTTGCCTGAGCGCCTCGACATAGGTCGCCAGCCACGCCAGCCCGTGGGTCGCGGTCTGTTCGGCCTCGATACGCGCCCCCGAAACCCGGTCGCCCTCGGTGACCATGGCCCGGACCTTGCCCTGCGCCGTGGCCAGAAGCGTCTCGACAGGCGGGACAGCGGCGGCGGTGAGGTCGAGAAGACCGTCGATCAGCGGCGTGTCGTTCACCGGCGTCGCTCCGTCATGGGGCATGGTTCGTCGTCCTGAGTTTCTGCACCTGCGAAGGGATAGTCGAGCGGAAACGGCGGCGCAAGATGATTTCTATTCAGGCGCCCAATACGACACAATGTGTCTTGGTCGTTTTGATCGTGCAGCGCGCCCAGGCCTTCGCTATCAGAGCGGAGAGGGACATCATGCCGACACTGGAACCGACGATCTGGGCCGCGGTCGTGGCCATTGCGCTGTTTGCCGGGCTCGTGAAGGGCGCGGTCGGTTTTGCGATGCCGATGATCCTGATTTCGGGATTGGGGACGTTTCTGGCCCCCGAACTGGCGCTCGCCGCCCTGATCCTGCCCACCGTGGCTTCGAACCTTTTGCAGGCGGCCCGAGGCGGGCTCCGCAACGCCATCGCCGCGACCCGGACCCATCGGATCTACCTTGCCATCGTTCTGGTGATGATCGTCCTGTCGGCACAGATCGTTCTGTTGCTGCCGGACGGGGTGATGTTTCTTCTCATCGGCGTCCCGATCACCCTCTTTGCGGCCCTGCAACTCGTCGGCTGGCGGCCGCGCGTCGCGGCGCATCTGCGGCGGGCGACCGAAGTGACGATTGCGCTTTTTGCCGGCTTCATCGGCGGCATTGCGGGGGTCTGGGGGCCGCCCACGGTGCTCTATCTCACCGCTCTGGAGACACCGAAGCGGGAGGCGGTGCAAATCCAGGGAGTCGTCTACGGCCTCGGCGCGGTCACGCTCCTGGCCGCCCATCTCAATTCGGGCGTCTTCACCGGCGAACGCGCCGCCTTCTCGGCGCTGCTCTGTATTCCCGCGGGGCTCGGCATGCTGGCGGGGTTCTGGCTTCAGGACCGGATGGACCAGGAGCGGTTTCGCTCTATCACGCTTGCCGTTCTGGTGGTGGCGGGGCTCAATCTCATACGGCGGGGCCTCGTCGGGTAAGGCGGCGTTCGCGCAGGATTGCGGGTAAGCCCGGACCGGTCCTTGAAGCGGACCGACGAGCTTCCCGCCATGGCGACACTCATCGAACCCGTCCCGGACTTGACCCGGGACCTCGATCTAACGGCGCGCCAGGCCTGCTGAGGCCCCGGATCAAGTCCGGGGCGTGTATCCACGCCGACCGTTGCCGCACTCCTCCTTGCCGGGCTCGACCCGATCCGTCGGAGGTTCGCCCCTACCCGATCGCCGCCGCCCGGACGTCGTCGTCGATCTTGTCCTCGTACTGAGCGAAGTTCTCGGCGAACATCGCCACGAGCTTCTCGGCGGCCACATCGTAGGCCGCCTGGTCTTCCCAGGTCCGTTTCGGGTCGAGGAGAATGTCAGGCACCGCGCTGGCCTTCACATGGGTCGGCACCTCGAAGCCGAAATTGGGGTCGGTCCGGTAGGGGGCGGCGGCAAGCGAGCCGTCGAGGGCGGCGGAAAGGAGCGCGCGCGTGGCCTTGATGGGCATCCGGCTTCCCGTCCCATAGGCGCCGCCGGTCCAGCCGGTGTTCACAAGCCAGCAGGTGGCGCCGTGCTTGGCGATCTTCTCCTTCAGCATCGCGCCGTAGACTTCCGGTCGCTGGGGCAGGAACGGGGCGCCGAAGCAGGTCGAGAAGGTGGGCGTCGGCTCGGTGACCCCGCGCTCGGTGCCCGCGACCTTCGAGGTGAAGCCCGACAGGAAGTGATACATCGCCTGCGCCGGGGTCAGCCGGGCGATGGGCGGCAGCACCCCGAACGCGTCGCAGGTCAGCATGATGATGTTTTTCGGATGCCCCCCAAGCGCGGTCTTCGAGGCGTTCGAGATGTAGTCGAGGGGATAGGCGCAGCGCATGTTCGGCGTCAGGCTGTCATCCTCGAAATCAAGCGCCAGCGTGTCGGGGCAGTGCACCATGTTCTCGATCACGGTGCCGAACATGGACGTCGTGGCGAAGATCTCCGGCTCGGCCTCGGGCGAAAGGTTGATCGTCTTGGCGTAACAGCCGCCCTCGAAATTGAACGTCCCGCGCTCGGACCAGCCGTGTTCGTCGTCGCCGATGAGCACCCGGTCGGGGTCGGCCGAGAGCGTCGTCTTGCCGGTGCCCGAGAGCCCGAAGAACACCGCCGTGTCGACGGGGTTGCCCGGCGCGTGGTTGGCCGAGCAATGCATTGGCATCACCCCCTTCTCCGGCAAAAGGTAGTTGAGAAGCGTGAAGACCGATTTCTTGTTCTCGCCGGCATATTCGGTGCCGCCGATCAGGATCACCCGGGCGTCGAAGTTGATCGCGATGACGGTGTCCGAACGGCAATCGTGGCGCGCAGGGTCGGCCTTGAACGAGGGCGCGTTGATGATGGTGAATTCCGGCTGGAAACTGTCGATCTCGTCGGCATCGGGGCGGCGCAGCAGGTGGCGGATGAAGAGAGAATGCCAGGCGAGTTCCGTAACAACCCGCACGTCGAGCCGGTTGGCGGGGTCGGCGCCGCCGAAGAGGTCCTGCACGTAGTAATCGCGGCCCTTCATGTGATCGAGCATGTCGGCCTGGAGCGCCTCGAAGCCCGCGACCGACATGGGCGTGTTGTTCTCCCACCAGATCTTGTCCTCGACCGACGGGGTGCGGACGACGTGCTTGTCCTTCGGCGAACGGCCGGTGAACTTGCCGGTCGAGACCAGAAGCGCGCCACCATGGCCGAGCTTGCCCTCGCCCCGGGTCAGTGCGGCCTCGATCAGCGCCGCTTCGGGAAGGTTGTAATAGACAGACCCGAGCCCCGTGATGCCCTGCGCGTCGAGACGTCGATCTGGATTGACCCGGCCCGTTTCCATTCACTCACCCTCCATGGCTGCCGCGGCGTCACCTCACGCCGCTCCGCTCAGATATTGCCCGAAAGTGAGGGATTGAAACCGCTGTTACGCTAACGGTTAGCGCAAACGCCGTTGCGACAGAGACAGTTACCGCAAACATGACCAATAGGTGCGGTAATTTAGTCATTTCTCACAAATTCCCGCCACCGTCTCACCGTTTGATGGCGCTGATTCGCCTTTTTGGTTGATTCGGGCCGAGGCGCGCACGATTATGCCTGAAAAAAGACGCAATGCTTGTGTCAATAGGCAGGCAGCGAGAGCAGTTGAAGGAAACACTCTATGTCGAGAATTGCACTTGTCGACGACGACAGGAACATTCTGACGTCGGTTTCGATGACGCTGGAAGCAGAAGGCTTCGAGGTCGAAACCTATAATGACGGGCAGGCCGCCTTGGATGCTTTCAACAAGAAGCTGCCCGACATGGCCGTGTTCGATATCAAGATGCCGCGGATGGACGGGATGGACCTCCTTCAGCGGGTGCGTCAGAAAACCTCGATGCCGGTGATCTTTCTCACCTCGAAGGACGATGAGATCGACGAGGTGCTGGGCCTGCGGATGGGGGCCGACGATTACGTCAAAAAGCCCTTCTCCCAGCGGCTCTTGGTGGAACGCATCCGCGCTCTCCTGCGCCGCCAGGAAGTGATCGCGGGCGACGATGCCGGCGAACCGGGCGAGACGAGCCAGGTGATGGTGCGTGGCGAACTGAGGATGGACCCGTTGCGCCACGCCGTCGCCTGGAAAGGCAAGGACGTCTCGCTGACGGTCACCGAGTTCCTGCTCCTTCAGGCCCTCGCCCAGCGCCCCGGCTTCGTGAAATCGCGCGACCAACTGATGGACGTCGCCTATGACGACCAGGTCTATGTCGACGACCGGACCATCGACAGCCACATCAAACGGCTGCGCAAGAAGATGCGGATGGTCGATTCCGATTTCTCGGCCATCGAAACCCTCTATGGTATCGGGTATCGCTACAACGAAGAGTAAGCTAGTGCTTGCGTCGGGGTAAAAGGTGGACGGCGCAAAACCTGTCAAAGACGCCGAAGTCGTTCTCGGCGAAGACTGGGTCGGGGCGGATGCCGCCGCCGACACCTTGGCGCGTGCCGAACGCGGGCGGCGGGGGATCATCGCGATCAACCGCTCGCCGCTGGCGCGCAAGATCATCACCTTCAACCTTCTCGCGATCCTCGTCCTGGTGGCGGGGGTCCTTTTTCTCAACCCGTTCCGCGACAGCCTCGTCTTCCAGCGCGAACGGGGCCTCGTCGTCGAGGCGAGCCTCATTGCCGAGGTCTTCAAGGCGCAGCTTCCCCGGGGCGCACCGGTCAATCTCGCCACTGGCGACGGGATCGATGTGGCGGGCACGCTCGCGGCGCTTGAGCTTCCCACGGCGGTGGAAGTCTTCGTCTACGACCAGACCGGAGGGCTGATCGCGACGACCGTGGGCCAGCCCCGCGCGGCGCCGCCGTTTTCTGGCCTCGGACGCGACGACCGGTCGACCATCATCACCGATTTCCTCAACGCGATCTGGGACGTGATGTCGGGGCTGTTGTCAGGCGACCCGCCGCCCGAAGGCGACGAGAGCAGCGAAAGCCTCGCGGCCGCGCTGATCCCGCTCGCGCTCGAAAGCGGCACCCAGGTCAACACCGGCACCGACGGTCAAGGCAATACGATCTTCTCGGTCGCCACGCAGATCGAACGCGACGGCCAGGTCGTCGGTATCGTCGCGGTGACATCCGCCGCCGGGGAGATCGACCGGCTGGTGCGCTCCGAGCGCGAGCAGGTCCTCCAGATGTTCGTCATCGCGATCCTGGTCTCGATCGGGCTTTCGCTCGTTCTCGCCTCGACGATTGCAAACCCGCTGTCTGACCTCGCGGCCGCCGCCGAGATCGGCTCGGAGAAACAGAACCGGAAGTTCTCGCCGGGGCGGGTGCGCATTCCCGATCTCTCGGCCCGGCCTGACGAGATCGGGCGGCTTTCGGGCGCACTCAGGGGCATGGTCGCTGCCCTCTACGACCGGATTGACGCCAACGAGCAATTCGCCGCCGATGTCGCCCACGAGATCAAGAACCCCCTGGCCTCGCTGCGCTCCGCGGTCGGCACGCTCCGGGTCGCCAAACGGCAGGACCAGCGCGACAAGCTTCTCGACGTGATCGAGCACGACACGCGGCGGCTCGACCGGCTGGTCTCGGACATTTCCAACGCCTCGCGGCTCGATTCCGAGCTTGTGAAGGAAGACGAAGAAACGTTCGACCTCCTCCAGATGGTCTCCAACCTCTCCGAGCACATGAGCGAGGAGGCGTCGGCCAAGGGCATCGAGTTCATCACCGACCTGCCGCGCGAGGCGATCATGATCGAGGGGCTCGAGAGCCGCCTCGCCCAGGTCTTCGTGAACCTTCTGTCGAACGCGGTGTCGTTCTGCGAGGACGGCGACGCGATCCGGGTCTGGGTGCGGCGCCGCGAGAACCGGGTGCTGATCGTCGTCGAGGACACCGGCCCGGGCATCCCCGAAGAGGCACTGACGAAGATATTCAATCGGTTCTATTCCGAACGTCCGCAGAACGATTTCGGCAACAACTCGGGGCTCGGTCTGGCGATCTCGAAACAGATCGTCGAGGCCCATGGCGGGGTGATCTGGGCGGAGAACATCCGGCCCACCGAGATCGACGCGACCTCCGAGCCCCTCGGCGCGCGTTTCGTCGTCGGCCTGCCGATCTGACCGGCGCGCCATGGCAGAGCTCGTCCATGGCGCGGCGGTAGCGGTCGACGGGCGCGGTGTTCTGATCCTCGGGCCTTCGGGCAGCGGCAAGTCGGGCCTCGCCCTCGACCTCATCGCACGCGGTGCGGTCCTGATCGCCGATGACGGCGTGAAACTGACACCTGGCGAGGATGGCCCGCCGCGCGCGAGCCCCCATGCGGCGATCCGGGGCCGGATCGAAGCGCGCGGTATTGGCATCCTGCGAACCGACTGGACGGGCGGCGTACCGGTCGCCCTCGCCGTCGATCTCGGGCGCGGCGATGGGGCGCGGCTGCCACCGCCACGCAGAATTGCGCTGATGGGGCACGCGGTGCCCTTGCTTTGGGCCAAGGACGCCCCAAACCTTGCTGTAGCGATCATCGTTGCCCTGAAAGGCGGCCTCGAAACCCATGAGTAACGCGCCCCGGCCCGCATCCGACGAGGCCCCGCGACTGGTGTTCGTCACCGGAGCGTCGGGCGCCGGTCGGCTGACGGCGATCAACGCGCTCGCCGATCTCGGCTTCGAAGCGATCGACAACCTGCCCCTGGGGCTCCTCGACCGTCTCCTTGCGGCCGGACCGCTCGACCAGTCGATGGCGCTGGGGATCGATACCCGGAACCGCGATTTCACCGCCGACGGCATCGTCGCGGCGGTGGACCGGCTCGATGCCGACGACGACCACGCCGTTGACCTCCTCTACCTCGACTGTCGCCCGGAGGTGCTTCTGCGCCGGTTCTCCGAAACCCGGCGGCGGCACCCGATGGCGCTGGAGGAAAACCCCGAGATCGGGATCGAGCGGGAAATCGAGCTGCTCGCCCCGGTGCGGGCGCGGGCCGACATCCTCGTCGATACCTCCGATCTCACCCCCCACGATCTCCGAGCCGAACTGACGCGGCTCTTTGCCGGCAGCGACCGCGCGGCCCCGGTGCTTTCGGTTCAGTCGTTCTCCTACAAACGGGGCCTGCCCCGGGGCACCGACCTCGTCTTCGACGTTCGGTTCCTGGCCAACCCCCATTGGGAGGCCGACCTCCGCCCGCTCGACGGCCGCGATCCCGGCGTGGCCGATTACGTTGCGTCCGACCCGCGCTTTCAGGGCTTTTTCGACCGCGTGAGCGATCTGGTGCGCTGGCTGCTTCCGGCCTACATTGCAGAGGGGAAAACCTATCTGACGATCGGCTTCGGCTGCACCGGCGGCCAGCACCGGTCGGTGGCGGTGGCCGAGATGCTGGCTTCCGCCCTTGGGGATGAGGGGTGGCCGGTGTCGGTGCGACACCGGGAGCTGGAGCGGCGAGGCCTCGCCGCGCCGGCTCGTGACGAAAGGGATGGTGTGTGATCGGTATCGTGATCGTGGCCCATGGGGACCTCGCCGAGAGTTACAAATCGGCCGTCGAACATGTGGTCGGGCGCCAGCCGGGTCTTGTCGCCATCGCCATCGGCGACGAGGTGGACCGGCAGGCCAAGGAGGCGGAGATCTGCCGGGCAGCCGACGAGGTGGATACCGGCGACGGCGTGGTGGTCGTAACGGATATGTTCGGCGGCTCGCCCTCGAACCTGTCGCTTCTGGCCTGTCGGCCGCAGAACCGGAAGATCCTCTACGGAGCGAATCTGCCCGCCCTGATCAAACTGGCGAAATCGCGCCAGAAGCCGGTGAGCGCCGCGGTTGCGGCGGCGACGGCGGCCGGACGCAAGTACATCGACACGTTCGACGGCGACTGACGGGCTGCCACATGACCGAAACCCGCATCTTCGAGATCGTAAACGAAAAGGGCCTCCACGCCCGCGCCTCGGCCAAACTCGTCGAAACGGTCGAAGCCCACGATGCGGAAGCCGAGGTTTCCAAGGACGGGCTGTCGACTTCGGGGGACAGCATCATGGGGCTTTTGATGTTGGCAGCCTCCCGTGGAACAACTATTGAGGTGCGCACCAGCGGGCCGGAAGCCGCGATGCTTGCAGACGCGCTGGAAGCTCTTGTCGCCGACAGGTTCGGCGAAGAGGCCTGAGCCGAGGGAAGAGGGACGCGAGCCTTTGGTCGAAAGCTCCCAGCCAAGCCCGATGACCCTGAGGCGCGCCCGCCGGGCGGAGCCCGAGGCGCCGGTGCCCGACGGGACGTTACCGCCCTCGAGCCAGTTCACGGCCCAGGGCGACGGCAAGCCGGTCTCCGAACAGCCCTATGACAGGCGGCGCCTGTCCTATGCCAACACGTTCACCAACCCCGTATCGCGCGGCACGATCCAGACGATGGAGCTTCTGACCGGCAAGTTCCGTCTGTTGCGCCTGATCCGGAAATTCGAGGCGCGAGGCGTGCCCCACGGCCAGGAGTTCTGGGCCCAGGCGCTCGACATCATGGGGATCGCGCTGAAAACCCCCGAAGACCAGATCGCCCGGATCCCCGCCGAGGGGCCGTTGGTCATCGTCGCCAACCACCCCCACGGCCTCGTCGACGGGATGGTCCTCGCCGAGCTCATCGGGCGGCGCCGGACCGACTACAAGATCCTGACCCGGTCGCTTCTGACCGGGGTCGCCGAGATCGAGGACTTCATGATCCCGGTGCCCTTCCCCCACGAGCACGATGCGCTCGGCAAGAACCTCGAGATGAGAAAGCGGGCCATGGCCCATCTCGCCGGCGGCGGCTGCGTCGTGCTTTTTCCCTCTGGCGTGGTCGCGTCTTCGGAACGGATGTGGGGGCCGGCGGTCGAGGCGGAATGGAACCCGTTCACGGCGAAGATGATCTTCCGCTCGGGCGCGACGGTCGTCCCCGTGCGGTTCCCCGGCCAGAACAGCCGCGCCTATCAGATCGCCAACCGCGTCTCGCCGACCCTGCGCCAGGGGCTCCTGCTCCACGAAGTCTGCCACGCGCTGAACCGTCCGCAACGGCCGATCGTGCGGCAACCGATTACGCCGGGCGAGATCGCCGAATGGACGGGGCGGTCGCGCGAATTCATGGCCTGGCTGCGGAAAGAGACGCTGGCCCTCCGTTAGCTCCGGAAGACGCGCGCGGCTCCCGGCTACCGCGTCGGGACCGGCGTGTCGCCCCGGTAATCGTAGAACCCCCGCTCGGTCTTGCGCCCGAGCCACCCCGCTTCGACGTATTTCGTCAGAAGCGGACAGGGGCGGTACTTGGTGTCGGCGAGCCCGTCGTGGAGCACGTTCATGATCGCCAGGCAGGTGTCGAGACCGATGAAATCTGCAAGCTCGAGGGGCCCCATCGGGTGGTTCGTCCCAAGCTTCATCGCCCGGTCGATGCTTTCGACGTTTCCGACGCCCTCGTAGAGCGTGTAGACCGCCTCGTTGATCATCGGCATCAGGATGCGGTTGACAATGAAGGCCGGGAAATCCTCCGAACCCGAGGCGGTCTTGCCGATCTTTTCGACCACGCCGAGGCACGTCCGATAGGTCTCGTCGTCGGTGGCGATCCCGCGGATCAGCTCGACGAGCTGCATCACGGGAACCGGGTTCATGAAGTGAAATCCCATGAACCTTTCCGGCCGGTCGGTTCGCGACGCAAGGCGCGTGATCGAGATCGACGACGTGTTCGACGTGAGGATCGTCTCGGGCTTCAGATGCGGCACGAGGTCTTCGAAGATCGCCGTTTTCACCGTCTCGCGTTCGGTCGCCGCCTCGATGACGAGGTCGGTCGGGCCGAGGTCCGACAGCGTCGTCGTCGTGCGGATGCGTGCCAGCGCGGCGTCGCGGTCGGCCGGCGCGATCTTGTCGCGGGCCACCTGCCGGTCGAGATTGCCGCGGATTATGCCGAGCGCGGCGTCGAGCGCGGCCGGGTCGATGTCCATCATCAGAACGTCGTAGCCGGCGAGGGCAAAGACATGGGCAATGCCGTTGCCCATCTGCCCTGCGCCGATCACACCAACCGTTTCAATGCCCATGGCCCGCGTCCCCTGTCGCCCCACGGTCTATCGCAGCCGCCGAAGCCCTTCGCAAGCGCGAAGCCGGGCCCGCCCCCGTTAGGAAACGGGCAATGTCTTTGTGGCAGTCCTGTGACCGGGTGAGATGAATTTTGGTGGGTTCGGGATGCTCGATGCATACTCAAGGGGTGGGCTCGACTATCACCTTTGTCGATACGGTACGTCGCGGCTGCTCTTTCGAGGGCCGGCTGCCGAGACCGAGGGGCGCTATCTTGCCGCCCTCGGCGGCAGCGCCACCTTCGGGAAGTTCGTTGTCCAGCCCTGGCCGGTGCTTCTGGAACGGATCACCGGCGCCCAGGTGGTCAATCTCGGCTGCATGCATGCCGGGGCGACCGCCTTCGCCGACGACCGGTCGCTGATCACGATCTGCAACCGCGCCCAGGCGGCGATCCTCCACATCACCGGGGCCCATTGCCTCGACAACAGCTACTACACACTGCATCCGCGGCGGAACGACCGGTTCATCGACGCGACGCCGAAGCTTCGCGCCCTCTATCCGGAGATCGATTTCACCGAGTTCCACTTCGTCCGGCATATGCTGTCGGCCCTCCATGCACGGTCGGGCGACCGGTTCGGGGACGTGGTCCAGGTGCTCAAGCGCGAATGGGTCGAGCGGATGCGCGACCTTCTGAGGGCCATCGAGGCGCCGGTCATCCTGTTGTGGATGGCGGACCGGGCGCCCGAGACGCCCAATGCCCCAATCGCCGATCAGCTCCGCAGCGACGAGCCGCTCTTCGTCGACCGCGACATGATCGAGGCGGTGCGCCGGGAGGCTGCGGATTTCGTGATGGCGACGGCGACCGACGATGCGCGGCGCGAGGGGCTGCGGGGCAAGGTCTATGCGGATTTCGAGCGGCCAGCAGCAATGCGCATGCCTGGGCCGCTCTGGCACGCCGAAGCCGCCACCGCGCTTTACGATGCAGTCTCGCTCCATTTGCCGGCCCGGCCCCGGCGGCGGACGGCGCCGCCGGCCGACGCGGTCAGAGCTTCTCGACGAGTTCAGGGACGGCCGTGAAGAGATCGGCGACGAGCCCGTAATCGGCGACCTGGAAGATCGGGGCCTCCTCGTCCTTGTTGATCGCCACGATCACCTTTGAATCCTTCATGCCCGCAAGGTGCTGGATCGCCCCGGAGATGCCGACGGCGACATAGAGGTCTGGTGCGACGACCTTGCCGGTCTGCCCGACCTGCCAGTCGTTCGGCGCAAAGCCCGAATCCACCGCCGCGCGGGACGCCCCGACCGCCGCGCCGAGCTTGTCGGCGAGCCTTTCGATGAGCGCGAAATCCTCTTCCGAGCCGACGCCGCGACCGCCGGAGACGACGACGCCCGCCGAGGTCAGCTCCGGCCGGTCGCTTTCGGCAACCTTGTCCTCGACCCATTCGGACAGGCCGGGAGTGTCGGCCGCACCCACCGTTTCGACAGGCGCCGATCCGCCCTCGCCCGCCGCGTCGAAGGTCGAGGTCCGGACCGACACGACCTTGACAGGGTCGGCCGACTTGATCGTCTGAACGGCGTTGCCGGCATAGATCGGCCGCTCGAAGGTCTCGGCATCGACAACGCCCGAGACGTCGGAGATCACCATGACGTCGAGCAGGGCTGAGACCCGGGGCAGGATGTTCTTGGCGTCGGTCGTCGCCGGCGCGACGATGTGGGAATAGTCCCCCACCAGCGAGACCAGAAGCGCCGCAGTGGGTTCGGCAAGCCGGTGCCCCAGCGAGGAGTCCTCGGCGACCAGTACCTTGGCCACCCCGTCGATCCCCGCAGCCGCCGCGCCGGCGGACGACGCGGAGGCGCCCGCGCAGAGGATCGTGACGTCGCCCATGATCTTCGCGGCGGTCACCGCTTTCGCCGTGGCGTCGAGATTGAGCTCGCCGTCGGTCACTTCGGCCAGAACGAGAACCGCCATCAGATCACCCCCGCTTCGTCTTTGAGTTTGGTCACGAGCTCGTCCACCGAGCCGACGATCACCCCGGCCTTCCGCGCCGCCGGCTCCTCGGTCTTGAGGATTTGGAGCCGCGGAGAAACGTCGACGCCGTAATCGGCCGGCGTCTTTTCATCGAGAGGCTTTTTCTTGGCCTTCATGATGTTCGGCAGCGACGCATAGCGAGGCTCGTTGAGCCGCAGATCGACCGTCACGATGGCGGGAAGCTTCACCTTGACGGTCTGAAGTCCGCCATCGACCTCGCGGGTCACATTCGCACTCTCGCCGTCGATTTCGACCTTCGAGGCGAATGTGGCCTGGGCCCAGCCGGTCAAGGCGCCGAGCATCTGACCGGTGGCGTTCATGTCGTTGTCGATGGCCTGCTTGCCGCAGATCACGAGACCCGGGGCCTCTTCGTCGATCACGCCCTTGAGGAGCTTCGCGACGCTCAAAGGCTCGATATCGGTATGCACATCCTCGGCCGCGACGATCAGGATCGCGCGGTCGGCCCCCATGGCCAAGGCCGTGCGCAGGGTTTCCTGGGATTGTTTCACGCCAATGGAAACCGCGACGACCTCGCTCGCCGTACCCTTCTCCTTCAGCCGGATCGCCTCCTCGACGGCGATCTCGTCGAAGGGGTTCATCGACATCTTGACGTTGGCGAGATCGACGCCGGAGCCGTCCGCCTTCACGCGGACCTTCACGTTGTAGTCGATCACCCGTTTGACCGGGACGAGCACCTTCATCGCGTGCAACTCCTCTTTCGCGCGGGGGGCCTGCCCCCGGTTTGGCAAAGGGTTAGCCCGCGTACCAAAGCAGCGACAGTGCAAAATCGACGCAGAATTGGCTTTCGACGCCGCGTTCCGAGCAGTTTTTGCTATGTTGGGTGGCGGCAGCGGAGGATGGGACATGGAGAAGGTACTGGGTCTCGGCGGGGTCTTCTTCCGGGCACGCGACCCTGACGGGCTTGCGGCGTGGTACCGCGACCACCTCGGTGTCGACATCGTGCCCGACGACTACGAGACCCGGCCCTGGACCCAGACGGCGGGCATCTGCGTCTTTGCGCCGTTTGCCGAAGACACCGCGTATTTCGGCTCCCGCGACAACCAGTTCATGCTGAATTTCCGGGTCCGCGACCTCGACGCGATGGTCGCACAGCTTCAAGCAGCCGGCATTGTCGTCGAGCCCGACCCCGAGAGCCCCTATCCCAACGGACGGTTCGCCTGGATCACCGACCCCGAAGGCCACCGGATCGAGCTCTGGGAGCCCGCCGGGTCCCACGCCTGAAACGTAGGCTGAACAATGCTTCCGGTTCGCTCTTCCCTCCGCCGAGGTCCCCGGGCGGCCCCGCCGCTGACCTCTGTCAGCGATTGGCCCCCGGAACCCAGAGCACATCCGCCCTGCCGCCGTCGTTCTCGACCCTTGCGGCGACGAAGAACCAGTCCGAGAGCCGGTTGAGATAGGTCACCGCCGCCTCGTTGATCGCCTCCATCGTGGCCAGTTCCACCGTCAGACGCTCCGCGCGGCGCGCGACCGTGCGGCAGAGGTGGAGATGGGCCGAGAGCGCCGAGCCGCCTGGGAGAATGAAGGAGCGCAAGGGTTCGAGGGCTGCGTTCATCGCGTCGATTTCCGTCTCCAGCCGCGCGGTCTGGGCAGGCGTCATGCGCAGAGGCGGGTATTCGGCCTCGGCGTCAAGCTCCATGTCGGGCCGGCAGAGGTCAGCCCCGAGGTCGAACAGATCGTTCTGGATGGTCGCAAGCTGGTCGTCGCGATCCCCACCGGCATGGAGGCGGGCCATGCCGACGGTGGCGTTAAGCTCGTCCACCGTCCCGTAAGCCGTCACCCTGAGGCTATGCTTGGCCACCCGCGCCCCGTTGCCAAGCGCGGTTTCACCCGCATCCCCGGTCTTGGTGTAAATCTTGTTCAGAACGACCATCAGTTCCCCCCCTGGCTGCGGATGAAGACGAAAAGCAAAATGAGCACCACCGCGATGAACTGCGCATAGATGCGCCAGCGCATCAGCCGGTTGGCGTGTTTCTTGTTGAACTCGCCGCCGCGCGCAAACCCGCCAATACCGGTGAGGAGAATCCCCAGCACGATCAGCACGGCGATGGCGACGACGATGAAAAGCGGGTCGTTGAGCATGAGGTCCCCTTGGGCGTCAGATGCGCGACATAGCGGGGCGGGGCCGAAAAGCGAACCCTCAGGCGAGGCGGCGGATGAGCGCGTCGGCCGCCCGCGTCGGCAGGAGGCGTTTGAGAATGTAGCTCGCTTGGGCCAGCTTCGTCACCCGGTAGCGCGCCCGGGGGCGGGGGCTCTCAACCGCGTGGACGATCTTCGCCGTCACATGGGAGGCCGGCACTTCGAGGCGCGCATTCGGGTTCGTGCCGCGCCAGCGCTCGATCAGCACCTCGCGGTACTCGTCGGCCCGCGCGGAGGCCTCCCAGTCGATCAGCCGCTGGAAGTTTTTCTGGCTGTTGGCGCCGAATTTCGTGGTGATCAGCCCGGGCTCGATGAGCGAGACCGCAATCCCCGAGCCGTGAAGCTCCAGCCGGAGCGTGTCGGTGAGGCCTTCGAGAGCGAACTTCGTCGAGATGTAGGCCCCCCGCCAGGGATAGGCCACGCAGCCCAGAACCGAGGAGCAATTGACGATCCGGCCCTTGCCTTGCGCCCGCATCACCGGGATGACGCGGGTGGTGAGGTCATGCAGACCGAAGAGATTGGTCTCGAAAATCTCCCGCAAAACGTCGCGCGGCAGGTCCTCGACGAGGGCGGGAACACCAAAAGCGCCATTGTTATAGAGCGCATCGAGCCGCCCGCCGGTCGCCCCCAAAACCTCCCCAAGCCCCGCCTCAAGGCTCGCGGCGTCGGCATAATCGAGCCGGGGGCTCTCGAACCCCTCGGCCTTCAGCCGCGCGCAATCCTCCGCCTTGCGGGCGGAGGCAAACACCCGCCAGCCCCGGCGCCTGAGCGTCACCGCCGCGTCGTAGCCGATGCCCGAGGAGCATCCGGTGATGAGGATCGACCGCTCTGCCATCGCTTCGCCTCTGGACCGTGGATTCCCCCCCGTCTACATAATGCCCATGAGCAGTGCCACCGGCCCCGAAGAGCCGAACGAGGTCAGGGAGCCGCTCCGCCGGGCGATCGGGGAGCGTTATCTGCAATATGCGCTCTCGACGATCATGCACCGCGCGCTGCCGGACGCGCGCGACGGGCTGAAGCCCGTCCACCGGCGCATTCTTTACGCCATGCGGCGGCTGAACCTCACCGCCGAGGGGAAGTTCCTGAAATCGGCGAAGATCTCCGGCGACACGATGGGGGATTTCCACCCCCATGGCGACGGCGCGATCTATGATGCGATGGCCCGGCTCGCGCAGGATTTCAACGTCCGTTACCCGCTCGTCGATGGGCAAGGCAATTTCGGCAATATCGACGGGGATAATCCAGCGGCGTCCCGCTACACCGAGGCGCGGCTGACGAAGGTCGCCGAAGCGCTCCTCGACGGGCTCGACGAGGACGCCGTCGATTTCCGCGACAATTACGACGGGCGCCTGCAAGAGCCGGTGGTGCTGCCGGCGAGCTTTCCGAACCTTCTCGCCAATGGAGCGGCGGGGATCGCGGTGGGCATGGCCACCAACATCCCGCCCCATAACATCGCCGAGCTTTGCGATGCCTGCCTGCATCTGATCAAGACCCCCGATGCCCGCGACGACACGCTTCTGAACTACGTCCCCGGCCCCGACTTCCCCACGGGCGGGATCATCGTCGAACCCCGCGAGAGCATCGCCGAGACCTACCGCACCGGCCGCGGCGCATTCCGCCTCCGCGCGCGCCACAAGGTCGAAGAGACCGGCCGGGGGCAATGGCAGATCGTCGTCACCGAAATCCCCTACCAGGTTCAGAAATCGAAGCTCATCGAGAAAATCGCCGAGCTCATCCAACTGAAGAAGGTCCCGATCCTCGCAGACGTGCGCGACGAGAGTGCGGAAGACATCCGCATCGTGCTGGAACCCAAGTCGAAGAACGTCGACCCCGACGTTCTGATGAACACGCTCTACCGCAATTCCGACTTTGAGACCCGGTTCTCGCTCAACATGAACGTGCTGATCGACGGGGTCACACCCCAGGTCTCGTCGCTGAAGGAGGTCTTGCGCGCCTTCCTCGACCACCGCCGCGAGGTGCTCGAACGCCGTGCGCGGTTCCGGCTTGGCAAGATCGACCACCGGCTCGAAGTGCTCGAAGGGTTCATCACCGCGTTTTTGAACCTCGACCGGGTGATCGACATCATCCGCTACGACGAGGACCCGAAGCCTGCGCTCATGCGCGAGGATTGGGGGAAGGCCCACGCGCGAGCGACCTCGGAGGCCGATTACGTCTCACCGCCCCCGGGCGACGGCGAGCTTTCCGAGGTCCAGACCGACGCGATCCTCAACATGCGCCTGAGGTCGCTCAGACGCCTCGAAGAAATGGAGCTTCGCGCCGAGTTCGACCGGCTGACCGAGGAACGCGCCGAGATCGAAGACCTGCTCGACACGCCCGCCAAGCAGTGGGACCGGATCGCCGAGCAATTGCGCGAGACGAAGAAGGTCTTCGGCAAAGCCCACGACGGCGGCGCCCGGCGCACCACCTTCGCCGAGGCCGCAGAGGCGGAAGAGATCCCCTATGAGGCGATGATCGAGAAAGAGCCCGTCACCATCGTCTGCTCGAAGATGGGCTGGATCCGGGCAATGACCGGGCATATCGACCTCACCCGCGAGTTGAAGTTCAAAGACGGCGACGGGCCGCGCTTTATCTTTCACGCCGAGACCACCGACCGCATTCTCCTCTTCGGCTCGAACGGGCGGTTCTACACGCTCTCGGCGGCAAACCTACCCGGCGGGCGCGGCATGGGCGAGCCGGTGCGGCTGATGGTGGACCTGCCGAACGAGGCCGAAATCGTCACACTTTTCACCCATGTGCCGGGCCGGAAGCTCATCGTCGCCTCCACCGCAGGCGACGGCTTTGTCGTCCCCGAAGACGATGTCGTGGCGCAGACGAGAGCGGGCAAGCAGGTGCTTAACGTTAAGGAAGGGGTCGCGGCCAAGGTCTGCGTTCCGGTCGCCGGCGACCATGTCGCGGTGGTTTCCGAGAATGGAAAGTTCCTCGTCTTCCCGCTCGTCGAGCTTCCCGAGATGACCCGCGGCAAGGGCGTGCGTATCCAGAAGTACAACCTCGCGCGCGGCCGCCAGGGGACACTGGAACTCGACGGCGGGCTGTCGGATCTCACCACCTTCGACTGGGCGGCGGGGCTCCAGTGGTCGATGGGCGGCGGCAAGACGCGGCATGAGCCTGACCTTTCCGACTGGCTCGGCAAGCGCGCGGGCGTCGGCAAGCGGCCTCCCTACGGCTTCCCAAAAACCAACACATTTGACCGCTAGCCTCGGCGAAACGCAGTGTTTCAAGGATAGGGCATGTCCGATCAGGCAGCGAACCCGGGCCTCTGGCAACCGGCGCCGAGCAACACAATCGAGGGCCACTACACCGGTGAAGGCGGCCCGCTCTTCCGCCTCGCCGCGGTGACATCCTTTCTGACCCTCATCACACTCGGCATTTACCGCTTCTGGGCCCGCACCCGGGTGCGCCGCTACATTTGGTCGTCCACCACAGCCGGCGGCGACACTTTTCAATATACCGGCACCGGGCTCGAAAAGCTTCTCGGTTTCCTCGTCGCCGTCGTCATCCTCGCCTTCGCCCTCGGCGCGCTCCAGATCGGGCTGTTCTTTCTCAACCTGTCGCTCTTCTCTCCGCGCTCGACGGAAGAGGATTTCGCGGTCCAGATCGGCATGGCCTATTTGTCGCTTCTCCTCCTCGCGCCGCTCTTCTTCGTCGCCCGCTACCGCTCGTTGCGCTACAAGCTCAGCCGGACCCGCTGGCGGGGTGTGCGCTTCGGGATGGACAATGAAGCCTGGGGCTATGCGCTGCGCGGCGTGGGGCTGACGCTTCTGACGCTCGTGACGCTGGGGCTGATGCTGCCCTACCAGACCTATACGCTAACCAAATACCGCACCGACCGAATGTGGTTCGGCAACGCCCGGTTCGCGCTGACCGGCCGCTGGCAGTCGCTCTACCCGGCACTGATACACATCATGATCGGTGTCGGCATGGTCATTGTCGGGATCGTGTTCATCGCCGTCGCCGCCCAGGGCTCGGTCGCGGCGGGCATTGCCGGCGGCGTTCTGGCCGGTCTCGGCTACATCTGGGCGATCATCGGCGGGCTTTACTACCGGGTCGATAGTTTCCGCCGACTGACTGCGATGACCGTGCTCGACGGCCGCGTCAGCTTTGCCGCCAGACTCGGCACCGGCGACATCCTCTGGCGCCTCTTCGCCGGCGGTTTCATTGTCGGCGGCGTATACTCCCTCGCCATCGGCATCGTCACCTGGCTTTTGACGTCCAGCCTCGATATCGACGTCGCCTCGCCAGAGCTTTCGCCGGCGATCATCGCCGTCAACGTCCTCATCATCCTCATCGCCCTTCTTCTCATTTCGGCGCTGTCGATGGTGCTCATCGTGCAGCCCATCGTGCGGCTCGTCGTCGACGGGGTTACCGTCGAGAATGCCGATGCGCTCGACCGCATCCGCCAGCGCGCCGAAGACGAGCAGGTCGATGCCGACGGTCTCGCCGACGCGCTCGACTTCGGCGGAGCGATATGACCGGGCAAGGCTTCGTCGCCACCTATTTCGACGGGGTCACGGCGGCGCGGCGCCAGGTCGTGGTCAACCGCGCCGGCCCGACGCTGCACATCAACGACCCCGATACCGGCCGGATCGTCGACCGCTGGGCTGTGGACCGGCTCGTCGAGCACCGCGAAGAGCGCCAGACGGGCGTTCTGGTGTTCGGCCCGCGCGATGCCGACGCCCGGCTTCAGGTCACCGGCGACGGGATCATCCGCGACATGCGCGGGTTGCTGCCCGATCTCGCCGGTGAAGGGCTGCCCTGGCCGATGATCCGCAAGGTCGGCCTCTTCTCGGTGGCCGCCCTCGGCTCGGTCGTGGTGCTCTTGTTCGTCATCATGCCGGCACTTGCGGGTCAGCTTGCGCGGATCATCCCGCCCGAGCGGGAAGTCGCCTTCGGAGAAAGCGTCCAGCGTCAGATCGAGCGGATCTTCGGCGCCGAGACGACCGGAGAGCTTCTTTGCACCGGCCCGGAGGGTCAGGTCGCGCTGGCGGAAATGACCGACCGCGTCATGGGCGACACCGCAATCGCCTACCCGCTGACCGTGTCGGTCTTCGATGACGGGCTCGTCAATGCCTTTGCGCTGCCCGGCGGCCATGTGGTGATCTTCCGCGGGCTCATCGAGGCCGCCGAGGACCCCGACGAGGTGGCCGCCGTTCTGGCCCATGAAATCGGCCATGTCGTCGCCCGCGATCCCACCCGCATCGCGCTCCAGACCGCAGGCTCGGCGGGTCTTCTGGGCCTCGTTCTGGGCGACTTCGCCGGCGGCACCATTGCCCTGGCACTTGCGAACCAGTTCATCTCGGCAAGCTATTCCCAAGAGGCCGAAACGGCCGCCGACACCTTCGCCCACGGCCAGCTCCTCGCGGCCGGCCTTCCGCCCGAGGCGCTGGCGAGGATGTTCGAGCGGCTGCGGGAGGAATACGGCGATGTCGACGGGATCGCCGCCAACTTCATCTCCCACCCCCGTCTGGCCGACCGGATCGACGCGGCCCGGACCGCAGATACCCCGCGCGGTGGCCCCCCCTCGCTCGACGCCGACGGCTGGGCGGCCCTCCGCGCAATCTGCGGGGATTGAGCCGTTGAAAAGGGCGCCCCGCCCGGGATAGGCAATGCCGATACCCGGACGGGAGGGGGCCCTTGATCCGCAGATTTCTCGTTGCCGCGACGCTTCTGATCGCGGCCTGTGCGCCAACCGACGATCTTCAGGGCCCGCCGCCCGATCTCGGCGCCTTCCGCCTCGGCCACACCGTGGTGCTGGCCGACGACGTGACCTACGGCCCGTTCTCGCGGACCATCGAAGAGGAGAGGATCGTGGCGTCGATGAGCGACGCCGTCACCCAGCGGCTCGGGCCGCCCCGCTACGACGGTGACGGGCTTTATCATCTGGGGATTCTCGTCGGCGGCCTCGTCCTGGCCCTGCCCGGCGTGCCCACCGTCTACATCCCGAACTCGGCGATGATCATCGAGGTCAATGTCTTCGACAATGCGACCCGACAGAAGCTCAACGATGAGCCGAAGCAGATCCTCGTACAGGAGGGGCTGCGCAACGCAGTACCCTTCGTCGGATCGGGCCTCGTGCGCGGGAAGGACGCGCAATTCGAAAACCTGTCGTTCCAGGCTGCCGCCGCGATCCAGATCTGGCTTCTGGAGAATGCCGAATGGTTCGCCCCGAAGCCCGGACAGGAACGGGTCGCCTTCCCCGCCCCCGCTGCCGGGCCCGATGCCAACTGACGCTTGATTCCCGGGTCCCTTGGGGCTAGACGGCGCCCGATATTCAACCCGGGGGTCGCTGACGCCCCCCAAGACCCAAGGCGCGAAGGCTCATGGCGAAGGAAAAATTCGAGAGAACGAAGCCGCATGTGAACATCGGCACGATCGGTCATGTGGACCACGGGAAGACGACGCTGACGGCGGCGATTACGAAGTATTTCGGGGACTTCAAGGCGTATGACCAGATCGACGGGGCGCCCGAGGAGAAGGCGCGGGGGATCACGATCTCGACGGCGCATGTGGAATACGAGACCGACAACCGCCACTACGCCCATGTGGACTGCCCGGGCCATGCCGACTACGTCAAGAACATGATCACCGGTGCGGCGCAGATGGACGGGGCGATCCTCGTTGTGAACGCCGCCGACGGGCCGATGCCGCAGACCCGCGAGCATATCCTTCTGGGCCGCCAGGTGGGCATCCCGGCGATGGTGGTGTTCCTCAACAAGGTCGATCAGGTGGACGACGAGGAGCTTCTCGAGCTTGTCGAGATGGAGGTGCGCGAGCTTCTGTCCTCCTACGAATATCCCGGCGACGACATCCCGATCGTGGCGGGCTCGGCGCTGGCGGCGATGGAGGGCAACACCCCCGGGATCGGCGAGGAGAAGATCCGCGAGCTGATGGCCGCCGTCGACGAGTACATCCCGACGCCGGAGCGCGCGGTCGACCAGCCGTTCCTGATGCCGGTCGAGGACGTGTTCTCGATCAGCGGTAGGGGCACGGTGGTGACGGGGCGCGTCGAGCGCGGGGTGATCAACGTCGGCGACGAGATCGAGATCGTCGGCATCCGCGACACCCAGAAGACGACCTGCACGGGCGTCGAGATGTTCAGAAAGCTCCTCGACCGGGGCGAGGCGGGCGACAATATCGGCGCGCTTCTGAGGGGCATCGACCGGGACGGCGTGGAGCGGGGCCAGGTGCTCTGCAAGCCGGGCTCAGTGACGCCGCACACGAAGTTCGAGGCCGAGGCCTATATCCTGACGAAGGAGGAGGGTGGCCGCCACACGCCGTTCTTTGCCAACTACCGCCCGCAGTTCTACTTCCGGACGACGGATGTGACCGGCACGGTGACGCTCGGGGCAGGCACCGAGATGGTGATGCCGGGCGACAATGTGGGCTTCACGGTGGAGCTCATCGCGCCCATCGCGATGGAAGACGGGTTGCGCTTTGCGATCCGCGAAGGCGGCCGCACGGTGGGTGCAGGCGTCGTGTCGAAGATCATCGAGT
>JASJAR010000039.1 GCA_030066905.1 Paracoccaceae bacterium | reverse complement strand
AGCGCCATCGGGCACAAGGTCCCGGCGGAGCTGATGAAATCAGCGCACGACACCAGCCCGTGCACCTGATCGAAGGGCGGAAACTCTGACAACGGCCGAGGGCGCGTTGGGTAGCACATCACGGGTCGGCATCGTCAGGCTGCGCGAGGGGTTGTCCCGGGATGCGGGCCGAACGGCCGGTCTACCCGATGATCTCGAATTTCGTCACATCCACCATCCCCCGGTCGGTGATCTTCAGCGCTGGGATGACCGGAAGGGCAAGAAAGGCGAGTTGCAGGAACGGCTCGTTGAGCACCACCCCGAGGGAGGCGGCCGCTGCGCGCAGCGCCTTGAGGTTTTCCCGTACCGACTCGAAGGGTTCGAGGCTCATCAGCCCGGCCACGGGAAGCGCCAGTTCGGCGAGGATCGCCCCGTCTGCGGCCACCGCAAAGCCGCCCTCGATCTCGGCCAGCCGGTTGGCGGCCAAGGCCATGTCGTCGTAGTCGACACCGACGCAGGCGATGTTGTGGTGGTCGTGGCAGACGGTGGTGGCGATTGCCCCCCTGGTCATCCCGAAGCCCCGGACGAACCCGGTCGCGATGTTGCCGTTCTTGCCGTAGCGTTCGGCGACGGCGATACGCAGGAGGTCCCTCGACGGGTCGGGGCGTTTGTCGCCATCGACGATGGGGATCGTCTCGTAGAGATGCTCGGTGATGATCTTCCCTTCGATGATCCCGATCACGTCGGTCTCCTCGCGGTTGCCGCCGGCGCGGAAATCGGACGGCGCGAGGCGGGGAGCCTTCACCGAGTGGCGCCCGACGGGTGGGACGATGCGGCGGGCGGCAAAGGCCGCATCGGTGACGAGGCGCCCGCCGGCGAGAACGAGAGCAGGGCGGCAGGTCTCAAGGTCCTCAAGGGCCACGATGTCGGCTCTCAGCCCCGGGGCGATCAGGCCGCGGTCCTTGAGCCCAAACGCTTCGGCGGCCGAAAGCGACGCCGCGCGGTAGGCCGCGAGCGGTGGGGCGCCGCTGGCGATCAGGGCGCGGATCATGTGGTCGAGATGGCCCTCTTCTGCGATGTCGAGTGGGTTCCGGTCATCGGTGCAAAGGCAGAGGTAAGGTGCGGTGCGCTCGGTCAGCACCGGGGCCAGCGCGTCGAGGTCCTTCGACACCGAGCCTTCCCGGATCAGGACCCGCATGCCCTTGCGGAGCTTTTCGAGCGCCTCTTCGGCGGTGGTGGCCTCATGCTCGGTGCGGATGCCGGCTGCGATATAGGCGTTGAGGTCGCGGCCCGACAGCAACGGACAATGCCCGTCGATATGCCGGCCCTCGAAGAGTTCGAGCTTGGCGATGGCACCGGGGTCGCGGTGGACGACACCGGGGTAGTTCATGAACTCTGCAAGCCCGATGCCCGACGGGTGGTCCATCAGGGGCCTGAGGTCGTCCGCTGTGAGCGTCGCGCCGGAGGTTTCCATATCGGTCGAAGGCACGCAGGAGGAGATCTGGACGCGGATGTCCATCAGCGTCTCGCGGCTTGCCTCCTGAAAATAGCGGATGCCTTCGGCGCCGATCACATTGGCGATCTCGTGGGGGTCGCAGATCGCGGTCGTCACCCCGAGCGGCAGCACGCAGCGGTCGAACTCGAAGGGGGTGACGAGGGAGCTTTCGATGTGCAGATGCGTGTCGATGAAGCCGGGCACGAGGGTTAGCCCCGACACGTCAAGCCGCTCGCGCCCCTCGTAGCGCGTCGCGATGCCGGCAATCCGGTCGCCGGTGATCGCCACGTCGCCCTCGATGAGGTCGCCGGTGATGAGGTCGAAGACCTGCCCGCCGGTGAGAACGAGGTCGGCCGGTTCGTCGCCCCGGGCCTGGGCGATACGGGTTTCAAGCGGCGTCATGGAGCCCTCATGGGACGGGTCTGGGCGACCATCTCCGAAGCCGGGGGCAAGGTCGAGGCCTGTCATTCGCCGATGCCGGGGTTTTCCGCTGTCTGGCGACGAATGTGGGCCTGGCGCGCGTGAATTGGGCAGTCCGCGGTCGGCGACAGGACGCCGCGGCGGAGCGGGAGCGGAAGGGCCGAAGCCTTGCCATCGGCGCAGGGGGCGGGCGCGGTCGGACACCGCAGCCGCGCCCGGCTTCGCCCCTTCCGATGTCACGGGGCCGGATGTGCAGCTTAGGCCAGAGCGGTCAGCTCCTGATAGGCGTCGAAGGCCGATTGGGTGTTGTTGGTATAGCTATCCGACGTCTCGCCATCGTCGTCGCCCGAATCGAGCGCTTCGAGCAGGGCATCGAACATCGAGCCCGAATCGGCCCCGCCGAAGCCGCTGAACGAGTTCATCATCTCGTCCATCTTGCTTTGCATGAAGTCGGACATTTCGGTGTCGGTGATCTCACCGTCGCCGTCGGTGTCGATATCGGCGAAGTTGTCCTGGATCTTGCCGCCGAACTCGGTTTCGCCGGCCTCGTCGAACGAGATGCCGCCGCTGCCGTCGGTATCGACCTCGTTCATCCGGTCGGTCTGGGTTTGCTGGAGATCGGTCTGGGACGGCAGACTGCCGAACATAGACGACATCGAGCCAATCGAAGAGAAGTCCATCTGGGTATCCTTTCTGGATGTTACGCGTGGGTGGCTTTCACCCCGGGTCGCGTTAACGGCGCCCTAGCGGGCGGCGCCCCAAATGCTTCGATTTTGTCTCATATTCCCGAGGGCCCCGGACGGTCCCGGCGCGGCTCTCACGTGGTGTCGCGGGCTTCCGGCGTGAGCAGGCCGTTGAACAGTAGATCGAGATGGGCCTCCAGAAAGACATCCGCGTCGATCTGCTGATGCGCTCCGAAGACCATGTGGACGATCAGGTAGAACATCGCCGGTGCGGGAATTATCTCCTCGAACTTGGCGGCAGGTCCCGGGCGAATCTCGCCGCGCGCGATGCCCCGGTCGAGGATTGCCCGCAGAGTCTGGCGGCCGCGGGTCATGATGATCCGGTGATACCGCTCGACGAGGGTGGGGTAGCGTTCGCCCTCGGAAATCAGAATGCGAAGGATCGCACTGCTCTTATGGCTGACGATCTCCCGATAGAAGGTGCGCACCATCCGTTCGATGAGGTCCCGGGTCGACCCCTCGACCGATGTCAGTTCATGGGCCTGGGAATCGATGAAAGTGCCGATTGCGTGATCGGCGACGGCCGCGAACAGCGCTTCTTTGTTCTCGAAATAGAGATAGAGCGTTGCCCGGCTGATGCCCGCACTCTGGGCGATCCGGTCGAGCCGGGCGCCGGAAAAGCCGTGCTCGTAGAATTCTTCGAGGCCCGCCGCGATGATCTCGTCAGGCCGATGTTCCTTGCGGCGCCGGTAGGCTGGGGCCGCGCCGCGCTCAGTCTTCTTTGCCATAGTCCTCCCTCGCTCGCCCGGGCGGGTGCTCTGGATGAGCGGCACCGGACGAAGCGGAAAGGTTTTAGCAGTTCAACTGATCCGGGACAACTTTTCCTGCGTAAGTTGCGATGTGGCACTTGAAAGCTTCACCGGTGCCCTAATTGATGAACGGAGCGTCAGCAGCAATGTGATGGATTTATGGGACAGCGCCTCAGCAAGGTATTCGGCATTCTTCGGGAGGTGATTTGGGTCGGGGTGGCCGTCGCCATCGTCGCCGGGGGGGTCATCGGCTTTCGCTATCTCGGCGAAAACAGAGAGCCGATCGTCGCCGAGGCGGCCCCGCGGCTGACCGAGCTTGTGAACACCAGCGTCCTCGAACCGATCGACGCCCCGCTTCCGATCCGGGGCGAAGGTTTCGTTCAGCCGCACCGCCAGCTTGCCCTGTCTTCCAAGGTCAACGGCCGGGTCGTCTACGTGCATCCGGCCATCGACGAGCGGGGGCGGTTTTCCGAAGGGGAGGTGCTGATCCGGCTCGAGGACGAGACCGAGCGCGCGACGCTGAACCAGACCCGCGCCAATCTCGAAGCCACCGAGGCGCGCATGAAGCAGGTCCTGTCCGACCTAGACCGTGCGCGTACCCTGCTTGAGCGTGGCGTGATCTCGTCGACGGAGGTAGACGATCTCGAAACCTCCCGCGACGAGATCGAAGCCAACCTCGGCTCCCTGCGCGCGGCCATGGAAATCGCCGAGATCGCGCTCGAACAGCGTCAGATCGAAGCCCCGTTCGACGGCGCGGTCCTGACGAAGTCGGTCGAGGTCGGCAACGTCATCAATGGCGGACAGGAACTGGCGGAGATCTACTCCGACAACAGGCTGGAGATCGACATCGCCGTGCGGCAGGCCGATGCGGCGCTCATCCCCGGGCTCTTCGAGGGCGCCCGCGCGGCGGCGAGGGCCGAAATCTCGTTTGCCAACCAGACGTTTGTGTGGAACGCCCATGTCGCCCGGGTGGAACCCCGCCTCGACTCGCTCACGCGGACCCTGACGGTGACCGTGACACTTGAGGACCTCGCCGACCGGTCCGGGCTCACCGCCACCGGCGACGAGATAGCGTCGGGCGCGCCGCCGGCCCTGATCAACGCGTTCGCCGAGGTCGTCATCGACGGAGCGCAGCCTGCCGGCACCTACCGCATTCCGACGACGGCGCTGCGCACGGGCAACAACCTGTGGCTGCTGGAAGACGGCAGGCTAGCCACGACCGCCGCCGAACTCGTGCATGTCGACGGAGAATTCTCCTTCGTCCGCGCCGACCGGTCGCTCGACGGGCAACGGCTCATCACCAGCGCGGTCGCCGCGCCGGTGCCCGGGATCGAGCTGCAGGATGCCGCCGCGACCGAGACGGCCGCCCTGACGGAGGCCGCCCAATGAACGCCATGATCCGATGGATGGCGAGCCATCCGGTCGCCGTCGCGCTGGTGATGGTCTTCGTCGCCGCGGTCGGGGCGATGTCGGCGCTCAGCATCTCCCAGAAGACATTCCCCGAGATCGCGCTCGACACGGTCAGCGTTTCGGTGACCTATTCGGGCGCGTCCCCCGAGGAGATCGAAAGCAGCATCGTGCGCCCTATCGAGGACGAGTTGTCCTCGATTGACGGGATCGACGAATACACCTCCTCGATTTCCGAAGGCAGGGCGACGGTTTCGGTCACCTTCGCGCTCGGCGAGAGCATCGACGAGAAGCTCGACGAGATCAGGACCGAGGTGGACGGGATCGACGTCTTCCCCGAGGATGCCGAGGACCCGGTCATCACCGAAGCCACCAACGTAAGCCGGTCGCTCGAAATCGCCGTGCATGGGGCAGCCTCCGAACGGGTGCTGACGGAGGAAGCCGAGCGGCTGCGCTCCGAACTCGCCGCGCTCGACAACGTTTCCTTCGTCGAGGTCGGCAACCGCCGCGCCTACGAGATTTCGGTGGAGATCGAGCGGGACACGCTCCGCGCCTACAACCTGACGATGGACGAGGTCGCCCGCGCGATCCGTCAGAACTCGCTGGAACTGCCGGGCGGGGCCATCGACACTAACACGGTACGAGTCCCGATCCGGACCACGGGGCGGAACTTCACCCAGAGCGACTTCGAGAACATCATCATCCGCACCGCGGCGGACGGCGGCCGGGTCTACCTGCGAGACATCGCAACGGTCGTAGACGGGTTTGAGGACACCGACCTGTCGGCCTCCTTCAACGGCGACCGGTCGATTTCGGTAAATGTCTACCGGGTTGGCGAAGAGCAGGTGCTCGACATCGTCGATACGGTTACCGCCTATCTGGAGAGCGATTTTCGCCCGAGCCTGCCGGAAGGCATCTACGCCACGGTCTGGCAGAACGATGCGCGCGAACTACAGGGGCGGATCGACCTTCTGACGTCGAATGCGATCATCGGGCTGACGCTCGTCATTATCTGTCTGGCGCTGTTTCTCGACTTCCGTCTCGCGGCCTGGTCGGCAGTCGGCATCGGGCTGTCCTTTGCAGCGGCCCTCGTGGCGATGAACTTTGCGGGCATGTCGATCAACATGATCTCGCTCTTCGGGTTCATCCTGGCCATCGGCATCATCGTCGATAATGCCATCGTCGTGTCCGAGAACATCTACACCAACGGCGAACGCGGGCTGAAGCCGCTCGAAGCCGCCGTGAAGGGCACGCAACGGATCGCGGTGCCGGTGGTCTTTTCCACGGTCACGACGCTCGTCGCCTTCTGGCCGCTGCTGCAATTGCCGGGGGTGATCGGGAAATTCCTCTCCGACATCCCGCTTGTGGTGATGATCGTTCTCTCCCTGTCGCTTCTCCAGGCGCTCTTCATCCTGCCGCGGAACCTCTCGAAGCTCGATGTGAGCCCCTCCTACCGGCCAAACATCGTTCTGCGGACGCTGCGGATGATCCGCGCCGGCGTGGACCGGGTGCTCCAGGCCTTCATCGCCGGCCCGCTCGACGCGATCCTGCGGTTCACCACCCGCCGGGTGTTGGTGCCCATGGCATCGGCGGTGGCTCTGATGGTGCTCACCGTGGGGCTTCTCGCCCATGGCTATGTGCGGTTCAACTTCTTCCCCTCCATCGACGGGACGTTCGTGACCGCCAGCATCGAGATGGCCGACGGGACGACCTTTGCGATGACCGAACGGGTCGCCGACCATGTCCGCGAAGCCGCCTCCAGCGCTGCCGCCGGAATCGAGGCCGATCTTGCTGAGGGCACGCCCCCGGTGATCAACGGCGTCAACGTCGTCGTCGGCCAGGGCGTCGCCGAGGGCGGCCCGGGCTCCACGGGCGCGGCCAACGGGGCGGGGCTCGCCACGGTGGTTGTCGAGGTGACCGACGCGGAATTGCGCGATTGGCCGACAAGCGATTTCGAAGTCGCCTGGATCGAGGCCATCGGACAGATCCCGGGGGTCAACAGCCTCACGGTATCGTCCCAGCTTGTCGGTGCCGGCGACCCGATTGCGGTCGAGATGTCGATGCCCGAGGGCGAGGACATCACGCCGGTGGTGGCCGACCTCCGCGAGGGGCTTCGCGGCATTCCGGGCGTGTTCTCGATCCGCGACGACAATTCCGCCGGCCAGACCGAATACCGGGTCGCCCTGCGCGACGAGGCGCGCATCTACGGCGTTTCGCTCGAAGACCTCGCAAACCAGACCCGGTCAGGCTTCTTCGGCCTTGAGGCGACGACGGTCCAGCGCGGGTCCGACAATGTTGCTGTGATGGTGCGCTACCCCGACGAGGACAGCAATTCACTGTCGGATCTCCTCGACAGCTGGATCACGACGCCGGCCGGCGAGACGCTGCCGCTGTCGGCGATTGCCACCATCGAAGAGGGGCTGGCGCCGACCGAGATCCTGCGCCGCGACGGGCGCAAGATCACGACGGTGACGGCAGATCTCGATTCGAGCGTGATCACGTCGGCCGAAGCCAACGCGATTGTGACCGAGGACCTCCTGCCGCCGCTTCTGGACGCTTATCCGGGGCTCGCCATCGAACTTGGCGGCGAGCAACGCACCCAGGGCGATGCGGCCTCAGCACTTCTCCAGGCCGTCGGCATCGCGCTTTTTGTGATCTTCGCTCTTCTGGCGCTCGTCTTCCGCTCCTTCGTTCAGCCGGTTGTGGTCATGCTGGCAATTCCCCTGGGGCTCATCGGGGCAGTCGTCGGCCATATGATAATGGGCGTGAACCTGACGCTTCTCTCGATCTTCGGGATCATCGGGCTCGCCGGTGTGGTCATCAACAATTCGCTCGTGATGGTCGATCTCTACAACGAGCATCTAGGCAATGGTATGGAATTGCGCGACGCCGTCATCCGCGGCACCAAAGAGCGGTTCCGGCCGATCCTGTTGACCTCCGTCACCACCTTCCTCGGGGTCTTCCCACTGATCATGGAAACCTCGGTCCAGGCGCAATTCCTAGTGCCGCTGGCGATCTCCATCGGCTACGGCGTGCTCTTCGGCACGGTGATCGTGGTGCTCTGCGTTCCGTCCTTCTTCGTCGCCCAGGCACGGGTCGCCGAAACGGTCCAGGCGCTCCTCGGCGGTGCTACGGTCCGCGATGCGGAGGACGAGGCGGCCGACCTTCCGCGGCCCGAAGAAACCACGGAGCCCGAGCGGCCGCGCGTGGCCCGGATCAGCGAGGTGGCCGCACAATAGCGCTGCGGCTCGCGGTTCTGGCTCCGGCCGGGTGCGGGGGGGCTTGCGCGGGGTTCATCGATTGAACCGCGTGAGGCTCTTCCCTCGGGGGCGGAGATGGAAATGGGAGCCTTGAGCCGCGCCCGCTGTCCCTTGAGCGGCACGCGCCCCGGCCTGGGGCCGGAGGCCTGACGCGCACGAGCGCGCCGCCCATCGCGGTCCCGGGTCAAGCCCGGGACGGGCAGTATCCGGGGCACGGCCGGGCGCGCAAAGGCCAGGCGTAAGGGTTCCCCTCGGGCCAAAGGCCTGCGCGTTCGGTAGCCCGATACGCATTCTGCGGCCGGTCCGGGCGAGGGGCGCGACAGGACCGGCGCCGGCAAACCTCAAGCCGTCTGACGTTTGTCGTCGACGATCCTGCCCTCTTCGAGGGTGATGATCCGGTCGGCCATTTCGAGAATGCGGTTGTCATGAGTGACCATGACGGTCGTCGTGCCGCGTTGACGGCCGAGTTCCTTCAGAATCCGCACCACGTTCGTGCCCGATACCTTGTCGAGCGCGGCAGTCGGCTCGTCGGCGAAGACGATATCGGGGTTGGACACCATGGCACGCGCGATCGCCACCCGTTGCTTCTGCCCGCCCGAGAGGTTTGCCGGCAGGTAGTCGACCCGGTCGTCGAGCCCGAGGATCGACAGCGCATGGACGGCCGCCGCCCGCTGACGGCCAGGGTCCGCCCGGCCATGCACCTCGAGCCCCATCTGCACGTTCTGCGCCGCCGTCAGGCTGCCGTGGAGATTGTGCGCCTGGAAGATGAACCCCAGCCGGCGCCGCAGCAGCACCTGCAGGACCTCCGGCGCGCCGTTAAGCTCGCTCCCGAGCAATGTGACCGATCCCTCCTGCACATCGCGCAGGCAGCCCATCAGCGTGAGCACGGTTGTCTTGCCGGATCCCGACGGTCCCATCAGGATCGTGAGGCTGCCCTTGTCGATCTCCACCGTGACATCGTGGATGGCCTGTTTGCGGGCCTCGCCGGTGCCGAACCAGTGGTTCAGCCCCTGGGCGACGATCGGGGATGGGCCGATGTCGTTCCGGCGGTCGTCGCGGGGCATCAGAAGAGGTCCGCGGGGTCGGCGGCGGCGAGCTTGCGGGTGGCCAGCGCACCGGAGATCGAACAGGCCAGGATCGTGCCGACGAGCACGGAGGCGCCGCGCAGGACGTCCATCGACATCGGCAGCCCGGTGACGTTCGACATCAGCGCATAAAGGCCGACGGAGACCAGCAATCCCGGTATGAAGCCGAGGACCGCCAGAATGACCGCCTCTTCGATGACGATGCCGAGAAAGAACTTCTGCGGATAGCCGATGGCCTTAAAGGTCGCATACTCGCTCATGTGATCGGCCACGTCCGTCGAAAGCACCTGGTAGACGATAACCACGCCGACGATGATGCCGATGATGACCCCAAAGCCAAAGATCACGCCCGTGGGCCGTTCGGTGGTCTGATAGGTGAGATCGGCCGAAGCCATGGCCGCCTTCCGGTCGACCTTCACGGAGTCCGCCGGGAGCACGTCGCGGAGCCGCTCGACGACGACCTCCGGGTCGATGCCATCCTCCACCGACAAGAGGATGTGGTTCGGCGCCGAGGACGAACGGTTCGGGAACAGCGTCAGGAAGGTCTGGTCGGAGGCGTAAAGCGAGCCGTCGGCGGCGAACCCTCCGCCTACGTCGAGCGTGCCCACGGCCCAGACGGTCGTCCCGTTCAGTTCGAACACATAAGGTTCTGAGGGCGAGACATTCTCAAGCGCATCGGCCGGGAGGCCCCTGGTGCGCCGGTCCACGAAAACCCGGTTTTGCAGGCGCAGGTCGGTCAGGCGCGCGGTCACTTCAGGGGCGGCGAACTCGGTCTTCTCGGGGTCGATGGCAATCGTCTGAAGCGTGGAGGCATTGCCGTCTTCACGTTGCCATTCGAGGTTGGCGATGAAGAGCGGCGTTGCGTCCTTGACGCCCGGGACCCCGAGGGCTTCGAACATGCGCGTCCGGGCGACGTTGGAGCCGTCCGTGAGCGTGTTGGCGTCCGACGAGGAGATCATGATGTCGCCGTCGAACATGTCGTAGGAGGAAATGGTCGATTGGTTGAGCGCCCCGAGGATGCCCAGCTGCACGAAGACGAGGATGTTGGCGAAGGTGACGCCCGCAAGGGCCGCGAGGAGCCGCCCGCGGCTGTGGCTGAGCTGGAGCCAGCCGATGGGCATCCGCCCCAGAAGGGCATCGAGCAGCGACGCGATCGATCGAGTCATTCCTGGCGGCCTGCGTCGATCCGCACGACCACTTCGAGATTGGTGAACCGGCGCGCGGGAGGCGTGCTTTCGGCGTCGAGCGTCACGATGACGTCGACAACGCGCGCATCGGTATTGGCGGCCGGGTCGTCGGAGGTGATGGTCTGGCGCCCGATCTCGAGCCCGATGGCCGAGACGGTGCCGGCAAGCTCACGGTCGAACGCATCGGCAATCACGGTGACGGGGTCGCCCACCGCCACCCGGCCGATCAGGGTCTGGTAGACCTCCGCCTCGACGGTCATGACCTCGGTATTGCCGAGATCGAGAATGCCGTTTCCGTCCGGCCGTTCGCCCACCTGGACATTGACGTCGAGCACCGTGCCGGCGATGGGCGCGCGCACAAAGGCCTTTTCGAGGTCGCTTTCGGCGCGCCGCACCTCGGCCTCGGCGGCGGCAAGGTTGGCGCGGGCGAGGGCCACATCGGGCTGGTCGTCTTCCGGGCCGGTGTAGCGCGACAGCGTGACCCGCGAGCGCTCGACATCGCGGGTCGCTTCCTCCGCCCGGGCCTCGGCATCGTCGAGGGCGCTCCGGGTGGTCGTCCCCCGGTCAAAGAGGTCCCGCGTGCGTTCGAGCGTGGCAAGGGCCGCCCGCTCGGTCGCCTCGGCCCGTTGCAGCGAAGCGCGCGCTTCTTCGCGGTTTGCCTCCACCGACGCCCGGGCCTGGATCAGGGCCGCGCGCTGGACGTCGACCGAGGCCCGCGCGGTGGCCACCGCATTTTCGAGCGCGATCTTGTTGTCGAGCACAGCCACGACCTCGCCCGCCTCGACCGTGTCGCCGGCGCGCACCAGAAGGTCGTCGATCCGCGTATCACCGGCGCCGAAGGGCAGCGCGAGGGTGACGACGTCGTCGCGCGGGATGATCCGGCCGAGGGCCACGACATCGCCATTGGCGACGACCGCGACCTCCTCTTGAGCCCGCACGGTGTCGATGGCCTGGGCGATGGGCGTGTCAGTGCCGCCCCCGGGGGTCAGGCCGGTGACGCGGAAGACCTGCTGGAGGCCCGGTGGCTGGAAGTAGAGCCCCGCCACCCCGCCGAGCAGGAACGCCAGGAGCAGCGGAACGCCGGTGCGGAGGAACCTTGGAATAAACCCCCTTCGGCCCTTTTGAGGGGGCGCAGGGCCGAAGGGGGGCAATGGCTTTCGAGTGGTGGACGAGCCATTGCTTTTTCCGGGATCTTCAAGCGGAAGTCCGATCGGGTCGTTGGTCTTTACGTCCGCGTTCATCCGTTGGGTCGTTTGCCTCATTCTACCGGGTGAGGAGGAAGGCGACCTCGCCATCCTCCAGACCCGCATATCCGTTCTCGGCCGCCACCAGCGTCACGCAGCGGGTGCCGCGCATGCGGGTCGCCACGCAAAGCCTGTCGCCCTCGGCCTGCCATTGCAGACGCATCCGCAGGCCCATCGCGCGCATCTGGCCGCTGCCATCGGCATTGAGGACCATCTGGCCGTTCGGTCCGCCGTTGCTCTGCATCTTCCAAGGCTGCCCGTCGGCGATTTCCGTGGCGTCGGTGGCAAGGCCCTCGCTGGCCAGCGCCAGCCCTATGGCGGCAGCCAGAACGGTCAGCTTCGCCAGCTCGATCCGGGATGTCGCGATCGCCATCTTGCGTCCTTCTCGCCATTCACGGCGCAGCCCGAGGGCCACGCTTCTCTTTTCTGACAAATAGCATTGCTGACGTCCAGGTCAGCAAAAAAAATCGTCGTTCGGCGAAATGACGCCGTCGCGTCGTTCTATGTCCCATAGTACGTGAGATCATGCCGCGGTTTCCCGGGGCTCTGCGCCGATTACGACGACGAGTTGGACGAGCAACGCCAACGCAAACGCAGCGAACGCTAGGACGTGCTGGCGCACTGCGGCAGCAAGGCTTGCCGTGACCTGGTCGATCTCGTCGTCGGGCCGCGTGCTTCCAGCGTGGCGACGACCAAAGCGGTGTCCACCAAAAAGATGTTGTAGGACACCGGAGCAAGCAGGATGAGCAGCACCGCAACCGGCAGCACCGCCCCGCGCGATGCGATGGCCTGAGTGACGGCAAGGATAATTGCGCCGGCGATCATCACACCGAGCGTGTACGGAAGGCCCCCAACGAGCAGCTTCAGGGCGGAGAACGTCGCGCGGATGTCCTCTTCGGCCACCGCCATGGCATCTCCCAGCACGACGGGAAGCACGGCGCGCTCCAGCATGACAACGGTCAGCAGAAGCGCGAAGGCCATGGCGAGGAACACCGTCAGCAGCGCGGCCACCTTCGGAACGTTCGTTGTCATCGGATGGCCTTTTCTCGATGACACCCATGTCGGTAATCCTGAAGCCCGGCTGGTGCAAGAGAACGTTCGGCGGCACCGCAGGGGGTGAGCGGCCGCGCCTCCATCACCCGGCACGGTCGAGCAGTTGGGCGCGCAGTTCCCGGAACCCGGGCCGCTTCATCGCCTCTGGGCCGTAGACCAGAAAATACCCGCGCCCCGGGCGCTGGAGCGGGGAACCGAGGCGCAGAATTTCACCGGATTCGACCAGTTGGTCATCCAGTCCGACATGCCCGATGGCGAGGCCCTCGCCATGCCGAACCATGTCGAGGAGCGCGGGATAGGTGCGGATCTCGGTCCATCGTTCGGGTTGCGGAGGCGGTACCCCCTGCGCCTCGAACCATGTCCGCCAGGTGACCCAGCCGGTATCGGACGGATCGCCATGCTCCAGCAGCCAATCGCCGCGCAAACTGCCGGTCAGATCCCGGGGGTCGAGCTCGGGGTGGGCGGCCATAAAGCCCGGCGACGCGACCACAAAGCAGATTTCGGGGAGCAGGAGGTCCGAGAGATAGCCGGGGAAGCGACCGTCGCCGTACCGGATGGACAGGTCGACACCGGCCCGGTCGAAGTCGGAATAGGCGTCCGACGTCATAAAGTTCACCGTCGCCGTTGTCGCGGCCCGCATCGCCGCGAGCCGCGGCATCAGCCAGAGATGGGTGATCCCGAACGACGCCCCGATGATCAGGTCCTGCCGTCCGCCGCGGGGCAGATCGCGGACCCCGAGTTCGATCCGGTCGAAGGCCGAGGTCGCGACCCTTGCGAGATGGACGCCGGCTTCGGTCAGGGCGACCGAATTGCCGCGCCGTTCGAAAAGCGGCGCCCCGAGCCAGGTCTCCAGATTGCCGATATGCCGGGTGATCGCCGGCTGGGCGATGCCCATTTCCCGCGCGGCCAGGGTGAAGCTCTGGTGCCGGGCTGCGGCGTCGAAGGCGAGAAGCGCGTTGAGAGGAGGAAGCCGGCGCCGCATATTGATCATTCCTTTTTGTTATGAAGGAATGCGTTTTTTCCCTCTCGGCACAAGCCTCCTTTTTGGCCTATGTGCGACCTGAACCAGGTTGCAACCGGCGAGGGCGCCATGGAAAAAGTCGCATTCACCCAAATGAAGGACGGCACGAAGGAAGATTATGCCTTCCTGAACGAACACGAGACTGAGTATGCCGCAGGTACGGCGGACCGTCTGCTCGACGCCATGGTCGAGCTCGATGCGAGCCTGTCGGGCTACCAGGTCACACGGCTCGGCCATTCCACACAATCGGCGACCCGGGCCTGGCGCGACGGGGCGGATATCGACTGGTTGGTGGCCACGCTTCTCCATGATATCGGCGACATCTACGCGCCTTATAACCACGATGAATATGCCGCCGCGATCCTCCGGCCCTTCGTGCGCGAGCAATGCGCCTGGTGCGTTGAGACCCATGGCGACTTCCAGATGATCTATTACGGCCACCATGTCGGTGCCGACCCCAACAAGCGCGACCAGCACCGGGAAAGCCCCTATTTCGACGATTGCGTGGCCTTCTGCGAAAACTGGGATCAGGCGAGTTTCGACCCCGACTATCCCGACCTGCCGCTCGATTTCTTCGCGCCTATGGTTCGCGAGGTCTTCGCCCGGACGGCCCATGATCCCGCCGTCACCCGCCCCGGCGTCCGTGAACCTTTGAGCGACGCCAAGCTCGCCATCGCCCGCGCCGCGGCCGAGCGGGAGGCCCGCGCGGGATGACCGACACAGCCCCTCCGCGCCCGAAGCGAAAGATCTGGCATTTCACTCCGGCCCTGCCCCTGCAACTGGCCCCCTATTGGGATTGGCCTATGAAGCCGGTCGCGTCGGCGATGTATCTTCTGAAAAGCTGGAACCCGGTGGGTCTGAGGATGCTCTTTCTCCTCGCTGCGATTGTCACATGGGTGTTCTTCACGCCCGAGCTCTCCCGCGCCGAAACCCTCAGCCTCGACTGGATCGGCGAGGTGTGGCTGAGAAACTTCGTGATCCTCACCGTGGTCGCCGGCGGGCTCCATCTGCTGCTGTGGAAACTCGGCCTGCAAGGCGACGACTACCGCTACGACATGCGCCCGATGATGAAGGGCGCGAAGGTCTTCTGGTTCAAAAACCAGGTCTGGGACAACATGATCTGGTCCTACGTGGCGATGCATTTCTGGACGTTCTACGAATGCCTCATCTGGTACGCCTATGCGAACGGTTGGGCGACGATGATTACCGTTGAGAGCAATCCGGTCTGGTTCGTCGTCCTGATCGTCCTCATCCCGATCTGGGCGGGGTTCTACTTCTACTGCCATCACCGGCTCCTCCACCTGGGCGCGCTCTACCGCCACGTCCATTCCTGGCATCACCGCAACATCAATACCGGTCCCTGGTCGGGGCTGGCGATGCACCCCGTCGAGAGTTTCATCCTGATGACCGATACGCTCATCTTCCTTCTGATCCCGGCGCATCCGATCCACGTCATCTTCCTTCTGTTCCACCACGGCATCGGCGCGCCGACGTCGCACGCGGGCTTTGAGAAGGTGAAAGTCGGCAAGGGCGGGGTCGAAGTCGGCGACTTCTTCCACCAGCTCCACCACAAGTTTTTCGACTGCAATTACGGGACCTGGGAGACGCCATGGGACAAGTGGTTCGACACTTTCCATGACGGCACCGAAGAGGGCAACGACCTCGTCAAGGAACGCCGCCGCAAGATCTGGGCGACGCAATGAGCCAGAAACTGAAAAACATCTACACGTTCGGGCGCAAGCCTGCGCAGCGGAACTACACGATCGCCGATCTTCTGAAGCTCAAGGGCTCAGGCCAGCGGCTCACCATGGTCAACCCCGCCAATGAGACTGAGTTCCGCGCCTGCGTCGAGGCGGGAGTCGATCTTCTGACCGTCTGGGACGTCCATCTCGACATGTGCCGCGAGATCGCCCCCACCCATTTCGCTGCCACGGCGATGAATTGGGGGCAATTCGCGACGAAAGACGAAATCCTCGCCCATGCGATTTCCTGCATGGAGCAAGGGGCGGATATGTACTTCACCAACCGCAGCTACGAGGTGGTGGAGATGCTGGCGCGCGAGAGCATCCCCGTGCAGGTCCATATGGGGCTTGTGCCGTCGCTGTCGCACTGGGCGGGGGGGCTTCGCGCGTTCGGGCGCACTGCCGAGGAGGCGATGGAGATCCTGGCCACCTTCAAACGCTACGAGGATGCAGGAGCGATTGCCTGCGAGATCGAATGCGTCGCCGAAGACACGCTCAACCTTCTGAACGACCGGACCTCGATCGTGACGATCTCGCTCGGCTCGGGCAATGCCGGCGACGTGATCTTCCTCTTCATGGCGGATATCTGCGGCGAGGCCGACAACCCGCCCCGCCACGCCCACGCCTTTCGTGACCTCGGACGGCTCCACCGGCAGATGTTCGAAGAGCGGGTCGCCGCGCTGAATGAGTTCAACGCCGAGGTGCGGGCGAGAGCATTTCCCTACCCCGCGCAAGCCATCAGGCTCCACGACGGCGAACTCGAGAAACTCGAAGAGGCGCTCGATATGGTTTGACCCGGCGGAGCGTCGATCTCAGTTCGGGGATATGGTGGAGCCTAGGGGAGTCGAACCCCTGACCTCTTGCATGCCATGCAAGCGCTCTCCCAACTGAGCTAAGGCCCCATGCAATCGGGCGGCATAACC